>NZ_JAUHHB010000002.1:0-157661 GCF_030410475.1 Arthrobacter sp. YD2
CTAAGACCCACAGCGCCGATGGTACTGCATCCGGGAGGATGTGGGAGAGTAGGTCACCGCCGGACAAATTGTGAAGGGTGAGGCCCGTACCAGTGTTGGTACGGGCCTCACCTGTTTAACCCGTCGTTAGTCTTCCGGCGGACCCGGTGCGCAAAATCACGACCCGCCTATACGGGACGAGCCGCTTTAGGCAGACACAGAAGGCCCTGCCGACGACGGCGCTAGCGATTCCAGGATGCCTAGAATCTGGTGCTTCATCCAGATATAGGTTTCGTCGATGAAATGGTACGGCGAAGGGCCCCATTTATGGCTGGTCGTGGACAGTGCCAGCTCTTCCGGGACTGACACCACCCGTATGCCCAGGCTACGCATGTAGGCGTAATACCTGGCGTACAGCTTGTTGGCATGGGAGGCGTCCCAGCCGCGGAACTTTGGTACCACCTCGCCGGTAATCGTGACGTCGGTCCAGGGCACTTCGAAGAGGAGCGCACGGTCCAGGAGGCCGGCTGTTCTGAGCCTGGCGGCCAGGGCATCTGCTGCAGCTTTCCACAGGTTGAAGTGCTCGTCAGTTCCGAACGCAATGACAATGGCCGCCCGGGGGAGCGTTGCGACGAGCCCCGTTTTGGCCAACTCCACCGACTTGGTGATGTATGTGCCTCCGGGAACCCGGTACACCCCGAGTCGTTCGCTCAGGAGGTCGAAGACGAAGAGATCTGTTTTGGGGGCAAATCTGGTGATGCTTGGATGGAGCGAAGATTGCAGGTCGCCACGCACCGACCTGTTTTGAAAGCCTGTGCTTAATGTATCTACGGACAGGATTGTGGTCGCCGGCGATGCGGCGCTGACCAGTGACTGACGGGCGACGTAGTGCACGAGCACGTGGTCGTCTTTCATATGCTCGAATGCGTCACGGGTGACGCAGCCGCCGTAAATGAAGATGTTCGCCACTCTTCTCACTTCCAGATAGCAGGAGGGCAATCCCATCCAGGATTGGCATGGTAGATCAATGCGTGTTCCGGCCCGAAATGCCGTCGGTCACTCACTCCTGACCAACTACTATATGTGTTCGGTTCCAGGCCTACCGCCCGCGTGCTCTCCACGCGCAAAGCCGGTCCCTGTCCACTAGGCTTAGAAGCATGCGTATTGCTCGATTTGTACAGGACAGTGACCCCGCCTACGGCGTGGTTGGCGGAGAAGAAGGCAACGAAGAAATTGCCGTGATCAAGGGAGACCCGTTCTTTTCGGGTGTCCAGCTAACGGGGGAGCGGCACAAGCTCGAGGACGTACGTCTGCTGGCGCCGATTATTCCGCGCAGCAAAGTGGTGGGTATCGGCCGCAACTATGCCGACCACGCTGCGGAGATGGGCAACGACGTCCCTCCCGCGCCGCTGATGTTCCTCAAGCCCAACACCTCGGTCATCGGACCCAACGATCCCGTGGTGCTGCCCTCGTTCTCTGATGAGGTGTCCTATGAAGCCGAGCTCGCCGTCGTCATCGGCCGTATCTGCAAGGACGTCCCGGTCGAACGCGTGAACGAAGTGATTTTCGGCTACACGTGCGCCAATGATCTGACGGCACGCGACGCCCAGCGGACCGACGACCAGTGGGCACGCGCCAAGGGCTTTGATACCTCCTGCCCGCTGGGTCCGTGGATTGAAACCGAACTGGACCCGGAGAACACCGAGGTCCGCGGTTACCTGGACGGCGAGCTGGTGCAGGACGGCAATACGAGTTCGATGATCTGGGGCGTCAAGGAGCTGGTCTCCTACGTCTCCCAGGCCTTCACCCTGCTGCCCGGCGACGTTATTCTCACGGGCACGCCGGCCGGTGTCGGAATCATCAGCGACGGACAGCGCTTTGAGGTCGACATTGAAGGAATCGGCCGGCTGGTAAACACCGTCCGCAGCTGATGCGTCGCGGAGCGGGCAGGGACCGGCATCGGCTTCATGCCGGAGCAACGCCGGCTGCCCTGATATGGTCGGCCGCGCTCCTGGCCGCTCCGTTCCTCAGCTTTGCGCCGGCGCAGGCGCTTCCCTGGGGGCTCGGGGCTGCCCTGCTGTTGGGAGTCTTTCCACCGGTCCTGGTGGCATACCTGAAAAAGCGCAATGACCTGCGCCGGTTCGGTCCGTCGTCGCTGCCTCCGGTAGTGCTGGGCGCGGCCGCGCTGGGCTTTATGCTCCAGCGGCTCATTCTGTGGCTGGACGGGCCGCTGGCGCTTTCCGCAGCCGTGTTTGCGCTGCTGGCGGCCGCTATGGTGCTGCTGGTGGCCAACGCATTCACCGCCTGGTCATGGCTGGATGTCACGCTCGGTGCCGGCATCGTCATGTTCGGGTCGCTGGCCGCGCTGCTCTTCACAGGGCCGGTGGGGACAGCGCTGGCTGCTGCCGTGGTCCTTATACTGCTCGTCGTGATCCTGCGGCGCGCGCGGGCAGGATCTCCGCTGCAGCACCTTGCCGGGGCAGCCGCCGGCACCGCGGCGGGCGGCGGTATCTTCCTTTGGCTCCTCGCCTACGCACGTTAGGCCATGCGTAGAGGCAGAAGAGACTAAACTGGGAAGCATCATGACTAATGCGCCCACACCCTTAGCTGACCTGCCCACCGTTACCGATGCCACGCCCGTGCGCGTGCGTTTCTGCCCGTCCCCCACGGGCACCCCGCACGTCGGCCTGATCCGGACTGCCCTGTTCAATTGGGCCTACGCCAAGCACACCAAGGGCACCATGGTGTTCCGCATCGAAGACACGGATACCGCCCGTGACAGCGAGGAAAGCTACCTCCAGCTCCTCGACGCGCTGAAGTGGCTCGGCATCACCTGGGATGAAGGCGTGGAAGTGGGCGGCCCGCACGAGCCGTACCGCCAGTCCCAGCGGGGTGAGATCTATCAGGACGTTATCGCCAAGCTGCGCGACGCCGGCTACGTCTACGAGTCCTACTCCACGCCGGAGGAGATCGAGGCGCGCCACCGTGCAGCGGGCCGCGATATCAAGCTCGGCTATGACAACTATGACCGCGATCTGACGCCCGAGCAGATCGAAGCCTTCAAAGCCGAAGGCCGTTCCCCGGTGCTGCGCGTGCGGATGCCGGACGAGGACATTACCTTCACTGACTTGGTGCGCGGCGACATCACGTTCAAGGCCGGCACGGTTCCCGACTTTGTGGTGGTCCGCGCCAACGGTGCCCCGCTCTACACCCTCGTGAACCCGGTGGACGATGCCCTGATGGGGATCACCCACGTGCTGCGCGGCGAGGACCTGCTGTCCTCCACACCCCGCCAGATTGCCCTCTACCGGGCACTGATCGACGTCGGCGTCGCCGAATACATGCCGCTGTTCGGACACCTGCCCTACGTGATGGGCGCCGGCAATAAGAAGCTGTCCAAGCGCGATCCGGAGTCCAGCCTCTTCCTGCACCGCGAACGCGGTTTTATCCCCGAGGGCCTGCTGAACTACCTGTCCCTGCTGGGCTGGTCGCTGTCCGCGGATGAGGATATCTTCACCGTGCAGCAGCTGGTGGAAAACTTCGACATCCACGACGTGCTGGCCAACCCGGCGCGGTTCGATTTGAAGAAGGCCGAAGCCATCAACGGCACACACGTGCGGATGCTCGAGGCCGAAGACTTCCGCAACCGGCTGGTCCCGTACCTGCAGCACGCCGGCCTGGTGGGGGAGACGCTGACCGCCCGGGAAGAGGAAATCCTCACCGAAGCCGCCCCGCTGGTCCAGGAAAGGATCACGCTGCTCGGCGAGGGTCCGGACATGCTCGGGTTCCTCTTCAAGGCCGACGACGCCGTTGACGTTGCCGACGACGCGCGCAAGGGACTTCCGGCTAACCTGGCCGAGGTGCTAGATGCGGCACTGACCGCTCTGGACGCAGTGGAGGAGTGGACCGCGGAAAACATCCAGGCGGCACTGCGCCAGGCTCTGGTGGAAGAGATGGGCATCAAGCCGCGGCTGGCCTTCGGACCTGTGCGTACTGCCATTTCCGGACGCCGCATTTCGCCGCCGCTGTTCGAGTCCATGGTCATCCTTGGCCGGGACTCCTCCTTGGCCCGGATTCGTTCCTTCCGCGCCGCCGCGTAGGGACATGAGAATGGCCAGGTCTGTCGACGCGGTGCTGTTCGACATTGATGAAACACTGGTGGACCTGCAGGCTGCCATGGGCACCACGCTCCAGGCAGTCAGTGCGGAAGACCTGGCACATTTCACGGCGGCGGATTGGGACGCGTATACGTCCCTGTTCGCCGCCGACCCGCAAGGTCACTACGACGCTTACCTTGCCGGGCACCTGAGCTTCGCCGACCAGCGGGTGCTCCGGCTGCAGCATGCCCGCGAACGGGCTGGATTGGCACCGCTGGACAGCGATGCCGCGAGGGCCTGGAACGATGCCTATGAGCAGATGCTTCCCCGTCATTTCTGCGCTTTTGATGACGTGGTTCCGCTGCTGGACGCATTGGATGAACGGGGCATCGCCTATGGGGCGGTCAGTAACAACGTCCACGATTACCAGCGTGCCAAGCTGGACGCCGCCGGACTGGAGCGGATCCGGGTGCTGGTTGGCATTGACACCGTCGGTGCCGCCAAACCGGACCCGGCTATCTTCCACGAAGGAGCGCGGCTCGTCGGCAGCCTGCCGGCACGGACGGCGTATGTGGGCGACAACCTGATTGTGGACGCCATCGGCGCGCACGACGCCGGCCTGACGGGCGTCTGGCTGGACCGCACGGACAACCCCTCACCGGTGCGAAGCGGCACCACGGCTGTGCCTACCGGGGTCCGCACTGTCGGGGCACTGGAGGAGGTCCTGGACCTTCTCGGCGAGAGCGATGCCGGGCCCCTATGAAAGGTCTGGGGCCGTTTTGCACATGCCTCAGAACGCGTGTATAGTTATATCTCGTGCTGAGGGGTTGAGCGGCCAGGGAAACCTGGAAACGACTCAACGAAAGCGCATTGGGATATGGTGTAATTGGCAACACAACGGTTTCTGGTACCGTCATTCTAGGTTCGAGTCCTGGTATCCCAGCGGCTACTGATTCTTCGGTGAAAGCTGAAATTGGTATCTAGGCGGAGAGTATGGAATACTCTTCAGGTCGGTTCTTGAAACCGACAAGGAAGTGCACCGGATATTGGCGGGAGCACTGTACACGGCCCCATCGTATAGCGGCCTAGTACGTCGCCCTCTCACGGCGATAACGCGGGTTCGAATCCCGCTGGGGTCACAATGGAAGGTCCTGGACAGAAATGTTCAGGACCTTTTTCTTTAACCAAATCATACAAATACATACGTGACTTAGAACTCTGTATGATGGCAAGGTGCTCGATCAGCACGTCTCGTTCTGCATCAGGAGTTCTCTTTTGATTGATTTTTTCCCACTGCCAACGCCCTATGTTGATTTTGCGATCGTAGCCCTAGCTAGGGAAGACGGAGACATCACGCCGGCGCTTCGCAGATTGGAAGCGCTCGGTTTTTACGTGCGCGTGGTCGGAGATGAAACTACCGGCAGTACCGTTTTTGTCGCAGCATCCAGCCAAGGTGTGAACTCCGATGAATATGGGATCTTTGGAATGTCCGGTATAGGTATGAAAGAACGGGATCTTATTGTCCCGAGTGAGGGCATTTCTCGGGCAGTTTTCGAAAATATTGATCCGGAAACCGGAACATATACAACTTTCGATGTGCGGGCAGGATGCGTAGTTGTCAAAACTGACCTTTTTGGTTATGGTCACAGTTTTACGTCGCAGCATGATGCACTCGCCATCGTGAGCAACAGGCTTCATTTACACAAGATCGTAATGGCGGCCTTTTCACAGAGGATACGTCTCAATCCCGCTGCGGTTATCGCGAACTTTTTTAGTGATCATGGCTTATTCACCCAGCAGTCCGCACTGAAAGAAACACTGATAGACGGCGTCCGTCTCGTCCCGATGTCTAGCGACGTGGTCATCACAAATGCCTCAATTCTGTGGTCTGAAAAAGATGAGTTCGTGCAGGCTGTGGGCCCGCAGAAGAGGTCGTATGCCGAGCTAATCGACGCCGGTACCCAAAAAGTTATCGAGAATAGCCGCGCCGTTGTCAATACTGATCTATTCGATACTATAGTGCTGGACCTGAGCGGGGGTAAAGACAGCCGCCTAGTTTTCGGGGCAGTGACTCGTGTCCCTGGGTGGGAAGAAAAAGCACGAGTGAATACCTCGCGTGTTCCGAACTCTGACGATGTCGAAATAGCGGCAGGCCTTGTGCATGCCTATGGTGCCTCCTATTTCACTGGCGACATGGTGGAACAGCATCCCCTGACTCTGGAAGATAACCTGCGATTCTGGCGTAGCTATTTTTTCGGTGAGTATCATAGAATGGCGGCTGGAGCA
Source organism: Arthrobacter sp. YD2 (assembly GCF_030410475.1). NCBI lineage: Bacteria > Bacillati > Actinomycetota > Actinomycetes > Micrococcales > Micrococcaceae > Arthrobacter > Arthrobacter sp. YD2. The sequence goes on from NZ_JAUHHB010000002.1 coordinate 6,363, forward strand.
TGGAGCAATGAAGGTAAGAACCGTACGAGCATAAGTATGGGTGGAGCCAACGGGGAAATATTTCGATCATTCTGGGCCCCTGTTCTTGAACGTCATATAGGTCACGTTGAAGGTACGCGGGAGTTTGCCGAGAGGTTCATAACATCCATAGCGGTCAAAGACCGATATGCACCCGAACAGTTGGGTCAGTTGGTTTCTGCCTTTGCAGAAGAGCTCGAGTCCTATCCCTCTTCTTCTGTGCGTGAAAAGGTCGAAGACCATTATATGTTTAACCGGAATAGATCACATTGCGGACTTCGCGGGTTCACTTTCTATCATGACCGCCTAACTTGGTATCCGCTCCTTTCCGCTGATCTCCTTGCTGCGTCGAGATCACTGAGTTATTCAGAACGTGCGAGTAATCGGGTAATTTACGATGTGCTAGTCGGACTTGATCCTGAACTAGCAACCTTCCGTTTTGATGGCCCCAAAGACCCTTTCGAGGCGCTGCGCGATGAACAGCCCTACCGTGTCGCAGACGAATCAACCGCAGCCTGGGAGGATTCGCAACGTGCGGCCTCAGCGAAGGTTCACGGCCGGCGATCGGGCCGTGAACAAAAAATGGCTTGGCCTGACCTGGCTACATACGTAGCGGCTGAGGCGAGAATGGCGCTGCGTGAGCTTCGCTGTATGGAGCCGAGTATGGCTGACTTGATTCCTCTCGGGTTGGAGGGGCGCTTAGATGAAGCTATGCTGACTCCAAGTATTGGATACCAATTGTCTTCTCGGATTTTGGCGGTCTGGGACGCCGTGAGTCCCGTAGAATTCGATTGAACGGTAGAAGCATGCGGGGCCGGTCTCGCTCTTATATGAAGCTGCGGGAAAAGAGTCAAAATAGGATGTTTTATATGTTCACGTGGGGGTCGAGTTGGAAGCGCCTATGAGCTCGGGATTGACCGGGGATATGCCGATAGCCACTGTTGAAGAAGGGTCCGCGGCCTTCCGTATCCGCGTACCATCGAGCGATGACCATATCGGCAAATATCTCCTTCAATGTGGCGCGTTCTACGAGGCGGAACTGCTACGCGCATTGAAGAGAGTTATAAGGCCTGGGGACACCGTAGTCGATGTGGGAGCAAACATCGGTAACCATACGGTCTTCTTTGCGGGAGTTCTTAAATGCAAAGTCATCGCAGTAGAGCCCGTACCGCTATTAGCGGAGATACTAAGGTCGAACGTTTCCCGGAATAAACTGTCGGATCTCGTGTCGGTCCATCAGGTTGCCTTAGGCTACGAAGAGGCCCTAGCAGAAATAGCGCAGTTCGACGAGAACAATTACGGCGGAACTAGCCTGAGCCTCCGCGTAGATGGAGATATTGAGGTCAAGCCGCTTGACGCCCTCGTTTCCGACACGGTCGGATTGATCAAGATTGACGCGGAGGGCATGGACTATCAAGTGCTACTAGGGGCCCGAGAAGTTCTTGAAAGAGACATGCCCGTTGTTGTCATCGAAGCGATGACCCCTGATGCGGTTGCTCAGATTGAGAGTTTCTTGACTCCACTTGGGTACTCAATATTTGGGGAGTACAACGCCACCCCCACCTATGTCTTTTTCCCAACACGTTCGAGCCAACAGTTGCGTCGCGCCGTCGCATTCCTCGGGCTCACTGTGGCCGAACAGATAGTTACTCAACGCTCGCAGGAGTCGACAATCCGTCAGGTCAGCCGATATGCGGAACGGCTCTCAACTGAGACTTACAATCGCATTATGGCCAAATTGGACGATCAGCGTCCGGCCCCTAGTGCTCAATCTAGGCAGGTCTCTTCGGACAGCGTGACGTCCGCAGTCCTGCAGCTCCGTTTGGACTCGTTGGCCTCGACTCTCGAGATTGAGCGAAAAGCATTTATAGAGCTGTCTGAACAATACAAGGTTGTTACAAGCCGGGCTGAGCGGTTAGAAGGCGACATCAACGCCAGGAGCCGAAGGCTGAAGGGATGGCAGGATCTCGAGGTTGCGGCCAAGTTCCGCGAACAGGAGGGGCTGGAGACCGAATTTCAAGCTCTCACGGGACGTCCCCTCCAGGAAGCGGCTAGCATCGTCCAGCAGCTGCGCACAGAAAATAGCCGGCTCTCAGCATCTCTCCGAATGATTGAAGACGAAAATGCCGATAAAGAAGACGAAGTGCGGAAGCTGATGGTCTCCAGAGGCGAATATGGACGTGAGAATAGAAAGCTCAAACTTCAGCTTGCTGAGATGACAGCAAAGGTTGAGGGACTGCAGCCGGACCACACCAAGCTACAGAGCAATACATCTCGTGCCCCCTCACGACGTGTCCCAGGAGCCCACCGAATTCACGGCATCCTCCGAAAGATCAAGACTAAAATCGCTACCACGGGAAAATAACTTGGCTACCGAAAATGAAAATCTGTCGATAGAACAACTTGGAGCGGAGCTTGCGGCGTCGGAACGCAATGCCGTTCTACTGGCCGAGTTGAACGATCTCAAGGGCCGACTTGGTGCGGCAGCCCGGATCATTGATGCAAAGGATGGAGCCTACGACGCTGAATTGGCACTGCTCCGTGCAGAAAACCATATGCTGCGTGAGGAGTCCAAGGCATTCTCTGGGACGCTAAGCGCCCTAGAGAAGGCCGCGGTACAGTCATGTCCTGATTCAGGCGCGAATTTCGTGGGCAAGTCAAGAAAATCTCCCACCAAAAACGTCAGAAGTCTGCGCGTCGCTGGCATTATGGATGAGTTTACGGGATCGGCTTTCGGGAAGGCCTGTGAGCTATTACAGTTATCCCTCTCAGGCTGGGACGCCCAACTTGAGAAGTTCAAGCCGGATGTACTCGTGGTCGAGTCAGCCTGGCGGGGCAACTCGGGGCAATGGACCGACAAAGTGCACCGCGTCTCGCCTGAGCTGGTGGCGCTGGTGCGCTGGTTTAAGAATGCAGGTCTGCCTACGGTTTTTTGGAACAAGGAAGACCCGGTCCACTACGGATCGTTCATCTCCACGGCGTCGCTTTTCGACTATGTATTTACTACCGATCTTGACTCGGTAGAACGTTACAAGTCCATGCTGAATCACAATAGCGTCTATCTTATGCCGTTCTTCTGTGAGCCTTTGCTTCATTCCCCGGTCCAAGAATACAATCGGCAGCCCACGGCAAGTTTCGCGGGGGCGTATTATGCCCGCTATCCAGACCGCCAAAAAGACTTCGACTCGATTATGACAGGTGTTTCCGCGCTGGGTGATGTTGCGATATTTGATCGCAATTTCGGTAGTGACGACCCTGCATATCTATACCCAGAGAAGTACCGAACAATGATTAAGGGTGGACTGCCATACGCTGACATTGCTAGGTCATACAAGGGATACGACTTTGGCGTAAATTTGAATTCGGTCAAAGAATCACAGAGCATGTTTGCTCGGAGGGTGTTCGACCTTATTCTTTGCGACACTCATGTTGTTAGCAATTACTCACGCGGCCTGCGACTTATGTTTGGTGATTTGGTGATCTCGTCGGATGACGCTGGCACCATCGACGCGTCTATTCAGCAATTGATGGGTAACGACGGTACGGTCCGAGAAAATGCATACGCGGCATACGTCCGTCACCTTGCACTTCGAAAGGTGCTTGCCGAACATACGACAACGTCGCGCCTTGAATATCTCTCTTCCAAGATCTGGCCAGAAGGACCGCAGCGGGCTTTAGGGGGAGTCACAGTCATCTGCCTTGCCAACAGCGTCGATGAGGTGCAGAAGGTTGTTGGACAGTTCGAGAACCAGGTGTGGGCCGAAAAGAAGCTGGTCGTTCTTATCGCTGATGATCTGGATCTCGGATCATGTAGCAAGTCCCGGCAAATACGCTATATCCCGATGAGTACCTCGTCGCTCCGTATCGGCGATTTGAGCGAGACCGCGTACACCGCGTTTTGGGTGTCTGAGGCACATTACGGTTCTCAATATTTGTCAGACGCGATGTACCTCATGCAGCTCGGCGTTTCGTGTGTGGCCCGTGACGGCAGTGATCCGTCTGATCGTTTGGGCCTGAAGTCAGCCTTCAGAAGGCCCTCGTCGTCACTTCTCGCGTCGAGCGTTGTGGCAACACATCATTTTGCTGAGGTAGTGCTTGATACTGCGGAGTCCGCGACTCAGAGGGTAGTAGCGGGTTCAATCCTGGTGGCACCATCATTCGACTTTGCAATGCCGGCACAAGAACTCTTAGACACGCATTTGTGGGACGAGAAGATTAGCCTGGGCATGGCAATCGACGATCTGCTTCGTGCTGCAGAAGAAGTTCCGGTTCAGATGCATGACTATGAGATCTCGAGCGGTATTGCTTCAGATCAGCTGCTGGGTGAATTTCCAGCGCGGGCTATTGCAAAGTCGGTGTGGGTAGATCACTCTGTGAACGGCGCTTTGGTGCGTTCGGAACTCGAAGCTGAAAAGCACGCCTATATCTACGCGCGTACGCCGCTTGACATCGACCAACTTAATCCGGTAAATGAAAGCGTCTCTGTCAACGCTCTGGTTGGCGTTGGTATAATGAGTTCACTAGTCGTCCTGTTTCTAGATGATGCAGGGGCGCGCATTAGTAGTCGGATTCTGGCAGTGAATACTAATCACGAAATTGAGGTGCCGCTAGGGACGGCGCAGGTTCACTTAGGTCTCCGAGTGCAAGGAAGCGGCGTGATGGAGATCCGCGGATTTGCCTTTGCCCCGGTAGAGGCTCCAGCACGCAAAACACCCGTGAAGGTAGCTGGCCGGCATCTGGTGCTCACGAATGTCTATCCCTCCCACGATGATCTGTATAGAAACGCGTTTGTACACAGCCGAGTTCGTAGCTACAGAGCGGCAGGCATTGAACCAGTCGTGTTTTGTCTCAACAGCCGCGGAACTCGAACGAGCTATGAGTTCGAAGGTGTGGACGTGATTGTGGGCGATGAGAGTGATCTGGCTTCCGTCCTGGACGGCAATGATTTTTCGGGCGTGTTAGTGCACTTTCTGGACGCTGCCATGTGGAGTGTCCTTCAGGCGGCGATTCCCCAGGTCCCTGTCATCGTCTGGGTTCACGGAGCAGAGGTACAACCGTGGCACCGGCGGGATTTCAACTTTGAAAACGAAGACCAGCGGACTCAGGCCAAGGCCGCCAGCGAGTCACGAATGACTCTGTGGCGGGACGTATTCGGGAACCTGCACCCTCACCTTCATTTTGTCTTTGTCTCCAAGTACTTTGCATCCGAGGTTATGGAAGATGTAGGCATTGTGCTGCCTAATAACTCCTACTCGGTGATCCATAACTTTATTGACACGGATATATTCGATTACATACCCAAGGATGAAGACGCCAGGTTCAAACTGTTAAGTATTCGACCGTTTGCATCGCGAAAGTATGCTAACGATCTTACGGTTGATGCGATTTTACATCTGCGCGATCACCCGCTATTCGGCTCTGCGCAGTTTAAGATATTGGGTGACGGGCCATTGTTCGATTCCGTGCTGGAGCCATTGCGGTCGCTGGATAACGTCACTATTGAGCGTGGTTTTCTAACTCAAGATTCGATAGCACGTGTCCATAAGGAACACGGAATTTTCCTTACACCGACACGTATGGACTCCCAGGGTGTCTCGCGTGATGAGGCCATGTCCTCGGGATTGGTCCCCGTTACTAACGCTGTAACTGCGATCCCTGAGTTTGTTGACGAAGAATCAGGGATCCTGGCGCCTGGGGATGATGCAAAAGCTATGGCTCAGGGTATAGCGGACCTTTGGGAGGCACCTGAGAGGTTTAAGGAAATGTCTGCTGCTGCTGCGCGAAGGGTGAGACAGCAGACAGCCTTTGACCATACGATGGGTGCGGAGATCAGACTTATACGTCAGATCGACGGACCACAGCTGAAGGGGTAAGCAGCGTTGACATCGACAATTCCTGGACGCCTGGTTGAACGCGATTACAGCAAATGGGGGTCTCGGGTACGCACGTGGGCGTCCTTGAGAGTCTTTGCCGAATCCGGCGAGTGGGGTGAGGGCGTCCACTCTATCTCTCTCGTTGACGGCAATGTCCTGGATGTTTATCTGAGTTCTGCCGTCAATGCCAAATCGGTAGGCCGCACGTTACCCGTCTTTTTTTCGGGGGCTTTGACTAACCGCGAGGGCACTAAACCGCCGTACTTCTCCGGTGCTACTCTAGGTAGCCAACTGGGTGTTCCCTACATGGCAATCTCGGATCCGACTCTGAATTTGTCTGAAGACCTTGGGCTTGCGTGGTATGCCGGCTATGAGGGCGGTAGGGTTCAGGATTCAATTAGGGAACTTTTAGAGTTGCTTTCCGATCGTGCGGCTATGCATCTCCTGCTCATTGGTGGTTCTGGGGGCGGGTTTGCATCCATGTATTATGCAAGTCGTCTAGGAAGCAAGGCATCGGCATTCGTGTGGAATCCCCAGACATCCATTACAGATTATGTGCCCTCGTCCGTTCACGGGTTCCTGAAGGTGGCGCTGCCGAATCATAAGGCCAGTCCTCGAGCTAAAGATGATGTATCCAATCTGTCGGACGCCGGAATTACTTCGAAGAATGTTGATTTCCGCGGACACCGCCTTTTATATCTGCAGAACTACAATGACTGGCACGTAAAGTCTCATCTAGCACCCTACCTAGACTCATCTGGGTTGTCATATAGAGGCAATGGCCTTTATTCGAATTCTTCGAATCAGTCCGTTGTGATATCAGCCTTCGGCGAAGGCCACGCAGTGCCGGAAAAAGCACTGATTGCTTCAGTCATTGGTGAGATGCTGGATCCACAGCGAAGCGTCCGAGTGGTCTACAACAACCTAATTGAACATGGTATTCTCCCCTCTAATTTCAATCGGTTGCCGTTGGACCTCCGTGAAGTATGGCGAGATGCGGTGCCGGTTACCCTCACGGTAAGAGCGAATCCTGCAGGTTCACGCATTGAAGTCGAATTGAACAATTTAGTTGAGGGATTCGGTGGTGTTACCGCTGTAGTGGCGCTCTATAAGGATGGCGTCCGGGTGGCGCTCAGCACGATTGCCAGTGCGACGTTCCGAGTCTTTGAGTGGGTCGAATTCGATACGGTGAAGGCTGACCTGTTTGACGGATTTGGTCATCCTGTGGGTAGTTTATCTACTCGGCCTGGGGCTTCTCCAGTGAGTGTTTGTCCTGACGCGAAAACTCCGCGCGTGTTTATCTACGGTAGCTGTATATCTCGAGATGCTTTTTATGGCGCAGACGGGCCTGAGCTGGTGGATTATGTATCTCGGTCCGCCATGGGAAGTGCATTTTCTGTCCCTCCGGGGAATATTCCGACCGTGGATGTGTCTTTAAATCCAAGCGCTTTTCAACGACGCATGGTGACGTATGACCACGAGAAGTCTCTTGCACATCTTTTAGAAGAGGCATCGTTCGATATCTTGCTAGTTGATTTTATTGACGAGAGGCTGCCGCTTGTTCGAATAAACGGCAGTTATATTACCTACTCGCCGGAGCTCCAGAGATGTGGGTTTACACCCGAGTCCGACGATCTGGTGTTGGTTGGCTCGGATGAGTATTATGGTCTCTTTAAGAAGGGCTTCGAGATGCTACTGCAAAGCGTCGCCGCTGACCGAATTTATGTTAGTCGTGCGTATTGGGCCTCAACTGACGATCGCGGCAATGCTCTTGGTGGCCGATTGGTCGAGTTTCACAACGAGGTTTTGGATCATCTTTACGATATTGCTGCCTCGTATCGGGGCGTTCGATTTATTGAATATTCGAAGGATCACGTCATCGGTGATTCGCTGCATAAGTGGGGACCTTCGCCGTTCCACTACGTTTCAGATTTCTATGACCAGACGCGTAGAGTGCTCCAGGGTAAGTGACCTTCTTGCTGGCGGGCTTCGAGGCGTTTGTTAACTCGGGCCGAGCAAGGGGCAAGTCGGTACGGCCTGGCTGTGACATCCGGCCCGGATAGGGTCGGGGACCGCGAAGGATAAGGATCTGATGTGATTGCGCATCCACTGTGCGTGGGCCAGCTTGGTGAGGCGGAGCTGCTGGAACGGATCTTCCCCAGGCTCGGTCCCACCACCGCCCTCATTGGTCCCGGCGATGACGCTGCGGTGATCGCCGCTCCCGACGGTCGTACGGTGATCTCCATCGACACCCTGGTTCAGGATGCGGATTTCCGCCTGATGTGGCCCTCGGGCTACCGTACCGGCGGATACACAGTCGGCTGGAAATGCGCAGCCCAGAATCTCTCCGACATCAATGCCATGGGTGCTGTGCCCACTTCCCTCGTGGTCAGCCTGACCCTGCCCGGAAGCACGGAGGTCGCGTGGGTGGAGGACCTGGCCAGCGGCCTCGCAGGGGCAGTGACGTCCTTGATGTTCGATACCGGGCGGTGCTCGGTTGTGGGCGGAGACCTCGGCCGCGGCAGCCAGATTGTTGTCACCGCAGCCGTAACCGGTGACCTCGAAGGACGGACACCCGTCCTTCGCTCCGGAGCGCGGCCCGGTGACGTCCTGGGCTTTACCGGAGCGTTGGGGGCCGCAGCCGGTGGGCTGGCAGTGCTGGAGAGCAGTCTGGACTATTCAACCGTCCGGGAAGAGCCGGACCAGCTTCTTGCCACCCTGGTCGCGTCCCAGAACCGGCCGCATCCGCCGATACACCTGGGCCCGCGGGCGGCGGCGGCGGGCGCAACGGCGATGCTGGACGTTTCCGACGGGCTGGTGCGGGACGCCGGCCGGATAGCCCGGGCATCGGGCGTCGGAATTGACCTGGACGCGGAGTACGTCCGTAACCGTGCGGCACTGCTCGCGCCCGCAGCACAGAGGCTGGGAACCGATCCACTGGACTGGGTGCTGGGCGGGGGAGAGGATCATGGCCTGCTGGCCACGTTCCCGCCCGGTGCCGTGCTGCCAAAGGGATTTGTCCGGATGGGCATTGTGCAGGACGGCTGCGGTGTAACGGTAGGCGGCGAGGCGCCCCAGGCCATGGGCTGGGACCACTTCGCCGGCTGAGCTGTGCAGGCCAAACCGATCCAGGCGGTCAGCGCATGATATGCCGCTCCCGGATGCGTCGGGCCAGGGAGTCCAGCTCGTCCCGGGACAGGTCCGGGAGGTGCTCAAGCTCATCCACCAGATCGTTCAGCGAGGTTCGGGAGCGGATTCGGAGCAGTTCATTGTAGAAGCCCACAATGATGCCGGTCAGCAGGGCGACCACCAGGATGCCGTAGAGCGCCACCACTACGGTTATCAGCCGGCCGGCAAAGGTGACCGCTACATAGTCTCCGAACCCGATGGTGGTAAAGGAACTGAAGAGGTACCAGAGGCTGTCCCCGAAATCCGGAATGCCGGGCTCGAACCGGGGCAGCAACAAAGCCGCGGTGCCAAGGGCAATCAGGAAGCCGTAGAGCACGTAATCCGCGTTGGTCACCCGGACAATGTTCCACAGCACGCGCATCCGCTTCATGGTGCCTCCCGTGCATTGGAGGCTCCCAGAATAGGCCTAGTCCGCGTTCTTGCGCAGCGCCTCGGTGAGCTGGGCGCCGGCCTTGGCTACCACTTCGGCGTGGATACGTCCGGGCTGGCGGGTCAGGCGTTCGATCGGGCCGGAAATCGACACAGCGGCGATCACCCGGCCGGACGGTCCACGCACGGGAGCCGAAACCGAGGCAACGCCGGGTTCGCGTTCGCCCAGGCTCTGGGCCCACCCGCGGCGCCGCACGCCGGCCAGCACGGTGGGGGTGAAGCGGGCATTGTGCAGCCCCTCCAGCAGGCGGTCGTGGTCCTCCCACGCCAGCAGGCACTGGGCGGCCGAGCCGGCCTTCATGGAGAGCTGGGTGCCCACGGGGATGGTGTCACGCAGGCCGATGGGCCGCTCCGCTGACGCGACACACACCCGCCATTCACCCTGCCGGCGGAATACCTGCGAGCTTTCGCCGGTGATATCGCGCAGCTGCAGTAATACGGGCCCGGCGGAGGCGATGAGCCGGTCCTCTCCGGCGGCGGAGGCCAGCTCCACGAGGCGTCCGCCCAGGACAAAGCGGCCCTGGATATCGCGTCCCACCAGACGGTGGTGGACCAGCGCCAATGCCAGCCGGTGCACGGTGGGGCGGGCAAGCCCGGTGGCAGACACCAGCTGTGCAAGGGTGGTCGGCCCCGCTTCAAGTGCATCCAGCACCATCGCCGCCTTGTCGATAACGCCTACCCCGCTTGCAGTGTCCATACACTGATACTGCCGTCTCACTATCTGAGATGCAAGTTGAAAAGCTGGACCGCCGGCTCCGTGGGCTGGTTCCCTTAAGGAACGCAGCACAAGATCTCAACGAGGGGTACCGGCATGGCTGAGCATGTAGCAGGCAGGACGCTTGCACAGAAAGTCTGGGATGAGCACGTAGTGCACAAGGGCGAGGACGGCGCCCCCGACCTTCTGTACATTGACCTGCACCTTATCCATGAGGTGACCTCCCCGCAGGCCTTTGAAGGGCTGCGACTGGCCGGCAGGGGGCTGCGCCGCCCGGACCTGACCATCGCCACCGAGGACCACAACACGCCCACGCTGGCCATCGACAAGCCGATCGCAGACCCGGTGAGCCGCACGCAGATTGAAACGCTGCGGGCCAACTGCGCCGAGTTCGGAGTCAGGCTGCATCCCCTCGGGGACGCCGAGCAGGGCATTGTGCACGTGGTCGGCCCCCAGCTGGGCCTGACGCAGCCCGGGCTGACGGTGGTCTGCGGAGACTCGCACACCTCCACGCACGGAGCCTTCGGCGCTCTGGCAATGGGCATTGGAACCTCTGAAGTGGAACACGTCATGGCCACCCAGACACTGTCCCTGAAGCCGTTCAAGACCATGGCCATCAACGTGGAGGGGACTCTGCGTCCCGGGGTGACCTCGAAGGACATCATCCTTGCCGTGATCGCCAAGATCGGCACCGGCGGCGGCCAGGGCTACGTGCTGGAATACCGCGGCTCTGCTATCCGCTCGCTGTCCATGGAAGCACGGATGACCATCTGCAACATGTCCATCGAAGCCGGTGCCCGTGCCGGTATGGTGGCGCCGGATGACACCACCTTCGCCTACCTCAAAGGACGTCCGCACGCACCGCAGGGCCGGGACTGGGACGCCGCCGTCGAGCACTGGAGGTCGCTGGCAACGGATGAAGACGCACAGTTCGACGCTGAGGTGTTCCTGAACGCCGATGAGCTGGAGCCCTTCGTTACCTGGGGAACAAACCCGGGGCAGGGCGTCTCCCTCTCCGACGCCGTGCCTGCCCCGGAGGACTTCGCGGATGAAAACGCCCGTGCCGCGGCCGAACGGGCCCTGACCTACATGGACCTGGCTGCCGGTACGCCCATGAAGGAGATCCGGGTGGACACTGTCTTCCTGGGGTCCTGCACCAACAGCCGCATTGAGGACCTGCGCATTGCCGCCGACATTATCCGCGGCCGGCAGAAGGATCCGGATATCCGCATGATGGTGGTGCCCGGCTCGGCACGGGTGCGGCTGGAGGCGGAGGCCGAAGGGCTGGACCGCGTGTTCAAGGAATTCGGCGCGGAATGGCGTTTCGCCGGGTGCTCCATGTGCCTGGGCATGAACCCGGATCAGCTGGAGCCGGGGGAGCGCTGCGCCTCCACGTCCAACCGGAACTTTGAAGGCCGTCAGGGCAAGGGCGGGCGGACCCACCTGGTCTCGCCGGTGGTGGCAGCCGCCACGGCCGTCCGCGGAACCCTCAGCTCGCCCTCTGACCTGGACCCGCTGCCGGGTGCCGCCGTCGACGCCGTCAGCGCTGCATAGGAGAACCTGTTATGGAAAAGATCACCACACACACCGGCATAGGTGTTCCGCTGCGCCAGAGCAACGTGGACACGGACCAGATCATCCCCGCCGTCTACCTCAAGCGGATCACCCGGACAGGCTTCGAAGACGCCCTCTTTGCCGGCTGGCGGAAGAACGAGGATTTCATCCTCAACCAGGAGCCCTACAGCCGTGGCTCGGTGCTGGTGGCCGGACCGGATTTCGGTACCGGCTCCTCCCGCGAGCATGCCGTATGGGCTTTGAAGGATTACGGGTTCCGCGCCGTCCTCTCCTCCCGGTTCGCCGATATCTTCCGCGGCAACTCCGGCAAACAGGGCCTGGTGGCCGCCCAAGTGGCCCAGGATGACATTGAGCTCATCTGGAAGGTGCTGGAGGAGGCGCCGGGCACGGAAGTCACCGTTGACCTGCAGGCCCGCACCGTGGTCTGCGGCAGCGTCAACGCGCCGTTCGACATTGACGAGTACACTCGCTGGCGGCTGCTCGAAGGCCTGGACGACATCGCGCTGACCCTGCGGCATGAGTCGGAAATCACCAGCTTCGAAGCGCTGCGTCCGTCCTACAAGCCCACCACGCTTCCTGCCCTTTACCAGGGCGTTTTTCCCGGCTAACTGTTCAGCAGGGTACTGCTGATTTGCGCCCCGCCCGGTTTCGTGGGCGTCCCCGGATCTCGATACAATCGATAGGCCCCGCGACGGCGGGGCCTATCTGCTTTCCACTCCGCCAGCCATGACCGGAATCACCCCGGCACGGCCCCTGTCGGGGAGCGGAGTCATTTCAGTAAGTAGGCGCTTCCTCCTATGCTTGGTTGCAGTCTCTTATTGCGTTCGGGGCCAATCTAGTTAAGAAATCAGGTGTTCATGGGTAGCGTCCTTACGATCCGAGGCGGGGTTCCTCTCTCCGGAAAGGTGCCGGTCCGCGGGGCGAAGAATCTTGTCCCCAAGGCCATGGTTGCCGCCCTGCTCGGCAACGGCCCTTCCCTGCTGCGCAACGTTCCGGAAATCAAGGACGTCGAGGTTGTCACATCGCTGCTGAAGCTGCACGGCGTGGAGGTCTCCAAGGACCCCGTCACCGGTGACCTCACCATGGATCCGAAGAACGCCAAGACGGCGGCATCCAAGGACATCGACGCCCACGCCGGGGACTCCCGTATTCCGATCCTGCTCTGCGGACCCCTGATGCACAGCCTTGGCGAGGCATTCATCCCGGACCTGGGCGGCTGCAAAATCGGCGACCGCCCCATTGACTACCACCTGCAGATGCTCCGCAACTTCGGTGCCGTGGTGGAAAAGCGCCCGGGCGGCATTTCCATCTCCGCGCCCAAGGGCCTCACCGGTGCCAAACTGGAACTGCCCTACCCGAGCGTCGGCGCCACCGAACAGGTTCTCCTGACGGCCGTGAAGGCTGTGGGAATCACCGAGCTGCGCGGCGCAGCCGTGGAGCCGGAAATCCTTGACCTGATCGCCATCCTGCAGAAGATGGGCGCCATCATCTCCGTGCAGACGGACAGGGTCATCCGTATTGAAGGTGTCGCAGAGCTGACGGGGTACAACCACCGTGCCCTTCCCGACCGCAACGAGGCCGCGTCCTGGGCCTCGGCGGCCCTGGTCACCAAGGGAGACATCTACGTAGAAGGTGCGGACCAGAAGGACCTCACCGCGTTCCTGAACACCTACCGGAAGATCGGCGGGGCGTTCGACGTCGACGACGGCGGCATCCGCTTCTACCACCCCGGCGGCGCGCTGAACCCGCTGGTGCTGGAAACCGACGTCCACCCGGGCTTTATGACCGACTGGCAGCAGCCGCTTGTCGTGGCGCTGACCCAGGCGGAGGGCGTCTCCATCGTGCACGAGACTGTCTACGAGAACCGCTTCGGCTTCACCGACGCCCTGGTCCGCATGGGTGCCAATATCCAGGTGCACCGTGAATGCCTGGGCAGCGTCCCATGCCGTTTCGGGCAGCGGAACTTCCTGCACTCGGCGGTCATCGCAGGCTCCGTACAGCTGCGCGGTGCCGAAATCGACATTCCGGACCTGCGCGGCGGCTTCAGCCACCTGATCGCCGCGCTGGCGGCCGAGGGCACGTCCCGAGTCACCGGCATCGAGCTCATCAACCGCGGCTACGAACACTTCCAGGGCAAGCTGGAGGGACTCGGCGCTGACTTTGACGTGGCTTCCGGCGTATCCGCCGGACTCCGGTAGCCTGACGCCATGAAGGAATCGAGAAGGTCACGGGTGGTCTTCGCGCTGCTCGCCGGGACCCTGCGCCCGGTGTTTAATGTCTTCCTCAGGAAGCAGTGGCACGGCGCGGAGAACCTTCCCAAGGACACCGGGTTTATTGTCTGCCCGAACCATGTGACTGAAATCGATCCGGTGGTGGTGGGGCATTTCCTCTACAACCAGGGCCACCCACCGCACTTCCTGGCCAAGGCATCGTTGTTCAAGGTCCCCGTGCTGGGCCCGGCGCTCTCGTCCACGAACCAGGTTCCGGTGGAACGCGTGACCGCTGGTGCAGCCGGGTCCCTGGATGCTGCCCGCGAGGCTCTGGCAGCCGGGCGCGCCCTGGTGATCTACCCCGAAGGCACCCTGACCCGCGATCCCGATCTCTGGCCCATGAAAGGCCGGACCGGTGCGGCACGGCTTGCCCTCACCACCGGGGTACCGGTAATCCCCATCGCCCATTGGGGAGACCAGGAACTGCTCCCGCGCTATGCCAAGCGTCCCTCACTCTTCCCGCGTAAACACGTACAGCTGGTGGTGGGCGAGCCGGTGGACCTGTCCGACTTCGCGGACCAGCCGCTGAGTAAGGCCGTCCTGGACGGGGCCACCGACCGGATCATGTCGGACCTGACCGACATGGTCTCCAAACTTCGCGGAGCCGAGCCGCCCAAGGCCCGCTGGGACCCGGTGGCAAACGGCCAGCGGCAGATCGGCCGGTCTTTCGAGACCGGCGGCAACGTCTCCGGCACATCAACCACACACATCAAACCGGAGGCTCCAAAGTGACCGCCCGCAGTGAACACCCCGCCGTTGTCGCCGTCCTGGGCGCAGGAAGCTGGGGTACGGCTTTCGCCAAGATTGCCGCAGATTCCGGTGCCCGCCGCGGCACTGACGTACGGCTGTGGGCCCGCCGCCCCGAAGTGGCCCAGGATATCAACGGACGCCACCGAAACACCCAGTACCTGAAGGACACCGTCCTTCCGGAGAACCTGCGTGCCTCTACCGATCTGGCGGAGGTGCTCACCGGCGCCGATCTGGTGGTCCTAGCCGTCCCGGCACAGTCCCTGCGTGCCCAGCTGCGGGAAGTTGCCGGCCTGATTCCGGATGACGCCGTCGTTGTATCCCTGATGAAGGGGCTGGAGCGGGGCACCGATGCCCGGATGAGCCAGGTAATCGCCGAGGAACTCGGTATGCCGGCAGACCGGATTGCGGTGGTTTCAGGCCCCAACCTGGCCATGGAAATCGCCCGCCAGGAGCCCACTGCCTCCGTGGTGGCCTGCACGGACCTGGACACCGCCGGATGGATTGCCGAAGCCTGCACCGCCCCCTACTTCCGGCCGTACACCAACACCGACGTCGTGGGGACGGAGATCGGCGGCATCGTCAAGAACGTGATCGCCCTGGCCGTCGGCATCTGTGACGGCAAAAAAATGGGTGACAACACCAAGGCATCGGTGATGACGCGGGGACTGGCCGAGACCACCCGGCTGGCACTGGCATTGGGCGGCAGCGCTGAAACCATGTCCGGCCTGGCCGGCATGGGTGACCTGATTGCCACCTGCTCCTCGCCGCTCTCCCGTAACCACACTGCGGGGACCCTGCTGGCCCAGGGCCTGAGCCTCGCCGAGGTCAACGCGTCCATGACGCAGACCGCAGAAGGCATCAAATCAGCCCAGGCCGTCCTGGACCGCGCTACCCAGCTGGGCGTCTACATGCCCATTACCGAAAACGTAGTCGCCGTACTGCAGGGCGCAATTACTGTGGATGAACTGGGCCCGCGGCTGCTGGCCCGCGAACTGAAATCCGAAGGTGTGTCCGCCCAGTGAGTGTTGAATTCCCATCTGCTGCCGCTCCGGCCGGCGCTTCAAACCGGCCGCGCGTAGCCGTGCTCTTCGGCGGCCGCTCCAGCGAACACTCGGTCAGCTGCGTGACTGCAGCGGGAGTGCTGCAGGCCATCGATACCGCCAAGTACGACGTCGTTCCCATCGGCATCGCGAAAAACGGGCAGTGGAGCCTCGTCTCGGCTGATCCGGCGCAGTGGTCCCTGCGCTCGGCAACCCTGCCCGAAGTTCCTGCGTCCGAGGAATCTGTAGTGCTCTCATCCCAGGACAACAGCCGTGAACTGGTGGCCCACGCCCCTGGCAGCCTGCCGCGCAGCCTGGGCCGGATCGACGTTGTGCTGCCGCTGCTGCATGGACCGTTCGGCGAGGACGGCACCCTGCAGGGACTGCTCGAAATGGCTGACGTGCGGTACGTGGGAGCCGGTGTGCTGGCCTCCGCGGTGGGGATGGACAAGCACTACATGAAGGTTGTCTTTGAATCGGCCGGCCTGGCGGTGGGACCCTACGAAGTCATCACCGACCGGCAGTGGCTGCGGGATCCGCAGGCCTGCCTGAACCGTGCAGGTTCTCTCGCCTTCCCGCTGTTCGTGAAGCCGGCCCGGGCGGGATCCTCCATGGGCATCACGCGGGTGACGGATCCGGCGCAGCTGCCGGCGGCCATTGAAGCCGCCCGCCTGCACGATCCCAAAGTTGTTGTAGAAGCCGGGATAGTCGGCCGGGAAATCGAGGTTGCTGTTCTCCAGGGCCGCGGGACGGAAGATCCGCGCACCAGCCAGCCCGGTGAGATCGCCGTCCAGGACGGCGGACACGAGTGGTATGACTTCGAAGCCAAGTACGTTGACGGGACTGCGGTGGAGCTGAGCTGCCCGGCCGATCTGCCGCCGGACATTTCCGCACAGGTCCGCCGGCTGGCCGGAGTCGCCTTCGACGCCGTGGGCGGCGAAGGACTCTCCCGCGTGGACTTCTTCTATACCCCCGGCGGCGAGCTGATCATCAACGAGATCAACACCATGCCCGGGTTCACTCCCATCAGCATGTATCCGCAGATGTGGGCCAAATCCGGGCTGCCGTACACCGAGCTGATCGACGAACTTATTTCGCTGGCACTTGCTCGGCCCACCGGGCTGCGCTAAGACCGGCTCCGGAGCGCGTAGGGCTCCAGTCTTTTAGGGTATTCCTCCCGCTGCAGGTTCCTCTGTTCGGCAGTCCCCGCACGGTTACACTCAGGCCTCTAGGACTGACCGCGGACATGATGCGAGGACCGGACATGATGCAAGGACCCGGCATACGCAAGCGCCTTTCACAGGAAACCACGCCGGCGCCTCCGGAACACGGGCGCCGGCGGATGGGTCTGCGGCGGAAGCGTATCCGCAATACCGCCCTGGCAATGCTGGGTGTGGTGCTGGCCGTAGCTGTCGCCGCCGGAGGATTCCTCTGGTACCTGGGCACTGCCTACGATGAGGGCAGGACCACCATCGCCGGGGCGCTTCCGGTGGATAAACCACCCCGGACAGAAGCCGCAGAGAACGCCCGGAACATTCTCCTGATGGGCAGCGAAACGCGGAACCCGGCCAGTGGGGATGCCACACCGGACATGATGATGCTGCTGCATCTTCCCGGGGACCGCAGCGGTGTCTACGTGCTTTCGATCCTGCCCTACGCCGTGGTGGATGTGCCCGGACATGGCAGCCAGCCGATCGACTCGACCATGAGGCTCGGCGGCGTTTCCCTGACCGTGGAGACGGTGCAGAACCTGTTCAACGTTCCCATCGACCACGTCGCCGTGGTCGACTTCGAGGGCTTCCGCGGCCTGACCAACGCCCTGGGCGGGGTCACATTACATAATGATGCGCCCTTCCACTCCGACGGTCCCGAGGGGGAGTTCTTCGCTGCGGGGCGGATTACGGTTCAGGGGGAGTCGGCGCTGAACTATGTCCGCACCCGGCACACCTTCACCGGTGACAGCGATTCACGCCGGATGAGGAACGAGCAGGCCCTGCTTGCCGGTATCCTTTCCGGACTCCTGGACCGCGGGCAGGTACCCAGCCCGGTGATGATAGGCAATGTGGTCAATGAAATTTCGCCGTACCTCAGCGTGGATGAAGAGTTCGATTCGAGGACGGCAGGGGCACTGGCATTCAGCCTCAGGGAGATCCGGCCCGCGGACATACACATGTACACGCTTCCCGTCCAAGGCGGGGGAGTCTCGGCAGCCGGGCTGCCGGCGGCGGTCCCGGACGCCGCGGCAGTAGCGGACATCACTGCGGCTCTTGCGGCGGATAATCTGGCGGGCTACCTGCCGGCGAGAGCTCCCGCCGGCTAACCGCGATTCCCGGAACTAACTGCCTTCCAGGTCCAAAGTGTCTTCGGGGCTGAGACATTCCCTGGTGGGCTCAATATTGGATACTGCGTTCTGCAGCTGAACCAGCACCGTCGACGAGGCTACTTCATTCGGGTTGAAAATCACTTCGACGGCGGGATCCCGGCCGTAGGTGGTGGCGGTCCACGTTTCTTCGCCTTCGCGCAGGAGCCAGTCCACGCCGTTCACCGTGGCACACTGGTCCGTTGTGGGACCCGGCACGGCAACTCCGCAGCGCAGGATGGCCTTGGACGGGTTGCCCCATGCCGCAGTTGCCTGGCTGTCAGTGTCCCTGAGCTCGTACCCGGCCATTTCCCCGGGCAAGGCAACCATCACGGCAGCACACTCCGGGTTTGCCGCGTCCGGTGCGGAATCGACATCGGCTACCGGAGTGCAGCCCGTCGCCACAGCCGCAACGAGCAAGGACACGGCGGGGAGTGCAGAGAACTTCATGAACCAAGGATATCCGGCATGCGCGGTACCACCGGAATCGGTCCACGGTGGCGGGGTGTATAGACTCATACCGCCCCCGACCTGAGGACACAACGTGAGCGACCATCCATTTACCTTCGACGACTACCCGGAGCAGCGGCCCCGCAAGGGCCGCCGGCCGGTGCGGACCGTGCTGCTCGTGATGCTGAGCCTGGTCCTGGTGGCCGCGCTGGCCGCTGGAGGCTACCTCTGGAACCTGGCACGGACCTTTGACTCCGGTAAACAGGTGATCGCCAATGCGCTTCCAGCGGACAAGCCGGAAAAATCCGAAGCAGCCAAGGACTCGCAGAACATCCTGCTGATCGGAAGTGACAGCAGGGATCCCGCGGCCGGAGACGCGCAGTCAGACACCATGATGCTCCTGCACATCCCGGGGGACCGCCACGGTATCTACGTCACGTCGATCATGCGGGACACCTGGGTGGACATCCCCGGGTACGGCGAGCACAAGATCAACGCCGCGTCGGCCTTCGGAGGCATTCAGCTCAGCGTGGCCACCGTGCAGTCCCTCTTCGATATTCCTATTGACCATGTGGCAGTCATTGACTTCGAGGGATTCAAAGGCCTGACGGAGGCCCTGGGCGGAGTCACCGTAAACAATGAGGTGGCCTTCCAATCTGAAGGAGCGCAAGGAGAGTATTTCGATGCAGGACCCATCCGGATCGAGGGCGATTCGGCATTGAAATACGTCCGCGAACGGTATGCCTTTACTGATGGGGATTACCAGCGGGTTAAAAACCAGCAGGCTTTTCTGTCCGGTCTCATTTCCGGAATCCTGGCCAGAGACACCCTGACCAATCCTGTTCGGATCAACAACATGGTGGGCGAAATTTCCCCCTATCTCCGCGTCGACGAGGAACTTGATGCCGCCGCCGTCGGAAGCCTTGGGCTGAGCCTGCGCAGCGTGCGCTCTGCGGACGTGCACATGTTTACGCTGCCCAATGCGGGAATTGGCACCTCCGCGGACGGACAATCGATTATCATTCCCGATACCGGTGCCATTGCTGACATGGGGGCCGCTCTGGACGCAGACGACGTGGCCGGATATCTGGACACCATCGAGGAGCGGAACTAAGGATCATGAGTAATTTCAGGCAGCGTGCTGCGGCAGCAGGGGCTGCGGCGGTCATCGCCGGGCTCCTTGCGGCAGGTCCGGCTTCGGCAACAGGATCGGAGGAACCTCCCTCCGATCCGGGCGTCACTGCACCACCCCCGGGGGAAGGTGGTCAGGAGCAGCCAGCCGATCCGCCGCCTGTGACGCAGCCTGCACCCCAGCCTGCCCCCGCGCCACCGCCCCAGCAGCCGGCCCCAAATCCGGGTATCCCAGAACCCGCTCCGGTGATCCCGTCGGCTCCGTCCGAGCAGGCTCCGGCGCCCCGAGGAACGGATCCCGCGACCGGCTACCAGGTGGATAACTCCACCGGATACCTCATTCACCCGGACACCGGCTACTTCATTGAACCGGTCACCGGCAATCTGGTTGACCCGGCGACGTGGGAGTACACCGGCCTGGTCTGGGACCCGGAGACCGGAGAGGCCCGCGACCCGAGCGCAGAGCCCTCGCCCACCCCTACTCCCACCCCGTCCGCCACACCGCCAGCTTCCGCTTCACCCTCGTCCTCGCCCAGTGCCACCACTGAGGTTGCCCCCACTGCCACACCCAGCGCTACCCCGCTTTCCGCGGACGCAGCAAATTCCAGCAGCGGAACCGGGTGGGTGGTACGGGGAGGCGTAATTGTCCTCCTTATTGGTGCCGGAGCACTGTATTATCTAAAACTTCGGGGAACCGGCTCGGCCCTTCCGGTCGAGTCAGGTAAAACCAAGGAGTAGACTAGGCTCCGTCTTTCTGTCGTGAAGTGCGCGGCGGTGTTTTTGGTATGGGGGAATATCCGTGCGGGTTCAGTTACTTACCCATTCATATACGCCGGAACATAGCCCGCCCCAGCGCCGCTGGACCCAATTCAACAGGTATTTCCGAAGCCTCGATTGGGAGATTTTAGTTATTACGCCGGTTGCCCACGCACCCAACGGACGGCGGACACTCCCCAAATCCGAAGCCGGCCGTGCTTTCCGCTGGGACGTTGGCATGTTCGGAGAACGGATTCTGCGGGTTCCCTATCTCTGGCACCGCACCACGCGGCTGGGGCGGCTGATGGACCACTGTTTCAGCGCTGCGGCATCAGTAGCGGCCGGCATGCTGACCCGGCGGCCCGACGCGGTCATTGTTACTGTTCCCAGTCTCCCCATCCTTGGCGCCGGATACCTGCTGTCCCGGATTCGACGTGTTCCCTTCGTCGTGGACATGCGCGATGCATGGCCGGATATTGCCCGCGATGCCCGGATTGTCCGGGGAAGTGCCAAAAGCCTGACGGAACGGGCAGTAGTCACGTTCCAGGAACGTGCCGACCTGGTGGTGACCGTGACTTACGGCTTCGCCTCCACGCTGCGGGAACGCGGTTTGAAGAACGTGGCCACGGTTGTTAACGGCGTCGATATTTCGGTACGGGAGTTGCTGCCTCCACCGCCGGAAAAACGGGAGCGGCTGGAGGTGCTTTACCTCGGCAATCACGGTGAAAGCCAACGGCTGGACCTCGTGATACGGGCCGCTGCGCTGGCCCGTGACTACGTCCACCTGACGATGGTGGGCCACGGCGTCCAGCGCCGGCAGCTGATGACGCTGGCGCGGGAACTCAATGCACCCGTGAGCTTCCATGGCCCGGCCCGGCGGCGTGAAGTCATGGAGTACTACCGGGCGGCGGACACCTGCGTGGTGTCCCTCCGCGATGACTGGAAATCCTTTGAAACCACCATCCCGTCCAAGACCTACGAAGTTCTGGCAGTAGGCCGGCACGTCACCGCCGTCGTTCGCGGCGAGGCACGTTCGATCATCGAGGAATCGGGCGCCGGCGACGTTGTGGAGTCTTCCCCTGAATCGATAGCCCAGCTGTGGAAGGAACTTCACGGTGACAGGAGCCGGCTCCTTACGGGTACATCCGGTCGGGACTGGGTACAGGACAATGCCGACGTGGATTCACTGGCGGTGGCCTATGCTGATCTGCTGCGCAGCGTGGCGGGAGGCCGGCCGCAAGCATGAAGTTTCGGACAGCGGCCCGTAATGCCTCCCTGGCGGCAGGCACCGTACTTGAGCATCTGGGCGATGACCCGGTGGTCCTGGGACTGCAGGTGTCCCGACGAATACCCGGCCGGGTGCTGGATCCGTTGGTACGGACAGTGGAAAGAGTTGCCGCAAGGACAGTCCTGGGACCGCTGGCCGCCGTCGTACGGGGTGAAAAGGAAACCGCCGAACGCCGGCTTACCGCGGCCTCATCCGAAGGGGCTGCAGGCCGGCGGGCCCTGCACCTCGCGGACGTTGCTACCGCTGCCGGGTTCGGGGACCTGGCTGACCGGCTCCTTGCCGCAGCGGAACCCGGCACCCGCGGTTTGCCCGGGACGCTCGCGCGCCGCCGATGGTACGACGGCGACATGACCGGTGCTGTGGAGGTACTCGAGTCCGGGAGCCGGGCCGAGCGTAGACAGCAGCGCCGGCTCGCCTCGGAGCTCGCCGTTTTTGAAGGATGGCAGCCGATCCTGGATCCGGTGAAGGGCTACGTGCCGAATCCGGAGACTGTACTGCATATTCTCACCAACAGCCTCCCGCATACCGGCAGCGGTTATGCCCAGCGCACGCACTCAATCCTGAAGGCACAGTCCGAGCGTGGCTGGACGGTCCATGCGGTCACCCGGCCGGGCTACCCCGTGCAGGTGGGCAAGCTGCTGGCACGGGACATAGATCGCATTGACGGCGTCACCTATAACAGGCTGCTGCCTGCGCGGCTGCCCTTTGGCATGCAGCAACGGCTGCAGCAGCAGGCCGAACTGACACTCGCCCTGGCCTTGAAGACGCGGCCGGCGGTTCTGCATACCACCACGCATTTCGTCAACGGACTGGTGACCGCCGCCGTTGCCGAGGCTCTCGGCATTCCCTGGATCTACGAGGTCCGCGGCCAGCTCGCCGACACGTGGTCCTCGACCCGTCCTGAGGAAGCACGCCGCAGCGAACGGTACCGGCTGTTTCGTGCCTGTGAGGCCCGGGTTATGGCACGGGCCGACCTCGTGCCCACGCTTGGCACGGTCATGGCCGGGGAAATCGCGGAAAGCGGATTGGCACCGGAACGGATCCGGCTCCTGCCCAACGCAGTGGGGGAGAGCTACCTCGAAGAACCGCTGGCTGCAGCCGCCGCCCGGCGCCGCCTTGGACTCGATACCGACACGGAATTGATCGGAACGGTCAGCAGTCTGGTTGACTATGAAGGGCTCGATGACCTCATTACTGCCTTTTCGCGTATTGCCGGCCAGCTGCCCAACCTCAACTGCCTGATTGTCGGCGACGGCGCGGCCGGACCCCGGCTGCGGGCGATGGCAGAGGATCTGGGGCTGACGGACCGCGTCATCTTCACCGGCCGGGTGCCCCGGGAACAGGCCCATTTGTACCATCAGGCACTCGACGTTTTTGTGGTGCCTCGGAAGGATTTGAACGTGACACGAGCGGTAACTCCGCTGAAGCCGGTGGAGGCCATGGCCTGCGCACGGCCGGTGATAGCCAGTGCCCTGCCTGCGCTTGAGGAACTGGTCCAGGACAAGGTCACCGGCCTTCTGGTGGGCCCGTCGGACCCCCGGAGCCTGGCTGAGGGGATCAGCACACTGATGGCCGATCCCTCACTGCGCGGGAACCTGGGACGCCGCGGCCGACGGCACGTGTTGGAGACCCGTACCTGGGGATCCGTGGCTGAGTCCACGGTGGAAATGTACAGCGAAGTTGGAGCCGGATCATGACCCAGGCTTCCGCCGACATCGAAGCCGGCAAAAAGACCGTCACTGTCTCGGTTGACCTGCGCAAGGTATCAAGGGTCGGAGCGAAACCGCCCCTGCTGGACTATCTGGTGTCGCTCTGGGACTACCGGCACTTTATGGCGTACGACGCCAAGGCCAGGGTGCAGACCGGCAACAGCCGAGACCGGCTTGGCAGCGCCTGGCTATTGCTGGATCCACTCCTCAACGGGCTGGCGTACTTCGCGATCTTCGGACTTCTGCTGGGAGCCGGACGGGGCATAGAGAACTTCATTGGCTACCTCATCATCGGTATTTTCCTGTTTCAGATGAGCTCCCGTGCCATCCTGAACGGTGCCAAGGTGATCCGGACCAACCGGAACGTCATCCAGGCCTTTAGTTTCCCGCGCGCAACCTTGGCTGTGGCCGTAAACATCCGCGAGCTGCTCGCCAACATACCGGTCCTCATCATGATGTTCCTGCTGGTTATCATTTTGGCGCCTACGGAGGAAATCACCTGGCGGTGGCTGCTGGTGCTGCCCGCCGTCCTTCTGCAGGTCCTCTTCAACCTCGGGGCCGGGCTGATCTTGGCGCCAATGGTGGCCAAGGTCAATGACCTGGTCCACGTCCTCTCCTTTGGAATGCGGTTCTGGATGTTTACCTCCTGCGTCATGTTCAGCATCGAGCGCTACAACAGCGTTCCGTGGCTGAAATCAATGGTGGAAGCCAATCCGCTGTACCTGCTCCTGTCCATCGTGCGCGACTCCGTTCTCTATGCGTCCACACCTGCCTGGCAGAGCTGGGCCGGGCTGGCAGCGTGGGCGCTGGGCGCGCTCATTGTTGGAGTTGTTTTCTTCTGGAAGAGGGAAGAGTCCTATGCCGGAAACGATTGAGTTCGATCGGTTAGCGAGTTCGCCGGCCGTAGTGGTGGACAGAGTCGAAATGACCTATCGCCTTTCCTCAACGGCGTCCAAGTCTCCGTCAGGTGACGTTCCGGAAGGCACTGCGCGGGGTTTGAGGCGCTTCCGGCGGCCTGCATCGTCGGTGAAGGTCCACGCGCTGGCACCTTTGTCCTTTGTGGCCGAACAGGGTGAAGCGATTGGCGTCATTGGCCTCAACGGGTCCGGAAAAAGCACGCTGATGAATCTTCTGTGCGGGAAACTCCAGCCCACGGCCGGGACGGTCTACGCGTCATCAACGCCCACCATGCTCGGGGTTTCGGCTGCATTGGTGCCGGACCTGTCCGGGGCACAGAACATCATGCTCGGATGCCTGGCACTCGGCATGAACCATGCGCAGATCCGGGCCAAATATGAGTCAATCCTTGAACTTTCCGGACTTGAGGAGGCGATAAGCCTCCCGATGCGTTCGTACTCGTCCGGCATGGCATCCCGGCTACGGTTCGCCATTGCGACTGCCATCGACCCCGAAATCCTCATTATTGACGAGGCACTAAATACGGGCGATGACGAATTCCGCGACCGTACCAAACGCCGCATGGACGATCTTCGGGAACAGGCCGGCTGCGTGTTCCTGGTCAGCCACAGCCTCAAGACCATCCAGGACCTGTGCACCCGGGTTATCTGGCTGGATAAGGGCGATCTGCTCTTTGACGGAGATCCCGCCGTGGCGCTTGCCTGGTACCGGCGGTACACCAAGGAACTGGCCAACAAGGACCGTTTCGCAGCCGCCAAGCTGCGCAGACGGATGCTCAAGGACCTGCGCCCCGTAACCATCCAGCCGCTGGCTCCGGGACGGAGGAAGTCGGACGCATGAGCAGACTGATACAGGAAGCCAGAGCAGCCGCGTGGCATTTCCGGCGGAACGGCTTCGAAGGGCTCCGGGAAAACCAGCGACGACTCCGTGGTGAAAAGAACCGCTATAACGGTGCCGTTACTGGCGCGCAGCCGCTGAAGGCGGGCCGCTTCCGCAAACGCCTGCGGTTTGACGCGTATGAGGCGGAGCAGGTTGATCCCCGGCGCGCAGACCTCACAGTTGGGGTGATCCTGGACGAGTTCTCGCTGGCAGCGCTGCAGTTTGAATGGAACCAGGTGGCCCTCTCGCGTGCCGGCTGGCGACGGGAACTCGCTGAGGCTCAGCCGGACCTGATTTTCATCGAGTCGGCCTGGGCCGGAAACGGAGGCCAGTGGCGATATCAGCTTGCCGGCGAATCCGGTCCCAAGGCCGACTTTGTCGAGCTGATGGAGACCTGCCGGTCCCTGGGAATTCCCACGGTGTTTTGGAACAAGGAGGATCCGCCGCATTATTCGGATTTCCTGGAGACCGCGAGGCTCTTCGACTGGGTTTATACCAGCGATTCCGGACGCATTGAGTCCTACATCAGGGATTTGGGCCACGAACGCATTGGTGTCCTCCAGTTTGCGGCGCAGCCGGTCCTGCATAATCCCGTGCGTCCGCGCCAGGGCTGGCATCACCGCGATGTGGCTTTCGCCGGGATGTACTTCGCCCACAAGTATCCGGAACGCCGGGCACAGATGGACGTGCTGTTGGGTGGTGCCCATGACGCCGGTGTGGAAAAGGGAATCGGGTTGGACATCTTCTCCCGGCACGCGGGCCAGGATCCGAACTATCGCTTCCCTGAACCGTTCAGCAAACACGTCGCGGGTTCCCTGGCCTACAACCAGATGCTTACCGCCTATAAGGGTTACAAGGCCTTCCTGAACGTGAACTCCGTTGTTGATTCGCCGAGTATGTGCGCCCGCCGGATCTTTGAAATCACGGCTGCAGGGACATCTGTGGTGAGCACTCCGAGCCTGGCACTGTCCACCCAGTGGGAACCCGGGGAACAGTTCATTGTCACGTCGCGGGAGGAGACCAAGGAAACCCTTCTCGCCATAACCCGGAATCCGCAGCTTTCTGAACGCCAGCTGCATTTGGCCCAGCGGCGGATCTGGTCCGCCCATACATATGCTCACCGGGTTGAATCCGTGGTCGAGGCTGCGCTGCCTGCTGCAACCCGTCCCGTTGCACTTCCGTCCGTGTCGCTGCTTGTGTCGACCATCCGGCCCGACCGTCTGGAAGCTGTTTTCCGGACGGCCGGGGCGCTGCAGGGCCCAAAAACTGAACTGGTGCTGTGTACCCATGGCTTTGAAGCGGACGATGTCGAGGTGAAGCGTCTCAGTCTCCGCTACGGACTGGAAAACGTTGTTGTCTTTACGCGTCCGCGCAGCGAGTCCCTGGGGGAGTGCCTCAACGCCTGTGTGGCCGCCGCCAGCGGGCAGGTGCTCACCAAGATGGATGACGATGATTTCTATGCGCCCAATTACCTGCGCGATCTGGTCCACGCCCTGGCCTATTCCCGCGCCGACGTCGTAGGAAAACAGGCCCACTACATGTACGTTGCAGGGCACGATGCGACGCTGCTTCGATTCGCCGACCGTGAGCACAGATTCACTGCTTCGGTGATGGGCCCCACGATCACCGCCCGTCGGGAAGTGTTTGAGTCAGTTCCATTCACTGCCCTGAACAGGGGTGAGGACACCCGGTTCCTGAACGACATACGGGCGGACGGAGGCCGGATTTATGCCTCCGACCGTTTCAACTACGCACAGTTCCGTGGCTTGAACAACCACACCTGGAAAATTTCCGATACCGCTTTGCTGGCGTCGGGTGACATCCAGTTCTTCGGCAAACCCGATGAACAGATCGCACTATAGGGGAAATGAATATGAAGGAAATCAAGGACGTAGCTGTTATCGGCTTGGGCTACATCGGCTTGCCGACCGCCGCAGTGTTGGCGACCAACGGTTTGAACGTCATTGGAGTTGACGTCAAGGAAGCCAACGTTGAAGCCATCAACCGGGGGGAAGTCCCGTTTGTTGAGCCCGACCT
This sequence comes from Arthrobacter sp. YD2, assembly GCF_030410475.1. Lineage (NCBI taxonomy): Bacteria > Bacillati > Actinomycetota > Actinomycetes > Micrococcales > Micrococcaceae > Arthrobacter > Arthrobacter sp. YD2. Next base: position 33,749 of record NZ_JAUHHB010000002.1, read on the forward strand.
CGGCGTGCACGTTGCAGGCGCCGTCAGTCAGGGAATGCTGAAGGCAACAACGGACACCCCGGTGGCGGATGCCTACATTGTGGCTGTTCCGACGCCGTTTAATGCTGACAGGACTGCCGATCTGTCCTATATCGAAGCGGCGGCCCGTGGCATAGCGCCGCAGCTGTCCGGTGACGAACTCATTATTCTGGAGTCGACCTCTCCTCCCGGCGCCACACGGCACCTGGGCGAGTACCTCGTGGCACTTCGCCCGGATCTGTCTCTGGATCCGGATACCGGGCTGCCGCTCATCCATGTTGCCCACTGTCCTGAGCGGGTACTTCCGGGCCGTGTGATGATCGAGCTCGTCACCAACGACCGCATCATCGGCGGCCTGACTCCGCTTGCAGCCGAGCGGGCGAGGGATCTCTACAGCGTTTTCTGCCAAGGAGGCATGCACCTCACTGACGCGACGACGGCAGAGATGGCCAAACTGGTGGAGAACTCCTACCGGGACGTGAATATTGCGTTTGCGAATGAGCTCTCAGTAATCAGCGACAAGCTGAACATCGATGTCTGGGAACTGATCGAGCTTGCGAACCACCATCCGCGCGTGAATATCCTGCAGCCCGGACCGGGCGTGGGCGGTCACTGCATCGCGGTGGATCCCTGGTTTATCGTGTCGAGCGCTCCCGAGGAAGCCAACCTGATCCGCCAGGCGCGCGAAACCAATGATGCCAAACCGCTCTGGGTCCTGGACCGGGTTGAACAGCTCAGCGCAGGCAAGGCTGCACCGAAGATTGCCGCACTGGGTCTGGCCTTTAAGGCCAACATTGATGACCTGCGGGAATCACCCGCAGTTTCCATCGTTGCCGACCTCAGCACCAGAATGCCGGCCGCAACAATCGGTGTAGTGGAACCACACGTCGCGGAACTGCCGCGCGCACTCGCCAGCTGCGCCAACGTGACACTGGAATCCGCCGAGGACGCTATCGGAGACGCGGACATCGTACTCCTGCTGGTAGACCATGATGCCTTCAAGGCTCTCGACCGCGCCCTGCTCACAGGCCGCGAGGTCATCGATACGCGGGGAATCTGGCGCTAGCCCTTTCACGTACCCATCCCGCTCAACAAAGCCGAAAGACCATGACGCACCACGCAGATGAACAGCAGGCCTTTTCCCCGGCCGAACACGCCAGGCGGCAGCGATATGCAGCCGATATCGATGCGCTTATTGCCGACTACGAACGTGTACTGGCTCAAAGCAAGCGGGACGCCGGGGAACTCCTGTCGCTTGGCAGCGAGTTTCACGACGTGCGCCTGGAGCTTGAGCAGGTTCGTGCGGAACTGCAGGCCTCCAAAGTGGAAGCCCAGCGGTTGCGGAAAACCCTGACTGCTTTGCGGGCATCATCGACGCTGCGGGCAGGAAAGGCAATTACGCTGCCTGTCCGCAGCGTCCGTAAAGCGGTGCAGCAAATGAAGCAGATGGGTGGTACCGCTCTTTTAGCCGGGCGGGTACCCGCGCTCGAAACACCGAGCCCGACAGAAGAGCAGGGCACGCGCAGGGAGCTTCGCGCACTCCAACGTACGTATGTGGAGCGGGCTAACGCGGAGCCTTCCATCCGCAACGTTTTGCAGGCCGTCTCTCACGGTTATTACGTCCTGGGGGACCTCGAAGAACCCGCAAGGCTGGTTCGCCGGCACTTATCTGGCGTTGAAACCCTTACCGGAAGCGATAAGAGGACCGTTGAGGCCGTGCTGGGGATGGCCCGGATTGCGGACCGCCTGCCGCCGCTCGGGCCCCGCCAGCCCAATCCCGGCTATCTGACGGAAAGAGGCCGGATTCTCTATTGCGCCCACAGTACGGGCCACTTCAACAGCAACGGGTATTCGACACGGACGGCAGAGCTCAGCCTGGGTTTGCGGCAGGGCGGAATGGATGTGCTTGTCGCCGCCCGTCCGGGATATCCCTGGGACGCTGCAACCGATGCGCCGGCCCCCGCCACTGAACGTTTAGTCCAAACAATCCGTGGCGTGAAGCATGTTTTTAATCCCGGCCCCAGTTGGACTGACCAAGCCTTGGACCACTACTGGACGGAAGCGACGGACATATATGTCCGTGAAGCCCAGCAGGCGCGTGTCCAAGCGATTCATGCAGCCTCGAACCATGTGACTGCCCTTCCGGCGCTGGCCGCCGCCCGGCGGCTTGGCTTGCCGTTTTCCTATGAGGTGAGGGGGCTGTGGGAGGTTACCGAGGCCTCCGGTAAACCCGGCTGGGAAGAATCCGAGCGTTATCGGCTCGCTGAAAAGCTGGAAAGCCATGTAGCGCGGGCCGCAGACACGGTGTTTGCGATCACGGAGCAGGTGAAGGACGAGTTGGTCCGCCGCGGCGTACATCCTGACCGAATCCATCTCCTTCCCAACGGCGTGGACACCGACAGCTTCACCCCGATGCCGCCGTCCGAAAGGGTGCGGACCAAGCTTCAGCTGCCCGCAGACATCCCTGTGGTGGGCTATGCCGGGAGCCTTGTCCACTATGAAGGCGTAGCTGATCTCCTGAGATCATTCGCGATCCTTAAGGAGCAGGGGGTTGGGTTTCGGGCAGTGATTGTTGGCGACGGTGCTGAGCTGAGCAACCTGCAACGGGAGGCAGAGATCCTGCGGATCGATGATCTCGTAGAGTTCACCGGGCGGGTAAGTGCCCAAGAGGTCGCGGAGTACATCAGTGTTTTTGATGTGATGCCCTGCCCTCGGCGGCGGATGGCGGTTACGGAACTGGTCTCGCCGCTAAAGCCGTTGGAGGCCATGGCGGCCGGTAAGCCTATGGTTCTGACAGATCTGGGCCCGCTGCGGACATTTGCGGGGGAGTCCCAGGAACGTGCCCTCCTGGCCGAACCGTCTAATCCCCAGTCGCTGGCCCAAAATCTCAGGATCCTTCTCGAAGACCCGGAGCGTCGCCTGGAAATGGGGCGGCGGGCAAGGCTGTGGGTGCTCCGCCACCGCAGCTGGTCCACCCTGGCGGGCCGGACAGCGAAGGAGCTCAGTGCCTCTTTCGCCGCCGCGAAGGCCGCTGCTCCCGCCGGCACGTCCCTGCAGCAGGTTACCGCGGGCCTGATTGCCGACACCTTTACTACCGAAGGCCTGCGCCCGGAGGTACTCGTGAACGAACTGCATCCTGATACGTGGCGGACACAGATGCAGGAGCACCCCATTGATGTCCTTTTCGTGGAATCAGCATGGGAAGGCCGCGATGGCGAGTGGCGCCAGAAGGTCGGTTTTTACGACGACGAGCGTTTCGGTCCGTTGCGTGAATTAGTCGATTACTGCGGGCAGAACGCCATCCCGACGATCTTCTGGAACAAGGAGGACCCGGTTCATTTCAACCGTTTCCGGCGTACTGCTGCAATTTTTGACCATGTTTTCACCACTGACGCCAACTGTCTTCGTGATTACGGCGCGGACACGGAAACCCAAACAAAAACCATCGCCTCGCTGCCCTTTTACGCGCAGCCGAAACTTCATAATCCCCTGCCGGCAGACCGTCCGTATTCGCATACCGTTGCCTACGCCGGTTCGTACTACGGTGACCGTTACCCCAAGCGTTCCCAGGAACTTGCAGGGCTGCTCGAAGCTGCCCGGCCGCACGGGCTGACCATCTTCGACCGGCAGCATCTAAACCCGGAAAGCCCGTATCGATTCCCGGGTTCCCTCCGGCCATTTGTCCAGGGCGGCTTGCCGTACCTGGAGATGGTCGATGCTTACAAGAGTCACCCCGTGCACATCAACGTCAACTCAGTAGACGCCTCACCGACCATGTTCTCGCGGCGTGTTGTTGAACTGGCGGCCTCCGGAACCGCCGTGATGAGCGGCAAGGGGCAGGGGGTGGAACGGGTCCTGGCCGGACTGGTCCATACCGTCAGTGAGAGAAACGAGACCAGTGCCCTGCTGGAACGGTGGATGACTGACGAACGGGCCCGGCTCGAGGACGTCTGGCTGGCCTACAGGCTCATTCACCGGGGGCACACCGCGGCACACCGGCTGGCATACGCGTTCAGGTGCGCCGGTCTGATCATCACCGCGCCTGAGCCCTCTGCCTATGCAGTGAGGATCCGAACCGCCAGAGCCGAGCTGCTGCGGAGCCTGGAAGCGCAGACGGTGCGGCCCGCCGTCGTAGTCATCGGGGACGGTTCCTCCGATGCGGATACCACGCTGCCGTGTCTACCGGCAGGCGACGCAACACAGGCGGCCCTTTCAGCGCTCGGTGTCACCTGGACTGCGGAGCTGCCGGACAGAGCGGTGGACCGAACCTTTTTTGAGGATCTGCTGACGGCCGAGTCTTTCGGAGAATGGTCGGAAATTGCCGTCTGCACGGAAATCGCGGGCCTCCACCCCGGTACCGGACTGGCCTCACTTGGGCGGCCTGGCGGGGAAAGCGTCCGGCTGGCCCGGCTTCAGCCGGAGGCAACGGATCGCCCGGCAATGTACTTCCACCGGCCGGGGTCGGTCTCTGCACCCGCCGCGCCGAATCCCGTGGCGGGTCCCGCCGCACCGGCGAAGACCATTTTGGTAGCCGGGCATGACCTCAAATTTGCCGGCGGAATCGTTGAGGAGCTGAAAAAAGCCGGCCACACGGTGATGATTGACCAGTGGCTGGACCATAACCGGCACAACGAGGAGCAGAGCAGGATCATGCTGGCCGCCGCCGACATAATATTCTGCGAATGGACGCTCGGGAACGCGGCCTGGTACTCGCAGAACGTGGGACCACATCAGCGGTTAGTGACCCGAATGCACTCCCAGGAGCTGTTTACCCGATATCCGCAGGCACTGGCTATCTCCAATGTCCAGTCCGTCATTTTTGTTGGCCGGCATGTGGCCGACCGCGCCATCCGCGATCAGGGGATTCCTTCCGACAAGGCGATTGTCATTCCGAATCCGGTGGACACGGCAGGTCTGGAGCTGACGAAGCCCGATGACGCCCGCCACCGTCTCGGGCTGGTCGGAATTGTGCCGGCACAAAAGCACCTCGACCGTGCCTTGGATGTGTTGGCCCTTCTGCGCAAACAGGATCGGCGCTATGAGTTGCACATCAAGGGCAAACGTCCGCAGGATTACCCCTGGATGGCCAACAGGCCCGAAGAAATGGCGTTCTATCAAAAACAGGAGGAGCGCATTGCCAGCGACCCGAACCTGCAGGGAGCGGTTCATTTTGACGGTCATGGGAACGATATGGCCGGGTGGTACCGGAAGGTTGGCGTTGTCCTCTCGGTCAGCGACTTCGAGTCCTTCCACCTGACCTTGGCAGACGGAGGAGCCAGCGGCTGTGTTGCCGTCAGTCTGCCGTGGGCAGGAGCAGACCAGATTTACCCGCCCGACTGGATCCAGCCCGGGATTGGGGACATGGCAGATTACATATTGGATGTGACATCATCCGATGACCGCTGGCGGACAGCGGGGGACGCCGCGAAATCCTTCGTCCAGGAACAGTTCGATCAGGAGAAGATTATTCCCCGCATTCTCGCCACCATTCTGGGATACGAAACGGCGTGACTATCGGCAATGCGTTTGCTCGCTTCGCTGCCCGCATGTCGTCTGCCTTGAGTGCGGTCGAGACACGGGCTGCCGCCAGGGTCCTGTCCGCTCCCTCGGCCGGTCCCAGGAAGCCTGCGGGGAAGAATCGGGCTGGTACGGGGGACTTCACGTTCTCGCTGACCAACGAACCGCTGACATGGTCGATTCCGGCCCGCTACCGCATCGAAGGTCATGGTCACTCGTTCGTGCTGGTGAGCCGGTGGTCACGGCCGGCCGACCTGTTGCTTGAAGCGAACGCGCCACTGAAGCTCCGTTTCGGTACGGAACCTGCGGGTATGTTCTTCAAATACCGCCGCGTTACGCTCGTTGGTGCTCCCGGCACCGAGGTTACTGTACGGATAGGGCACAACCTGGTGGCAGACCGCGGCGTAGGCGCCCCCGGCAGTGGTTGGAAAGTATGGCACGGACCGCGTCAACTCACCTATTTCCTGGAAGAGCCGCTGACAGAGGCAGGCAAAAACAAGCTCTGCGTTGCCTTTTCCGCCATCGGCGCGCCCTATAACTTCACCTACAATTACAGGTCCTCACTGGCCCCTGTGGATTCGTACCGCCTGTACGTGCTTGATGACTTTGGGTCCCGCGGCTCCTACTACTACGCAGACCACCGGGACAGGAACATTTTTTCCGCGGTGCAATCATTCCTGCAGGAACTAGCTGGGAACCTGTCCATCAGCCCTGCGGACATGGTTTTCCTCGGGTCATCGAAGGGAGGCACCGCTGCCCTCGTGCACGGCTTGCGGCTGGGAGCCGGACAGATCATCGCCGGAGCGCCGCAGTGCTTCCCTGGCGCCTATTTACGCGGAGCCGCACCGGAGATCCTGAACTTCATCGCCGGAGACGGCCCGGACGACCCCGCTGAATGGCTTGACCGGATGCTCCCCGACGCCATCGGGAACGTACGGGGAAATCCGGCCATCACCCTGCTCGTCGGGGAGAAGGACAGTCACAGACACGTCCACGTCGAGCCGTTCGTTAAGATGGCTGCCACCGCAGGTCTTCAAACCCGCACCCTGGTTGTCAAAAACGTTTCCCACAAAGATATTGGCCGCGCCTTCGGCCCTTATGTGAAAGCGATCCTGCGCCCCGGCGCGGACCGGGCAGAAAAACTGATCCCTTATCAGCTGGCGCCTCGGGAGGGCGAAGCGAACACAGTCCAGCTGCGGCTGTGGCTCCCAGCCGGGGAGGTAGCCGCGGTTGAGGTATGGACTCCGGAAGAGCGAATCCTTACCGAGGAATTTTCTCCGGAAACATATTTTCAATTCCATGCTCCCGCGGGCCAGTCTGTACGGGCCAAAATCACACGGAGGTGCGAGGCAAAGAGCACAGAGCTCAGCTTCGCTACGGAATGGCTTACGATCCCCGAATAACGGGCCGGGTAAATCTCAGGCTGTAGGGTTTGCGGAAGCCGCAAGGAGGTCCGCATACCTATCCCGGGGCCATGATTGCAACGGCGACCCCCAACCATCCAAGGCCAGATCGATAAAGCGGTTGAGCACCAACCGGTACGGCATATTGTGTCCCTCAGCGAACCTGTCAACCACTAACTGGACATTGCCGTTTGCGGACACCCCGGACCGCGGCTTCATCCCGAGAGCCGCGGCGAACGGCGCCAGGTGTTTCTCCAGATGGAAAGCATCGTCATCGTTCTGGACATATATGACCTGGTAATCGGCTGCTTTATCCGCTCTGGCCCGCGTAACTGCGCTCACCCGGGAGCCCAAAGTATCCAGTGCGGACACGGAATCAAAGCCCGGAAACAGGGTCTGCTGATACTTCGTGACGGCCCTGTTCCAGTACTTCCGGATGGCTGTCTGCGGATTAAAAACGAGGGCACGTGACTCCGGAAGGGACGCAGCAAATGCCAGCGAGGCGAAGCCTCCTCCTGATCCGCCCATAAACAGGACCCGGCGCACGCCCAGCTGATCCGCGATGGCGCTGACCATGCCGCTGAACCTGCGCGTCATGTCGTCACCGGCGTCTCCGGTAAACCAGGCAAGGTCCAGATCCGGATGGGCCTCCAAAGCACCGTCGGCTAGGAAGAGCAGGTTTTCGGGACGCTCCTCCAACGTCGCAAGCCACTCAAAGCGGGGAACCTGGTACTTGCCGCGCGGCAAGGCCCCGTGGCTGATTACCAGCAAGGTGTCTGAGCCGGTGTTTTGGAGAAGGAACCTTGCCTTGAACCGTTCACCCGCCTTCGTCCGCGGAAGAACAACATGTGCCGTGCGTCCGGGAGCAGGATGTATCTGGGAGGGATCGGTCCAATGAAAGATGGGGGCCCTATGCCGTTCATCCCAATTCCAATGCCGGGCGTTGCCGCTGTGGTGATGGTTCGCTCCGGAGGCTGCGGCCAACCGGGCGGAAACCTCGTGGTAGCAGGAATCAAGCAGGTTGAACGGTGCCCGGCCGGAAGCATGCCCCGCGGCAGCGGTGGTTCCGGGAACAGAGACCACGGAAATGCCCAAACTGCGCAGATAGCGGTAGTAGGGCCGCAAGAGGGCGTTCATTTCCTCCGAATCCGGACCGTACCCCAATTCCACGCCGGCGCCGGATTCATCCGTAGAAGCCCACGGCAGGTCCAGAACGTAGGTGCGGGACGTCAGCTCCAGGCCCGCAAGCAAGCCGGCAAAACGGTCGGCTGCTTCCCGCCACAACTCCAAGTGATCCTGCGAGCCAAAGGCCAGGCGGCGGAGCACATCGGCTCCTGCGATCGTGGCCCGGGCCAACTGGGGGGAGTTGGTGAGGAAACTGCCGTCACTCAGCTGGCTGACGCCGAAGCGTTCGTCCGCCAGATCCCAGAGCACCAGGTCGACAGCGCCTGCACTCTTGCGCAGGGCCCCGGGCAGCGACGATGCCGCGTCAGCCTCCACGTGCCCGGCAGCGGAGACCGTCAGCCCCGCGGGCAAACCCAACGTTGCGGCACTGGCCTTGTTCATGGCGCTGATCAATGACTGTCTGGCAACAAAACCTGACCGCTTAACGTCGGACGTGTACGTCGAGACAAGTGCGGAGGCGGCATTGCTGCCGTAAACGAAAACCTGTCTAGGCATACGTGAAATCGGCTGTCCGTGTCCCCAACCCGAGCAGCTGCTCAATCGCCGCGACGGTACGCTCGGCCGCCTGCCCGTCTCCGTAGGGGTTCACTGCATTCGCCATGGAGTCGAAGTAGTCCTGTTCATGCAGCAGGCGGGTCACCTCAGTGACAATGCGGTCTTCATCGGTGCCGATCAGCTTGACCGTACCGGCGATAACCGCTTCCGGCCGCTCGGTGTTTTCGCGCATGACCAGAACGGGCTTTCCCAGGCTTGGAGCTTCTTCCTGCACTCCGCCGGAATCAGTCAGCACCAGATGGGAGATGGAGAGCATCCGGGTGAATTCACCGTAGGCAAGGGGCTCCGTCACCAGGATGTTGGGGCGCCCCTCGATAGCCGGCATTACCGCCTCGCGCACTACGGGGTTCCGGTGGAGCGGCACAACCACGGTGAGGTCCGGTTCAGCATCGGCGATGCGCGCCAGCGCCTTACCGATCCCACGCATGGCCTCGCCCTGGTTCTCGCGGCGGTGAGTGGTGGACAGAAGAATACGGCCGCCGGCAGCAGCCAGCTCCTCGAGCAACGGATCCGTAAACGGCACGTTCTTGTCCACGGTCATAAAGAGTGCATCGATGACACTGTTGCCGGTTACCGCGATATCGGCGGCCGGAATGTTCTCCGCCAACAGGTTGTCCCTGCTGGTGGACGTGGGGGCAAGGTGGAGGCTGGCGATCTGGGAGGTCATTTTCCGGTTCGCCTCCTCCGGGAACGGGGAAAAGAGGTCACCGCTTCGAAGCCCGGCTTCCACATGGACAACCGGAATGCCGTGGTAAAAGGCCGCAATCGCGCCTGCGGTGGAGGTGGTGGTGTCACCCTGAACAACTACGGCATCTGGTTTGTTCACCGAGAACAGCTTGTCCAGACCATCGATGGTTTTGGTGAGAATGCCGTTCAGCGACTGTCCGGGCTCGAAAATGTTCAGATCGTGATCCGGAACAATTCCGAACAATCCGTTGACCTGGTCGAGCATGGACCGGTGCTGGCCGGTAACGGTGACAAAACAGTCCAGGCTGGACGAGGCCTGGAGGGCGGCAACGATGGGAGCCATTTTGATGGCCTCCGGTCGGGTTCCATAAATCGGCATAACGACCGGCATCAAAATTCCCCTAATTACGCTTGACTATCAAAAATTAGTTACCAGTGTAGCCGAAACGGGATTTTAGTCGCGATGGCGGGAATATAGCCTCACATGCCTGGGCTGCCTGTGGGCTAGCCGAAGTAGACCAGAAGTGCCACCAGCCCCGGTACGGAAAGGGCCACGGTGACGCTCAAAATCAGCGCAATGATCCGCTTCTTTTGGTAGCTCCCATCCTTTTTGGGGGAGCCGCCGATGGCTGCGACCGGCCGCCGGCGAGCAGCGCGGGCAGGTTTGACCGCACCATTGGACCTGGTATCCGGTCCTTGCGGCATTTCTCTTAGGTGGCGGGCAGCTGCCACGTCCGGGTACTGCTTGTTAGGCATGTACCAAGCTTTCCATACCCTGGCCGCACTGGGTTCGTAGCGCGCCGGGACGGGCCTACTACCTGCGGCCGCGGGCGCGGCTACCTGAACCGTTGCGGAGGCTACTTGCGCCCTCTATAAGCCGCGGACAACTACGGTCCAAAACCCATAAAACCACGCGTACAGTGGCCCCGATCGCGCCGTTGTGGACTGGCACAACCGCATTCTTCAGGGGGGATGATCATGCGGCTTTTAGTGATGACGCATTCCTATGCACCTGAGCACACACCGCCTCAGCGCCGCTGGACACAGTTCATCCGGTATTTCAGCAGCTTGGGCTGGGACGTGGACGTCATCACCCCGGTAGCGCATGAACCGCACGGCCGGCGGACCCTGGACAGGCGGCTGGCAGGGCGTGCCTTCCGGCGGGACATCGGCAGTTCCGGCGAGCAGATCCTCAGGGTGCCGTATCTGCGGCATCCGGTAACACGCTGGGGGCGGCTGGCCGACCATTGCTTCAGCGCCGCCGCGTCCGTGGTGGCCGGCACGATCAGCCGGCGTCCCGACGTCGTCGTCGTGACAGTGCCGAGTCTGCCGCTGCTGGCCGCCGGGTACCTGGTGTCCCGCCTGAGGCGGGCGCCGCTGGTGGTGGACATGCGTGATGCGTGGCCTGATATTGCCCGGGACGCGAGGATTGTCCGCGGTGCCGGCCGGGGGCTCACCGAACGCGTCGTGTCCGGTTGCCAGGCGCGGGCTGACCTCGTAGTCACTGTTACCTACGGCTTTGCCGAGATTCTCCGCAACTGCGGACTTCACAACGTCGAGACGGTAACCAACGGAATCGATACCACTGTCCGCCCTCTGCTGCCCCCGCCACCGGCAGACCGCGAGCACTTGAACGTTCTTTACCTTGGAAACCATGGCGAGAGCCAGCGGCTTGAGCTGATGATTCACGCCGCGGCCCTGGCCCGTGACTACGTGCACCTGACCATGGTGGGACACGGTGTGGAGCGACGACACCTGATTGCCCTGGCACAACGGCTGGAAGTGCCTGTCACCTTCCACGAGCCGGTCCAGGGCCCGGAGGTTTCGGAGTTTTACCTCGACGCAGACACCTGCGTGGTTTCCCTGCGTGAAGATTGGAAGTCCTTTGACGCGACCATTCCTTCCAAGACCTATGAAGTTCTCGCCGTGGGCCGCCACATCACAGCTGTGGTGAGAGGCGAAGCCCGCCGAGTCATCGAGGAATCCGGGGCCGGAGATGTCGTGGACCCAGACCCGGAGGCTATTGCCGCCTTGTGGAAGGAACTGCACGCAGACCGGACAAGACTGGCAACGGGCACCTCTGGCAGGGACTGGCTTCAGTCACACGCGGATCTGGACGGGTTGTCGCAGACCTACGCCCATCTGCTGCGTGCTCTGACACCACACGGCGGAGCCGCATGAGCGGGGAACACGGCCACGGGGGCAGTTCGCTGGCGACAGTGCCTCCCGCGGAAAACCCGCCCCGGGTCCGGCCGGTGACGCTGACCACCCGCAGGCTGCACCGGGTGGGAGCGCGGCCCGGGTATGCCGAGTACCTCTACCGGATCTGGACCTACCGGCGCTTTATTGCCTATGACGCCAGGTCCCGGGCCCTGAACGGCAACCGCAGGGACCGGCTGGGCAGTGCCTGGCTGATCCTCAACCCCATCCTCAACGGCCTGACCTACTACCTGATCTTCGGCCTGTTCCTGCGGACAGGAGCCGGCATAGAGAACTTTCTCGGGTACCTGATCATCGGTATCTTCCTTTTCCAGTTCAGCGCACGCTCAATCACCAACAGCGGGCGGTCCATCCAACAGAACCGCAATGTTGTCCAGGCCTTCAGCTTTCCCCGGGCCGCACTGCCTTTGGCAGCGAATCTGCGCGAACTCATAGCGGCCATTCCCGTCCTGACCGTCATGCTGCTGCTGGTGCTGCTTCTTCCGCCCACCGAGGACGTCACCTGGAAATGGCTATTGATTTTTCCTGCCGTTGCCCTCCAATGGACCTTCAACCTGGGCATAGGGCTGATCCTCGCCCGGATTATTTCCAAAACGAACGACGTGGTTCATCTGCTCGGATTCGCCCTTCGCGCCTGGATGTACGCAAGCGCAGTCTTTTATTCCTATGAGCGTTTCATCGACCACCCGGTGCTGTTGCAGGTGGTGCAGCTGAATCCGCTTTTTAAGGTCCTGGATATCGTGCGCGACTGCCTGCTCTACAATCAGCTGCCGTCCTGGCAATCGTGGGCCGTTCTGGGCGGCTGGTCTGCGGGAACCCTGATTGTGGGCAGCATCTTCTTTTGGCGCGCAGAGGAGACATACGGCCGTGGATGACCTTATCTCCGAAGCTGATCTGTGCGTCGCAGTGGACGGTGTGAGTATGCAATACCGCGTACCCTCCAGCGAGCGCAGCCCGGAGCGCCCGCGGGGCATCAGCGGGCAGATCCGCCGGGCAGCCGGCAAACAGCAGCTGGTAACCGTACGTGCCCTGAACTCCTTTTCGATGCTTGCAGGGAAAGGCGAGTCCATCGGCATCGTAGGACGTAACGGATCCGGAAAAAGCACCCTCCTGAAGCTCATCAGTGGACAGGTGCCGCCGGACAGCGGTGCCGTATATGCCTCCAGCACTCCCGTGCTGCTGGGAGTGAATGCGGCGCTGGTGCCGGAGCTGTCAGGGGATCACAACGTGGTGCTCGGCTGCCTCGCGATGGGGCTGACCGAGGAGCAGATAGCCCAACGTTTTGACTCGATCGTGGAACTGTCCGGCCTGGAAAAGGCGATTCACCTGCCGATGCGTTCCTATTCCAGCGGTATGGCCTCCAGACTGAGGTTCGCCATCGCCGCCAGCATTGACCCCGAGATACTGCTGATCGACGAGGCGCTGAACACCGGCGATGCGCAGTTCACCGACCGCAGCCGCCGGCGCATGGATGAACTGCGTGCCAACGCAGGCTGCGTCTTCCTGGTGAGCCACAGCCTGAAGACCATCACCGGCATGTGTACCCGTGTGCTGTGGCTGGACCAGGGGGATCTGCTGATGGATGCAGCGCCGGATGACGCGGTCAAGGCGTACAGGGAGTTCACCAAGGCGCTCGCAGATGAAAACAACCAACGCGCAGCCGCACTCCGTCAGGAAGCCCTGGACTCCCTGACCGTCGCCCGGGTTCTCGAGCCCCCGGCCGGCAGGCGCGGGAGAGGAAAGCACTAGATGATCACTTTGCAGGGATTCCGTACCGCTCTTCGGCCCCCGGGTCCTGACGGAGGCCTGCGTGCCCTTGCCCGCTCCCTGCACCCCGCGCTGAACGCAACCCTGCGCCGGATGGCCACGCCCGGACCCCGGGACGCCGACCTGCTGAGCGTCATCATTCCCATGCACAATGTCGCACCGTACCTCGACCGGTGCCTCCGCAGCATCATCAGCCAAACCTACCGGCGGCTCGAGATCATCCTGGTGGATGACGGGTCAACGGATGCAACTGCGGCAATCGCTGCCGGGTATGCACGGTATGACCGGCGCATCCGGATGCTTCGCCAGCCGCACCGGGGAAACGGAGAGGCCCGCAACACGGCTATCGCAGCAGCCCGCGGCCGGTTCCTCACCTTCGCAGACGCCGACGACGTTGTTCCCCCAGGAGCGTATGCAGCTATGGTGCAGAACCTGCTCAGGACGGGCTCGGACTTTTGTGTGGGCTCCTACGGCAGGATCCGGGGCAGCAAACGGAGCCCGGTCCGTCTTGCCGATGGTCTGCACGCCCGGCCCCGATTGGGGACCACGCTGGCGGAGTGTCCCCGGATACTGGATGACGTCTTTTTGTGGAACAAGGTTTTTGTGCGCGACTTCTGGGCCCGGGAGGTAGGCCGGATCCCGGAGGGGGTGCGGTATGAGGACCAGGAAACCACTGCCAGGGCATATCTCCGCGCTGCTTCATTCGACGTCCTCACCGAGGGCGTGTACTGGTGGCGGATTCGTGAAGACGGCTCCTCACTGACCCAGGGCAAGCACCGGACGGAGGACCTGAGGGACCGGTTGGCGGTGACCCGCTCCGTAGCCGCCCTGCTGCACACCGAAGCGCCCTCCTTTGTGCTGGCCCATTGGTACGGCCGCCTGTTGGGAGTTGATCTGATCCCGTACATAGAACAGATCCCCGACGCACCTGACGAGTACTGGCAGATGCTCAGCTCCGGGATCAGGGAGTACCTGGCCGCCGGAGAAGAGTTTCTCTCCGGTACTGACCCGCAGTCCCGCGTCCTGCTGCACCTGACGGCCGGCGGCCACCGGGACGATGTTCGCCGGGCCGTCATCGACAGGATCAATAACGGGACGGCCAGTCCGCTGCGTTTTGATGCCGGACGGATCTTCGCGCAGCCGTTGCTCTTGGATGCCGTGAATGCGCCAATAGGACGGGAGCTGCTCGAGGTTATGCCGGAGCAGCTGGAGATGGTGGCTGTCCTTGATGCCCCGCTGCCTGCCACCGGGGAAACAGCAACGGTTCACGGCTTCGCCTACCTGCGCAACGTGGACCTGCGTACCACCCCACTCGTCCTGACAATCGAGGTTGCTGTGAGCGGCGGAGTACCCCGGCAGGAGGTTCCGGTCCGGAGGTTTTCAAACCCGCAGATCGACCTTCTCTCCGGAGACCGGAACTGCAGCTACGCTGCCTCGGCTTTCTCGGTAGAGCTCGGTCTGCCGCTTCCTCAGGAGCTGACAATCCGGCTGGAGGTGGACGGGCATCGCATTGAATGCACCGTTCCGGTTCCGGCTCCGGACAGCGGACCAGGCGACGGAGCCGACGGCGGACCAGGCGACGCTCCCCGCCCCGCTCCCGTGAGCGGGAAGCGGGCTCCTCTGGTCACGCGGTTCAGCGTCCATACCCGGGAAGGGGCGGATGAACTGCGGTTCGAGGTAGCCAAGGCGCCGCCGGGTGTCGCGTTTGCGCTGGTAACCGCCCGGCATCGGCTTCCTGCCAAGGTGCAGGCGATGCCGGGCGGGAGTCTGCTGCTGCGGGTACCCCTGACCGTGGAGTCCTGGGATGCCAAACTGTCCGCACCGCCGTCGGGGTCCTATACGCTGCGCTGGAATTCGGCAGGCCGGGCCGCAGGACCGGGAGACCCGGCCGTCCCGGCAGGAGAATCAGCGCTGCGGGGCCTCACACCGATACTGCTCCCGGCCTGCCGCGTCCGCGGCACGCGAACCGATTCAGGGGCCATGGCGGTCACCCTCGGAGCTCCCCTCACCGATGATGAGGCCGGAACATTCCACCAGTACCGGCTGCGGCGTGCCGCGTTCACCTGCCCGAAGCCGGCATCACACGGCATGTTTTTTGAAAGTTTCGGAGGGAAAAGCTGCACCGACAGCCCCCGGGCGATCTCGGATTACCTGGCAGAACAGGGCTTCGACGAGCCGATCTACTGGTCCGTAGCGGACCGCTCCGTACCGGTGCCCGCCTATGCTGTGCCGTTGCTGCAGGGGACGGCGGACTGGTATGACAAGCTCTCAACCACGTCCCGGCTGGTCAACAACAACAACTTTCCCTGGTATTTCCGTAAGTCACCGGGGCAGTTCTATCTGCAAACCTGGCACGGAAAGCCGCTGAAAAAGATCGGGCGGGACATCCCGCAGCGCCTGCTTGCCCTGTCCTATCGGGACCTGATGGAACGCGAGGCGCAGTGGTGGGACCTGCTCCTGGCACCGGATGAGAGGACCGGCTCCATCCTGTGCCGGGCACTCGGATATACGGGGGAGGTCCTTGCTTCCGGCTACCCCCGCAACGAGGCATTGCTCGGCACGGATACCCGGGTACGAACCCGGGAGCTGTTGGGAATCCGCCCCGGGCAGAAGACCATCCTGTACGCACCCACATGGAGGGACGCAGCGCGTGACGGCACGGGGCGTCCTGTCTGGGCCGGCTTTCTCGAGGTGCAGGAAGCGAGCCGGCTTCTCGGGCCGGACTACGTGTTCCTCATCAGGGGCCACCATAACGTCGCTGCCCAACGTCGGATCGAGGACCATCCGCGCGCACTGGACGTTACCGACTATCCGGAAGTGAATGACCTGTACCACGCTGCGGACGCCTTGGTGACTGACTACTCATCGACGCTTTTCGATTACGAGATGCTCGGGCGGCCCACGTTCATCCTGGCACCGGATCTGGAGGAGTTCAGCCGCTCGAGGGGTCTGTATCTGGACCCTGCATCGGACCTCGCCCACATCCCGTTGGCGACGACGACGGCGGACCTGGCCGATGCGCTGCGGCACGGTCTTACCGTACGGCCCCGGGCAGGCGAAGCAGCACCCCTTGTGCCCGGTGAAAGCACAAAGTCCGCCGCCGATGCGCTGCTGGCCCATGTTCCGGCAGGAGTCCAACCAAATGACTGGAGACAAGATGGCTAAGGGCCGGTTCTCCCTTGTAATAGCGCTGTACAACGCTGCCGAATACCTGCCGGCCTTCCTGGAATCCCTGCGGACCCAGACCTATCCGCTCCGGGACCTGGACATAGTGGTGGTCGACGACGGTTCCACGGATGACTCGGCGGATCTGGTGGAGCGCTGGCGGGGAAACCACCACGCGGGACTGCGGCTGATCCGCCAGGACAATGCCGGCCCCGGAGCAGCCCGAAATGCGGGGCTGCGGCGGGCGGGAAACGAGTGGGTGACCTTCTGCGACCCGGATGATGTTTTTCATCCCGGATACTTCTCAGCGGTCGCGGATTTCCTCTCAGGCGACGTGAACGGCTCCGCCCAGCTGCTGGCGACACGGCTCGTGCAGTTCCGCGACGGCACAGCGGCAGTGAATCACTCCCACCCCCTGGGCAGGAAATTCCGCCTTGGCAACGTCCTGGTGAACCTGGACGCAAACCCGGAGTATATCCAGCTCCACGGGCCTACCGCCTTCCTGAAGCGGGCCGCCCTGCAGGAACACGGGCTGTGGTTTGACGAGCGGATCCGCCCCAAGTTCGAGGATTCGAACCTTATTGGGCGTTATCTCGCCGCCGTGGAGGCCCCTGTCCTCGGCATAGTGGCCAGTGCCAGGTATTTGTACCGCCGCAACCGGCGCAACGGGGCGTCACTGGTGAAAGGCGCCTGGGGGGATCCCCGTGCGTACAACGAGCTTCCCCGGTACGGCTACCTCGGCATGCTCTCCGACATCCGGGAGCGGCTTGGACGGGTGCCGCACTGGGCCCAGTACATGGTGCTCTATGACCTGGTGTGGCTGTACGTCGATGACAAGCGGATGCACAGCCAGACCGCCGGCGCCACGCCGGAACAACGGGAGAGCATTCACCGGCTGCTCGAACAGATCATTGAGCTGATCGACGAGGACGTTATCCGGACGTTCAGCGTGGTCAGCCAGGGCTGGATTTTCCACAACATCCTGCTCAGCTATTACAAGAAGGACCACAACCCGCTCATCCAGGAATGGGAGCGGGATGAGCACCGCGGTACGGTGCGTTTCTCCTACCTGTTTCAGGGCACCTGTCCCGAGGAGAAAATCTACCTGCGGGGTGCCCCCGTTGTTCCGGTGGCGGCCAAAACCCGGGAGCACCGGGTGGTGGGAAAAACCCTTATTAGGGAACGGATTCTGGTCCTTCCCGACGACGGCGTTCCCGACATTGTCCTGGACGGCACCCCTGCGCAAATCACCTCGGACCGGGGCGTTCCGCTGCAGGAAGGGCGCGTACCCGAACAGCAACCCGGTTTTCAGCTCCGACCACCGGCGGTGCCGGTTAAGGGCGGACAGTGGTACGGAAAAGGTGTGTGGTCCGCTGTTGGCATTCAGGTTGGCAGGTTCCGGGCCAATCGCATCCTCCGCAGAGCCCTCACCGGCGCGGGCCCGCTGGAGGAAATACGGGACAGCGCCGTGCGTTTGCTCAAGCGGGCACGGAGGCGCCGAAGCGCAGCCGTGCGTGCAAAGGCGGACCATCGGCTGGTGGAGCGTGCCGGACGGGAACCAGCGGTATCCAGGTACAAGGATGCATGGCTGCTCATGGACCGTGTAGACCGCGCCGACGATAACGCGGAACATCTCTACCGGTATCTTCTTCGCGAACGCCCGGATATCAATGCCTGGTTTGTCCTTAACCGGACCAGCCGCGACTGGGACCGGCTGGCAGCAGATGGCTTCCGGCTGGTCGCGTACGGCTCCGATGAACTGGTCCTTCTGGCGCTCAACGCGTCCTTCCGGATCTCATCCCATTTGAACGCCAACATTGAATATCCGGTGAGTAGGCGGCGCTACGGGGCGGGCAACAGCCGGTTTGTTTTTCTGCAGCACGGGGTCATCAAGGATGACATGTCCAGCTGGCTGAACCTGAAGAACATATCCCTCATGATCACGGCTACGCATGCCGAACATGAATCCATCGCCGGTGACGGCAGCCTCTATAAACTCACGCCCCACGAGGTGAAGCTCATCGGCTTTCCGCGCCATGACAGCCTGCGGAGGGCAGCCGACGCGGTTCCGCTGCAGCGCCGCCGCCGGATCCTGATGGCACCGACCTGGCGGGAGTACCTGCGGGACGAACTGGCTGGTGCGGATTCCGCCGCCGGGCGGGTGGAGCGGTTTGAACAGAGCGAATTCGGCCGGAACTGGCTGCAGGTGCTGCGCTCGCCGAAGCTACGGATGCTGTGCCTGGAGAAGGGGTACGAAGTGGTGTTCCTCCCACACCCCGAACTTGAGTCCATGGTTCCCCTCCTGAACCTGCCGCCCCATGTCCGTGCAGCTGCCTATTCCGAGATCCGGGTGCAGGATCAGCTCGTACAGGCCCACACCTTGGTGACCGACCATTCTTCCCTGGCATTCGACGCCGCCTATGCCGGGACGAAGCTCGTCTACTTCCAGTTCGACGGCGACGAAATCTTCGGCGGCGGGCATGTGTACCGGAAGGGGTACTTTGATTACGGCCGCGATGGTTTGGGACCGGTGGTAACCCGGGCCGGGGACGTCGTGGAGGAACTTATCCGGGCTGACGGGTTGCCCAGGGAAGCACGGTTTGAAGACCGCGTGCGGGGAAGCTTCCCGCACTGGGATTCACGCTCCTCCGCCCGTACCACATCCGCCATCGAAGACCTGTGGCTGTCTGTTTCAGCCGGGACCGAATAGCCGTGGTCAGGGCCGGAGCGCGGGTACATCGACTGGTTGCCGGGATGCGGCGGCGCGGTAAGGCCCTGGTGTCGCCGAACAGCTCACCCCGGGGTCCGGCGCCGGCACTGCTAAGTGTGGTCCTGCTTCCCGGTGGAAGTGAGCCAGAAACAGCCGCAACGCTGACGGCCCTCCTCGCCCAGAAGTACCGGCCAATGGAGTTGCTGGTTGCTGCGGCCGGGGGCGGCCGCGGGGAGGCACTGAGACAGGCCGCAGGGACGGACCCGAGGGTGCGGATGGTGGCTCCCGGAAAGAACGGACAGCTGCAGGCCTGCCTCCGGGCGGCGGGCGGAAACGTTGTGGTCCTGGTCGAACCCGGCGCCCGGCCGGACGCCGGCCTGTACGGCGGCATGGTTGCCGCACTCGCGACGTCGGAAGCAGGTTTTGTCTCGGCGGCGCCGCGAAGCACGTCCGGACCCGGGAGGCCCGCGGCGTTGCTGCAGGCATCCGGCCGAACGGGACTGCGCCTGACCGACGTCCCGTCCGCCGTCGCCGATTCGGCCCTCTGGAACAAGGCCTACCGCCGGACCTGCCTGGATCGGATCACAGCCGATCTTCCGGCCAACGCCTCGCCCATGGACATAGCCGTTAGGGGTTACCTGCGTGCCGATTCCTTCGACTATCTCGGGATCCCCGGCGGACGCGGGCCCAAAGCGCCGGCTGCGTCGGCTGCCCGGTTGGGTGAGGACCTGGCCGCCTGCATCCGCATCGCGCCTCTGCTGGCCACCGAGGCGGCGGGGGAGTGCCGCGGCTTTTGGTACGCCGCGGGACTCGGTTCCCGATGGCGGACTTACCTCAGGGACGTTCCTCGCTCCGGGCCTGAACACTGGCAGCTTGTCCGGCAGGCAGCAGCATTGCTGACTGCAACCAGCGGAGGGCTTGACCGGTTCCGGCTCCATGACCGTGTGCTCGCAGCGCTCGCAGCAGCGGGCGACCGTGCCGGCATCGACATCGTCCTTGCAGAATTGCAGGACCAGGGGCCAGGCTACCGCGTTCTGGCTGACGACAGCGCCTATTACGCCGTCCCCACCTACCGGCCACTGCTTAACGAACGGGTGGAACCCGGCATGTTTCGTCTGCACGCGGCTGATCTGCAGATGCGCTCCCTGCTGCGCGGTTTTCGCTGGGACGGGGATGTCCTGGAACTGAGCGGGGCGGCATATGTCGAGGGACTGGACACCCGGATCTACCCTGCGCTGATCCGCGCCGAACTTGTGGACCGCTCCACTGATCAGCGATATCCGCTTACTGTGCTGCAGTGTGCGGATTCCGCGATCGATGAAAAAGCCGGGGACCGCTTCAACACCTACGCCGGCGCCGGATTCTCCATCCGGCTGGACACCGGTGACCTGCTTCGTTCAACGGAGCCAGGCCGCGGCCGGGAGTGGTACGTGGGAATCTCGATGGATATCGGCGGGATTCACATCGCGGACCGGCTCCAGGGAAGAGACGAGGACCTGGTGCCGCGCCGGCTTCCATTGGGCCCGGCGGTGGGGGAGCGCCGCATTGCCGGGCTCATGGACGCGGTGCACGGCCTGCGGCTGGCCGCTGTTTCCTACCGGTTTCTGGTCGATGATGTGCGTGCGGAAGGCGAGACGCTGCGGGTACATTTCGCCGGAGCGATGCCGGAACGGGTACACCTGCAGCTGCCGGACGGTGGATGGGCCGGATGCAGGCGATGCCCGGATCAGCCGGGAACCTTTGTTGTGGAGCTGGCAGGCATTCAAACGGGGCCGAAAGCCCGGGAATCCATCTTCCCGCTCCGCGCCGGTGCCGGTTCCGGCCAGTTCCAATATGCGGGCTGGACAGGAACCGACGAGGAGCTGGAATCCCGGAGGTCAGCGGACGGCTTCCAGCTCCGGACCACAGGTTACGGATTCCTTTCCGTCATTCGGCCGGCTGCCCGCGCCGCCGTGACCGGCTGGACTCTGTGCCTGAGCGGTGAGCGTTTAAGCATCAGCGGCCACTGGCTGGACAGCCATAAGGACGGAACCGGGGAAATCGTCCTGGCGGGACCCCACGAACTGATCCGGCCGCAACATGTGGACACCAGCGAGAACGGGCACTTCCTGGCCGAATATGACCTCCGTCGGGACCTCTGGGGGGCCGGAAAAGCGTGGCCGGAGAGCGGCACGTACCGCCTGGTTTCGCAGTCCGGAGATGGCGGCACGCCGGGGCCGGTTTCCGTAACCGCGGGTTTGGCGCAGAAACTCCCCATGGACGCATCACGGAGTTCTGTCCGCGTGGCTGCTCCGGCGAGCGGAACCGGTGAACCGTTTCGCCTCCGAATACTGTCTCCGCTCGGCCCCGAGGAACGCGGACTCTATAACCGTCAACGCCTCGTCGAGTCCTATGCGGCGACCACTGCACCTTTGGTCAGCGCCGTTTTCTTCGAGAGTTTTGCCGGCACATCAGCCACGGACAATGTTCGAGCCGTCTGCCGGGAAATTGCCGCCAGATACCCGGAGCTGCGGCGGTACTGGTCCGTTGCGGACTCGTCGGTCATTGTCCCGGCAGGTTGCACGCCCCTCATCCGGTTCTCCAAAGAGTGGTTCCGGATGCTGGCGACGGCGCAGTATCTCATCAACAACAACACCTTTCCGGTCTTCTTCCGCAAACGTCCGGGGCAGATCTACGCACAGACGTGGCATGGAACGCCCTTGAAACGGATCGGCTTCGACACACCCGCAACCAGGGTGACTCCTTCGTACCGGCGCACGCTGGAACGTGAGCCCCAGAGCTGGGACGTGCTGCTTGCCCAAAGTCCCTACGCCGCGCAGACCCTGGCGTCGGCATTCAGGTACCCCGGGCCTGTCATTACAGCGGGTTACCCGCGCAACGATCCGCTGCTGCACGAGGATGCCCCGGCCCGACGAATGGCGATCCGCAGCAGCCTCGGTATTCCCGCGTCCAGTATGGTCCTGTTGTACGCACCGACCTGGCGGGATACGGCACGGACCCGCGGAGACAAATTCGCCGTGGTAAATCACTTGGACATTCCCGAACTGGGGGAGAGGCTTGGCCGCGACTACACGTTTCTGTTCCGGGGACATCACAACGTCGCTGCCCAGCGCGGCACCAATACCGGCGGGGCGCTGGACGTCACGGCTTACCCCGAGATCACGGACCTATACCTCGCTGCCGACCTGCTGGTCACTGACTATTCCTCGGTGATGTTCGATTTCGCCGTGACGGGCAAGCCCATCTATCTGCTCGCACCGGACCTGGACGAATACCGCGATGTCATCCGCGGCTTTTATTTCGATGTCACTGCGGAAAGACCTGGCCCCCTCGCCAGCACCTCCGCCGAACTCGCCTCACACATCGCATCCCGGCTGGCGCGGGGCTACCCGGACTTTGCCCGCCGGTATGCCCCCCTGGACGACGGGCAGGCGACCTCTCGGTTTGTAGACAGTATCTTCGGCAATCGGTCCCGCTGACCGTGCGCCAAAACTACGTAAATGCAGGCACCGGATTTACTCTTGCGCATTCCCGTTGCACATGTATTCTTCCCACCGGGGGGCCGCAGAGGGGCCATACGGCGGTATAGCTGTCAGTTTTGGAACGGCATTCCCTTCGATATCTTCCCGAGGGACAGGACAACCAAAAATGACTGTGCAAACCGTAATTCTCGCAGCAGGCATGGGAACCAGATTGGCACGCCCCCATCCCAAGTCTTTAACGGAATTAAATGACGGCCGTACAATCATGCGGCAACAGGTCGAGAACCTCCAGGGTGCATTCGGTGAGCAGCTGCGCCTGACCATTGTTGTCGGTTACAAAATGGATGAAATCATGAACCATGTGCCCGATGCATCGTTTGTTTACAACGAGGCATTTGCGCGCACGAATACCTCAAAAAGCCTGCTCAAGGCATTACGCAGTTCAGTCGAAGGTTGCGGCGTCCTATGGATGAATGGCGACGTCGTCTTTGAGCCCGGGATGTTGGAATACCTTTATAACCTGGTTGCCGATGACAGATCGTTTATAGCCGTGGATACATCATCGGTCTCCGAAGAAGAGGTCAAGTACACAATCGACGAGCACGGCTTCATTAACAGTCTGTCCAAGAGGGTCGAGAACGGACTGGGCGAAGCCATCGGCATCAACTATGTTTCCTCCGCCGACAAGCACTCGCTGATCAGCCGGCTGGGGCTCGTCCCGGATGACGAGTACTTCGAACGGGGAATCGAGCTGGCCATCGCCGAAGACGGCGCCCGGTATCTGCCGGCGGACATCAGCAGCTTCTATGCCGTGGAAGTTGATTTTGCCGAGGACCTCGTACGGGCCAACGAGCGCATAGCCATTGCGAAATCCGTCCCGGCCTAGGCGCTCCCGGGGTTGGGGCAGAGGCATCGTGGGACTTCGAGTGGGGGAAAGATGATTGGATGGCAGGCGGTCTACGCGCACGCTTTAAACCTGGAAAAGAAGAATGACTGGACCGGGGCGGCCGACGCGTACACCCGCCTGATGCAGGGCGGTGAAGAGAACAACCCGAAAGTGGTGTTTAGGCTGGGGCATGCCTTGTTCCGGTTGGAGCGGCTCGACGAAGCACTTCCGCATCTCCGGCGGGCAGTGGATCTGAACCCCGGAAACGCGTCCTGGCACTACCGGCTGGGGTTTGTCCTGGAGAGGCAAAAAAAATACGGCGATGCACTCCGGCAGTACCGGGCAGCACTCGGACTGGAGCCCGGCCAGCCGGGATGGATACACCGCGCTGAATCATGCGAGGCGGCCATTACGAAACTGCGGGTCGACGCCGTGGTTGAAAGCCGCGGGCCAACCTGGCAGTTGACCGAGGCGCTGGAAGACGGGCTGGAAGCCCATGCGACGGACCACAACTGGGCCGAGCGGCTGGGGGATGCGTATTTCCGCATGGGCCGGTATGCGCTGGCCGGCGGGGCCTATGCCCGCTGTACGGGTTTGAAACCCGAGGACTCGAATCTGCACTTCAAAGAAGGCTGGGCCTGGCAGCTTGCCGGAAACCAGCCCGAATCCGACAGCGCATTTCAGCGTGCCGTGTCCCGTGACAAGCGGCTTGGGGCCAGGGACTTCGGCATCGGAGTCTTCTTCGAAGCAAGAGGGCGGTGGAAACTGGCCGCAGAAGCGTACGCCAGGACGCTGCGCGACAAACGGAGTTCAGTGGAGCTGCACTATCGCCTGGGTGTGGCCCGGCAAAAAGCCTATGACTGGGCCGGCGCCGCGGAAGTGCTCCTCGCAGGAACCCGGATCAGTCCACTGACCGCCAAATTGTTCTGGCGCCTTGGTCTGTCCTACGAGCGGCTGGGGGATCTGCAGGCCGCCGAAGCCGCCTACGCCACCGTGCTGGGCAGCCCCTCAGCGGGCAGCCGGTACTGGAAATACCGGCTGGGCCATGTGCTGCGTCTCCAGGGAAAGTACCGGGAAGCATGTGTTGCCTACTTCCTCGCCCACAAAGACGGTCCTGTCCCACAGCCTTCACCGGTACAGGCAGATCCATACCTGGCGCGGGCTTTGGAACGGGACCTGGGACAGCTAAGGGCCACACAATCCGCTGAACTTCTCTACGACTTTGGCCAGCGGGCCGAAAGCCTGGGATGCAACTTTGTAGCGGCGGAGGCGTATCTCGCCACTGTCCAACGAACAACCGACTACTCTCCGGAGCGGTATTTCCGGCTGGGCTGTGCCCTGATGCTCACCGGCAGTTACCAGGACGCGTGTGCGGCGTTTGCCGAGACGAGGCAGTTCAAGCGGGCCCACGCCGTGGACACGGGGCAGTACATGAAACACAAGCACCACAAGCAGGGCATGGCGTACACGGAATACATGGAAACCCTCACGGTTGACACCCGCACCATCATGTACGAGAGCATGCACGGGGCTGCAGTCGCAGGGAATCCGCTGCAGATCTACCGGACGGTCATCCGCGATCCCCGGTTTAATGGTTTCACCCATGTGTGGGTGCTGAACCGGGAGGAAGCGGTACCGGAGGAACTCAAGGGCCGCGTTGATGTCGTTTATGTCCCGAGGAGCAGTGACCTTTATCTGCGCTACCTGGCAAGTGCGGCCTACCTGATCAACGACAATACTTTCCCTCCGTACTTCATTCGCCGACCGGAACAGAAATACCTCAATACGTGGCACGGTACGCCGCTCAAGACCCTGGGCCGGGATATCCGGAACGGGTTCATGGATCATAAGAACGCCGCCCGCAATTTCCTGCACGCCACGCACATGATCGCGCCGAACGATTTTACGGCCGATTGCCTGATTGAGAAGTATGACGTGGCCGGACTCTACAGTGGACGTCTCGCGGTAACCGGCTATCCGCGGATAGACGCCACTCTCACAGCAGACAGCGCACGGCGGCGGGCGCTCAGGGCCAAGCTGCGGATACCCGCCGACAAGAAGGTCGTGTTGTATGCCCCCACCTGGCGGGGGGACCTCGGCTCGGGCAGGCTCGACAACGCCCGTCTGCTCGCGGATGTCCAGGCGCTCGGGTCCGGCAACTGGCATTTCCTCTACCGTGGGCACACCATGACGGGTGATCAGGCCAGCGGGGATGCCCTGGAGCGGCATACGGTTCCTGCCGCCGTCGACACGAACGACCTCCTTGCCATTGTTGACGTCCTGGTCACGGACTATTCGAGTATCTTCTTCGATTTCATACCCACGGGGCGGCCCATCGTCTACTACGCGCACGACCGGGACGAGTATGAAGCGGAACGCGGACTCTACTTCGACCTCGAAACACTGCCGGGCAGCATCTGCTACGACGTTGAAGCACTGATGGACCGGGTTGCCACCGGACTGGAGAGCGAAGATATAGCCGAAAACACCGAGCGGCGGGATGCAGCAATGCGGAGATTCTGCCCGTTGGAGGACGGGAAAGCGTCGGGCCGGGCTGTCGAGTTCTTCTTTTTCGGTGCGTCCGGTTGCGAGGTTCCCGTGAAACAGGACGGTAAACGGAATGTCCTGCTGTTCCAGGGCTCGTTCCTGCCCAACGGCATCACCACCTCCTATCTGAACCTCGTCTCGCATATCGACCGCACTGAGAACAACGTCTACGTCGTCGTTGACCCGGAGGCGCTGGGCTCCAAGGCCGAGCGCCTGGAGAAATTCGCTCAGAACCCGGAGCATGTACGGGTACTGGCGCGAGTGGGAACCCACGTCCTCACGCCCGAGGAGCGCTGGGTGATTGACAAGATGAACACCCAGCATGCCGTGGACACGCCGGAAATGTGGAGCATCATTGACCGGGCATTCGCACGCGAATTCCGTCGTGTCTTCGGGGACGCGGCCTTCGACTCCGTCATCTGTTTTGAGGGCTATGCGAGGTTCTGGGTCGCCCTGCTTGGCAGCGCTCCACTCGAACGGGCAAGGAAATCCGTCTATCTGCATAATGACATGCACAAAGAGTGGAAAAACCGGTTCGAGTACCTTGAGGCCAACTTCCGGCTCTACCGAAAGTTCGACTCGCTGATATCCGTAACCAAGAGCGTTTCCGAAGAAAACCGTCAGCGGCTTTCGGAAGACTTTCACCTCAGTCCGGAGTCCTTTACCTACTGCAACAACCTCGTCAATCCGGAGGAAACAGTGCGCATGGCGGCCGAACCGCTCGACCATGACATTGCCGAGTGGGTAGAGGAAGGTGACACCCTGTTTGTCACCCTGGGACGGCTCTCCCCGGAAAAGGGCCATGCGAAACTCATCCGGGCTTTCGCCGGCGTGGCCGCCGACTATCCGAGGGCAAAGCTCGCCATTCTGGGGGATGGTCCGTTGGAGGAAGGGCTCCAGCAGCTCATTGTCCAACTGGGCCTTGGCGCTCAGGTTATGCTCGCCGGCCGACGGGCAAACCCCTTCGCCATCCTGAAGAATGCCGACTGCTTTGTTTTTTCATCGGACTACGAGGGACAGGGCCTGGTGGTCCTGGAGGCACTGATCCTGGACCGTCCGGTGATATCCACGGACGTGGTGGGACCGCGAAGCGTCCTCGAAGACGTGCACGGACTCCTTGTGGAGAACAGTGCGGAGGGCCTGGCGGACGGATTCCGGCGGTACTTCCGCGGAGAGGTGCCCCACCATCCCTTTGACTACGAGGTCTACCAAAAAGACGCCCTGGCGAAGTTTGCCGCCGTTGCTCTTTAGGCTCCCGGGTGGGAATCCAGTTGCCTTGAAGCTTCGTCCTGCCTTATCACGGGGACAATTCTGGCTGCTGTGCAGTAGCGGTCCGACCACCGGTGTGCAGCGGACTCGGAGGCAAACGAGACGGCAAACGTCGCGCCGTTGCTCTCATAAAGTGCCACAAAGGGTACGTCGGGTTCCTGATCCTCTGTCTTGTCCCAGTAAGCGGACTTGGCGACGGTGCTTGCATCAGGTTTGTAAAAGGGCCTCGTCCGTGAAAGATGGGGCCGCTCCCACGCCACATTGCGTTTGATCACCCGCGCGGGTACGCCGGCGGCGACACTGTTATTGGGCGCCGGACCCGTGACCAGGGAGCCGAATCCGATGACGCTTCCGTCGGCAACGCGCGCGCCACCGAGCAGGACAGCACGTTTGGCTACCCATACGTGGTTGCCTATGGTGATGTCCCTGGACCAGTTGACCCGCCGGTCCGTGATGACATCGAAGATGGCATGCCCGTCATCGGCGCGGATCTCGTTGTCACTTGCCAGCATGACGTCATCTCCGATGACAACCGATGTTCCTTCGACAGCCGAAATCACGCACGTGTTGGTGGTTGTCAGCTCTTTCCCCAGGATGACCCGGGAGTCCTGTCCGATGCGGATAAAAGCCGAGAATGTGCCAAAGCTGTTGCCCGCCATGTCAAGAACGCCGTTGTCGCAATCGAAGACCACGTCCAGCTTGCCCAAAAACACGCCTGACCTAACGCGAAAGCTGTTCCCCGAGCCGTTGAATTCAATTCGGACGTTCGGGATTGCGCTGCCATCATAAATAATCCGATTCCCGTTCTCGTCGCTGTACTTCGCCAGCGTATTCAGGATCACCATGACGCCGAGCCTATATTCGCCGGGAGCCCCGTCAATACGTAATGACCCCCAAGTTCCCTGGCTGTAGGTAATTCCCCTCAAGCTATTCAGATGGCACCAAAGAGCCTCTTTTTCACGAACAATCAGCAGTAGTCTCCGGATGGGTGGAAGCGCAAAAATGCCGGTAGACCACGGTTTCATAGCGATGTT
This sequence comes from Arthrobacter sp. YD2, assembly GCF_030410475.1. Classification (NCBI taxonomy): domain Bacteria; kingdom Bacillati; phylum Actinomycetota; class Actinomycetes; order Micrococcales; family Micrococcaceae; genus Arthrobacter; species Arthrobacter sp. YD2. Next base: position 62,194 of record NZ_JAUHHB010000002.1, read on the forward strand.
TGGCGGTCTTCCAAGCAAACCCGTTCATCCGCGAATGGACGGCGGTTCTGGAGCGCTCGGCGGGCGGTGCGTAGTCCTCAGGACCGGATGGCGTAGGGCCGGTCCGCGGTCAGAAGTTTTTCCATGGCATCAACACACCGGCGGGCGGCATGTCCGTCCCCGTACGGGTTGACCGCTCCGAGCCCTGCCGACAGGCGACTGGCGTCATGCAGCAGCAGGTCAACCTCGCTGACGATGCTGTCCTCGTTGGTGCCGACAAGTTTCGCCACGCCGGCCTCCAATACCTCGGGCCGTTCCGTGGCGTCCCGCATCACGAGGACGGGAGTTCCGAGGCTGGCTGCCTCTTCCTGCACCCCGCCGGAGTCCGTGAGGACAACGTTTGCCAGACAGAGCAGCCGGGTGAATTCCCCGTATTCGAGCGGTTCCGTGATGTGGACGTTGGGGAGCCTGTCCACATAGGGCAACACTGCAGACCGGACGGCCGGATTGCTGTGAATCGGCAGGACAATCGTCAAATCCGGCTCGGCTGAGGCAATACGTGCCAGCGCCCGGCCAATGCGGTGCATCGCTTCGCCCTGGTTCTCGCGCCGGTGGGTGGTGACCAATAGCATTTTTCGCCCGCCGGAGGCCAGTTCCTGCAGCCGTGTATCAGCGAATCGGATCTCTCTGTCCATAGCGGAATACAGAGCATCCACAACGGTGTTCCCAGTTACCACAATGTTTTCCGGCCTGACTTTCTCCGCCAGCAGGTTGTCCCTGCTGGTTTCCGTGGGTGCCAGATGGAGGCTCGAGATCTGAGTGGTGATTTTCCGGTTTCCTTCTTCGGGAAACGGTGCATGTAGATTGCCGCTTCGAAGCCCGGCCTCCACGTGGACAACCGGGATGGTGTGGTAGAAAGCAGCCATGGCTGCCGCGGTTGAGGTAGTTGTGTCGCCCTGGACCACAACGGCATCGGGACGGTTGACGCTGAAAAGCTTGTCGAGGCCGTTTATGGTGCGGGTGAGAATGGCGTTGAGGGACTGACCCGGCTCAAAGATATCGAGATCATGGTCGGGCACGATGTCGAACAACGCGTTCACCTGGTCCAGCATTGACCGGTGCTGCCCGGTCACCGTGATGAAGCACTCCAAGGTGTTGGACTTTTTCAGCTCGGCAATGATCGGGGCCATCTTGATAGCCTCCGGGCGGGTGCCGTAGATAGGCATAATAACTGGCAAGGGAACCCCCAATTTGAACCTGGAACGGTTTAGCTTAGGGCCGAAAAACGCTGATGACAGCAGAAATCTAATGGTTGGTCTGCGTGAAAAACGGTTCTTATTACTTGAGAACCGCGTGCCGGTTACTCGAGTAAGCGGACTGCGTGCGGAAGGCCCGGCCACACCTGCCGCCATACCTGCCGGCATTCCGCCAGGTGTACGGCGGCGCCCAACCCGCCGCTACGAAGCGTCCGTTTCCTCCCGAACCGGCGGCAAATCGTTATCGGCGTCTGTCAGTGCCCTGCGGTAGGCTTCCTAATGACATAAACGGTTAGCGGCAAGGACGGCGGGAACCGGACGGATGGCCCAGATGAGCCCCATAAGCAGGAATCGGGATTACTTTGCAGACTAAGATCACCGCCAACGCGCAAGCGCTGAAGCGATGGTTGAGCAACGCAGAGGTGTCCCTGGGCAACCACAGCGACCGCCTCAATGCCATCAACATCTTCCCGGTGGCCGACGGCGACACCGGTACCAACCTGTACCTGACCCTGTGTGCGGCTACGGAAGCAGCGGCCGAGGCCGACACCGCTGACATCGGTGAACTCCTGGGCCTGGCAGGCCGCGCCGCGATGGAATCCGCCCGCGGAAACTCGGGCACCCTCTTCTCCGTTTTCCTCACCTCCATGGCCGAGCCCCTCGCCGGCGCCGTCCGGCTCTCCGCACCGCTGCTGGGCGCCGCCCTGCAGCGTGCCCAGCTGCGGTCCTGGTCCGTGCTCAGCGACCCGGTTCCGGGCACCATGCTTTCGGTCCTTGAAGCAGCCGCACACGCCGCCTCGGACAGTGAAGCCGCTATCACCGGAGATGACAGCAACGCAGGGCTGGCCCTGACCCTGCGCGCCATGATGGATGCCGCGCTGGCCGCCGTCGTGGATACCGAAAACCAGCTCGATGCGCTGACCGAAGCACGGGTGGTGGATGCCGGCGGCGTCGGCTTCCTGCTCATCCTGGATGCCCTGCGCGCGGCGGCACTGGGGGAGGAGCTGCAGGAGGAACTCCTGGACGGGCTGCACGGCTACGACGTCCAGGCCCCGCACATCCACGCGCACATGCCCCGCATGGAAGGCGTGGAAGTGATGTGCACCATCAACCTCAGCCCGCTGGATGCCGCCACCCTGAGGCTTCAGCTGGACGAGATGGGGGACTCGGTGATCATGAGCGCCGTCAGCCCCGTGGAGGACGGCTACCGCTGGCGGGTGCACGTGCACACGCCGGACGCCGGCGCCACCATTGACCTGCTGCGCCAGCTCGGTGAACCCATGAACCTGTCCATCACCGAGCTTTCGGCTGACGGGCACGAGACCCGGGAACTTCCCGTCATCACGCCTAACCCTGACTTTCCGGTCTTCCCGGGGGCAGGGGAGACCTCCAAGGCACATGGACTCTAGGCTCCCCGGGGAACTCGAATTCCCTCTGGACCGGCGGATCGGCAAGACCACCGCCAAGGCACTGGAAAAGCATCTGGGCCTGAAGACCGTGGGGGACCTGCTCCACCACTTTCCGCGCCGCTACCTGGAACGCGGCGAGCTGACACCCATTGCCGAGATCCCTTTTGATGAAGAAGTCACCCTGATTGCCCGCGTGCAAAGCAACAACCGCCGGCAGATGCGAGCCCGCAAGGGGACGATCGTTGAAGTAGTGGTCACCGATGACACCGACGGCAGCCTGGGGCAGCTTCACCTGACGTTCTTCAATGGGTTCAATGCCGCCAAGGAGCTCGTCGTGGGCAGCCGGGCCATGTTTTCCGGCAAGGTCGGCGCCTACAAGGGGCAGCTGCAGCTGACCAACCCCAGCTATGTCCTGCTGGATGAAGACGCCGTGGATGAAGAGGAAGCCAAACGGCCTATTCCCGTCTACCCGGCCGCCGCCAAGGTCGCCAGCCCCACCATCGCCAAGTCCGTGGCCATGCTGCTGGACACCCTGCAAACCGAACGGCTGCGTGATCCCCTTCCCGCGTCGATCCGGGACCGGGAGTGCCTCCTCGGCCTGACCGAGGCGTATGAGCAGATCCACCGCCCCGCCGAGGTCGCCGACGCCTACAAGGCCCGCCACCGGTTCCGCTACCAGGAGGCGCTGGTCCTGCAGACGGCACTGGCCCGCCGTCGTGCCCTGACTGCGCAGGAGGAGGCAACCGCCAGGCCGGCGGTGCCCGGCGGCCTGCTGGACCGCTTCGATCAGTCCCTGCCGTTCACCCTCACCAGCGGGCAGGCGGAGATCGGCCGGGAGCTGTCTGCGGAACTGGCCGGGGACCATCCGATGAACCGGCTCCTGCAGGGTGAGGTGGGCTCCGGTAAAACACTGGTGGCCCTGCGTGCCATGCTGCAGGTGATCGACGCCGGGGGACAGGCAGCCCTGCTCGCCCCCACCGAGGTCCTGGCGGCGCAGCACTACGAATCAATCAGCGCCATGCTTGGCCCTCTGGGCAGGGGCGGGCAGCTGGACGGGGACCCGGACGGCACCCGGGTGACACTGCTGACCGGATCCATGAACACCGCCGGCCGCCGTGCCGCCATGCTGGATGCCGCCAGCGGAGCCGCCGGCATCATCATCGGCACACACGCACTGCTGTCCGAGCATGTCAGTTTCGCTGATCTTGGCCTGGTGGTGGTGGATGAACAGCACCGGTTCGGCGTGGAGCAGCGTGACGTGCTGCGCACCAAGGGTCACAGCACCCCGCACCTGCTGGTCATGACCGCCACCCCCATTCCGCGGACGGTCGCCATGACCGTCTTCGGCGATCTGGAGGTCTCCACGCTCACCGAGCTTCCTGCCGGCCGGGCACCCATCTCCACCTTCGTTGCTCCGCTGGCGGAGAACCCCCAGTGGGAACAGCGGATCTGGGCCCGTGCCCGGGAAGAGATCGACGCCGGCCGGCAGGTGTACGTGGTGTGCCCCAAGATCGGTGCCCGGGAAGATGAGCCGGGCAGCGACGTCGCGCTGTTCGATGACGACGGCGGCACCCGGGAGCGGGCCCAGCGCCAGGAACTGACGTCCGTCACGGAGCTGACCGAATACCTCACCACCGTCCCGGCGCTGGACGGAAAAGTGGTTGCCCCTCTGCACGGCAGGCTGGACCCGGCGGACAAGCACGAGACCATGACCGCGTTCAACCGCGGGGATATCGACGTGCTGGTGTCCACCACCGTCATCGAGGTGGGCGTGGACGTTCCGAACGCCTCGCTGATGGTGATTATGGACGCTGACCGGTTCGGCATTTCCCAGCTGCACCAGCTGCGCGGCCGGGTAGGCCGTGGCGGGCTGCCCGGAACGTGCCTGCTGGTTACCCAGCTGGAACCGGGCCACCCGAGCCGGGAGCGGCTGGAGGCGGTGGCCGCCACCACCGACGGCTTTGAACTCTCCCGCAAGGACCTGGAGCTGCGCCGCGAAGGCGACATCCTCGGTGCCAGCCAATCCGGTGGCCGGTCCACCCTGAAACTGCTGCGCGCCGTCCAGGATGAAGCCCTCATTGAAAAGGCCCGTGCCGACGCCGTGGCCCTGGTGGCCGAGGATCCGGACCTTCGCGGATATCCGGCCCTGGACGAAGCCATCGAGGCGTACCTGAACCCCGAGGCCGAAGCGTTCCTTGAGCGGGGCTAGCAGGCGCCCCGGGCACCCTCCGGTTCCGGCCCGCTGCCCGGTGGCGGATAAGGTGAAAGCATGAGCCGCATTATTGCCGGAGCCGCCGGCGGAACCACCCTGTACAGCGTTCCCGGGGACGGAACCCGTCCCACCACCGACCGGGTGAAGGAAGCACTGTTCTCCCGGCTCGAGTCCTACGACATCCTGCAGGACGCCAGAGTGCTGGACCTGTTCGCCGGTTCCGGAGCACTGGGCGTGGAAAGCGCCAGCCGCGGCGCCCGCAGCGTGGATCTGGTGGAGCTGGCTGACAAGGCCGCCGCCACCTGCCGCAGCAACGCGGACCTGGTTTCCAAGCTCCTGGGCCATTCCCGCGTGAACGTGCACCGGGCCAAAGCCGAGACCTACCTGATGCGGGTGCCGGCGGACGTCCGCTGGGACCTGGTGTTCATCGACCCGCCGTACGCGCTTACCGAAGGTGAACTCGACGCCGTGCTGACCCCGCTGGCCGGCCACCTGGCCGAGGGGGCCGTGGTGGTGCTGGAACGGTCCACGCGTTCACCGGAACCGGGCTGGCCGGCCGGGCTGGAGCGCTTCAGCGAGAAGAAATACGGCGAAACCACGCTCTGGTTCGCCGAGCCGAAGTAGGCTCCCGACCGAGTAATACGAGGTTGAATCATTGTGATTCAGCCATTGACTACGCCTCTTCCATATAAGAAGCTCGATCATGCTAGGCCCGATTCTGGGTGGGATGAGTCTGTGGGGCTGATAACTGACACCGCCTAAGCCGGTCCTACGGGCAATGTCCGAGGATGGCATGCTCCTCCTTGCGGTGTCAGTTGCTACAGAACATCGGAGAATCTTCGATGTTCTGTAGGTGAAGGCCAGCGCTAAGGATCGACGGACCTCCATCCGACATCAAACCAAGGGGGAACCATTGTCAAGCGCCGATGATGCACTCATAGAGCACGCAGCCCGCCAGAATCGCTTACTCGAAGACATACTTCAGGTTTTGAAGGTTCAGGGCCAGGCGATAGCCAAAATTCAGGAAGAATCCGTCACTACGCGTCGTCTTGTCGACGGACTAAAGACGATGGCAAGCCAACCTTTGTTGGATGAGGTTAGGCGGGCGTTTCATGGCAAACAGCTAAGTTTTATGGACACTTTGCATGCGATATCCGCAGAGTCCCTTAGCTTCGCTAGGTTCGGCGATGGCGAATTGCGGAACATGTTTCGCCCGGAGTACAGCATATATTTCCAGCGTAACAGTGCCGAGCTTTCTTCCGATTTGAAGGCGGCGTTCGCGGGCGAGGGGGCATCCAACCTACTGATTGGCCTTCCCCAAATCTTTGCTGATCACTTGCACTGGAATGTGGTGCTCCATGAGTTGTGGTCGGATATGAAGGCCTACGTGGGAGAGCTCCCTCGCTTCGGCAATCTGCATGTGACTAGACCCGTTGCCTTTCAGGCGCATGGTGACGACTTGGTAGACGCATGGAGGCACATATGGGACGACAGGGAAGTGCTCATCGTGACCGGCAAGGGGTCACGTTTTGAGTTGGAACCGGATCTATTCGATAATCTGAGAGCATGGCGATTCGAACATAGTCTGCCGAGAGATGCCTATTCCGATTTGAATCGCGTCGAACAGGCTGCTGTAGATGCGCCTGAGAAGATGGTGTTGATTTCGCTAGGACCCGCGGGAAGCGTACTCGCGCACCGACTTGCGAAAGCTGGGAAACAAGCACTTGATCTGGGGCATTTGAGTAGCAGTTACGCCAATGTTATGAAAGGTGGCGCCTTCCCGGAGCGTACGGCGGTTGCTAGATAGCTAGATAACTCCACCAGGGCTGCACATAGGCGCTTCGCTAGGACGCGAAGACGTCCAGTTCCTCCCCGGTGAGCACCGCCGCCGGGTGGGGTCCGGCCGCCAGCAGGCTCCGGGTCCATTCCTCCGGCCACCCGAACGGTGTTGCGGCCAGCACAATGTTGCCCGGATACCTGCCGGTGAACATGTCGGCCGGGCCCAGTGCGGCAACGTCGCCGTCGCTGCAGCCTGCCGCTGCCAGGCCGGCCAGAAGCTCGCGGATCTGCCGGCGGGCGAAGGCCAGCGGCGGATCATCGCCCACGTTCACCAGCAGCACGCCGTCGGGGGAGAGCAGGCGTGCCAGCTCTGCGTAGAACTCCGCCGTTGTCAGGTGTCCCGGCGCGTCGGCGCCGGCGAAGATGTCCAGGACGACGGCGTCGAACTGCCGGCCGGCAAAGCGGTCCAGGGACTCCCGGGCATCACCGATGACGGTTTCCAGATGGGTGCCTTCGGGCAGGGGCAGATGCGCCAGGACAAAGTCCAGCAGTTCGCGTTCGAGTTCAACGGCTACCTGCTCGGAGCCGGGTCTTGTGGCCTGTAGGTATCGGGTCAGGGTCAGTGCCCCCGCGCCCAGATGCAGTGCCCGCAGCGGCTGCCCGGGCGCTGCGGCCAGATCCAGCACGTTGCCCATCCGCCGCAGGTATTCGTAGAAGATCTCCTCCGGCCGCGCCAGATCCACGTGGGACTGCTCCGCTCCGCCGATGCTCAGCACAAAAGCGCCGGGGGTGAATCCGTCCTCAGTGATGGCGGCATGCGCACCGATGCCGCGCAGCAGCCGTGACGCGGTCACACCGCCCCGCCCGGAGCCGCCGCGTCCTGACGTTTTCACAGCACACCGCCCAGTCCGGCGAGGCGTTCGGATGCCAGTTCCAGGACCTCGGTCTTCTTGCAGAAGGCGAACCGCAGCAGCGAGCGGGTGCGCCGCGCGCCGTCGTCGTGGCAGAAAACGGCCACCGGTATGGCCGCCACCCCGATCAGTTCCGGCAGCCGGCGGGCCAGGGACGTGGCATCGGTGATGCCCAGCGCGGAGGTATCCGCCGTGACGAAGTACGTGCCCTGTGAGGGCAGCACGGCCATACCCGCAGCCTGCAGGCCGGAGCTGAGCAGGTCCCGTTTGGCCTGCAGGGTGGCAGCGGCGCCGGTGAAGTACTCATCCGGAAGCTCCAGGCCGACGGCGACGGCGGACTGGAACGGTGTGCCCGAGGTGTAGCTGAGGAAGGTCTTGACGGTCCGCACCCCTGCCACCAGGGCCGCCGGACCGGTCACCCAGCCGATCTTCCAGCCGGTCACGGAGAAGGTCTTGCCGGCGGAGGAGATGGTCAGTGTCCGCTCCGCGGCCCCCGGCAGCGTGGCTACGGGGATGTGTTTCGCGGCGTCGAAGGTGAGGTGTTCGTAAACCTCGTCAGTGACAATGACGGCGTTGTGCCGGGCGGCCAGATCGACTATCTGCTGCAGGACCCGCCGCGGAAAAACCGTGCCGGTGGGGTTGTGCGGATTATTGACCAGAACCACCCGCGTGCGGTCGGTGAAGGCCGCCTCCAGTGCGCCGTCGGCGGGCAGGAAGTCCGGCGCCTGAAGGGCAACCGTGGTGTGTGTGGCGCCGCTGAGGCCGATCACCGCGCCGTAGGAATCGTAGAACGGCTCAAAGGTCAGCACCTCGTCGCCGGGGCCGGTGAGCGCCAGCAGGGTGGAGGCAATGGCTTCGGTGGCGCCGGTGCTGGCGATCACCTCGGTGTCCGGGTTAAGGTCCAGGCCGTAGAACCGCTTCTGGTGTGCCGCCACCGCGTTGCGGAGCACCGGAAGGCCCTGGCCGGGGGCGTACTGGTTGGCGCCGCCCGCAATGGCAGCCCGGGCGGCGTCGAGCATTTCCGCGGGGCCGTCCTCGTCGGGGAAACCCTGGCCGAGGTTAATCGCCCCGTGCCGTCCGGCCAGGGCGGTGATTTCCTCGAAAATGGTCACGCCCAGGTTGCCGTCCGGAGCCAGGAGGTTGGCACCGGCGGCGGTGCGCTGCCAGGGGGCGGGGCCCGGAGCCTGCCGGGAGCGGAGCAGGGACGCGGCTGGTGAAGAACTCATCCACCAAGTATTACCCCGCCGCACCCGGTAGATTCGACTTATGCGACGCGCTGTATGCCCCGGTTCCTTTGATCCCATCCACAACGGCCATGTGGAGGTGATTGCCCGTGCCGCGAGTCTTTTCGACGAAGTGATCGTGGCGGTGTCCACCAACTATGCGAAGAAATACCGTTTCTCCGCCGAAGAGCGCCTGGAACTGGCGTCGGAAACCCTGGGCTCGCTGCGCGGAGTATCCGTTGTTCCGATGGGGGAAGGCCTGCTGGCTGAGTTCTGCCGCGAATACGGTGCCAACGCCATTGTGAAGGGCCTGCGGTCCGTGCAGGACTACCAGTACGAACTGCCGATGGCCGTGATGAACCGGCACCTCACCGGCGTCGAAACCGTGTTCCTGCCGGCCGAGGGCAGCTACACTCACCTCTCCTCCTCCCTGATCAAGGAAGTGGCCGGGCTGGGCGGCGATATCTCGGAGTACGTGCCGGGAACCGTGCTGAAGCGGCTGCTAACTCCGCGCTAGACCGGATTGGCGCAGGCCGGGCGGACAAAGCCCGCAGCGATTCCGCCGGTTTCCTCCACGAAACGGCCCATCCAGTTGGTTAGGCCAATATCCGGCTGCGACGCCACCAAAGTGATGTCCACCGAACTGCACTGTTCCAGGTTCAGGCCGGCACGGGCAACGTGATAGCTGGAGGTCACCACAATGATGTTCCTCCACCCGTTGTCCCTGGCCAGCCGTGCCACAGCCCGGGCCTCGCCGCGGGTGGTCATGGGCTCGGGGGAAAAGCACATTACCCGCGGGTTCACGTTGTGCGTGCAGATATAGTCGGTCCGCGCATTCCCCGGCGTATGGGTGGCAGACAGCGCCAGCACCGGTGCACGGTTCCCGCTCAGCAGGTCCAGTCCCACGGGCAGCCGCTCGCTGCTGGCGCCGGCCAGGACAACGACGGCGTCGGCCCGGGGAGGCTCGTCGGAAGCGGCCGACGGAAACACAAACAGGTTTACAGCCACCAGCAGCCAGACGAACCCCACGCAGAGGGCCGCCGTCGTCAGCTGTATAAGGACGCGGCGGCGCAGGAGCCGGTGGAGGGAAGGCACGTACCAACCCTAGGCGACGGTGGCCCGGCAGGCCTGCAGGACGTCCGGTTAGCGCCACGGCCGGGGACGGGTAAACTGGTCTCGGAACACCGTGCATGCACGCGTTCTTCGGCTGCCTGCCAGCCGCAGTTTGAGAGATACCGGCAAGTCAGGCTAAGATGATATGTCGGTCTATGTTCTACAGGAGTTCTCATTAGCGAATTTTCGCGGTCCAATCCGGATTCTCCCCTGGCTATCAACGTCAGGGACCTCGGGCGCAGCCCGGGAACGATGCGGACCATGCATGAACATGTACCGGCACCGAAAGACTTCGGTGTTGCGCTTATCGGCGTTCCGGAAGGATCCGACCTCGAGCTTGATCTGAGGTTGGAGGCCGTGCACGAAGGGATTTTGGTGTCCGGCGACGTAATCGCTCCCGTAAGGGGCGAATGCGGCCGCTGCCTGAAGCCACTCGCGTACGACCAAGAAGTCGATGTGCAGGAACTCTTCTACTACGAGGACGCTGAGTCCTTCGAAGAAGAAGAGGAAGAAGAGCAACGCCGGATCGAGCGAGATGTCATCGATCTTGAACCGGTATTGCGGGACGCCGTGGTTCTTACCATGCCGTTCCAGCCGGTGTGCCGGGAAGACTGCGAAGGCCTTTGCTCCGAATGCGGAGCGCGCCTTGAAGAGGATCCGGGTCACCACCATGAAGTCATGGATCCTCGCTGGGCAGCCCTCGCCGGGCTGACCGGCACCGCCGCAGAAGATACTGCGGCACCAAGTACAGAGTCAGACGAGAGAGAAGAGAGTTAGTCGTGGCTGTTCCGAAGCGGAAAATGTCCCGCGCGAATACACGTGCACGCCGGTCCCAGTGGAAGGCGACCGCGCCCAACCTGGTGAAGACCGTGGAGAACGGCCGCGTCACCTATAGCCTGCCGCACCAGGCCAAGGTCGTAACCGACTCCGCCGGCACCGCGCTGTTCCTTGAATACAAGGGCCGCAAGGTCGCGGACGTCTAAGACCAGTGTTCGGGTCCGCTATGTACACCCCTAGGGATGTTGCTGCAGGCGGGTCCGTGAATACTGCTTTTCGGGTTGTATCCAAAAAGTGAAGAATACTGAAGAGCTTATGAAGCGTCTCGGTGTCGATATCGACGCCGGGACGCTTCGTCTTGCACTCACGCACCGTTCCTATGCCTATGAGCAGGGCGGCATCCCCACGAACGAACGCCTGGAATTCCTGGGCGATTCAATTCTGGGGTTCTCGGTAACCGATGCGCTCTACCGGGATAATCCTGACCTCTCCGAAGGTGAACTGGCCAAGCGCCGCTCCGCCGTCGTGAGTACCCGAGCCCTCGCCGGCATTGCCCGCGAATTGGGGCTGGGGGAGTACATCCTGCTGGGACAGGGTGAAAAACTGACCAACGGCCGGGATAAGTCCTCCATCCTGGCAGACACCACGGAGGCCGTAATCGGCGCCGTGTACCTGGACCACGGCATTGAAACCGCCCGGCAGATGGTGATGCGCCTGATTGGCCCGCTGCTGGCCGACGCCGACGCCCTCGGCGCCGGCACGGACTGGAAGACCAGCATCCAGGAAATAGCCGCCAGCCGGAAAATGGGCGAGATTGAGTACCGGGTTTCCGGCTCAGGCCCCGACCATTCGCGCAGCTTTGTGGCTGTGCTCCACATTGGGGACAAGCCGTACGGCTCCGGGACCGGCCATTCCAAGAAGGAAGCCGAGCAGGAAGCTGCCGCTGCCTCCTGGAAGATGATCAACGCCAAAAAGACCGACGCCGCGGCTGCCGGTTCCTAAAGGCCCCCGGCTGTGCCAGAGCTCCCCGAAGTCGAGGTGGTCCGCCGCGGACTCGCATCATGGGTCCGCGGCCGCACCATCACCGGTGTCCGGATCCTGGATCCGCGTTCCGTGCGGCGCCATGCCGCCGGCCCCGAGGACCTCGCCGGCAACCTTGAAGGCGCAGTTGTCACCGACGTCGTCCGCCGCGGCAAGTTCCTGTGGCTGCCGCTGGTGGAGGAATCCGCAGTCACCGGCCCCGGGAACGACGACGGCGTCCCGCACCTGGCGCTGATGGCGCACCTCGGGATGAGCGGGCAGCTGCTGATGGAGGATTCCTCGCTGCCCGATGAAAAGCACCTCAAGGTCCGCTTTACGCTCAGCCCTGCCACTGACGCTGCCGGAACGCCGATGCCCTCGGAGCTGCGGTTTGTGGACCAGCGGATCTTCGGGGGAGTATTCCTCACCGACCTGGTCCCCACGCCCGACGGTGAACCCGGCGGGCTTTCCGAGACCGGATTGCCTCTGGTGGCTGCGGAGGCGGCGCATATTGCCCGCGATCCGTTGGACCCGGCCTTCTCCTTTGACGATTTCTACCGCCGGCTGCGCGCCCGCCGGACCGGAATCAAGCGTGCCCTGCTGGACCAGGGGCTGATCTCCGGTGTGGGCAACATCTATGCCGACGAATCCCTTTGGGCGGCCCGGATGCACTTTGCCCGGGCCACCGACACCATGCGGCGCGCCGACGCGCTGCGGCTGGTGGAAGCGGTGCGGGACGTCATGACCCGTGCCCTGGCCGCCGGAGGAACCAGCTTTGATTCGCTGTACGTCAATGTCAACGGCGCCTCCGGGTATTTCGCCCGGTCCCTGAACGCCTACGGCCGCGAAGGTGAGCCTTGCCCGCGGTGCGCTGAGCTGGGGCTGAGCACCCTGATCCGCCGGGACTCCTTTATGAACCGGTCCTCTTATTCGTGTCCGGTTTGCCAGCCGAAGCCGCGGAACGGGCGCTGGTAGGTTTCACGCCTGTTGCACGAACTGGATCGGGTGACCGTCCAGGTCTTCGATTTTGCCAGATGGCACCCGCCGCGAGTGCTCTTTGGTCTGGTGAGGGCACTCGAGCTACGTCCATGCCGGGCAGCAACGTCCAGCAGACTGTCTCGGCGCGGTCCGGCGCGGTGTTAGGGGTTTGTGCACTCGCTGAAGGCGGGAAAAACGGGTAGCGGAACAGGTACTTTCGCCCTGTTTCGCTGCTCTTTTCACGACTACACTCGAACACATGTTCGAATACTCTTCCCCTCAGGAACACCGGCTGCCGGCCACTGCCGGCAGTGCCGCGGTGTATGGATGGGTGGAGGTATTGGCTGAGTCTGACCCTGCCGGACAGGTAACGCCGGCGCTGGCGGAGGATGCCGAACTCATTGACCGGATCCGGGCGCTCGAGGAGCTAAAAGCCGCCGCATCTGCTGCCCAGGCTCGGGCCGCCGTGGCCTTTGATGCTTCCCAGCGCCGGAAGCAGGCGGCAGCGGGAGTCCCGCGCGAAGATCTGGGCCGCGGTGTTGCGTCACAGATTGCCCTGGCACGTAGGGAGTCCGCCAACCGCGGAGGGCGGCTCCTGGGTTTCGCGAAGGCACTGGTCTCCGAGATGCCCTGCACTCTGCAGGCCCTTACGAGCGGGACAATCAGCGAATGGCGGGCAACGTTGCTGGTTCGGGAGACAGCATGCCTGACCTTGGAGGACCGGCAACGGGTGGATGAGGAAGCAGCCGGGGACCCCCGTGTGCTTGAGGGACTGGGTGACCGCCAGATTATTGCCCGCGCCAGAAGTGCCGCCTACCGGCTGGATCCGCAGTCGGCGGTTCGGCGGGCTGCCAAGGCCGCCTCCGAGCGGTTCGTCTCCTGCCGCCCGGCTCCGGACACCATGACGTATCTGACCGGTCTGCTTCCTGTGGCCCAGGGCGTTGGCGTATACGCTGCCTTATCGCGCGAGGCGGACCGGCTCCGTGCTGCTGGGGACGCCCGGGGACGGGGTCAGATCATGGCCGACACCCTCGTGGAGCGGATTACCGGAGAGGCGGATGCCAACGGGATGAAGGTCGAGGTGCAGCTGGTGATGTCGGACCGGACGCTGCTTGCCGGGGACTCCGAGCCGGCCATCGTGGCGGGATATGGTCCGGTTCCGGCGCAGTGGGCCAGGGACTTGGTGCGGGGCACGAGCTTGGCCGGGAAGTCCAGCCGCACCAGAAGGGAGCGGGAGACCGCGGGAACCGAGGAGAAACAGGCCGAACGCTGGATTAAGCGGCTTTACGCCGAGCCTGCTACCGGCCAGTTGATTGCGATGGATTCCAGGTCCCGGCTGTTCCCCAAGTCCTTGGCACGGTTTGTTGCTGCCCGCGACCAGACCTGCCGGATGCCGTGGTGCGGGGCGCCGATCCGGCACACGGACCATATCCGGCCGCGTAAGCGAGGCGGTCCGACCAGTGCTGCTAACGGGCAGGGACTCTGCGAGGCGTGCAACCAAGCAAAGGAAGCACCTGGCTGGAAGACCCGAGTAGCTGACGAGCCGGGATCGCACACCGTCCTTGGATCGCACACCGTCCTTGGGTCCCACACCGTCCTTGGATCGCACACCGTCGAGACCACCACGCCAACCGGGCACAGATACCGGTCCACCGCGCCACCGCTGCCCGGAAGCGGCGGCGGAGAGCATCAGCCAACCGGGACCCTCGAAGTGGGAATCACCGATCTCGTATGGGCGGCATAGGACTGAATCACCGGCACCGGCACCGGCACAGACGCCGACGCCTACACCGGAGCCTAGCGCCCGGCGAGTTCCGCGAGGACAGCATCCGTGAACGGAGGCCAGGCCTCTGCTGCCCACGGACCGAAGTCCCGGTCGGTGAGGCACACGGCAGCAGCCTGCGCGTCCGGGTCGACCCACAGGAACGTACCGGACTGGCCGAAGTGGCCAAAGGTTTTGGCAGAGCTGTTGGTGCCCGTCCAGTGCGGCGACTTGTGATCACGTATTTCGAAGCCGAGGCCCCAGTCGTTCTCCTTTTGCCGGCCAAAGCCCGGAAGCACTCCGGCCAGACCCGGGAAGACCACCTGGCTGGCCTCCTCCAGCCTGCCTGGATCGGTCAGGACGGGTGACTGCAGTTCGGCCGCAAACCGGCTCAGGTCCGCGACAGTAGAAACCGCCCCGGCAGCCGGGGAGCCCTCCAACGCAGTGGCGGCCATGCCCAGGGGAACCAGCAGCCCTTCGCGCATGTACTCGGCGAAGGCGATGCCGGTAGCTTCTTCCAGCTTTTCACCGAGCACTTCAAAGCCCGCGTTGGAATACAGCCGCCGCGTGCCCGGCGTGTAACGGACCGTGCGCTCGCCAAAGTCGTAGCCGCCGGAATGGGCCAGCAGGTGCCGAACCGTGGACCCTTCCGGCCCGGCAGGATGGTCAAGCTCCAGCGCCCCCTCGTCCAGGGCAATGAGCACGGTGTAGGCGCTGAGCAGTTTGGTGACGGAAGCCAGCGGAAAGCGGCGGTCCTGGTCGCCGGCGGTTCCCAGCACCTCACCGTCAGCGGACACCACAGCGGCAGCGGCGTTATCCACCGGCCAGGATTCGATCGTCTGCAGGCTGTTCACAACACTCATCCTAGGAGTTGGGGGAGCGGCCGCCGTAGTGCTCGGCCAGCCGGGCCATGCCGTCTTCGATGGACACCTCGGGAGTCCAGTCCAGGACGGCGCGTGTCTCGCTCTGATCGAACCAGTGCGAGGTGGAAAGCTGTTCGGCGAGGAAACGGGTCATCGGCGGCTCGTCATGGACCAGCCCGCGCTTTCCCGCAGCCAGCCAGACACGCTCGATCACGCTTCCGGCCTTCCGGGCAATCCTGCCGGGCACACTCCACCCCGGAGCTTTCACACCCGCAGCGGCACAGATACCGGCAATCAGTTCACCCACCGGACGGGGCTGCCCGTTGGTCACCACAAGGGCCTTGCCCTGGGCCGCGTCCATCCGGTCGAGCCCGCGGACAATAGCAGCGGCGGCGTTGTCAACATAGGTGGTATCGATCAGGGCGGCTCCGGCGTCGAGCAGGGGAAGGCGTCCGGACCTGGCACGGTCAATCACCCGCTCCACCAGCTGGGTGTCGCCGGGACCCCAGACAATATGGGGCCGGATGGCTGTGACCCGGAAATCGGGGGAATTGGATGCCAGAGCCAGCAGCTCTGCCTCGGCCTTGGACGCGGCGTAGAAGCCCCGGGCACGTGCCGGATCGGCAGTGCCCGCCCCGGCACCGGCAATCGGTTCGCCGAAGTGCGCTACCGAGGGCGAGGAAACAAAAACGACGTCGCGTACCCCGGCAGCGCGGGCAGCCTTGAGGAGAATCTGGGTCCCCAGGATGTTGGTGTCCTCGAACTCCTGCCATTCACCGGTGAAGGACACCTTGGCAGCAAGGTGGATGACGGCGTCCATACCTTCCACGGCGCGGGCCGCGGCGTCAGGATCCGAGACCGAGCCGGCCACGAAATCGGTGCCATCCAGACCCCGACGCCGCTGGAAGGTCCGGACCTTGTGCCCCTGGGCGGCCAGCAGGTCGGCCACGGCACCGCCGAGCAGACCGCTGGCGCCCGTCACCAGGACGTTGCGGGGGACGAAATCGGGGGGTGTAGGTTCGCGGGGTGCAGGTTCGCTGGATACAGATACACCGGGAGCAGAGCTGTTGGTCATCGCGACGCTCCTTCAAAAGCCGGTACCGCGGCGTCGCCCGCCGGAGCGACGGCAGGAACGGCAGGGCCACCCTTGCCGCGTTTGCCCAGCTTCGGCACCGGACCACCGGCCAGCAGCCGTGAGGCCCAGCCTGCCAGAGCAGTACGGTCAATCTTGGAGTTGTGCCGGATATCGGTCGGCATGGCCGGCAGCACCAGCACCGCGGCCAGGTCGTACCCGCAGAGCTCAAGAACCCGGGAGCGCACAGCAGCAGCCAGCTGGGCATCCGCGGGCCCTGCCCGGCGGACCGGGGGAGAGGTTTCCAGAACGGCCACGGGGACCTGCCCGCCGGCGGGGCCGACGCCGACGACGGCCACACGGCCCACGCCGTCTACGCTTTCGGCGGCCTGTTCCCCGGCCACCGGCGTGCGCACACCCTCGGCCGTGGTGAGGATGTGTCCGAGGCGGCCCTCCACCCAGAGCCGGCCGTCGTCGTCGAGGTGGCCGACATCGCCGGTGCGGTGCCAGCCGGGAATCGACGAACTGCGGGACTCGGTAATCCAGAGCCGGTCATACCGGTCCTTCACATGCGGGGCGCTGACCAGGATTTCGCCGGTGCGGTTCGGGGCTGTCAGCGGTTCGCTGCCCACCGAGCCGTCCGGAAGGACTTCGGCAATGGCTACCCGGGCACCGGACACAGGTGTTCCCACGCAGACGCCGTTACCGGAGCCTGCCGAACGGATGCCTTGCAGGCTGATGTCGGTCACCGGCAGGGCTTCCGTCATGCCGTACGGGGTGTGCAGGGAAGCGCCGGGTACCAGCTCCTGCACCTGGGCCAGGAGCGGTTCGGCGATGGGGGCGCCGGCGGACAGCAGCAGCTCCACCTGTTCCAGTGCGGCCTTCTGCGCCGCGTCCAGGCTGCCGGAGGTGGCCAGCACATTGGCCAGCGCCGCCGGAGAAGCAAAGATCGTGGTGGCGTTCACGGCCACGGCAGCATCGGCAAGGGCCGCGGCCGTCAGCGTGCGCGGGGAGGTGACATCCATGTCCGGGGTCACCGACGTCGCACCGAGGGCGGGACCGAGCAGCGCGAACGGAGCGAACCCGGCCACTAGGGACGTGCCGGCACGCAGGTTGTAGGTGTTCCTGATGGCGTCGCGCATCGCAGCCAGCTGCCGGTGCGTGTAGACCACACCCTTGGCCGGCCCGGTGGAGCCGGAGGTGAACAGCACGGCGGCGTCGGCGTCGGGGTCCACGGGGTGCCACGGAACGTCGGAGCCGGCGCCGTCGGCAATCAGTTCGGCCACCGAGTGCTGAACGCCGAGGAGGCGCTTACGGGCCGGGGTGAGCTCATCAACGCTGATCCGGATCCCCGGCCAGCCGAAGGCCCGGGCACCGATCAGGGCTCGGTCAATGCCGATGAGGAAGGCCGGACCTGCGCCCTTGATCGCCCGGCCCAGTCCCTTGGTACCCAACCCGGCGTCGGCCACCACAATGACGGCGTTCAGGCGCAGGCAGGCATAAATCAGCGAGGTCAGTTCTATGCCGGGAGGCACCAGCAGGTTCACCCGGGTTCCGGGACGAACCCCGGCTGCGGCCAGACCGGCGGCCAAGGCGTTGACCCGTTCGGCGAGGCCTGCCCAGGACAGCGTGCGGGGACCGGCGCCGGTGTCGTTTCCGTCCAGCGGCGCCATGTCGACGACGGCGGCGCTGGTGTCGCCCGCCCGCTCGTCGAGTTCGGCCAGCATGGGACGGAACGAATCGCTGCGTCGCAGCGAGGTATTCGCCGGCGTTTCCACGGCAGTCTTTAGCCAGCTGAAAACAGGGGAGGCGATATCCACGTCTTCGGGCAGCAGATGGCTGGCGCCCTCGAACCGGTGGACGGAAGAAGCCGGCATGCGCTCGAGCAGGTCACGCAGGTACCGGTCGGAGAACACCGGATCCTTGGGACCCCAAAGAACCAGGGAGGGAACGTTCAAGCGGCGGATCCCGTCCGCCACGGCGTTGAGCGCACGCCAGCTCGGGTGCGTTTCATCGGCCGGGATGTCGGCGACGAAGTTGGCCACACCCTGCCGGCGCACAGCACTGCGGTACGGCAGTGCGAAGGCGTCCTTTACCGGTGCGCTCAGGGCGGGCCGGGCCAGGGCGTGCGTGACACGGATGAAGGCGTCGGTGCTGCGGGTGCCCCACGGGTGGACGGCCGGATGCAAGGCCAGTTTCAGGGCCGGCGGCAGGGAGAACCCGGCCGGATGCACTGCTGTGTTGGTCAGGATGGTTCCGGCCAGCTGGCGACGGTGCCGCAGCGCCCAGCCGAGGGAAATCACACCTCCCCAGTCATGGCCGACGGTGACCACCGGACCGGCGATGCCCAGGGCATCCGTCAGGTTGCCAAGGTCCGTGATCCGGTCCTCGAGGCGGCGGAACACGCCGGTGCGGTCGGAAAAGCCCATGTCCAGCTGGTCAACGGCCACCACGCGCCACGGCTTCTCCGCCGTGGACGCGGCGGCCAGCAGGCTGCGCCAGAGGTAGGACCAGGTGGGGTTGCCGTGCACACACAGCAGGGTCCCCGCAGGTTCGATACCGTCGGCGGCGAGCTGGGGCCCGTTATCGAGGATGTGCCACTTGTGGACCCGGCCGGGAACGTCGACGGCGGCGGTGGAGGGCACACGGATAAACGTGGACCAGGCTGAGGAAACGCCGGGCCAGAGCTCTTCTACCACGCGATCTCCATCATCGTGGTGTTCAGCCCGGAGCCCACGCCCATGCACAGCACCCGGTCGCCGGGGTTCAGGGTCCGCGCTTCCTGGGCCAGGGTCATCGGCAGCGACGCCGGCCCCACATTGCCCCAGTTCGGGAAGGTGATCGGCACCTTTTCACGGTCCAGGTCCACGGCCTTGATGATGGCGTTGGTGTAGGAGTTGGACACCTGGTGGGTGACATAGCGGTCCATGCCGGTCCAGTTCCAGCCGTTTTCCTGTGCCTCGTTCCAGCCGTCCACTACCAGCTCGAGCCCGCCGTCCAGCAGGCCCTTGGTATCCGTGTACATGCCGTCGACGCCGCCCACGCACAGTTCATGGTGCTGGGTTCCGGCACGCGAAACACCGCCCAGGATCCGGTGTGAGCCGGGGTGCTTATCTGCCCGGCCGATGACCGCTGCCGCGGCGCCGGAGCCCAGGGTGAGGGTGGCGAACTCGCGCAGGTAGTCCTCGCGGGTGGAATCGGGACGGTTGAGCCGCTCGAAGGTGGCTTCCTGCACGCCCTGGGAATCTTCGCCGGCCACAATCAGGGCATAGTTGATCTGCCCTGAGTCGATCATGTTGGAGGCCAGGGTGATGCCGTTGACGAATCCGAGGCACGCGTTGGCAAGGTCGAAGTTCATCGCGGAGGAGGGCAGCCCCAGTCCGTTGTGGATCTTCACTGCGACGGATGGCTCAAGGTTCCGGCGGGTGACCGAAGTGTTGATCAGCAGGCCTATCTGGGAGGCCTCGACGCCGGACTCCGCCAGCGCCTTCGCGCCCGCTTCGATCGCGCCGTCGTCGAACGCGGAACCGGGGGCCCACCACCGCCGCTCGCTGACTCCGGCAACCCGTTCCAACAGCCGTTTGGAAAGACGCAGCCGCTTCAGCGAAGGCTCAAGCCGTTCGTCGAAGGAACTTGACGTCATGACCACCGGAGCTTCAACGCTGTTAACGCTGAGGATGGCCGAGTTGGAGTGCTGGAAGTTGAAGTTCCCGGTCAAAATGCCTGCCTTGTCTGATGATGTGACTATCGCGCTGGCGGCCGCCGTGAAGCCTGCATCCACGCCCTAAAATCATATGACTCATTTATCAGCGTACTTTCCGGCCCCGCGAATCAGCAGGGAAACGGCGGATTACGCTCTCCGAGTAGAGCGGAATTTTGACGCTAACCGCGTAGATTTAGGAGATCAACCCCGGCAGGAGAGATTAACCCCAGTGCATCTGAAGACCCTGACCATGCGAGGCTTCAAGTCCTTCGCATCGGCCACCACCTTTGAGTTTGAACCCGGCGTAACCGCCGTGGTGGGCCCCAACGGTTCCGGGAAGTCCAACGTGGTGGATGCCCTGGCCTGGGTGATGGGGGAACAGGGCGCGAAAACACTGCGCGGCGGCAAGATGGAGGACGTGATCTTTGCCGGTACCTCGGGCCGGCAGGCCCTGGGCCGGGCACAGGTATCGCTGACCATCGACAACGCCGACGGCGCGCTGCCGATCGAATACTCCGAAGTCACTATTTCGCGCACCCTTTTCCGTGCCGGCGGCTCCGAGTACGCCATCAACGGCAGCCCCTGCCGGCTTCTGGACATCCAGGAACTGCTCTCCGATTCCGGCTTGGGCCGTGAGATGCATGTCATAGTCGGGCAGGGCCAGCTGGATAAAGTGCTGCACGCGACGCCGGAGGAACGCCGGGGGTTTATCGAGGAGGCGGCAGGCATCCTCAAGCACCGACGGCGCAAGGAAAAAACGCTGCGCAAGCTTGAGGCCATGCAGGCGAACCTGGCGCGGGTGACGGACCTGACCGCCGAACTGCGCCGCCAGCTCGGCCCGCTGGGCAAGCAGGCGGCCGTGGCGCGCCGCGCCAAGACCGTGCAGCAGGACGTCCGCGACGCCCGCTCACGCCTGCTCGCCGATGATTTGGCCACCCTGAAGGCCTCCTACGAAAAAGAAGCTGCAGATGAAGCGGCACTCAAGGCACGGCGTGCGCAGGTTGAAGAAGCGGTAGCGGCCGGCCGGCAACGGCAGGCGGAGCTGGAGACACTGGCCGCCCAGGCGGCTCCGGCGCTGAACGCCGCCCGGGAGACCTGGTATGAGCTCTCTTCGCTGCAGGAACGGTTCCGTTCCCTCAGCGCACTGGCCTCTGAACGTGCCCGGCTGCTGGGGACCGAAGAGCCCGCAGCCGGTTCCGGACGGGACCCGGAGCAGCTGCTGGCCTCCGCGGAGCGGGTACGGGCGGAGGCCGCCGCACTTGAAGCGGACATCAGCGACCGGCAGGCACGGCTGGAGGACGCCGTCGAAATCCGTGAGGACGCCGAGGAGGAGGCGGCTGCCGAGGAGAAACGCCTCGCGGCCGTGCTCCGTGCGGCGGCGGACCGCCGCGAAGGGCTGGCCCGGCTGTCCGGGCAGGAAGATGCTGCCCGCTCCCGGCTGGCTTCCGCGCAGGCCGAACTGGAGCGGCTGCAGGGATCAATCACGGCAGCGGGGGAGCGCCGGGCAACCGCGCAGGCGGAGTTTGAGCAGCTTGAGGTGTCCGTTGCCGGTGACGAAGCCGGCGAAGCGGACCTCGACGCCGGCTATGAGGCGGCCGAGGCAGAACTGGCGGCCGCCCGGGATGCGGTGGAGCAGTTGCTGGACACCCGCAATGAAGCGGTGCGTGAAATGGAGACCCTCTCGGCGCGCAGGGACGCGCTCGCCGTGGGGCTGGACCGCCGCGACGGCAGCGGGGCACTGCGTGAGGCCGGCGTTGCGGGAGTGCTGGCGCCGCTGGCCGATCTGATCAGCGTCAAGCCGGGGTATGAGAGGGCAGTCGAGGCGGCCCTGGGTGCTTCCGCGGAAGCGCTCGCGGTGGATGACCTGGCAGCCGCTGCCCGGGCGCTGCGCCACCTCAAGGACACCGGCGACGGGCAGGTCGAGCTGTTGCTGGGCGGACTTCCGGCCGGGCACACGGTCCTGTCCGCCGCCGACGGCCCTGACCTTGTGCCAGGGGCAGTGCCGCTACTGTCCCTGATCAGTGCCGATGCCAGGATCCAGGCAGCGCTGAACCAGCTGCTGGCAGACACCGTGGCAGTGGAGAGTCTGGATGATGCCGCGGCACTGGTATCCGCCCGGCCCGGGGTCACCGCCGTGACATCCGGCGGGGACGTGCTGTCCGTGTTCAGGGCCCGCGGCGGATCAGCCTCGGCGCCGGGGCTCATCGCGATCCAGGCCGCGGTGGAGGAGACCGATGCCCGGCTGGCCGCTGCGCGGACCCGGGCGGAGCAGGCCGGTGCAGGCATGGCCGAGGCGGAAGCCCAGGTCGACGCCTGCCGGGCCCGCAGCAAAGCAGCGCTGTCCGCACTGCACGAGTCCGATGCCCGGCTGGCCGCCGTTGCCGAGCGCCTTGGCACACTGGCCTCCGCGGTCAGGGCCGCCACGGGCGAAGCCGAACGCCTTGCCGCGCTGGTGGCCACTGCGGAGGCAAATGTGGCGGACGCGGAAGAGCACCTGGCAACGGTGTCCGGCAGGCTTGCCGCCGCCGGGCAGGAACAGCTGCCCGACGCGGAACCGTCCGCCGCCGAGCGCGACGCACTGGCGCTGCGGGCGGCCTCGGCCCGCCGGGCGGAAATGGATGCCCGGCTGGCGCTGCGGTCAGCGGAGGAGCAGCTGAAGGCAGTGTCCGGGCGGGCAGAATCGCTGGAACGGGCGGCAGCGGCAGAACAGCGGGCAAGGGCGGCAGCAGTTGAACGCGCCCGGCACCGTGCCCGGCAGCAGGCCCGGGCTGAAGCCGTGGCCGCCGCGGCCGAGACTGTGCTTGCCCGCCTGCAGCACTCGTTGTCGCTCGCGGCGGAGGAAAGGGACCGCGCCGAGGAGAACCGAGCCGCGCGCGACGCCGAACTCTCGTCCGTGCGCGCAGCCAACGTTGAAGCCGCAGCCGAGCTTGCCGGGCTCACCGACTCCGTGCACCGGGATGAACTCAACCGTGCCCAGCACGCCCTGCGGATCGAGGCACTGGAAGCCCGCGCACTGGAAGAGCTGGGCGTCACCGCCGAGCATCTGCTGGCCCATTTCGGCCCCGACCAGCCGGTTCCGGTGCCGGCGGAAGCCGAAGGCGCCGGAACGGACAAATGGGCGGCACTGCACATCCCGGTGGACGAGGACGGCAATCCACTCATGCAGGGCGTCCCCTATGTGCGGGCCGAACAGGAAAAGCGGCTGAAACGGGCGCAGCGGGACCTGGCCGCCCTGGGCAAGGTCAACCCGCTCGCCCTGGAGGAATTCGCCGCGTTGGAGGAACGCCACCAGTTCCTCTCCACCCAGCTGGAGGATCTGAAAGCCACCCGCCGGGACCTGCTGGACATCATTGCGGACGTCGACCGCCGGGTGGAGGAAGTCTTCACGGCCGCCTACCGCGACACCGCCGAACAGTTTGAACACGTGTTTGCGCGGCTGTTCCCGGGCGGCGAGGGCCGCCTGGTGCTCACCGAACCGGAGAACATGCTGACCACCGGCATCGAAGTGCAGGCGCGGCCGGCCGGCAAAAAGATCAAGCGGCTTTCGCTGCTGTCCGGGGGAGAGAGGTCGCTGACCGCAGTGGCGCTGCTGGTGGCCATTTTCAAGGCCCGCCCCTCACCGTTTTACGTGATGGATGAGGTCGAGGCGGCACTGGATGATACGAACCTTGGCCGGCTGATCGGTATCTTCGAAGAGCTGCGCGAATCCAGCCAGCTGATTGTGATCACCCACCAGAAACGCACCATGGAGGTGGCGGACGCCCTCTACGGCGTGACGATGCGCGGCGACGGCGTTTCGACCGTCATCAGCCAGCGGATCGAACGCGGGACCGGCAGCTGACCCCGGTACGGCGGGCCGCGCCTGGCCGCGCTAGCTAGCGGGCGTACCGGGCGGTGAAGTTGGCCAGCACCTGCGGAGGCACGTGCACCGCCGAGCCGCGGACGGCCTCCATGACGGTCTCCGCTTCCTCCGGCGGGAAATATCCGGCGTGCCGGTACACGGAAATCCGGGTCAGCAGACCGGCCACATCCAGTTCCGGATGGAACTGGGTGGCGTACAGGTTGGACTTGATCCGGAACATCTGGACCGGGCAGGTGGCCGATCCCGCCAGGTTCACCGCATGCGGCGGCAGCTGGGCCACCGCTTCCTTATGCCCCACATACGCGGAGAAACGCTCCGGCACCCCGTCCAGCAGCGGGTCCCGCCGGCCCTCGGCGGTCAGTCGGATTTCCACCGGTCCAATGGGCTCGCCGTAGGTGCGGTCCACCGTCCCGCCCTGGTGGCGGCCCAGCGTTCCCACCCCGTAACAGGCGCCGAAGAACGGAAAGTCGCGGGCCACGACGTCGTCCAGCAGCTGTCCGAGTTCGGCCTCCACCCGCAGCTGGACAGCGGACTTGGACTCCTCCGGATCACTTGAATTGAACGGGCTGCCGCCGACAATGATGCCGCTGTAGTCCGCCAGGTTCACCGGGGGCATCGGTTCCTTCTCCAGCCGGACCCGGTGCAGCTGCTCTTCCGCGAGGCCGCCGAAGCGCAGGAAGGAGGCATACTCCTCATCCGCGGCGTCGTCTTCGGCGCGGGTGGCAACAAGCAGGAAAGGCTTCATTCCTCGATGGTAGTGCGGGCCTCGGCTGCCTTACGCGAAGGCAGGGTTTCCCGCGCCGCCAGCCAGGCCACGAAGGCCATGGCCACGATGCCGCCGGTCACCCCGAACGCCCATGAGTAGCCCAGCGAATCCGCCAGCATACCGGCCAGCACCGGCCCGGCAATGGCTCCGGTATCGCTGGCCATCTGGAAGGTGGCCAGGACCTTGCCGCCGCTGCGTCCGTTGCCGATGATGTCACCGACCGCGGCCTGCTGGGCGGGGTTGAGCAGGCCGGTGCCCATACCGGCAATGACGGAGATGATCAGGAACTCGGTCACGCTGGAGCTGAAACCGATCATCGCGGTGGCCACGGCGTTCACCGCCAGCCCGATCAGCAGCAGCGGGCGGCGGCCCCAGCTGTCGGCCAGCCGTCCGGAGAAGGTCAGGACGACGGCGGTGCCCACGGCGAAGGCGGTCAGGGAAATACCGGCCACCTCGGGGCCGGCGGACAGGGCGGCAGCGGCGAACAGCGGCACCAGGGCGTTTCGGACGCCGAAGGAGGACCAGCCGTTGGCGAAGGAGGAGACCAGGGCGCCCCGGTAGGCCGAATCGCGCAGCGCTTCCCGCACGGTCAGCACCGGCAGGCCGGCAGGCTTGGTCTCCTCCGCGCCGGGGGCGGGCCGGGCGTCCTTGAGGCGCAGGAACACCACGCCGGCCGCCACCACCAGGGCGCCGGCATACACCAGGAACGGAACCCGCAGGCCAAAACCGGCCAGCAGGCCGCCGAGCAGCGGCCCGCCGATATTGCCGAGCAGGAAGGACGAGGCGTAGGCGCTGGACACCCGGCCGCGGACTTCAGGAGGAGCCAGCCTGATGATGAGCGCCATGGCGGAAATGGTGAACATCGTCGAGCCGATGCCGCCGAGGCCGCGGAAAATCAGCAGCTGCCAGTAGCTCTGGGCGAAAGCGCAGGCGGCCGTGGACAGCGCCACGATCAGCAGGCCGGCGATATACACGGGGCGTTCACCGAGTTTTTCCAGCAGCACGCCGCCGGCCGGGGCGAACACCAGCCGGGTGAAGGCAAAGGCGCTGACGATCACCGACGATGCCGTGACGCCGACGTCGAAACTCAGCGCGAACTGCGGCAGGACAGGGGCCACTATGCCGAAGCCGAGGGCAATGACGAAGGCGGCCGCGATAAGGACCTTGATTTCCTGCGGGATTCGGATTCGGGGAGTGCGCACCATAATAAGCTGATTCTCTCAGATGCCCGGGTGGCCCGTGAGCGGCATATGAGAAGCTTGGAAGCGTGAATGAGACCCTATCGATAGTGATCTACGTCCTCGTCGCCCTGGCGGTGGTCGGCTCTGTGGCTGCGCTGCTGGTAAGGACCCGGCGCACACCCAAGAGCATGTATCCCACCCGGCGCGACGCCAATGATCCGGTGACCGGATCCGCCGCCGGCACCGACACGCTGGAAGCGCCGCCGGGGGAGACCGACGTCGTTGTTCCCGACGACCTCCGCGACCTGGAGGAAACCCCCGCCCCGCCGGCCCGGACCATTGAAACCCCGGAACCGGTACAGGGCCGTCTGGCCCGGCTGCGGGCCCGGCTGGCCAAATCCAACAATGCCCTGGGCAAGGCGCTGCTGGCCCTGCTCTCCAGCGACAAGATCGATGAAGACGTCTGGGACGAGATTGAGGAAACCCTTCTCCTGGCAGACCTCGGCACCGAGCCCACCATGGAACTGGTGGACGCGCTGCGCTCGCGGGTCAAGGTTTCCGGCAGCCAGGATCCGCAGGAAGTCCACGCGATGCTGCGCGAGGAACTGATCAAGCTGGTTGATCCGACCATGGACCGTTCCCTCGCCGTCGAGCGCCACGCCGAGACTCCGGCCGTGGTGATGGTGGTCGGCGTCAACGGCGTCGGCAAAACCACCACCGTGGGCAAGCTGGCCCGCGTTCTTGTGGCCGAGGACAAGGATGTGCTGCTGGGCGCCGCGGATACCTTCCGTGCCGCAGCGGCCGAACAGCTGGCCACGTGGGGCCAGCGCGTGGGTGTCCCCACGGTGCGCTCCGACGTTGACGGTGCGGACCCGGCATCGGTGGCCTTCGAAGCGGTCAAGGCCGGCATCGACGGCGAAGTGGACGTGGTCCTTATCGACACCGCCGGACGGCTGCAGAACAAGGTCGGCCTGATGGACGAGCTCGGCAAGGTCAAGCGCGTCATCGAGAAGCAGGCCGCCGTGGACGAGGTCCTGCTGGTCCTGGACGCCACTACCGGCCAGAACGGCCTGACCCAGGCGAAGGTCTTCGCCGAGGTGGTCAACATCTCCGGCATTGTCCTGACGAAGCTGGACGGCACCGCCAAGGGCGGCATCGTCGTCGCCATCCAGCGCACCCTGGGTGTGCCCGTGAAGCTGGTGGGCCTGGGCGAAGGCGCAGATGACCTGGCACCCTTCGAAGCCGAGAGCTTCGTGGACGCACTGCTGAGCTAGGCCGGGCCGGCCAGCGACGCAGCCAGCCAAAGACAATGCCCCGCCCTCCGAACAGGAGGGCGGGGCATTGTGCTGTCCGGGGGGGCACGGATACCGTGCCGGGTGCGGCTTAGAACGTGAAATTCAGGACGGTGACCGTCCCGGCGGTCAGCGGGAACGTCTGAGTGCTGGATCCGTAGGCAAAGCCGGGAACGGTCAGCCGCTCGGCGGCCGGCGTGCCCTCTGCGGGCGCCCCGTCAATCAGGGTGCCGTCCTGGGCGCCGTATGCCGGGCCGGTCATCTGCGACATGGTTCCCGTGAGGGCCTTGCCCGGCAGCTCCAGGGTGACCTGGGACTGGGCGTCCGTCTCCGGATTGTGGTTGTTCACCACCACAACGCTGATGCTTCCGTCCGCATGGCGGATGGCGTAGGGGTACGTCAGCTCACCTGATGCAGTTTCCACCTTGAGGAAGTCTCCCGCGGGCATCTCGGCGACCATGGACAGGCCGTAGTAGTTTGCCCGCTCGTCCACCCGCCCGTTGGGCTGAAGGTATTCCCCGCCAATGCAGATGGCGGACATGGGCGGACCGCCGGTGCAGGTGATGAGGGAACTGTGGAAGCTGACGCGGGAGATCCCCAGCTGCGCTGCACTCAGGGCGTAGTCGGCGCTCCACAGTGCCGAGGCATGGGTTTTTGTGGTCTCGTTGGAGCCCGGGCATGCTGACACACCGGTTTCCGGGATCCAGGTCTGCAACCCGTTGGCGAGGGCCGGCTTCAGGGCTTCGCCCCGGAAGTCGTTGGCATGGTCGTGGATGTATCTGTTGGTCAGGTTGGGCATAACCGGCTTGCCCAGCGGATCTGCTCCCTCGCAGGAGGACAGCGGGTAATGGTGGAAGGAAAGGATCCTCTCCTGCGGCAGGGGAGTCTCGGCAAAAGCCTTCCACCAGGCGGACTCGTAGGTTCCCGGCCCGATAATCGGAACCTCGGGGGCTACGGCGTAGATGGCCTCGGCGTAGGCCTTGAGCTCGGTGAGGTAGTCCGGGATCCCATAACCGGAACCGCGCAGGCCCGTTTTGGCAAACCCATTGGGTTCATTGCCCACCGTGATGCCGGTCAGGCGCTCGCCGAAGGCGGCCGTAGCAGCCTTGGCCATATCGGCGGCACGGGCCGGATCGTAGTTACCCAGATCCACGGTCAGGGCGATCTCGCCGTCCACCGCTTCCAGGAGGGTGTTGACCCGCTGCAGGTCTGCGGGGGTAACGGCGCGCACCGGGTGGGCCTTGTCCCCTTTGAGGTTCCCCGGGATGGCTTCCCCGGCGGAGGTCCAAAAGAACCGGCGGTCCACGGCGTTGCCGCCGAAACGCAGCAGCGGGCGTCCGAGGCCGGAGAGCGACTCCACCATTTCCGGGTTATCGCCGGACAGTGACGGATCGGCCAGGTCGGTGGCCTCCAGCGAGAGGCCCACGAGGCCGTCGGGGAGGAACGTTCCGGTGGTTTCCGCGGCGATCTTGACGGACAACGGGGCAACCGGGTTCAGGGGCGAGCCCTCCGGAGGGCCCATCTGCTGGTAATAGCTGAACTCGGGGGCGGGCGGCAGCGTGGGAGCGGCTTCGACGCTGAAGGTTGCCCCGGTGGGTCCTGCTGCGGGCGCTTCATCGCCGTCCAGGAGAACCGGGACGACGACGGCGGCCGCGGCCGCGACGGCCAGTGCCGCGGCGCCGGCCAGCACTTTCTTTCGGCGCGAATTCCGGCGTTCTCCGGGAGGGGCCTCACGGTTGGTGGGGGTGTCTTGTGGCACGGATGGTCCTTCGGTTTGAGACAGTGCCACCAATCCTGCCACAGGGGGCATCCGGCTCCCGCTGCCACCCGGGTACCCGGTGGCGGATACCTGCCCGAAACCGTTCCGACACGGGCCTTTTACCGGAGCAGCGGCTTTGTAACCTCCCGGCAACACCATCAGGCACACCCGGAAATCTGGCCCCGGCAAAGTTCTTTCCAGGCGGGAAAGACCCGCCACAGGTGAAGGGACGTGAAGATGGATCTGTCAGCAGGTCACGTCTGGGTGATGGTTTCTGCGGCGCTCGTGCTGCTTATGACACCGGGGGTGGCATTCTTTTACGGCGGCATGACCCGCGCCAAGGCTGCATTGAACATGATGATGATGAGCTTCGTATCCATTGGGCTCGTTGGTGTGGTCTGGGTGCTCTGGGGCTTCTCCATGACGGGCGGAGACGGCATCGCCGGCCTGTTCGGCAACCCCTTCACCTCCTTTGGCCTGGAGGACATCCTCGGTACGGAGGATCTGATCAGTGCCGGCTACGGGGCCACCTTTGCCATCATCACCGTGGCCCTGATCAGCGGGGCGATAGCGGACCGCACAAAGTTCGGCGCCTGGGCGGTGTTTGTACCCATCTGGGTAACGCTGGTGTACTGCCCGCTGGCCTTTATGGTCTGGGGCGGCGGGCTGCTCGGCGCTGAAGGAGCGGTGGGCTCCGTGGTGGGCGAAGCCATCGACTTCGCGGGCGGCACCGTGGTCCACATCAACGCCGGCGTTGCAGGCCTGGTACTCGCCCTGATCATTGGCAAGCGCAAGGGATTCGGCAAGGACCCCAGCCAGCGGCCGCACAACATCCCCTTCGTGATGCTCGGCGCCACCCTGCTCTGGTTCGGCTGGTTCGGGTTCAACGGCGGCGCGGCCGGGACTGCCGAAGAGGCAGGTCTTATCTGGATCAACACCCTCGCCGCTCCCGCAGCCGCCATGCTCGGCTGGCTGCTGACCGAACGGATCCGCGACGGACGCGCTACCTCGCTGGGGGCCGCCTCGGGAGTTGTGGCCGGCCTTGTGGCCATCACTCCGGCCTGCGCCAACGTCAGCCCGCTGGGCGCCGTGGGGCTTGGACTGGTTGCCGGTGTGCTCGCGGCCCTGGCCGTCGGGCTCAAGTACCGTTTCGGCTATGACGACTCGCTGGACGTTGTCGGCGTGCACCTCGTTGCGGGTCTGGTGGGCACCCTGGCCCTGGGCTTCATTGCACTGCCGGTGGACGGCGCCGGCGGCGGCCTGTTCTACGGCGGCGGACTTGCCCAGCTCGGCGCCCAGCTCGCCGCAGCACTGATCGCCATCGTGTTCGCAGCGGTGATGACCCTGGTGATCGGCCTGGCCATCCACAAGACCATGGGCTTCCGGGTATCCGAAGAAGCCGAGGTCAACGGTGTGGACCTGAGCGAACACGCGGAAACCGCTTACGAATTCGGCGGCCTGGGCACCGGCGGATCCTTTACGCCCTTCCCCGAAACAGCACGCACCACCACCAAGGAGACGGTCAACTCATGAAACTCGTAACCGCCATTGTCCGCCCGGAGAAGCTGGACGCCGTCCGGGGGAGCCTGGAGAGCTACGGAGTCCAGGGACTTACGGTCAGCTCCGCCAACGGCTACGGCCGCCAGCGCGGCCACACCGAGGTCTACCGCGGCGCGGAGTACACCGTGGACCTGCTGCCCAAGGTCCGGGTGGAGGTACTGGTGGCCAATGATTGGGTCAATGACATTGTTGATGTCCTGGTGTCCACCGCCAACACCGGCCGCGCCGGCGACGGGAAGGTATGGGTGGTGAACGTGGAGGAGGCGCTGCGCGTCCGTACCGGGGAGCGCGGGGACAGCGCCCTCTAATAGCGCTACAGGTCCGCCCGGCTGGTATCCCAGCCGGGCGGTCCCTGCGTTCCGGCCCGGTATTCCTCCAGCGGCACCTCATCCGCGGCCCAGGCCCGCACCACCGGATCCACTATCCGCCAGCATTCCTCCGCAATATCGGCACGCACGGAGAGCAGAGGGTCTCCGTCCAGTACGGATTCAATCACCTCGCCGTACGGAGTCAGGTGCGACATGTGGGTCGGTCCCGTCAGCCCGGTGCGCTCGAGCCGGAAGACATTCTCGGGACCGTTGACGTTCAGTTCAAGTTCAATCTCCGCCGGGCCGAAGGATATCCGCAGCCGGGAGGGCAGATCCGTCACCCCCGTGAATCCGGCCGGCAGATGGCTCACGGGCCGGAACGTCACCAGCACCTCCTTGCGCGTCCGGTCCATCGCTTTTCCGGAACGCAGGATGAACGGGACGCCGGCCCAGCGGTCATTGCTGATGTGGACCACCACCTCGGCCAGGGTCTCGGTGCCCCGGGACGGATCGACGCCGGGGGAGTCTGCATAGGCCTGCAGTTCCTCGCCGTCCACGGCTCCGGCAGTGTAGCGGGCACGGCGGCTGCCGGTCGCCGGATCGATGGTTGCTGCCCGCAGGGTGGCGGCCACGAGGTCACGCAGATCGCGCTCGCCGAGGGTGGCCGGCACGCCGATGGCCATAAAAGCCATCACATGCAGAAGGTGGCTTTGGATCATGTCTTTCAAGGCACCGGCGTTGTCGTAGTACTTTGCCCGTCCTTCCAGCCCCAGCTGCTCATCAAATACCACTTCCACTTTTTCGATGTGCAGGTTGTTCCACGCAGGCTCCAGCAGCCGGTTGGTGAACCTGAGCCCCAGGATGTCCATCACCGTGGTCATGCCCAGGAAATGGTCCACCCGGAAGACGTCCGCCTCCGGGACCAGGCGGGACAGCGCCTGGTTGAGGGCCACGGCCGAATCCCGGTCACTGCCGAAGGGTTTCTCCAAGACCAGGCGGGTACCCGGTGGCAGGTCCCGCAGGCGGTCCACCGTTTGCGCGGTGAGTGCCGGGGGAAGCGCTAAGTAGACGGCCAGCGGGCCGGGCAGCTCCCGGATGCGCTCGTTCACTTCGGTTCCGGAGGAGAGATCCAGCCTCAGGTAGCGGGAACGGTCCACCGTTTCGCGCAGCTGCTCCCGCCCGGCACTGTCCGCTGCCTCGTAGGCAGAGTCGAAGCTGGAGCGCATCCGGTCCTGCCACTGCTCACGGGTCCAGTCCCGGGACCCCGAACCGATCACCGTGATTCCCGGTGCCCGGCCCTGGCCGACCACCCGGGCCAGCCCGGGAAGCAGCAGCCGGCCGGAAAGGTCTCCGGTGCCGCCAAGGATCAGCAGGGTGCGCACGTGCTCAGGATCCGGCATTTATCCAGCCTCCCACTGCATCCGCTTCCGAGTAAGGCTGTGGCGGCAATTTGCCGGACCGGCTTGGTACCCTTAACAGCTGGGCCTGCCAAACAAGGCGAAGAAACTGACGAAAGAAGTGCGCGGCACGTGTTCAATTCACTGTCTGACCGGTTGACTTCAACCTTCAAAAACCTGCGAGGCAAGGGCCGGCTCACCGAGGCCGATGTCGACGCCACCGTACGCGAGATCCGCCGCGCCCTGCTGGACGCCGATGTCGCCGTTCCGGTAGTGCGCGCCTTCACGGCGTCGGTCAAGGAACGCGCCCTGGGGCTGGAAGTTTCCCAGGCCCTGAACCCGGGCCAGCAG
Source organism: Arthrobacter sp. YD2 (assembly GCF_030410475.1). Classification (NCBI taxonomy): domain Bacteria; kingdom Bacillati; phylum Actinomycetota; class Actinomycetes; order Micrococcales; family Micrococcaceae; genus Arthrobacter; species Arthrobacter sp. YD2. The sequence continues at coordinate 94,727 of NZ_JAUHHB010000002.1, forward strand.
GTGGTCAAGATTGTCAACGAGGAGCTCAAGAGCATCCTCGGCGGCGAGACCCGCCGGCTGCGTCTGGCCAAGAACCCTCCGACGGTCATCATGCTCGCAGGCCTCCAGGGTGCCGGTAAGACCACCCTCGCAGGCAAGCTGTCCAAGCACCTGAAGTCCCAGGGCCACAGCCCCCTGCTCGTGGCAGCGGATCTCCAGCGGCCCAACGCCGTCCGCCAGCTCCAGGTCAACGGCGAACGCGCCGGCGTACCGGTCTACGCACCGCACCCCGGCGTCTCCTCCGAATTCGAAGCCGCCACCGGTGATCCGGTAGCCGTTGCCCGCCAGGGTGTCGAGGAAGCACGCACCAAGCTGCACGACATCGTCATCGTGGACACCGCCGGCCGCCTGGGTGTGGACGCGGAACTGATGCAGCAGGCCGCGGACATCCGCGCCGCCATCAACCCGGACGAAGTTCTTTTCGTCATCGACGCCATGATCGGCCAGGATGCCGTCAACACGGCCCAGGCCTTCAACGAAGGCGTGAATTTCACCGGCGTCGTGCTGACGAAGCTCGACGGCGATGCCCGCGGCGGTGCCGCCCTCTCGGTGGCCTCGGTTACCGGCAAGCCGATCATGTTCGCCTCCACCGGTGAGGCGCTGACCGACTTCGAGGTCTTCCACCCGGACCGCATGGCCAGCCGTATTCTGGACCTCGGCGACGTCCTGACCCTGATCGAGCAGGCCGAACAGAGCTGGGACAAGGACGAAGCCAACCGGATGGCGAAGAAGTTCGCCGACCAGGAAGACTTCACCCTCGACGACTTCCTCGCCCAGATGCAGCAGATCCGCAAGATGGGCTCCATGAAGAAGATGCTCATGATGATGCCCGGCGCTGCCGGCATGCGTGAGCAGCTGGAGAACTTCGACGAGCGCGAGATCGACCGGGTCGAAGCCATTGTCCGCTCCATGACGCCGCACGAGCGCGTGGCCCCGAAGATCATCAACGGCTCCCGCCGCGCCCGCATTGCCCGCGGTTCCGGCGTGCACGTCTCCGAGGTCAACGGCCTCCTGGAGCGCTTTGTCCAGGCCCAGAAGATGATGAAGAAGATGGCCCAGGGCGGCGGCATCCCGGGGATGCCCGGCATGGCCGGCCCCGGCGGTTTCGGCGGCGCACGCAAGAAACAGCAGGCTGCCAAGGGCAAGAAGAAGGCCAAGTCCGGCAACCCCGCCAAGGCAGCGCAGGAACGCGCCGAAGCGGAGGCCCGGCGGTCCGGCACCCGCAAGGCACTGCCCACCGGCAGCGCCTTCGGCGCCCAGGACACGGACTTCGATCCGTCATCGCTGAACCTGCCCAAGGGCTTTGATAAGTTCCTCGGCAAGTAACTCCGCCATGCACGCAACGCCGGACTACCTGTCCGGCGTTGCGTGTTTAACCGTCCTGCATGGTTCCATTGCAGCAGTCCGGCACCACGGAAAAGAGGACACTATGGCAGCACCGGGACTGAGCGGATACTACGGTTCAATCTTCAAGCGGAGCACCACGGCCGGTGCCGTCATCCGCACCGTGGACGGCGGGGTCCTCCTCCTGCGCTACGGGACCGGCCCGTGGCAGCTGCCGGCGGGCGTGGTTAAGGCAGGTGAGGATCCCCGCACCGCCGCCCGCCGCATCGCCCGGGAAACGCTGGATCCCGGGTTCGACGTCGGCCGGGTCCTGGCCGTGGATTATCTGCAGGGAGGCCCGGGCCGGGGCGATTCCATCGCGTTCCTCTTCGACGGCGGAACCCTGGCGACCACGGTGGCGGCCTTCACCGGTGCCGGCGGCGGGTTTGAAGCGCGGTTCCTTCCTGCAGCTGAGTGCCGCCAGATGCTCGACGGCGTCACTGGTAAGCAGCTGGCCGGTGCTCTGCAGGGGCTGGAACTGGGTACGACGGTGGAACTGGTGGACGGGGTGCAGGTGCCGACGGAAGCGGTATTCCCGCCACCGCTGCGCAGGATGATGCCGCCGCTGGAGGACTTTTCCGCAGTTCTCGAACACCGGGAGCGGACATGAAGCGGGAACCTTCATCTGGGCGGGGAGTCCACGTGCGGCCGGCGGACGCCGGTGATTTTCCGCTGTTGCCGGCCCTGGAGGCCGCTTCCGACACCCTGCTGGCCGCGGCGCCGGGTGTGCGGGCCTCGCAGGCGGCACTCCCGCCGGTGGCCACCCTGCCCGAGTTCATTGCTGCCCGCCGGGTCCTGGTAGCCGGACGTCCGCCCGCCGGGTTCGCCCGGCTGGAGGAAATCGACGGGCAGGCACATTTGGAACAGCTTTCGGTCCATCCTGACGCCGCCGGTGCCGGACTGGGGCGGGCACTGGTGGAAGCGGCCCTGGAATGGGCCCGGGAGCAGGGCTATGCCACCATGACGCTTTGCACGTTTGCCGGCGTGCCGTTCAACGCGCCGTTCTATGCCAGCTGCGGTTTCGAGGTTGTGCAGGACCCTCAGGCAGAACTGGGGGCACTGCGACAACACGAAGCGGCACTCGGGCTCGATGCCATGGGGAAGCGGGTGGCAATGCGGGCGCGCCTGCTGCCCGCCTCCGCGGGGGAATGACGCGCTTATGAGCGAACAGCAACCAGTGGTCCTGGTTCCCAGCAGATACGCCGATTGGTCCGCCATGGCAGCCGGGATGGCACGCAGGATCCACCGGCTGGCACCGGCGTCACAGGTGGAGCACATCGGTTCCACCGCCGTGCCGGACCTCGCGGCCAAGGATGTGGTGGACCTGCTGGTTGGTGTTGGGAAGGGCCGGATTCCGGCCGTCGCCGGGGAACTGGCAGCTGCCGGGTTCGATCTGGAGGGCACTCTTCCCGGGCACTGCTGGCTCAGTTATCCCGCCCGTGCAGAACGAAGATATGTGCTGCACGTGGTCGAATTCGGCGGCAGGCCCTGGCAGCGGCGCCTCGCTTTCCGAAACCTGCTCCGAAGTGATCCGCAGGCGCGGGAGCGGTATCTGGCAGCCAAGCGAGACGCAGCGGACGGATCGTCAGGCTGGGACGCCTACACCCAGGCGAAAACTCCGGTGGTCAGCGAATTGCTGGCCGGTATGACGGATGAACAACCGACAGCTCGCTATTAGATGAAGCTTCAAGTAAGCTGTTTACATGAACCTTCAAGTAAGTGACCTGCTGCCGTCCGACCTGTCCATGGGGACGGTAATGCTCAAGGTCGGGGACATGGCCAAGGTGTCCGCCTATTATCGCGGCGCCCTGGGTCTGGAGGTGGTCGCCGAAGCTGACGGCGGCCTGTATCTGGGCAGGGGCGCCGTCCCGCTGGTGCATCTGGCCCCGGCCCCCGGTCTGCAGGTTGCCTCGCGGGGCGAAGCCGGACTGTTCCATACCGCCATTCTGTTTGAGGACCAGGCATCCCTGGCCGCTACGGTTGCCTCTGCCGCCCGGTATGATCCCGCGGCCTTTGTCGGATCCGCCGACCATCTTGTCAGCGAGGCGTTCTACTTCACCGACCCCGAGGGCAACGGCATCGAGCTGTACTACGACAAGCCCCGCGGGGACTGGGAGTGGACTACCACTGCCGCCGGCCGCGAGGTGAAGATGGCTTCCCTCGCCCTGTCCCCGCAGGCCTATCTCCGGGACCACCTGGCCGAAGCGGAACCGGACCGGCTCAGCGCAACGGCCGCCGGCGTCGGACACGTGCATCTGCAGGTGGGGGATACGGCGACAGCCCAGGCGTTTTATGTGGAGACGCTGGGCTTCGAGCGCACAGCGGGTTTCCACGGCCAGGCACTGTTTGTCTCCGCCGGCGGCTATCACCATCACATGGCCATGAATGTGTGGAACAGTCGCGGAGCGGGCCCCCGGCGGGACACCCTGGGCTTGGGCGAGGTGCTCATCGGCGTACCCTCGGCCGACGACGTCGCGGCGCTGGCGGACCGGCTGAAGGTTGCCGGCGTATCCAGTCACCACACGGGTGCGGAGCTCGTGTTTGAGGATCCCTGGCGCAACCGCCTGCGGGTTGCAGTGCGCTGATCCGGTCCCCGCGGGAGATACCTGCCGGCCCGGCGGGTCGGCAAGTCGCAAAAGGCGGAGTCATCTGGCACAATGGTCAGGTACTCGATCTGCGCGGCCCCTCTCTCCGTGCATGCATCTTGTCCTTTTGAACCCCAACGTTATGGCCCGCCCCACGGGAGCAGAAGTACGGGTTCGCCCCATTTCAGATCAGGAGTGACCACAAAAGTGGCCGTAAAGATTCGCCTTAAGCGCCTCGGCAAGAAGTTCTCAGCACACTACCGCGTTGTTGTCATGGATTCCCGTGCCAAGCGCGATGGCCGTGCCATCGAGGAAATCGGACTGTACCGTCCGACCGAAGAGCCGTCGTACATCGACATCAAGTCCGACCGCGCCCAGTACTGGCTCGGCGTCGGCGCCCAGCCCACCGAGCAGGTCGCAGCACTGCTGAAGATCACCGGTGACTGGCAGAAGTTCAAGAACATCGAAGGCCAGGAAGGTACCCTGCGTACCAAGGCCCCGAAGGAGCCCTTCGTGGCTCCCGAAAAGAAGTCAGTGATTGTCCCCGAGGCCATCACTCCCAAGGCCAAGAAGGAGGAAGCCCCCGAGGCTCCCGCCGAGGCTGAGGCTGAGTAACTTGCTCGCTGAAGCACTGGAGCACCTCGTGCGCGGCATCGTTGACAGTCCTGAGGACGTCAAGGTTTCCGCCAAGAGCAACCGCCGGGGGGAAACCCTCGAGGTTCGGGTTCACCAGGACGATCTGGGCCGGGTCATCGGCCGGCAGGGACGGACGGCCCGCGCACTGCGCACGGTCATCGCCGCCCTGGCCAACGGTGAGCAGGTCCGGGTTGACGTTGTGGATACCGACCGGCGCCGCTGATGATCACCGGCGCTGCGGAAGCGAACAGTTCTTCCTTGCAGTACCAGCAGTAAAAGCAGTACACAGGATCCGGCCCCGACACCAGATAATGGTGCAGGGGCCGGATTTTTTGTGAGGCGGGCTCCCGCCGGCACCCTATCCCTGACAGAGGAGAAACCATGCAGTTGCAGGTGGCACGTATCGGTAAGCCGCACGGCATTCGTGGCGAAGTGACCGTCCAGGTCCTGACCGACGCCCCCGGGGACCGCTTTGTCCCGGGCACCGAACTCACGGTGGAACCGGCCTCCAAAGGGCCGCTGACCGTCCTCAGCGCACGCTGGAACAAGGACATCCTGCTGCTCGGGTTCGAGGAGGTCGCGGACCGTAACGGTGCCGAGGAGCTCCGCGGAGCCAAGCTGTTCATTGACACCGAAACGGTGGATGAGGACGGTGACGACGAGGGCTGGTACGAACACGAGCTGGTGGGCCTGCAGGCGCGCGTGGGGGACGACGTCGTGGGCACCGTCAGCGGGCTGCGCACCCTGACGGTGCAGGACCTGCTGGTGGTCGAGGGCACCGGTGGAGAGGAAATCCTGGTGCCGTTTGTCGAGGCAATCGTTCCCGAGGTCAACGTGGATGGCGGATACGTGCTGCTGACGCCGCCGGAGGGGCTCTTCGAGCTGAACACCTCCGAAGAGAAGAAGCCTGAAGAGAAGAAGGCCGATCCGAAGGAAGCCGGACAGTAAGTGCGCATCGACGTTGTCAGCATTTTCCCCGAGTACCTGGCAGCCCTGGAGCTGTCCCTGATCGGCAAGGCCCGTCAGGACGGACTGCTGGATCTGGCCGTGCACGATCTGCGCGACTTCACCACCGACCGTCACCGGACCGTGGATGACACCCCGTACGGTGGCGGCGCCGGCATGGTGATGAAGCCCGAGCCGTGGGCACAGGCACTTGAGTCCGTGGCCGGTGAGGGGGAAAACCGTCCCGTGCTGATTGTTCCCTCACCCGCCGGAGCCGTTTTCACGCAGGCCATGGCGTACGAGCTGGCCGAGGAAAAGCACCTGGTCTTCGCCTGCGGACGTTACGAAGGCATCGACGAGCGGGTGCTGGAATGGGCCGGCGAGCGTTTCGACGTCCGGCCGGTCAGCCTGGGTGACTATGTGCTCAACGGCGGGGAAGTGGCCGTGCTGGCGATGGTGGAGGCCGTGGGCCGCCTCGTGCCCGGCGTCGTAGGCAATCCGGAATCCCTGGTGGAGGAATCCCATTCCGACGGACTGCTTGAATACCCCGTCTACACCAAGCCCTCCGCCTGGCGCGAGCGTCCGGTGCCCGAGGTTCTGCTCAGTGGCAACCACGCGAAGATTGCCCGTTTCCGCCGGGATGAGCAGCTGCGGCGCACCGCTGCGCGGCGTCCCGACCTGATCGAAAAGTTCGACGCCGCGAGCCTGGATAAAGCCGACCGTGCCACGCTGGCTTCGCTCGGCTACGAGGTCCGTGACGGCAGGATCAGCCGCGGCGCCTGAACCCGGTACCGGTGATTGGTGCCGGGGATGCCGATGTGGCAAAATAAGACACTGTGTCATCTGGGCCCGTACCTGCCACAGGGGGAGCGCGGCCAACAGCCATGACACACCGGCAACCCATCCTCGGGTCCAGCCGGTCTTTCTAACTTCGACAGCATCCGTGCCGCCCGTCCGGGCCGCATTCTTGCTGCCGTTACCAAAGTGGATGACCTGTGGCGTTCACCAGGAGTGATAAACAATGCACATCCTAGATTCTGTTGACGCAGCTTCCCTGCGTACGGACATCCCCGAGTTCCGCGCCGGTGACACCGTCAAGGTTCACGTAAACATCATCGAAGGCAAGAACACCCGTGTTCAGGTCTTCCAGGGCTTCGTGCTCAAGCGCCAGGGTGATGGCCTCCGCGCGACCTTCACGGTCCGCAAGGTCTCCTTCGGTGTCGGCGTTGAGCGTACCTTCCCGGTACACTCCCCGGTCATCGACAAGATCGAGGTTGTCTCCAAGGGTGACGTGCGTCGCGCCAAGCTGTACTACATGCGCGATCTGCGCGGCAAGGCAGCCAAGATCAAGGAAAAGCGCGACTTCCGTCCCGCCAAGTAACTTACTTGTCTGCAGCATCCGCCTCCGGGGAACCCTCCGCGAAGCACACGAAACGCCGGCCCCGGTTTGTGGGCTGGCGTTTTGTGCTATGTGCTCTCGCCGCCGCAGTGATCCTCGCCGCCGTCGTCCGGGCTTTCTTCTTCGACGTCTTCTACATTCCCTCCAACTCCATGCAGCCGCTGCTGGAACCCGGAGACCGGGTGCTGGTGTCGCGTACGGCGTACTCCTCCGAGGACATCCGCCGCGGCGACGTGGTGGTTTTTGACGGCCGCGGCTCCCTGGCCCCCTTGCACAGCGGTCGCCCGGCCCTGGCCGACGCTGCGGTCACCGTAGGACGCTGGCTCGGACTGGCCGGCAGCGACACGGTCTATGTGAAACGCGTCATCGGAGTTGCCGGGGACCGGGTCAGCTGCTGCTCCGACGACGATCCAAGAATCACGGTTAACGGAACTCCGCTGGATGAACCGTACGTTTATGAGGGAGATGCAGCCAGCGACCACGGGTTCGACGTGACGGTACCGGAGGGGCGGCTGTGGCTGATGGGCGACCACCGGTCCGAGTCCGCTGATTCACGCTCCCTGCTGGGAGCCCCGGGCGGCGGCCTGATCTCCACGGAGAGGGTGATCGGCGAAGCCCGGAAGATTCTCTGGCCGCTCGAACGCAGTACCAATATTGACCGGCTATCCTTAGGAGCCGAGTGGAACACGGAGAAATAAGAGGAAACGCAATGTCGCAGAATCCGGACCAGTCCCAGGACGGGACACCCGGCTCCGGGGAACAGCGGGATCACGCAGCACATAAGGCGCCCAAGGACAGGAAGCGCGGCCTCGGAGCCTGGTTGCGCGAAGTCCTCACGATTGTGGTCATCGCCCTGCTGCTGTCCTTCCTTATCAAAACCTTCCTTTTCCGGGCCTTTTACATCCCGTCAGGGTCCATGGAGGAGACGCTCGAGATCAACGACCGGATTTTCGTGAACCTTCTGGTCCCGGAACCGATCGACCTGAACCGCGGCGATGTTGTGGTGTTCAAGGACACCAAGGGCTGGCTGCCCGAGACCGTCGCCAAGGAATCGAACCCGGTCCGTGATGCCCTCACCTTTGTGGGACTGCTGCCCGATGAATCACAGCAGCACCTGGTCAAGCGTGTCATCGGCACCGAAGGGGACCACGTTGTCTGCTGCGATGCCGATGGCAGGATCACGGTCAACGGCGAACCGCTGGACGAGCCCTACCTGTATCCCGGTGCCGCGCCTTCGGACATCCCCTTTGACGTAGTGGTGCCGGAAGGGAAGGTCTGGGTGATGGGGGATCACCGCAACGCCTCCGCCGATTCCCGGGAACACCAGAACGGTGAAGGCGGCGGTTTCGTCGACGTGGACGACATTGAAGGCAAAGCCGTTGTGACTGCCTGGCCGCTGAACCGCATCGGCGGCGTCAGCAGTTACGAAGAGGTTTTCAAGGACATACCCGCCCCGACCGAAAACAGTGGTCAATGAGCACGGAAACCGTCCCGGCGACCAGCCCGGCAGCAGCGCGGACTGCTGCGCGCCCGCCGGCGTCCAAGGCGCCGACCCTGCGCTATGAACGCACCTTCGCCGCCCGCGGGCACCGTATCCTCGCCGGCTGCGACGAAGTGGGCCGCGGAGCACTTGCCGGGCCGGTCTCCGTAGGGCTGGTGGCCGTGGACCTGGCCACGGTGCGTTCGCTCAAAGGCGTGCGGGACAGCAAACTGTTGTCCGTCGCTGACCGGAATGCACTGGTCCCCAAAATCAAGAAATGGGCCCTCGCCTGGGGCGTCGGCCACGCCAGTGCCGCCGAAATCGATCTTCACGGACTCACCGCTGCACTGCGCCTGGCCGGGACACGCGCCTGGGACCAGGTGTGCCTGACCCTGCGCCCCGACGTCGTGCTCCTGGACGGCAACTTCAACTGGCTCTCCCCGGAGCGCCAGGGAAGTCTCTTCGACGAGCTCGACGGCGCGGATGCTTCCGGGGCGGACGACGGCGGCTGTACGGCCGAGGTGCATACCCGGATCAAGGCGGACATGCAGTGCCTGAGCGTGGCCGCCGCCAGTGTTCTGGCGAAAGTGGAGCGCGACGCCATGATGGTAGAGTTTGCCGCTGCCCACCCGCACTACTCGTGGGAGATCAACAAGGGCTACGCCACCGGCTCGCATCGTGCGGCCATAGATGTCCACGGACCGACGCCGCTGCACCGGATGTCCTGGCGCCTTGGCTCCAGGGAACGGCCAGGCGCGTTGGAATCCGGGAACGACCTAAGCCCAGTTGGGGGGATGATAGGACCATGAGCGCCGAAGATCTCGAGAACTATGAAACGGACATGGAGCTTCAGCTCTACCGGGAGTACCGGGACGTTGTAGGCCTGTTCAGCTACGTGGTGGAAACCGAGCGCCGGTTCTACCTGGCCAACCATGTTGACCTCCAGGCCCGTTCCGCCGACGGTGAGATCTACTTCGACCTCACCCTGCAGGACGCCTGGGTCTGGGATGTCTACCGTTCCGCCCGCTTCGTCAAAAGCGTGCGCGTGATTACCTTCAAGGACGTCAACGTCGAGGAACTGACCCGCAACGACGACCTCACGCTGCCCAAGGCGGACGAACTCTAGCCCGGGGGCATACTGCCGGCATGCCTGGATCCGGTACAGGTTTCGACGCGAACCGGCGGTTGTATGCCCAAATGCGGCCCGACGGCGGGTCGCTGGCCCATTTGCTGGCCCTCCAACAGGCGGTCGCCGCCGCGGCGCCTCGCGGCGTCCGTCCGGTCCCGTCGCGGCAACTGCACCTGACGCTCATCCACTTCGGCAAAGTGCTGGATGTGTACCGGGTCATCACTGCTGCCACGGGTATCTCGCTGCCGGATTATGCCCGGCTGCTGGAAGGTTATATCGAGCGGACAGAGTCGCTCCTGCCCGCAACAGCGTTCCATTTGCAGCCGGTGCGGGCCGCCGGGTTCGGTGCCCACGGACGCACCCTCGCGGTGGAGTATGCGCCCACTCCGGAGCTATCCGCGCTGCATGCAGGACTGTTGGAAGAGCTGGAGGGGTTCCTGGCCGCCTGCGGAATTGCGGGTACGGCGTCGTTCATGGCCGGTGACCCGAATTTTATGTTTGCCCGAACCCTCCGGCCGCACATCACATTGGTCAGAGGTTATACCGGGCCGCCGCCGGGCCTGGAGCTGGGGCGTGTGACGCTGATTCCCATGCCTGTGGTGTACCCCGGGCGCTGAGCAGGCCGGGGTACACCGTGAGGCGCCGGCTGATACCGGGCAGCGGGCTAGCTGTGGTTGCCGCGGCGGCGGGTCAGGAGCACAACGGCCGTGCCGAGGCCCAGGATCCCGGCTCCTGCCAGTGCCGGGAACAGTCCGTCCGCACCCGTGGCGGCCAGTGCCGGGTCGGTTGCCGATGTGTCGGTCCCTGCAGGGCCGGATGATCCGGGACCTGAGGATCCGGGTTCAGTTGTTCCGGGATCCGGGGTGCTGGCGCCTGCGGGGGTTTTCGTGGCAGGAGGTGCGGCCGGGTTGGTTGTCGGCGACCCGGTCGGTGTCGGGGTAGCCGTGCCCTTGGGGGCGGGCGCAGTGCCGGTCGGCGTCGGGGTGGCAGAGCCTGTCGGCGTGGGCGTCCCGGTTGGCGGCTCGCCGGGCTCGCCGGGCTTGCTCGGCTCGCTGGGCTTGTCGGAGGGAGTTGACGGCGACGGTGAGGGCTGCTCGGTTGGCCCGCAGGCCGGTACCAGGGCCACGTCCGCGAGCTCCTGGTGCTTGGCCTCCACCAGTGTCACGTTGCCCGGGAACCCCTCGGGGTAAGTGATCGTGTCCGGCCATGCAATGGCTCCCGGCGACTCCAGCTGGTCCTGCTGCACCGCCCACCCGTCCCCGCAGACCTCCACGGGAAGGAGAGCCGTGATGTCGGTAAACCAGCGGTGCCCCACCTGTGTGTCCAGGAGGGTCTGCGGTCCCGAATTCTCCCAGGCGGCGGGCTGGTCCTTATCTTTCTTTTCGTACAGGTAGATACCCGTTTCCTGAAACGGTGTACCCGGTGACGGGTCCTGGGCCGGCGTCGATGTGCCAGCGGTGGGATGTTCATTCGGCTGCCCCGTTCCGGTAGCCAGTGCGGGGGCTCCGGTGGCCACAGATAAGCCGGCGAGCACTGCTATCCCCGTTACGAAAGCGGTTCGGTGCGTCTTGCGGATGTGCATGGTTTCCTTCTCGTGGTTTGGAAGTCGGCGCTTTTGCGGCCACAGCGTGACGCGCCTTTCGCAGTATTCGGGGATTAACACAGGGAGCCCGCAAGATCAGCGCAAGATACTCGAAACCGAGTAGCTTTCAGATAAAAGCAAGTAGTTTTGGGCGGAAATAACGCTGTTGCCCGGCTCGCTGGAGGGCTAATCTCTCGGCTGTTGATGCCTGGACGATGTGGCCCGGGCCCGTGTGCTGATGAATCGGCCCGTGTGAGGATGGGGCATGACTTTCAATGCCGATGTGTTGCTCGCCGGACCGCGGGGCCGCCGCCTGTGTCTGGAGGTGGCGGCGGAACTGGATCCCGATGTCCGGAACGCAGTGTTCCAGCTGGGCTACGAACTCGACCCCGGCCGGGGCACTTCCGTGGTGATGTTCGGCGATCTGTCGAAGGACGCCGGTTCCCGCCCGGCAGCGTCAGCGGACGCACTCGCAGCTCTGCTTGGCTCCATGGACGTACCGGACCTGACCGAGGACCTTATCCTCGATGCACTGCAACGGTCGGTGATGAGCGCCCGATACTGGCAGGAACCTGACGGGGAGGATGTGCTTGCTGCCATACCGGCTATCCGCCGGGCTTTGCAGCGCGTCGCAGAACGGGCGGTGGTCATGGAGGTGCTTCGGGCGGATTCGCGGATGCAGCGGCAGTGGGCCATCGACTGGCGGGGACCGGATGATCCGGCACCGCTGGGCAGGGACCCGGAAAAGACCCTGGCCAAGTGGGGCCGCGCCATACGTGCCGATGAGCTGACGTGGCGGGAAAGTCGGCGCGGGCCGGAATGGACGGGGGACTGGTGGTCCATTCCGCTTGGCCTCACCGGCACAGTCGGCCGTATTCCGGCGGGGCTGAACCTGGTGGAGGACTATCCGGGCTGGGAGCGCGCGACCACTATTCCGGTCGACGGGGCAGGCAGGACGTTTGAAATCCGCAGCGAGGAGGACTGGGTTCTGCTGTGCCGCCGGTTCCCGCTGGAAGTGTCCGCTTCCCGGCGCTGGGTCTGGCTGCGCACCACCGGACGTGAGGGCCGCTGGGTTATTCCGGACTGGGAACTCGTGGCAGGGGAGTGGGACGCCGTCCACTTGACGGTGCCGGGGTATCTCAGCTGCGCCGGTAGGGCGCTGGCCGTGGACGAGAGGACCGGATCCGTGATTGCAGGCTGGGACCCGGACCGGACCATCTGGCTTACCGACGTGGTACGCGAAACCGGCGAACCACGGCAGTATTGGCGCCGTTCCCCGAACGGTGACGGCTGGTTCCCCGTGTAAGCGGTTCGCGGTGCCTCCACAGGACCCCTTGAAGTGTCGCGCACCCGGTGCTCTCCACATGCCCGGGCTCCACGCCTGCTGGCCGGTTCGTTAGCCGCAAGCGTGATGACATGAGAGCCAAAGACATACTCGGCAGCCGCGGCGAAGAACTCGCGGCACAGTATCTGACTGAGTCAGGGCTGTGTGTGATTGACCGGAACTGGCGCTGCCCGGACGGGGAGATAGATCTGGTGGCGGTGGACGGAGCAACCCTGGTGATAGTGGAGGTCAAGACGCGCTCGTCCCTGAACTTCGGCCACCCCTTTGAAGCCATCAGCCCCGCCAAACTGGCACGCCTGCACCATCTGGGTGCAGCGTGGGTGCGGGCGCATAACAGATATTATGCGCATCGACGGATCGACGCGGTGGCAGTGCTGGATGACGGCACCGGTTCGCCCGTGCTCGAGCACCTGAGGGGGATTTCCTGATTCCCGCGAGCCCGGGACGCGCCGCTGCACGGCACCGGCACGATCTAGCTTCCTGGACAGTGACACGGCGGGCAACCGCTTCACCGCGCCGTAGTGGTCGGCGCCATTGGATGCGTCTTTTTCGGCGCCGGCGGGGCCTTCTGTGTCTGGAAAAAGCTGAGGGAACCCGCTGTGCTGACCCTTACTCCGGCCGGGATCAGGGTGCAGTCTGCCGGGTTTATCCCATGGGCTAACCTCGACGCTGTCGGCGTGGGCCGGACACCGGGCGGTCCATACGGAGCGAAGATCATCGGTATCCGGGTGAAATCCCAGAAACAGCTCGTGGAAACGATGAGTCCGCAGGAGCAACGCCTCATGCGCGGTGCCGCCAGGGTAGGCAGGGCAGCAGGGTTTGCCCTGCCGGCCGGCAGGCATCCGGGTCAGAAAGCACTCCGGTCCGTACCCCGGCAGGATCCTGTGGCGATCATGGAGTGGACCCGCAGTACCACCGGCTGGGACCTGAGCTGGTCCCCGATGCTCTTCAACCACCGCAGTACCACCGTGGTCGAGATGATCGAAACGTATCACCGGAGTGTGCGGCGTTCCTCCAGCCCTGACACCTTTCCTCCACACCGCTGAGCTTCTCCCTCAGGCATAACCGCTTGTGCACAGCGACCGGCAGAGGAATCCCCTGACACCGCAGCCCCGGGCAGGGTGGTGCCATGAATGCACAGGAACGCCGAATACACGGTAGTACGGTCAGCCCTGCAGCGGTGGCGTCATGAGTCTGGGCCGCACCTATGGCGTGGGACTCGTGGGTCTCCAGGGCAGGATGGTGGAAGTCGAGGCGGACATCGGCCAGTCCCTCCCTTCGTTTATTCTGCTCGGCCTGCCGGACGCGTCGCTGAACGAGTCACGCGACCGGGTGAAGTCTGCAGCGAAGAATGCCGGATTGCCGTTGAGCAGGCGCCGTATCACGGTGAACCTTATGCCCGCAGACGTCCCAAAACACGGATCAGGTTTCGATCTGGCCATAGCCGTGGCCGCACTGTGCGCCGGCGGTGCGCTCCGCAGCCCCGGAAGGTGCGTTTTTCTTGCAGAACTGGGACTCGACAGCAGATTGCGGCCGATCCGCGGCGTCCTTCCGGCCGTGATGGCGGCGGTAGCCGCCGGGTATACGGATTTCGTCGTGGCCGAGGAGAACGCAGCGGAAGCGGCACTGGTTCCCTCCGCCCGGGTGCGGGGCTGCTCCTCCCTGGCACAGGTCGCTGCCGGCCTGGGAGCTGATCCGGAACTGCTGGTATTCCCCGCTCCGGTTGCCGGCGGGGCCGGCGCCGAAGCGGAAGAGGACCCGGGAGTGCCAGCGGTACCGGATCTTTCCGATGTGTCCGGACAACAGGAGGCACGGTTCGCCATCGAGGTTGCGGCCGCCGGCGCTCACCATCTTCTGATGACCGGCCCCCCGGGAGCGGGGAAAACCATGCTGGCCGAGCGGCTGCCCGGTATCCTCCCGGACCTGCCCGACGATCAGGCGATGGAAGTGACCGCAATTCATTCACTGGCCTGGCAGGGACGCCCGTGCCGTGAGTTGCTGCGTCGGCCGCCGTTCCAAAGCCCGCATCACACGGCGTCCACTGCTGCAGTGATTGGAGGCGGTTCGGGCATTCCCCGCCCCGGCGCAGCGTCCCGGGCCCACAGGGGTGTGCTTTTCCTGGATGAGGCACCTGAATACGAGCGACGGGTATTGGACGGATTGCGCCAGCCGTTGGAAAGCGGGCAGCTCGTGCTGCACAGGGCCGCCGGCACTGCCGTATACCCTGCCCGTTTCCAGCTGATACTGGCAGCGAATCCCTGCCCGTGTGGTTTGGCGACGGGGAAAGGCATCGAATGTACCTGCACCCCGCAGCAGCGGCGACGGTACTTTAGCCGCCTCTCCGGTCCGCTGCTCGACCGCGTAGACCTGCAGCTCAGCGTGCGGAGGGTTGCGCTGGGCGATTACTTTTCCACTGAGACACCGGAAACAAGCTCAACTGTTGCGGAGCGGGTACACAGTGCCAGGCACCTCCAAAAGGAACGGCTGAGGCCGTTGAACTGCGAAACGAACGCCGAGGTTCCCGGCGGGCTGCTCCGGGACGCGCTGCGTCCCCGACCCAAAGCTACGGCCGCCCTGGACCGGGCCATGGAGCGGCAGCTGCTGACGGCGCGCGGCTATGACCGTGTACTCCGCGTCGCCTGGACCATCGCAGACCTCGCCGGTCATGGCACCCCGGACGCCGACGACGTCGGTCAGGCGTTGGGCTTCCGGACCCAGGGGGCTGCGGCATGAGTGAGGACCTTCTCCGTGCCCGCGCCGCACTGTCCAGATTGTTCGAACCTTCGGACATGGTGGGTCTTGCCCTGGTGTCTGCAGCCGGACCGGAGCAGGCGTTGCAGATAGCCACCGGGGGACGGCAGGTTTCCTCAGCGCTCATACACAAAACCGCCGGCATCCTGACCTCAGTGGGCGTGGCCGGAAAGGGATACGCCCTCGCAGAGGGACTGAAACGCTGGCGTCCGCGGGTTGCTGATCTGGCTCCTGACAGAGATCTGGAAACCATCAGGCGGCTGGGTGGTGAGCTGCTCATCCCGGAGGACCCGCGTTGGCCTGAGGCGCTGTCCCATCTGGAGCTCGGGATGCCGCTGTGCCTGTGGGTCCGGGGACAGCTGGCGGGCGGGCTCCCCGATATGAAACGTACGGTGGCTCTTGTCGGATCCCGGGACGCCACGGGCTACGGCCTGTCCATCACTGGGGATCTCTCGGCGGGTTTGGCCAGCCGGGGATACACCGTTGTTTCAGGAGGCGCCTACGGCATTGATGCCCAGGCACACCGTGCTGCGCTCGCCGCAACACTTCCGGAGGCAGCCGGCTCCGGGATATCTACCATCGCGGTAATGGCCTGCGGTGCGGACCGGTTCTATCCGGCGGGCAACGAAGACCTGCTCCGTGCAATTGCGGAACACGGGCTGCTGCTGTCGGAGGTACCGCCCGGGTCAGCACCGACACGGTGGAGGTTCCTGCAGCGGAACCGCATCATCGCCGCACTGAGTGCGGTGACGGTGGTGGTCGAGGCACGGTGGCGTTCCGGGGCACTGAACACCGCACATCACGCGGCAGGATTGGGACGGGAGGTCGGGGCGGTTCCCGGATCGGTGTACTCAGCCAACTCCGCCGGCTGCCACCGGTTGCTGCGTGACGGCAGCGCCGTCTGCGTAACTGATGCCCAGGAAGTCGCCGAGCTGGCCGGGCCGCTGACACAGGAAGTACCCGACGTGGCCCAAGCTGTGGAATCCGCATCGCAGTCCGGGCACGGGCCGGCCGGACGGGCCCGGGAGAAGAGATCAGACCACGATGGTTTGGCAGTGGAAGATCTCCTCCTTCTGGACGCCCTTCCCGTACGCAGCGACACCTCCATCGACAAACTCGCCTCGGTGGCCGGGCTGCCGGTGGCGGGAGTGCGTGCAGGGCTGGCCAGGCTGGAACTGGAAGGCCTCGCAATCCGTGCCGGACCCGACGGGTGGCGCCGCGGTAAACGCTAGGGATTCAGCCCGTCCCATCCTTGTTGTCCGACCCGTCCCAACCCAAAAAGGAAGAACCCATCATGATGACTCACAAGATCATTACTTCGCCCGTCGGGGTGCTTAGCCTCGTCGCAACCGACGGTGTCCTCTCCGCGTTGAGGCTGGGCCCGCCGACTGAACTGACCGGAGCGGGTACACCCTACGGCCTGGCAGCTGAGCAGGGCTTTGAAGACGTGGAGCGGCAACTGGCGGAGTACTTCGACGGCAGGCGATGCTGCTTCACAGTGCGCGTTGCTCCCAGGGGCACTGACTTCCAGCGCAGCGTCTGGGAGCGGGTGGGAAGCATTACCTACGGCTCAACCGCCACTTATAAATCGCTGGCACTGGGCTTGGGAGATGCAGCCAAGGCACGCAGCGTAGGGGCGGCGTTGTCCCGTAATCCGCTCAACATCGTTGTACCGACGCACAGAGTTGTCGGTTCCCGGGGAGCACTGACGGGATATTCCGGCGGGCTGGAAGCGAAACAGTATCTTCTGGAGCTCGAACAGTCACCCGGCACCGAGGCACTCCGACGATCCTGCAGTCACACGGACAAAGTGCCTGCCTAGGACTTCCCCTCAGGACCGCGTGCCTGCTTGAAGGAAGGGGGCAATAAGAGAACAGTAAAGGGGTGAGAACCAAGGGAACCGCAGACACCGTGCCGTGGCCGGCAGAATTCCGGTCAGCGCTTGAGGGCTTCTGCCGGTACCTGACGTCGGAACGGGGGCGGTCCGAACACACGGTCCGGGCCTATGAATCGGACGTCACCCAGCTTCTGGACTTCGCGCTGGGGTCAGGGATTGTTGCGCTCAAGGATTTGGACCTGAGTGTTCTGCGTGGATGGCTGGGGGAACTGAGCAGCAGCGGCCAGGCACGTTCCACCCTGGCCCGGCGGGCAGCCACGGCCCGCAGCTTTGCCAACTGGGCGCTGCGCGAAGAACTGATCAGCGAGAATCCGGCGCTGCGGCTTCGGGCGCCAAAGAAGGAAAAAACCCTTCCCGGCGTGCTGCGGAGCGGCCAGCTGGAGGACCTGTTCAAGACCATGCAGGCAGCGGCTGCCGAAGGGGAGCCTGTTGCCCTCAGGGACCGGGCCATGGTGGAACTGCTCTACGCCACCGGAGTCCGGGTCGGCGAGCTGTCCGGCCTGGACATCGATGACCTGGACCCCGATCGCAGGACACTGCGGGTCCTGGGCAAAGGCAACAAGGAGCGCACGGTGCCCTACGGTCTGCCGGCTGCCCTTGCCGTGGACGATTGGCTGCGCCGGGGACGCCCGGCACTGGCCGTTCCCGAAAGCGGTCCGGCCTTGTTCCTCGGGAAGCGCGGACGCCGGGTGGACCAGCGGCAGGTCCGCGGCGTCGTCGCCGAACTGCTGGCGGCCCTGCCGGACACCTCCGCCACGGGTCCGCATGCACTGCGCCACTCGGCGGCCACACATCTCCTGGACGGTGGCGCGGACCTGCGCGCAGTGCAGGAAATCCTGGGCCATTCCTCGCTGGCAACCACACAGCTATACACGCATGTCTCCGTGGACCGGCTGCGGCAAAGCTACAGCCAGGCACATCCGCGGGCCTAGGACCCATAGGACACTTGCGGTACGTGCGGCTCATTGGCGCATTCCGATAACATGCGGCACAATGATGGACAGCGGGCACGCGGACCGGTTATTCGTCCATGCAGCAGGTCGTTGGGGAAGACGTACCTACAGCTATGGAGGATGGAATGTCTGTTGTGATGGCGCGCGGAGTACTCTTTGTGCACTCTGCCCCTTCCGCGTTGTGCCCTCATATTGAGTGGGCCATTGGATCCGTCGTTGAAAAGCGAACGGATCTACAGTGGACCCCTCAGCCCGCCGCGCCCGGAATGGTCCGCGCCGAGATCGCATGGTCCGGGCCGCAGGGGACCGGCTCCCTCCTGGCTTCCGCCCTGCGCGGCTGGGCGCACCTCCGCTATGAAGTGACCGAGGACCAGAGTCCGGGCGCCGACGGAAGCCGCTGGGCACACACCCCCGAACTGGGGATCTTCCACGCCGCCACCGATGTCCACGGCAACATCATGGTTTCCGAGGACCGCATCCGCTACGCCTACGAGAACGGTGCCGGAGACCCCTCGGCGGTCTACCACGAGCTCTCCCTGGCCCTCGGCGAAGCCTGGGACGAGGAACTGGAACCGTTCCGTCATGCTGCCGACGGCGCTCCGGTGCGCTGGCTGCACCAGGTCGGCTAACGAACCTGACGAACCTGACGGACCGGGCGTTCCGGCGCCCGTAGACCTTCCATAGCAAAAGGAACAGGCATCCGCTTCCCGGTGAGGGAAGCGGATGCCTGTTCCTTTTGGTTCTGTCTGCCGGTCAGTAACCGGCACGCCCTTATCAGTGGTTGCGGAGCACTGCTACGGCATTGTGGCCGCCGAAGCCGAAGGAATTGCTCAGCGCAACAATGTCACCGTCGCGCAGTTTGCGTTCGGCAGTCACCACGTCCAGCGGGATTTCCGGGTCCTGGTTGTCCAGGTTGATCGTGACCGGGGCCTGGCGCTCGTACACGGCCAGTGCGGTCAGGACCGCTTCCACGGCACCCGAGGCACCCAGCAGGTGGCCCATCTGGGACTTGGTCGCGGAGACCGCCACGCCGTCCAGGGCGCTGCCGAGGGCGGCCTTCAGAGCGGTGTACTCGGGCTTGTCGCCCACCGGGGTGGACGTGGCGTGCGCGTTGACGTGGACTACGTCCTCGGCCTGGGCACGGGCATCGAAGAGTGCGGCCTTCAGGGCCCGGGTGGCGCCCAGTCCTTCCGGATCCGGTGCGGTGATGTGGTAGGCATCGGCGGTCACCGCGGTGCCGGCCAGTTCGGCGTAGATGCGCGCACCGCGGGCGATGGCGTGCTCTTCGCTCTCCAGCACCAGGGCGCCGGCGCCTTCGCCCATGACAAAGCCGTCACGGTCCCGGTCATAAGGCCGCGAGGCATGCTGCGGATCATCGTTGCGTTTGGACAGCGCCTGCATGGAGGCGAAGGAAGCCATCGGCATCGGGTGGATGCAGGCCTCGGCACCGCCGGCGACGACAATGTCGGCCTTGCCTGAGCGGATCAGTTCCAGGCCCTGATGGAGGGCCTCGGTGCCGGAGGCGCAGGCGGAAACGGGGGTATGTGCGCCGGCACGGGCGCCCAGATCCAGGGAGACGGCAGCGGCGGGACCGTTGGGCATCAGCATGGGAACGGTCATGGGCAGCACACGCCGCGGACCCTTCTCACGCAGGGTGTCCCACGCATCGAGCAGGGTCCAGACACCGCCGATGCCGGTGGCGAAGGTGACGGCGAGCCGGTCCTGGTCTACATCCTCCAGTCCCGAGTCGGCCCACGCTTCGCGGGCGGCGACGACGGCGAACTGGGTGGACGGGTCCATGCGCTTGGCTTCAACCCGGGAGAGGACCTCAGTGGCGGGAGTGGTGACCCGCGCGGCGAAGGTGACGGGCAGGGAGTATTTCTCCACCCATTCGTCTTCCAGCGTCCGGGCGCCGGAGACGCCCTGCAGTGCGTTCTTCCACATCGTGGGGACGTCCCCGCCGATGGGCGTGGTCGCGCCAAGGCCTGTGATGACTACTTTGCGGGCCATGATTCACTCTCTTGAAACAGTTGCTGTTGGGGTGCCGGGGTACCGGCGGTGCCGGGCGGCCGCCGCGTGGCAGCGGCCGCCGGAGGTTAGGCCTGGGCGTTGGAGATGAAGTCCACGGCGTCGCCGACGGTCTTCAGGTTCTTGACCTCTTCGTCAGGGATGCGCACGCCGAACTTCTCCTCAGCGTTGACCACGATGGTCATCATGGAAATGGAGTCGATGTCCAGGTCATCGGTGAAGGACTTATCCAGCTCGACGGCCTCGGGGGCCAGGCCGGTCTCTTCGTTGACGATCTCGGCGAGGCCGGCCAGGATTTCTTCGTTGCTAGCCATGTTGGCTCCTTTTCTTGTTGTGCCGGTATGTGACCGGTCCGGGTTTCCAGCCGCCGAAGCGGTGTGGTTAGTGGGGCCGTTCCTGCCGGGGCAGCAACGGCGGATGGTGCAGCTAGGGGAGGACCACTACCTGGGCGCCGAACACGAGGCCGGCACCAAAACCGATCTGCAGCGAAAGCTTGCCGCTCAGTTCAGGGTGTTCCTTCAGCAGCCGGTAGGTGGCCAGCGGGATGGACGCTGCGGAGGTGTTTCCGGCGTCGGCGATGTCGCGGGCGATGACGACCGACTCGGGCAGCTTGAGCTGCTTGGCCATTTCGTCGATGATGCGCATGTTCGCCTGGTGCGGTACAAACGCGGACAGGTCCTCGGCGGTAATGCCGGCGGCATCAAGAGCCTGCTGGGCCGCCTTGGCCATTTCCCAGACTGCCCAGCGGAAGACGGTCTGGCCGTCCTGGCGCAGGGTGGGCCAGAGCTTGGTTTCGCGCAGCTCCGCAGCGCTGACGCCGCCCTCGGACTCTGCAGCAAGTGAGAGTTCACGGACGTCCAGCATGGAGTGGGTCATGCCGATCGCCCCGGACTTACTGCCGTCGGATCCCCAGACCGAGGGCGCGATGCCGGGTGTGTCTGAGGGGCCAACGACGACGGCGCCGGCGCCGTCGCCCAGCAGGAACGAAATGGTGCGCTCGGTGTTGTCGATGATGTCAGAGAGCTTTTCGACACCGATGACCAGTACGTAGTTGGCGGCGCCGGAGCGCACCAGAGCGTCTGCCTGGGCAATGCCGTAGCAGTATCCGGCGCAGGCGGCCGAGACGTCGTAGGCCGGGGCGGGGGTGGCTCCGAGCCGTTCGGTGATCTGCGTGGCGGCGGAGGGGGTGGCGTAGGGGTGGGTCACGGTGGAAACAATGACGGCGCCCAGCTGCGAGCCGTCAATACCGGCGTTTTCCAGGGCTTCGCGGCCGGCTGCTTCGGCCATGTCGATCACCGACGTGCCCTTGTCGGCACGGTGCCGGGTGATGATGCCGGTGCGCTGGCGGATCCATTCGTCGGAGGATTCAATCCACTGGCACACATCGTCGTTGCTGACAATGACGTCGGGGCGGAACGCGCCGATGCCGTGAATGCGGCTGAACTCGTTGACGGGGGACTGCTTCAGGGTGGGCGTGCTCACGCGTTACCTTCTCCGGTTGTAGCTGCCGTGCCTGAGTGTTCAAGGATGAACTCACGGGCAGCTGGTAGGTCTTCGGGGGATTTCAGGGCCAGGGTCGGCACACCCTTCATGCCGCGGCGGGCCAGTCCCGTAAGGGTTCCGGCCGGCGGCAGTTCCAGGATGCCGGTTACGCCCATGGCAACCATGTTTTCCATGCAGAGGTCCCAGCGTACGGGCCGGGATACCTGGGCTATCAGGCTGTCGAGGTTTGCTTCACCGGAGACCACGGCGGCACCGTCGCGGTTCGAGAGCAGGGTCGGCAGGGGGTCCTGGGGGGACAGGGACGGACGCAGGGCTTCAAGGACAGTCACTGCGGGGGCCATGTGTGATGTGTGGAAGGCGCCGGCGACCTTCAGCGGGATGACCCTTGCCTTGGCCGGCGGGGCAGCGGTGAGCACTTCGAGCTGGTTGTGGGTTCCGGCCGCTACCACCTGGCCGCCGCCGTTGGCGTTGGCCGCGGTGAGGCCCGCTGCTTCGAGCGCGGCAGCAACATCATCCGGGTCGCCGCCCAGGACGGCGCTCATGCCGGTGGGTTCCACGGCCGCCGCCCGGGCCATGGCATTGGCCCGCTCCCTGACGAACACCAGGGCATCCTTTTCCGGCAGGGCTCCGGCAATGGCGGATGCGGTGATCTCACCGACGGAGTGCCCGGCAAGGACGGTGGCCGAGGTGAGGGCAGAAGGGTCCAGCAGCAGCCGGCCCGCCATTAGTCCGGCCGCCACGATAAGCGGCTGCGCCACGGCGGTGTCCTTAATGGTTTCCTCATCGGAAACGGTGCCGTGGGCAATCAGGTCCAGCCCGACGACGTCGCTGAGCGCGGTGAGGTGATCCCTTACGCCGGGCAGTTCCAGCCACGGTGCGAGGAATCCTGGCGTTTGGGACCCCTGGCCGGGGCAGACAATTGCAAGCACGTATACAGCTTTCCAAACATAGGGGGCGGGATCGGGTGTTTGGGTAAACCAAGCTCCCGGGGCGGGCTTGTAGGAAGTCTACAAGCTCCGGTAGGGCTCCGGGCAGGGTTTAGAGGCGTGCCGGAGGCTTTTCCGGTGCCGCTTTGCCCGCTGGCGCCAGGCGCCCGACAACCAGGGCCGTCTGCAGCACGAAGGCCTCACGCGGCAGCATCGGATCCCATCCGGTGACGTCGCAGACGCGCCGGAGCCGGTACCGCACGGTGTTGGCATGGACAAAGAGTTCCCGGGCGGTGGCCTCGAGGGAGTGGCCAAGTGAGAGGTAGGCGCCGAGTGTTTCGGCAAGTCCGTTGGATGCGCCCAGAAGGGGCCGGTAGATGCTTTCCACCAGTGCCTGGCGTGCCGTGTCGTCGCCGGACATCACCCGTTCGGGCCAGAGATCGTCGGCAGCAACGGGACGCGGAGCCGCGGGCCAGGCACGCGCAGCCGTAAGCCCGGCAAAGGCTGCCTGCGCGGAGGGCCCGGCTTCCACGAGCGATGCTGCGGGTGGTCCGTAGACCACCGGTCCCGGACCGAACAGTTCGGACAGCCGGGTGTAGGAGAAGGATTTGTCCTCCAGACCGCCCAGCACCAGGATCAGCCGTTCACCTTGGATGCCCACCAGGGTGTCCTCGGCCAGCCGCCCCGTGGCGCGGCGCAGTTCGTTGACGAAGGAGGCGTTGGCTTCGGCAGGGGAGCCGCCCACCATTACGGTTACCGGCGCCGTCGAGGTCCACCCCACCGCGGCGATCCGGGAGCGCAGGGCATCCGAACTCTCGCCCCGCAGGATCGCGTCCACCACCAGTGCCTCCAGGCGGGTGTCCCAGGCGCCGCGGGTTTCAGCCGCACGGGCGTAAACGTCGGCAGCGGCAAAAGCGACTTCCCGGGAATAGCGCAACACTGCTTCACGGAGCGAGGCCTGCACTTCGTTGGCAGCGAGCTCCGGCACGCGGTCCTCCACCACCTGGACCACCACCCGGATCAGCTGCAGGGCCTTCTGCAGGCTGATGGAGCGGGTCAGTTCCGTGGGCGCAGTGCCGAAGACATCGCTCAGCACCCAGGCCGGCGAGGCCGGGCGCTGGTACCAGTTGACAAAGGAGGCGATGCCTTTTTGCGCCACCATGCCCAGTGCTGACCGCTCGTCCGGGCGCAGGCCCCGATACCAGGGCAGCGAAATATCAAGCTGCTGCAAGGTGGCAGTGGACAACCTGCCGATATTGGCTTTGAGGCGGTCCACCGTGGTGGCGTCTGCCGCCGGCCGCTGAGCGGAGGCGGCTGGCTTACTGGAACTCACTGGCATACAGGCGAGCTTACGGCCTGCGCCGATGATCGGCCATTTTGTGCGAAGGCTACAAGTTCGCTAGTTGCCAGGTGAGGGGCGGCGAGGCAGGGGATCACGGCTTAAACGCAGAGGAACCGCCGCGTGTGCGGCGGTTCCCCTGTTTGGAGCCGGTGTCACGGACCTGTTCGGTACCAACACCGGCGTCCGTGGTTGCGAAGCAGATGCCGGTTAAGCGTCGCCCCCGGCGTTACCGCTAGTACCGGCGTTGACGTCCAGCAGGCGGTACTTCTCAATGGCCTCCTTGGGGGCATTGGCGTCGACCTCGCCGCGGCGGGCAAGCATCTCAAGTGCCCGCACCACCATCGAGTGGCTGTCGATCTTGAAGTACCGGCGTGCTGCGGCACGGGTGTCAGCGAAACCGAAGTCATCAGCGCCGAGGCTGGCGAACTCGTTCGGCAGGAACTGGCGGATCTGGTCCGGCACGGCCTTCATGTAGTCCGTGGACGCCACGATGGGACCGGTGGCCCCGGCCAGCTGCTGGGTCACGAACGGCACGCGCGGTTCCGAACCCGGGTTCAGGAACGCTTCCTCCTCGGCGGCCAGGCCGTCGCGGCGAAGCTCGTTCCAGGACGTCACGGACCAGACATCGGCCGAAACACCCCAGTCCTCGGCGAGCAGCTTCTGCGCCTCCAGTGCCCACGGCACGGCGACGCCGGAGGCCAGCAGCTGCGTGCGCGGCCCGTCGATCTTCGCCGGGGCGAGCAGGTAGATGCCCTTGATGATGCCTTCAACGTCAAGGTCCTCGGGGGCCTTGGGCTGCTGGATGGGCTCGTTGTAGACCATCAGGTTGTAGATGACGTTCGGATCCTTCGAATCCGGTCCGTACATCTCCTCCAGCCCGTGGCGCACAATGTGCCCGATCTCGTAACCGTACGCCGGATCGTAGGTCTTCACCGCGGGGTTGGTGGAGGCCAGGATCGGCGAATGGCCGTCGGCATGCTGCAGGCCTTCACCGGTCAGCGTGGTGCGACCGGCCGTGGCCGAGATCAGGAAGCCGCGTGCCATCTGGTCGGTGGCCGCCCAGATGTAGTCAGCCGTGCGCTGGAACCCGAACATCGAGTAGAACACGTAGACCGGGATCAGCGGCTCACCGTGCGTGGCGTAGGAGGTGCCCGCGGCCGTGAACGCTGCAATGGAGCCGGCCTCGTTGATGCCTACGTGAACAATCTGGCCCTGCGGGGACTCCTTGTAGGCCAGGACGAGGTCCCGGTCCACGGACAGGTAGTTCTGGCCCTTGGGGTTGTAGATCTTCGCCGTCGGGAAGAAGGAGTCCATGCCGAAGGTCCGGGCCTCGTCGGGGATGATCGGCACAATCCGCTTGCCGAATTCCTTGTCCCGCATCAGGTCCTTGAGGAGGCGGACAAAGGCCATGGTGGTGGCTGCCAGCTGCTTGCCGGAGCCCCGGTTGGCTACTTCGTAGGCCTTCTCGTCCGGCAGGTGTACCGGTTCGTGCTGAACCCGGCGCTCGGGCACGTTGCCGCCGAGCTCGCGGCGGCGCTCCAGCATGTACTTGATCTCCGGAGCGTCTGCACCCGGGTTGTAGTACGGCGGCTGGTACGGATCGGCTTCGAGCTGCTCGTCGCTGATCGGGATGCGCAGGTGGTCGCGGAAGGCCTTGAGGTCATCCAGGGTCAGCTTCTTCATCTGGTGGGTCGCGTTGCGTCCCTCGAAGTGCGTACCCAGGCCGTAGCCCTTGACCGTGTGCGCCAGGATGACCGTGGGGGCACCCTTGAATTCCATGGCGGCCTTGTAGGCGGCGTACACCTTGCGGTAGTCGTGCCCGCCACGCTTGAGGTTCCAGATCTCCTCGTCGGTCAGGTTGGCTACGAGTTCCTTGGTCTCCGGGCTCTTGCCGAAGAAGTGTTCGCGCACAAACCCGCCGGACTCGGCCTTGTAGGTCTGGTAGTCGCCATCGGGGGTGGCATTCATGATGTCCACCAGCGAGCCGTCCTTGTCCCGCTGCAGCAGGTCATCCCACTCGCGGCCCCAGACAACCTTGATGACGTTCCAGCCGGCGCCGCGGAAGAAGGCTTCCAGTTCCTGCATGATCTTGCCGTTGCCGCGGACGGGACCGTCGAGGCGCTGCAGGTTGCAGTTGACCACAAACGTCAGGTTGTCGAGCTTGTCGTTGGCGGCCAGCTGGAGCAGGCCGCGCGATTCGGGCTCGTCCATTTCGCCGTCGCCCAGGAAGGCCCAGACATGCTGGTCCGAGGTGTCCTTGATGCCCCGGTTCTCCAGGTAGCGGTTGGACTGCGCCTGGTAGATCGCGTTCATGGGCCCGATGCCCATGGACACGGTGGGGAACTCCCAGAAATCAGGCATGCTGCGCGGGTGCGGATAGGAGGACAGGGCGTGGCCTTCGCGGGATTTCTCCTGGCGGAAGCCGTCCATGTCCTCTTCGCTGAGCCGCCCCTCGAGGAAGGCGCGGGCGTACATACCGGGGGAGGCGTGACCCTGGAAATAAATCTGGTCTCCGCCGCCCGGGTGGTCCTTGCCCCGGAAGAAGTGGTTCATGCCCACTTCGTACAGGGTCGCGGCACCGGCGTAAGTCGAAATGTGCCCGCCGACGCCGATTCCCGGGCGCTGCGCCCGGTGCACCATGATGGCCGCGTTCCAACGCAGCCAGGCGCGGTAACGCCGTTCAATTTCCTCGTCGCCGGGGAACTCGGGTTCCTGGTCCACGGGGATCGTATTGACGTAGTCCGTGGTGGTTACCATCGGGACGCCCACGCTCTGGGAACCGGCACGCTGCAGCAGCGAACGCATAATGTACTGCGCGCGTTCGGTGCCCTGCGAGCGGATGAGTTCGTCAAGCGACTCGATCCATTCTGCGGTTTCCTCAGGATCACGGTCCGGAAGCTGGTTGGTTAACCCGCTCAGGATGTCCGTTGTGTCTTCTGCGGCCACGGCCAACCTCTCTTAAGTACAGATTGTGTCTGCCAGATTCTTCAGTGGGATCCAGCCGGTGTCCGCCGGATCTTCGCTTGCGCACGGATGCGCGCCAGGGCGCCCAAATCTGCTTTTCCTCCACTGTAGTCCCGGGTTGGCTCTGTTGCGTAGCCTGCACCCGGAGGCATCGCTAAAGGCGGACAAGCCGCGGGGCCTTGATGCCTGCCGGTAAAAGGTGTTTCGTTGGGTCCGGGACCGCGCGGATCGGGCAAATGTGTGATTCCCTTGTATTTATGCAGTCAACCAGGAGGAGTGAAGTGAGCGAGGCCGAGGCCGTCACCGAGGATAACGTGGCGAGCAGATTGGGTTTCAAGGACGGGGACCTGGTTCAGGAATTCGGCTACGACGACGACGTGGACTTTGACTTCCGCGACGACCTTGAGGACCTCATCGGAGGTGAACTGCTCACCGAAGAAGACCACGACGTAGTAGACGGGGTCATCCTCTGGTGGCGGGCCGATGACGGTGATCTCGTGGATGCACTGGTCGATTCCCTGACCACGCTCGACGACGGCGGTGTTGTCTGGGTCCTGACGCCCAAATCCGGCCGGGACGGGTACGTGCCCCCGGCGGACATTGAGGAAGCAGCCCCCACCGCGGGACTGCACGTCACCACATCGCCGGGCGTATGCGATGACTGGACAGCCACCCGACTGGTCAGCCGACGCAAGAAGTGACGCTGTTCGCAGACCTGCCGGCGGCGGGTACTGCGGTACCCGACTTCTGCCTGCCGAACCAGTTCGGTGAAGCAGTCCGACTGTCAGGCCTGCGCGGGTCCGGTGTTGCCCTTGTCTTTTTTCCCTTCGCCTTCTCTCCGGTATGCCGGGGAGAGCTAGCGGAACTGGAGCGCGAACGGGCAATGTTCACCGACGCAGGGGTGCGCCTGCTGGCAGTGTCGTGTGATTCCAAATACACCTTGCGGGCCTGGGCAGACCACGAAGGGTTCACTTTCGACCTGTTGTCGGATTTTTGGCCCCACGGCCACACCTCACGGGCCTACGGTGTTTTTGACGACCGGCAGGGGCAGGCCGCCCGCGCAAGTTTCCTTATCGACGGCGCCGGGGTCCTGCGCGGCTGTATCCGCTCGGACCCCGGCCTGCCGCGTCCGCTGGAGCAGTACCGTTCGGCCTTGGAGGAACTATGAGTGAAACCGGGCAGCGTCCGGGGCTCGGCCTGACAGGCTTCGCCAGCGGCGGCGCACTGGAACAGGTCCCCGAACCCACTGAGGAAGAGGTGCGGCTCCTCCGCCGGGCTGCAGGGCTTCTCGGCGGCCGCCGGATCGCCCTCCTCACGGGTGCGGGCCTCAGCACCGATTCAGGGATACCGGATTACCGGGGGCCGGATGCCCCGCCCCGGAATCCCATGACCTACCAGCAGTTCGTTGGCGATGCCGACCTTCGGCGGCGGTACTGGGCACGCAACCATGTTGGCTGGCATCATCTGCGTCATGCCGAGCCCAATCCCGGACATGAAGCGGTGGCCGCCCTGGAGCGCCGGGGACTTCTCTCGGGCGTGATTACCCAGAATGTCGACCGTTTGCACAGCGATGCGGGCAGTATCAACATCATTGACCTGCACGGGCGCTACGACCGGGTGATCTGCCTGGACTGCCGCACCGGCTTTTCCCGCGAAGAGGTTGCGCACCTGCTCCAGGACCTGAATCCGGGATACCTGGACCGCGTACGCGAGGGCGGGGAGATTGCCCCGGATGCCGATGCCGAGATCGCTGACACAGACGATTTTGTCGTGGCCGACTGTCCGGTCTGCGGAGGCATGCTCAAGCCGGATTTTGTCTATTTCGGAGAGAACGTACCCAAGGACCGCGTGGCCAGGGCGTTTGCCATGGTGGACGCAGCCGGCGCACTGCTGGTTGCCGGGTCCTCACTGACCGTCATGAGCGGACTCCGGTTTGTCCGCTATGCGGTCAAGGCGGGCAAGCCGGTGGTCATTATTAACCGGGGCGCCACCCGCGGGGATCCGCTGGCAACCCTGAAGATCGACATGGGAGTCAGTACGGCGCTGACCTGGCTCGTCAGGCATCTGCCGGACCTTCCGGCTTCCGCCGCAGAAGCCGCAGCCGGTACCCCGGATAGTGCCGATTAGGTACGGGGCGCTTCCCTGGGGTAATGTAGTTCCTCGTGATGCAGGGCCGGTCCGGATTGTGCGGGCGGTACGGCAGCACGATGAGGGTCTTTAGCTCAGCTGGTAGAGCGCCACGTTTACACCGTGGATGTCATCGGTTCGATCCCGGTAGGACCCACAGATAGGCCGCCGTTGCCTTCCGCAGATGCGGAAGGCAACGGCGGCCGTTTTCGTTTAAGTCCGCTGCTACGAATGGGGGTACGCCCCGAAAAGGACAGACACAACGAGAGGAACCGGGACAGGACGGTGAGAGTGAGGATCAACGGATCCGGGTGGAGGAAGCGTACCTGCGCGGCAGCAGCGGCATTTTTGCTTCTTGCTGCAGCGGGCTGTTCGGGAGCAACGACGGCGGGCCTGCCCGAAGCGGACGCGCCCGCGGCGGTCCCGTCCGACGGAGGCCCGGGAGCGGCGGAAAACGGTACAGGGCAGCCCGCCGGCCCGGTAGCTGCGGCTCTGGACCTTCTGGCCGCCGGCACTGACGCCGAGTTCTCCGTGGCGGTCCGGGACAACGCCTCGGGGGAATCCTGGCAGTACAACGCACAGCAGCGCTACCTCGAGGCGAGCCTGGTGAAGGTGCCGATCCTGCTGACCCTGATCCGCCAGGCCACTGCGGAAGGGCGGGACCTCACCGCCGAGGAAGTAAACCTGGCCACGCTGATGATCGAGTACAGCGACAACGAGGCGACCAGCGCGCTGTATGACGGCCTGGGCGGCAGGCCCGAGCTGCAGCACACCTACGAACTCATCGGGGTGGAGGCCACTGAAGCGGGCGAAATGTGGGGCGCCAGTGAGACCACTGCCGAGGACCAGCTGCGCATTTCCCGGACCGTGGCCGAAGGCGCCGACTGGCTGGACCCGGACCTCCTCGCGTTCGGCGTCGCGCTAATGGAAAACGTCTGCCCGGAGCAGTCATGGGGCATCACGGCCGGAGTGGGCGCCCCCGACGCGCAGATTGGCCTGAAGAACGGCTGGCTGCAGGATGACGAGGCCGCGTGGAACGTGGGCAGCGCCGGCTTCATACGGGCCGGCGGGAATGACTACAGCATTGTTGTGCTGAGCGCACGCAACCCCACCCTGGCTGACGGCATCGACGTCGTCGAGAGTGTGGCATCCACCGTCAACGGGTATACCGGCGGCAGCTGATCCGGCGCCGTGTGGCGGCGAGGCGGCCCGGAAGCATAGGCTGGAGCCTGAAACGCGGCGCGATGAGCCCGCGCCGGCCCGTGCCCGCTGGGGCACCCCAAAGATCCTTGGAGAGAACTTGAGTGCACAAATTGGTGTAACCGGCCTTGCCGTCATGGGCGCAAACCTTGCCCGCAACCTTGCCCGCAACGGTTACACGGTGGCCCTGCACAACCGATCCGTCCGGAAAACCGATGCCCTGCTTTCCGCGCACGGCGATGAAGGAAACTTCATCCGCACCGAGTCGCTGCAGGAACTGGTCGACTCGCTGGAAAAGCCCCGCCGCGTCCTGATCATGGTGAAGGCCGGCGCACCCGTGGACTCGGTGATCGACCAGCTGGTGCCGCTGCTGGAACCCGGCGACATTGTGATCGATGCCGGCAACTCACACTATGAGGACACCCGCCGCCGCGAAGCCGCGCTGGCGGAAAAGGACCTCCACTTCGTGGGTGTGGGCGTGTCCGGCGGCGAGGAGGGCGCACTCCTGGGCCCGTCCATCATGCCCGGCGGCTCCCGCGAGTCCTACGACTCCCTGGGGCCCATGCTGGAGAAAATCGCAGCAAAGTACGACGGCGAGCCCTGCTGCACCTGGATCGGCACCGACGGCGCCGGACACTTCGTCAAAATGGTGCACAACGGCATTGAATACGCCGACATGCAGGTTATCGGAGAGGCCTATGACCTGCTGCGTTCGGCCGCAGGCATCGAACCAGCCGAACAAGCGCAGATCTTCACCGAGTGGAACACCGGCCAGCTCAGCTCCTTCCTGATCGAGATCACGGCCGAGGTCCTGGGCCATGTGGACGCGAAGACGGGCAAGCCGTTCGTGGACGTGGTTGTGGACTCTGCAGGGCAGAAGGGCACCGGCCGCTGGACGGTCGTTTCCGGCCTGGACCTCGGTTCGCCGGTCTCCGCCATCGCCGAGTCCGTTTTCGCCCGCGCACTGTCCTCCCAGCGCGGCCAGCGCGGGATTGCGCAGGAAACGCTCAAGGGCGAGGAAACCGCCGTCGAGCTGCCCGAGACGTTCGTGGAGGACGTCCGGCAGGCCCTCTACGCGTCCAAGCTGGTCAGCTACGCGCAGGGCATCGACATGCTGGGCGCAGCCGCGAAGGAGTACGGCTGGGACCTGAAGCTCGATGAAATCGCCTCGCTGTGGCGGGCCGGCTGCATCATCCGCGCAGAACTGCTGGATGACATCATGAAGGCCTACGCAGACGGCGCAGCCCCTGCCAACCTGCTGTTCGCGCCGGCCTTCGCCGAATCCATTGCCGCCGCCGTTCCGGCCTGGCGCCGGGTGGTCTCCGTGGCCGTGCAGCTGGGCATCCCCGTACCGGTGTTCTCCTCCTCGCTGGCCTACTACGACGGCCTGCGCCGCAAGCGTCTTCCCGCGGCCCTGACCCAGGGACTGCGCGACCTCTTCGGTGCGCACACCTACCACCGCGTGGATGCCGAGGGCACCTTCCACACCATGTGGGGCGAGGACCGCGCCGAAGTAGAGGCAGTGGACACGCACTAGGCAGGTTACAAAGGAAAGGCCCGCAGCATCTGCTGCGGGCCTTTGCTTTGTCCTGAGTGTCCGGGAGGGACCGGCACAGCCGGGAACCCGGCTAGATGTAGATCGCAGGATCCACGTATTCGGCCGGATCCACCGCGGGTTGCGTCATCTTGGTGTCCCGGTGCCGCCATTTAGCGGGAATGCCGGTGATAATCGAATCCGCAGGAGCGTCCTTGACCACCACGGCGTTGGCTCCCACGGCACTGCGGGCCCCGATGGTTACCGGCCCCAGGATCTTGGCGCCGGCGCCCACGGTGACGCCGTCACAGATCGTCGGATGCCGCTTGACCTTCGCCAGTGAGCGTCCTCCGAGGGTGACGCCGTGGTAAAGCATGACATCGTCACCGATTTCGGCGGTTTCGCCGATTACCACTCCCATGCCGTGGTCGATAAAGAACCGCCGGCCGATGGTGGCACCGGGATGGATTTCGATGCCGGTGGCGAAGCGGGTGATCTGCGAGAGGACACGGGCGGGGAACTGCAGGCCCGGACGGGACCACATGCGGTGTGTCAGCCGGTGCATCCAAATGGCATGCAGGCCGGAATAGACAACGAGGTTTTCGAGCGAGCCCCGTGCCGCCGGATCATGGGATGCGGCGGCGTCGAGGTCTTCGCGCAGTCGGGCTAACAGACTCACAGAGAACTTTCTGCTCGGTTTTTCAGTGCCCCGTCGGGGCGGACATGCTCTAGCCGCGGATGTCGTCGTACAGCACGGTGGAGATGTAGCGTTCGCCGAAGTCGCAGACCGTGGCGACAATCAGCTTACCGGCGTTCTCTTCCCTCTTGGCCAGTTCCAGGGCGGCCCAGACGATGGCACCGGAGGAAATGCCGCCGAGGATGCCTTCCTGGGTGCCCAGTGCGCGGGCGGTGGCAACGGAGTCTTCAATGGAGGCGTCGAAAACCTCGTCGTAAATGGTGGTGTCCAGAATCTCAGGGACAAAGTTCGCGCCGATGCCCTGGATCTTGTGCGGCCCGGGGGAGCCGCCGTTGAGGATGGGGGAGTCCTTGGGCTCCACGGCAACAATCTGCACGCCCGGCTTGCGTTCCTTCAGCACCTGTCCGACGCCGGTAACGGTCCCGCCGGTGCCGATGCCGGCGACGAAGATGTCCACCTGGCCGTCGGTGTCTGCCCAGATTTCCTCGGCAGTGGTGGCCCGGTGCATCGCCGGGTTGGCTTCGTTGGCGAACTGCTGGGCCCAGATGGCGTTGTCAGTGGTGGCAACAATCTCCTTGGCCTTCTCCACCGCACCGCGCATGCCTTCGGCACCGGGGGTCAGGACAATCTCGGCGCCGTAGGCACGGAGCATAACGCGGCGCTCGGTGGACATGGTCTCGGGCATGGTCAGGATCACCTTGTAGCCGCGGGCAGCGCCCACCATGGCCAGAGCGATACCCGTGTTGCCCGAGGTGCCCTCCACGATGGTTCCGCCCGGCTTCAGGGCGCCGGCCTTCTCGGCGGCGTCAACAATCGCCACACCGATCCGGTCCTTGACGCTGTTGGCCGGGTTGTAGAACTCCAGCTTCACTGCCACCTGGGCGGGCAGCCCGGCCGCGAGCCGGTTCAACCGGACCAGCGGGGTTCCGCCCACAAGCTGGGTTACATCGTCATATATACGAGCCATGTTTTCCTCTGTTCCTCAAACGTTCTTCGAAATGCCGGACGGACATCTGCCCGTCCAAGCCTATCGGCGGCCTGTGGAGCCCTTAGTCCTGAAGCCATTCGGAGTAATACTTGCGGGCCTTGGCCAGCTTCGGATTGATAATGACCTGGCAGTACCCGGTGCCCGGACGCTTGGCATAAAAGTCCTGATGGATATCCTCCGCCGGGTAAAACCTCGGCAGGGGAGTGATCTCGGTGACGATCGGATCCTTCCAGTTACCGCGTGCCCGCTCCAGCGCGGACTCGAATTCCCCGCGCTGGTCCTCATCACGGTAGAACATGGATGAGCGGTACTGCGTGCCCACGTCGTATCCCTGCCGGTTCAGCGTGGTGGGATCGTGCTGGGAGAAGAACATATCCAGAAGCACCTCTCCGGGCACTACCTCTTCATCAAAGGTTACGGCCACCACTTCAGCATGGCCGGTGGTGCCGGTGCAGACACTGTCATAGTCGGGGTCGGGGATTGAACCGCCGGTATAGCCGGAAACCACATCGGTGACTCCGCGGACCTTGCGGTAGAGGGCGTCGAGGCACCAAAAGCAGCCTCCGCCGAGTACGTACGTCTTCATGCCTTTAACAATGCGGTGCGCGGCGTATTGATTCCCGAATCCCGGGAGCGGGATTCCGCGGTGTGCAGTCCATCACCGCGGGTGCGGCGGAATTGAGCACCGCCCGCGCATCGGGGTAGAACTAAACCTATGGAAGCGGATCACCCCAACGAGCGGGCCGGCGCGGATACCGCCGATCAAGATATCCAGCCGGCAGAGGCCGGCAGCGGGAGCATACCCACGCTGGGGGATGTGCTGCTGGCCGCGGAGGAGCTGTGGCCCGAATCCCTGGCCGAGAACTGGGACGCCCCCGGCCTGGTTGCCGGACGGGCCGACCGTGAGGTCCGGCGGATCCTGTTCGCCGTGGATCCCACCAGCGAGGTTATAGACGAAGCCCTGGACTGGGGTGCGGACCTGCTGATCACCCACCACCCCCTGCTGCTGAAGCCGGTGACCTCCGTCGCGGCCACCACGTTCAAGGGTGACGCCGTGCACCGCCTGATAGAAGGTGGATGCGCGCTGCTGACCGTGCACACCAATGGGGACAGCGCGGTCGGCGGTGTTTCCGACGTCCTTGCGGACGCCTTTGGCCTGCGCGATGTGGCTCCGCTGGTACCGGCACCGGAGGGACTGCCCGAGGAGGGAATCGGCCGGGTGGGCGAGCTTCCCGACGTGATGAGCCTGGCGGACTTCGCCGAGCGGGTGTTCGGCATTCTTCCCGCGGTCGCCGGCGGCGTGCGGGTGGCAGGAGACCCGCACGGGCTGGTGCGGCGCGTCGCAGTGTGCGGCGGTGCCGGCGACAGCCTCTTCGACGCAGTGCGTGCCCAGCGTGCCGACGTCTACGTCACGGCCGATCTGCGCCACCATCCGGCGTCGGAACTGCGTGAACGTGCACTCACCGGAAACGGGCGCCCCTACCTCATTGATGTCTCCCACTTCGGGAGCGAATGGCTGTGGCTGACCCCGGCCGCCGGGGCACTGGAGAACGTCCTGACGGACCAGGGGTTCGTCGCTGACGTGCGCGTCAGCGGGGTGAACACCGATCCCTGGGACTTTGTCCTGACTCCCGGACTGAAGTGATGCGGCTGCGTGGCATAGGCTTAGGAGTGCCGGGCCAGGTAGGTCCGGATATACACGGAGGTAATCGGTGGCAAAAGCATCGCCCGCGGAGCAGCTGAGGCTGCTGGATCTGCAGGCCCTGGACAGCAGGATCAAGGCCCTGCGCAACCAGGCCCGCACCATAAGCAACAATCCTGAAATCGCCTCACTTGCCGACGCCGTTGCCGCCGCCGAGAGCGCACGCGTGAGCGCGGGCACAGAGGTAGCCGACGTCGAACGCGAGCTCGCCCGCGCGGAAGCCGATGTTGCCTCCGTGGTGGCCCGCATGACGCGGGACCAGCAGCATCTGGACAGCGGCAAGGTCGGCTCGAAGGAGCTCACCGCCCTGCAGGCCGAGATTGTCTCGCTGCAGCGTCGCCGCTCGGATCTGGAAGACGTTGAACTCGAAGTCATGGAGCGCCTCGAAACAGCCCGGACACGGCAGTCCGAAGCCGCGGCAGAGCTGGAAACCCTGCACGGGAAGCGACGGGAGCTCGAGGAAAAGCGCGACGCCGAACTGTCAGTCATCGGGGCTGAGCAGGCCGATACCGAGGCACGCCGCGAAGAGCTCGCGTCCAGCTTTGACCCGGCACTGCTTGCTGCCTACGAAAAGACGCTGTCCAAGCACGGCATCGGCGCCGCACGGCTGTTCCACGGCACCTCCGAGGGTTCCGGGATGCAGCTGAGCCCGGGCGACCTGGCGGACATCCGCAAGGCAGCCGATGACGAGATTGTGTACTGCCCCGATTCCGGCTGCATCCTCGTTCGCTCCAATGAGTGGGGCAGCTAGGAAGTGACACTGTTTGACCCGGAGCCTGCTTCCGGCGGGGAAAAGGACACCGTCCGGGAACCCGCCGCGGGGACCCGGCGCACCCTGATTGTCGAGGCCGACGGAGGCTCCCGCGGCAATCCCGGCATTGCCGGCTACGGAGCCCTCGTCCGCGACCCAGGGACCGGGGAGATCCTGGCCGAGAAAGCCGCCTACGTTGGCAAGGTATCCAACAACGTCGCCGAGTATTCCGGTCTGATTGCCGCGCTGGAACTGGCCCACGAGATTGACCCCGACTGCTGGATCCTGGCCAAGATGGATTCAAAGCTCGTAGTGGAGCAGATGAGCGGGCGCTGGAAAATCAAGCACGCGGACATGCAGAAGCTCGCCGCCAAAGCCCGGTCCGTGGTCAATCCGCGGCGGGTGAAATACGAGTGGATTCCCCGCGAACTGAACAAGGACGCGGACAGGCTCTCCAACGAGGCCATGGACGCCGGGACGGCGGGGGTACCCTGGAAGCCGCGGGGCGCCGCACAGACACAGACACAGACACAGACATTGTCAGAGGCACCGGCGACGCCGGTTCCGGCTCCTGCGCCGTCGGCGGCGTCGTCTCCTACTGGACGCCTGCACCACACCGAGATCTGGGTCAACGACTTTCCTGCAGCCGAAAAGTCCCTGGGCTGGCTGCTGGAACGCCTCGGCTACGTCCGCAGGGACACCTGGTCCACCGGCGCCAGCTGGCAGGGCGCAGAGGGCTATATCGTCCTGGAATCGGGCTCCGACGTCGAGCCCGTTCCGTACTCCCGCCGCCGGGCCGGGTTGAACCATCTGGCCTTCAGCGCGGGCTCGGAGGCCGACGTCGAGCTCCTGGCCAGGCGCGCCGCAAGCCACGGCTGGACCCTGCTGTTCGCTGACCGCCACCCGCACGCCGGCGGGGCGGAACACTATGCCGCCTATTTGGAGAACGAAGAGGGCTTCGAAGTGGAGCTGGTTGCCGGTTAGGGCTGTTCCGGAAGAATGATGTTGAGCTGGTAGGGCTTCCGCCCGGCGGGAGCCACCAGCTCGGCCTCCCACTTTTCCTGTGCTGCCTGCAGCAGCTGCTCCGGGGTGGCCGGCTCGGTTCCCCCTCGCAGCAGCAGGTGGCGGGCCAGCTCGCCGCGAGTGTGCTTGGCGAAGTGGGAAACCACCTTGCGTTTCCCGTCGCGGATCTGGAACACGTTTACTGCTGCCGTGTTTTCCGGAGCCGGTGTCCAGGCTGCGGCGTAGGTGCTGGAGCGGCAGTCCACCACCAGTGAGTCGGCTGCATATCCGCCCAGTACCCCGCTCAGGTGCTGCTTCCAGAACGCCGCCAGCCGTCCGGTATCCGGGAGCCGGGCGGACATCGAGAGACGGTAGGCAGGGATGGGATCGGCAAAGCCAATGGCTCCCCACAGTGCGGACATGACCAGGACAGCCTCATCAGCCCGACGCCGGCCTTCCTCGGAAAGAGAGTCGTAGCCAAGGGCGTCATAGAGCACGCCGGTGTACACCCGGTGGGCGGGAGCGCAAGGTTCGCTGTCAAGGACCGTGTTGCGCTGCACCTCGGCGGCAAGGGTGGCTCCGACGCCGAGGACGGCAAGGGCGTCTTCGGAGCGGCTGGTTTCCGCCAGGGCTTTCAGTACCTGGCTCCGGGGCTCGGACAACACTGGAAAGCGCAGCCGGGACAGGTCAAGGGCAGGCCCCGCTTCGGGGGGCGTTTTTCCTTCGGAGGGCGGCAGCAGAATAAGCACCGGTTAATGGTACGCGAGTGAGCGCACGCGCCCCTGTCCGGGGTAGCCGCTTCGGGACGGTAGAGTTGACCGTGGACGGGTTGGCCAGGCAATCGCGTTGGCGCGGCTGCCTTTACGGGTACCGCTGCCGCCGAGGAAAGTCCGGGCTCCGCAGGGCAGGGTGGTGGGTAACGCCCACTCGGGGAAACCCGCAGGCCAGTGCCACAGAAAACAAACCGCCCGCGGCCTGTTTTGCAGGTCTGCAGGTAAGGGTGAAAAGGCGGTGTAAGAGACCACCAGCGTCCCGGGTGACCGGGACGGCTAGGTAAACCCCACCCGGAGCAAGGCCATACAGGACACGTTTGAGGGCTGCCCGCCCGATGTGTCCGGGTAGGCCGCTTGAGGCCGCCGGCAACGGCGGTCCTAGATGGATGATTGCCGCACCCTTTCCGGTAACGGATCCGGTGTACAAAACCCGGCTTACCGGCCAACCCGTCCACCCTCCGTGCCTTTCGGAGCAGGAAGCCCGGCTGCGCAAGGGTAATCGCCGAAAACGGGCTTTTTTCCCGCGGCTTTCAGCCAATGTGCCGATTCGCCGGCGCAGACTGGCTGGTTTTCCTCATCGCTCCGCTATTCTGTGGCAATGTCCAATACCGCGGAGGCACGCAGGCCGTTGGTATTCCGCAACGCCAATTTCCGGCGGTTGTGGATTTCATCGACGGCCGGCATATTCGGTGTCGCAGTGACAAGTGTCGCGCTGCCCGTTATTGCCGTCACTGAATTGGACGCCTCAAATGCGACAGTGGCAATCCTGGCCGGTATGCCTTTCCTGCCATGGCTGTTGTTCGGCCTTCCCATCGGTGTGCTGGTGGACCGCTACCGGAGGCGGCCGATAATAGTTTTCTCGCTGGCCCTGCGGACCCTGCTGCTGGCCAGCCTGCCGGTGGCCTGGTGGCTGGACGTGCTGACCGTGACTCAGCTCTTTACGGTATCCTTCCTCGCCGGACTGGCCGCCGTGTTCTTTACCCTGGCCGAGCAGGCACTTATCCCCGCTGCAGTGGACCGAGAGGAACTGGTTGAAGGCAACGGCCTGATGACCGGCTCCGGCGCCATGGGCGACGCCGGCGGACGGGCCCTGGGCGGCTGGGTGACCGCAGCCTGGGGAGCATCCAACGCGATGCTGCTGCAGGTGGCGGCCTCACTGGCCTCGCTGGCGGCGATCATCCGGCTGGACCTCTCCGAACCGGAACCCGCCCGCTCGGAGGAGTACCGCGTCCTGCGGGAGATGGGGGAGGGCCTGAGGTACATCTTCAGCACGGTGGCCCTGCGGATGCTGCTGTTCACCGGTGCGCTGTGGAACCTCGGCGGAAACATAGTGGTTTCCCTGCTGGTCCTGCTGGTGATCCGGTCCCTCGGGGAAACCCCCGCCATGCTGGGACTGCTGACGGCAGCAACAGCGGTGGGCGGAACTGTCGGCGGACTTTCCGTGCGATGGATTGCCGGGCGTTTCGGATCCGGCCGGGTGTGGCGCTATTCCATGTTTCCCGCCGTGGCAGGTTATGCGAGCGTGCTTTTTATATCGCCGGGGTGGGGCATGGCCGCAGGCTTTATCGGATTGTTTATCGCTGGTTTTTCCATTTCCCTCAACATTGTTGTCTCCACGACCTTCCGCCAACGGGTGTGCCCGCCGCAGATGCTCGGACGGCTCGGCTCGGCCCTGCGTATGGTCACGTGGGGCATGCTCGCCGTCGCCGCATTCGCAGCCGGGCTCCTGGTGGACCTCGTCGGAATCCGAGGGGCAATCCTCACAGGCGTTCTGGTTGCCGCCCTCGCGCCGCTGATTGCCGCGTTCGGGCCGCTTCGACGCGTTCGCGAGCTGGCTGACCTGGAGCCCGCGGACACGGAAACGGGACAGTCCAGCCAGATCCGTCCCTTCCCATTGTGACAAACGTCTCGTCTGGCTGTCCGGCGGGGTTGATGTGTCCTAATACACTTGTAGGGAATACCGCCAACCGGCACAACGCAGTGCCGGCTGAGAAAAGGATGTGAAGATCTGTGAGCTCCAATTCCGATACGTGCCTTGATTCCTGGATGGATCGGGAGGCCCTCGCCGAGGCGATGATCCCGCTGATCGGGCGGCTCTACCGGGAGAACAGCGTGGTTACTTCGGTCCACGGGCGCCCGCTCGTCAACAAATCGGTCATCGATATCCTCAAGGCCCACCGCTTCGCCCGCCAGATCGATGAGACGGAACTTCCGGTTTCCGAGACCTACCCGCTGCTGAAGGCACTGACCGAGCTCGATCTCGGCGCGGCATCCATTGACCTGGCCCGCATGAGCAACAAATACAAGGAACAGGGCGGAGACCTGGTCGAATTCCTGCGCACCGAACTCGCTGACGTCGCCGGCCGGCGCGGGGCGGATGCGCGGACCAGCACTGACGTTGTCCTCTACGGCTTCGGCCGCATCGGGCGCCTGCTGGCCCGGATCCTCGTGGAAAAGGCCGGAGGTGGTCAGGGACTGCGGCTGCGGGCCATCGTGGTGCGGAAGGGCTCCGAGAATGACCTCGTTAAGCGGGCGAGCCTGTTGCGCCGGGACTCCGTCCACGGGGCGTTCAACGGAACCATTACCGTAGACGAGGAAAAGAACACCATCCTCGCCAACGGCACCCTGATCCAGGTGATCTACTCCAATGACCCCGCAACGGTGGACTACACCTCCTACGGCATCAGCAACGCCGTTGTGGTGGACAACACCGGGCGTTGGCGCGATGAAGAAGGACTTTCCCAGCACCTGGACGCCAAGGGCGTCTCCCGGGTGCTGCTGACCGCGCCGGGCAAGGGAAACCTGAAGAACATCGTCCACGGCATCAACCACGGGTCCATTACCGATGAAGACCGGATTATCACGGCCGCGTCCTGCACCACCAATGCCATCACGCCGGTGCTGAAGGTCCTGAACGACAAGTACGGGATTGTGAACGGGCACGTGGAAACCGTGCATTCCTTCACCAATGACCAGAACCTCATCGATAACTTCCACAACGGGGACCGGCGCGGACGCTCCGCTGCCCTGAATATGGTCATCACCGAGACCGGCGCCGCCAAGGCTGTGGCCAAGGCGCTGCCCGAACTGGCCGGAAAGCTCAGCGGCAATGCCATCCGGGTGCCCACCCCCGATGTCTCCATGGCCATCCTGAACCTGAACCTCGAAACGGCCACGGACAAGGATGAGGTTAACGCCTTCCTGCGCGAAACCTCGCTGAACTCGCCCCTGCACAAGCAGATCGATTACATCGACTCGCCCGAAGTGGTGTCCAGCGACTTCGTGGGTTCCAAGCGTGCGGGCATCGTGGATGGGCTCGCTACCATTTCCAACGGCACGAACCTGGTGCTGTACGTCTGGTATGACAACGAGTTCGGCTACAGCTGCCAGGTGGTCCGTGTGCTGGAGGAAATGGCACAAGTGAATCCGCCGGCCTACCCGAAGGCCCAGTCGCTGGCCTCCATCGCCGGCTAGCTGCAGCAGAGCACTGGAAATGAAAGGCCCGCAGGGAAACCTGCGGGCCTTTCATTTTGGTGCAGCCGGCTTTTGGTGCAGCTGGCTTGGGGTCGGGACACCCCCGCGGATCAGTGGCCGAAAGGATCCGGATCAACACCCGGCATCCAGGTGTTGCCCGGAACGGTCCAGCCCTGCGCCTTGATGGCCTTGCGTGCCTTCCGGCTCCAGCGGTCCGTCAGCCGGTCCACGTAAAGCTTGCCGTCAAGGTGGTCGTACTCGTGCTGGATGACGCGGGCGAACCAGTCGGTCGCCTCGAACTCCACGGGGGAGCCGTGTTCGTCGAAGCCCTTGATCTTGGCCCACTCCGCCCGGTTGACGGGGAAATTCTCACCCGGCACGGACAGGCAGCCTTCGGAGGTCTCGTCCGGGTCCGGCGCCGAACCGGGCACCTTGGAGGTGATGAGCACCGGATTGATGACGACGCCGCGGTCCGGGGCGTCGTCGTCGTTCTCGTAGGCAAAGGTAAACAGACGCAGTCCGACGCCGATCTGCGGTGCCGCCAGGCCCACGCCGTTGGCAACGTCCATGGTTTCGTACATGTCTGCGACCAGGGTACGCAGTTCGTCATTGAACTCTTCCACTTCGGCCGCCCGGCGGTGCAGGACGGGTTCTCCGTGGATGACGATGGGACGAACGGTCATTGCTGTCTTTCTTTCGTGTGGTTTGAACGGGAGGTGCTCGGCTTAGCGGGCGATGTCGCGTCCGATGACGTCCCGCATGATTTCACTGGTGCCGCCGAAAATGGTCAGCAGCCGTGCGGCCAGGAAAGCCTGTGCCACGGGGTATTCCATGATGTAGCCGTAGCCTCCATGGAGCTGCAGGCAGCGGTCGGTAATGGACTTGGCGCGTTCGCTGGCCCACAGCTTGGCTTTCGCGGCGGAGACGGCGTCAAGCTTGCCTTCGTTGAAGGCCGTGATGGCTGAGTCGACGTAGGCTTCGGTGACCTCGACTTCGGTGGCAATGTCCGCCAGCGCGAAGCGGGTGTTTTGGAAGTCGGCCACCCGGCTGTCGAAGGCGTTGCGCTCCCGGGTGTACTCAAGGGTTGCCTGGTAAACCGCGCGGGACACGGCGGAGGACGCAACAGCGATAGCCAGCCGACCCTGCGGAAGCTGGCCGGCAGCGTATTCCAGGCCGCGTCCGACTTCACCGACAAGATTGCCGGCGGGAACGCGGACGTTGTCGAAGAACAGTTCAGCGGTGTCCGAAGCCTTCAGGCCCATTTTGTCCAGCTGGCGGCCGGTG
Organism: Arthrobacter sp. YD2; assembly: GCF_030410475.1. Taxonomy (NCBI): domain Bacteria; kingdom Bacillati; phylum Actinomycetota; class Actinomycetes; order Micrococcales; family Micrococcaceae; genus Arthrobacter; species Arthrobacter sp. YD2. The sequence continues at coordinate 137,146 of NZ_JAUHHB010000002.1, forward strand.
CTGTACCCCTCGGTCTTCTCCACCATGAACATGCTGAAGGAATCCCGCTGTCCGCGCCCGGCACCGCCGTCGGTGCGGGCCAGGACCAGTGACGCGTCGCCGGAGATCCCGTTGCCGATGAAGGTCTTCTGGCCGTTGATCACCCAGTCGCCGTCGTCGGTACGGACCGCCTTGGTGCGGATGCCGCGAAGGTCGCTGCCGGCCCCTGGCTCGGTCCACGCCACGGAGGTGACTTTGTCACCGGAAACCATGTCCGGCAGCCAGCGCTGCTTCAGATCCTCGGACCCGTAGGCCAGCAGGTGGGGGAGGACCAGATCATCATGCAGGTGGAACGCCAGGGCTACGGCCAGGTGGTTGGACCGGGCAAATTCCTCGTCCATAACGGCGCGGAAACGGTAGTCCGGCATTCCGGCTCCGCCGAACTCTTCAGGAACCGCCAGGCCCAGCAGGCCCTGATCACCGGCCGCCTTCCACATGCGGCGCGGCATCATGTGCGCCGCATCCCATTCCGCGTAACCGGCGGCGACCTCGCGTGCATCGAATTCCCGGACGACGTCCCGGAACAGCTCATGGTCCTCTTCGAACAGTCTGCGCTCCAAGGCGGCGCCTCCTCATTGATAAGCCACGCATAGGCGTAGTGGTTCTGACGGTTCCGGCTCGTGGCCCGGAGCACGACGGCTGCGTCAGGCGAACGCCAGCCGCTAACAGTGAAACACAAACAGCAAAGGCCGCCCCGGAATCATCCGAGGCGGCCTTTCGAAGCTGTAACCGCCAGCCTCATTGGGGTGAGTAACGGGGGTTGAACCCGCGACCTCCTGGACCACAACCAGGCGCTCTGCCAACTGAGCTATACCCACCATGTGCCTCAAACGTTCATCCGCGAAGTCCAGGCGAGTGGTCTTGCGGACTCATTTATCTGAGGCAGCGGAATCAAGCTTACACGGTTTTTTGAGTGCTTCTGACACGTTGGCCCTCCAAGGGGCTTTTTGTGACGGAGCTAACTCTGAATCCCTGCGGCAATCTTCTTGGCGGTCGCCGAGTCCGGCCCCGGAGCCGGGACAAAAACGGCCTCACGGTAGTACCGGAGTTCATTGATGGAATCCCGGATATCACCCAGGGCGCGGTGTCCGCCGTTTTTGGCCGGAGCCTGGAAGTAGGCGCGCGGGTACCAGCGGCGGGCGAGTTCCTTGATGGTGGACACGTCGATGATCCGGTAGTGCAGATAGTCGATGACCTCGGGCATGTCACGGGCCAGGAACATCTTGTCGGTACCGACGGAGTTGCCCGCCAGCTGTGCCTTCTTCGGCTCCGGGACCCACTTGGTGATGTATTCGATGACGGCAGCCTCGGCCTCGGCCATGGTGATGCCGTTAGGGAGTTCGTCCAGAAGCTTGGAGGTGGTGTGCATCTGGCGCACGAAGTCCCCCATCTGGGCCAGGGCGGCGTCGTCGGGCTTGATCACCACGTCCACTCCGTCACCGAGGATATTCAGTTCGGAGTCCGTGACCAGGACGGCCACTTCAATCAGGGCATCATTCTTAATGTCCAGACCGGTCATTTCGCAATCGATCCAGACCATACGTTCATTAGTTATCGGCACAATCCCAATGTACCGCGTTCGTTCGCCGCGGGACGGAGGGGCTACAGGCTTGAGTGGCTGCGCTGGCGCCTGTCCGGCAGGTCGGCATCTGCGGTGGCAAAAGAGGCAGGAGTGCCGGAGAGATAGGGCTGCAGCGGGATCTGGCCGGTCTCGGGCGGCCCAAAGGTCCGGGTCCAGCGGCTCGGCTCGGCCGGCATCTCGTGAAAGACCGGTGCAGCCGCTGCGCGCCGTCCCCCGGCTGCGGGCATCCCGGAGCCCATTCGTACGGGGCCCGGAGAGGGCGGGGGGACTGCAACCGCGCCCATGCGGGCGTGGCGGCGGGTGCCGGGCACCCGAGTCGAAAGATCCGGTACGGGCGTGTTCGGTACCGGAATTGCCGTAGTCGACGCAGAAGAAACCTGCGCATCATTCGGGGCAGTTGCCACGGCGGGCAGAGTTGCTGCGGCCGCCGGAGCTGCTGCGGCGGCGCCGTCGGCCGCCGTCGGCCCCGATGCCGCAGGGGAGGGCTGTACTGCTTCAGGGCGTGGTGCCGTAGCGGGCAGTGCCGCACCCGGCCGCGCGGCGGGGGAGCGATCCTGGGTGGAGCTGAAATACCAGGTGATCCCAAAGGCGAACAGAAGCAGCCCGGAAACAGTTGCGACAATGCCGGGCGGGACCTGGACCCACACCATGGCCCCTGTGCCCACCGCAGTGAGGAAAGCGCCCCAGAAGATGAGTTCCGGGTTGCGGGCGGACAAAGAGGTGCCCCCGGCCGCGCGCCGGGACGTTCGGCGGGCCGTGTCCGGCCCGGACGTACTGACCTTTTTCCCCGGTGGTTTTGAAAAAGGTTTCCCTACAGGTTCTGCCCGGTGGCGCCCCACAGCCAATACCGCCTTGCCTCATTAGTCACGACTGGACCTTCAGTCTATGCGACCGTGCCGGGGCTCACAGGATTGAGTGCGGCCGCGTCGCATTCGGCCGGGGAAGGTGCGGGCGGCGGTGCTAATATCAGCCTATTGACGGTGCCCGGGCATTCTTGTGCCCGTCTTCAGAACCGGTGCCGGAACGGTGCAGGAATGTAACTGCCCGGGGCCCGCAGAACCAGAAACCCCCAGAGATTGGAACCATGTAGATGACCGCCCAGGTCCCTGCGACCGAGCCTTCGTCTCCTGGCCCGGAGACAGCGAAAGCCGACCGCCCGAACGTCGCAATCATCCAGGGGTTCATCGGTTCGATGATGATGCTGGCCGGTTCGTTCGGTGTCGGATGGCTGTCCCTGGCCTCCGGCCTGCGGACCAACCCGGTTATCATCTGGCTGCGCTTCGACCAGCCGATCGGTGCGGTGGCAGCGGTGCTGCTGCTGGCTACGGGCGGCATGCTGCTGGTCCGTTCCTGGCTTCGCCTGGGGCAGCGCATGAAGGGCTGGGGCCCCGACTCCCGGCCGGTGGTGATGCGGGCCATCATCGCCTGGTCCGCGCCTATGTGCCTGACCCTGCCGCTCTTCAGTCGCGACGTTTTTGCCTACATCGCCCAGGGGCTGGTGATGGTGAGCGGGCTGAATCCCTACAAGGACGGCTATTCGCAGATCTCCAACTATCTGCAGATCGGGGCGGACGATCTGTGGGCGCAGAGCCCGACGCCGTACGGCCCCGTCTTCCTCTGGCTTGAGGAACTCGTGGTCCGCGTCACCGGGGGACAGGTGGAGTCCTCCATCCTGCTGTTCCGGCTCATCGCCGTAGTCGGTGTGGCGATGTGTATTTACTTTGTGCCGAAACTGGCCGAACTGCACGGCATCAACCCCAACCGCGCCCTTTGGCTGACCGCAGCTAACCCGCTGTTCCTCACAAACTTCATTGCGAGCATCCACAACGATGCCCTGATGATCGGCCTGGCGCTGGCCGGGCTTTATCTGGCCGCCACGAAGCGGGTCCTGCCCGGCATCCTGCTGGTGACACTCTCGGTGGGCATCAAGCCCATCACCATCATCTTCCTGCCGTTCATCGGCCTGCTGTGGGCCGGCAAAAATGCCTCCTGGCCGCGGAAATTCGGCTACTGGTTCATGACCGCCGGAATTTCCCTGGGGCTGCTGTGGATCATGGGCCTGATCAACGGGTTCGGCTTCGGCTGGGTGGGCGCCCTCAGCACGCCCGGCAGCGTATGGATCTGGTACGCGCCCGTCGGCTTTGCCGGCATGCTCGTGGCCACGCTGGGCAACGCCCTCGGGCTGCCGGGCTGGACGCTGGCCGACATCGTGCACACCATCGGCCGGCTGGCCTCGGTGGGCATTGTGCTGTGGCAGATGTTCGTAGGCGAGTACAGCCGGCTGATCCGCCGGCTGGCACTGGCCTTCGCCGCCATCGTGATGCTGGCCCCGATGATCCAGTCCTGGTATGTGGTCTGGCTGATTCCCCTGTTCGCCGTCACCGGGCTGCGCGATGACTGGCAGGCCAAGACCCTTTACCTGCTGGTCTCCTTCTTTATGGTCTACGCCATCAGCGACCAGCTGGACATCTGGCCCTACTTCGAGTTCAGCCTTACTGCTGCCCGGCAGATTGCGGCGGTGACCGCACTGGGCTTCGCCCTCTACCTGATCTTTGTGGATCCGAAGACCAAGGTGCTGTTCCGCAAAAAGCTTACGGCGCCTGCACCGGGGGAGCTGCGGCACTGACCTGTCCGCCGCCGGCCCTGGTCAGCCTGATAACGCGGGCCAGGGACCAGCCGAAGAGGACCAGCAGCAGGATGTTGCGCAGGGTCAGGAGCAGGGCCACGGCAATGTTCAGGTCGTTGTACAGCGCCGAGTAGAACATCGGATAGACCAGGGTGGTCAACGCTGCGATGGCCGCCATCAGGATGCCGGGGACCTTCCAGCCCCGGCCCTCCCACGCCAGCCCGACGGCGGTCACAGCGCCCAGCCACAGCATGAACTGCGGCGAGCCGACCTTGTTGAAGACGATGAAGGCGCTGACCAGGGCGAGCGAGCCGGCAATCAGCAGAGCCTGGGAATCTGCGCCGCGGCGCAGGGCCCAGATCAGGAGCAGCGCGACGGCGAGAGCGGCCAGCGCCAGCAGCGGCGTCATCATCGCAGCCACCGGCTCGCCGAGGGCGCCGCGGACCTCGCGGGTATTGATGACTTTGTCCTCGAAGATATACGCGTCTGAGGTGCCGGTGATCGCCTGCCAAAGTCCCGGCGTCGTAAACGGGGCCTCCATCTGCATGCCGCGGGCGCCCTGTTCCCCAAAGAAGCTGAGCAGATGGCGGATGCCGCCGGAGAGAGCAACCACCACTGCGATCACGGCCGACACCGCAGCGCCGGTGGCCAGCAGGACCAGCCGCTTCTTCCACGCCACCAACACCGCAAGGATGACGGCTGCTGGCCAGACCTTGATCCAGGTCGCCACGGACAGCAGCGCCGAGGCCAGAACGGGGCGGGTAGCCAGGAACAGCAGCCCCATAATCACCAGCGGTGCGGTTAGGCCGTCCACCCGGCCGACAGCCACGGGGCCGAGCAGGGCCGTGACCGCGAGCCACCAGTAGGCGGCGTGGATGCCGCGGGTGCCGGCCCGGCGGCTGAGCACGGCGACGCCGGCGGCATTAAGTGCGGTGAACAGGAGGAACCAGGTGAACATGTACGCGGAGTAACCGAAGACAGCAGCCAGGACCATCGGTGCCAGCGCACCGATGGGGTACACCCAGCCGGCGTCGATCCCCACCCAGTAGCCGTCACGCAGGCCGTCGAACGCCCACTGGCGGTAGAAGGACACATCACTGAGGACATCGCCGTTCAGGATCCGCGTCGAGAGGGCCGCCAGGAAGCCGGCATGCACCACCGCAAAAAACGTCCAGAGGGTTGCCGGGCGGAGTAACCGCCGCTGTAGGGAAGCCGAATTCCGGGACATGCGAGGGTGGTGCTCCTTAGTTGAAACCGTTGCCGTGCCGCGTCCGGGCACAGCGATAAGGCTACCGGCGCGCACCGCCCGGCATGCAATCCGGCGCTGGACACGGGATACTGGTGTTATGACCGACCTAACTGAAGAAGTGATCGTGGCCGATTTTGACGTCTCGGAGTGGGAACCGACCCCCTACCAGGTGGAGGGCACCAACAGCGAACTCTCCACTGTCCGGGCAGTGAAGATCTTTGAAGGCGACATCACCGGGACCAGCGTCGCAGACCTGATTATGGCCGGGAATTCCGTGGGCGCCGGCTACGTGGGATCCGAGGTGTTCGCCGGCACCGTCGCCGGCCGCACGGGCACCATGGTCATCCAGCACTGGGGTCTGGCCGAAGGGACGGCCACGGCAAGCTCCGGTCACATCATTCCCGGATCCGGCACAGATGACCTGGCCGGAATCTCCGGCAAGGCGATTTACACTCAGGAAGAGGACGGCCAGCACCGGCTCGAGCTGCGCGTGACCTTCCCGGCACAGGCCTGAGGCGTACCCCGCAGCGGCCCCGGATTCAGGGTCCCGAGTAGCCCGCCACGGCGGCCAGGAGGACCGCGGCCAGGGATGCTGCTATCACCAGTGCAAATCCCGTGAGCCAAACGGCAGAAGGAACCCCGGTGCGCCGGTAGAGGATGTAGGCGTCGGAACTCTCCAGGTTACGGCGTCGCTTTGTGTGCACCGCAAGGACGTTCAGCCAGTCCCGCGCCGCACCCACCAGCAGGGCAGTGCCCATACACATGGCAACATAACCTGCCACTTTCGGGGCGGCGAACCAGACAAGCAGCACCGACACAGCGGCACAGGCGATGGCGATAAGGAATCCCTGCCCGTTGCGGATGAACACCAGTGCCGTCAGCAGGATCAGCGCGCCGACTGACAGTGCGGCACCTGCCCAGCCGTTGAACGCGGCCAGTATCAGCGCCGCTCCCACGACCGCCGGCACCGGGTAACCCCAGAAGCCGGCCCAGGCGGCAGGGAACCCGCCGCGGCCCAGGGAGCGCATTTCACCGGAGTGGTCAAAGCGGAGCCGGATTCCCTTGACCATTTGTCCGGTCATCAGAGCGGCAAAGGCATGTCCGAGTTCATGGACGAAGGTTACGAACAACCCGAACCAGCGCCAGGTGGCCCGCGGGATGCTCAGCAGCGCCGCGGCAGCCGCCACGGCCAGGAGCACGGCGGGGTCCGGTTCCACGGCCGGCACCCGGCTGAATCCCGCCAGCACCCGAGACCACCATTCGGCACCGATGCCGGATAACAGCTCCACCGGTTAGCCACGGCCCGGGTTTGCCGGCATCAGCACCGGGCCCGCTCCGCTAGAGCTCCAGCACGCCCCGGAGGATCGAGTCGCCCGAGTGCGTGGGATCGCCGTCGAACGGCTCGTCTGAAATGTCAACAATTGGATACTCATCGAGGTCAAGGTTAGCCGGGATGGTGAATCTTCCCTCGGTGCCCTCCATTGTGCCGAGGCTGACCATGCGAGTGATGTCCGGAGCGATCAGCCAGACCTCACGGAAGCCCTGCGCGTCTGACCCGGTGGCAGTTACCACCAGTTCCCGTGCGCCGTCCGGGCGCTGGTCCACCTCTGCACGGCCGGTGTCCTCGTATGCGGGAAGCGGGGCCAGGTCCACGGCGGCAACCACCTCTGAGCGGTCGGTGAGAATCCGGGAGATTCCCCACGTCCCTGCGGCGGCGAGCACTACAGCTGCTGCCGCTGCGCCCAGGATCTGCGGCAAACGGGTGCGGCGCCGGTTTCGGCGGTCCCGGAAGGCGCTGAGAGCAACCGGAGACGAAGGGGCATCGGAAGGGACAGCTGCGTCGGAACGCTCCGTCCCTGCCGGGGGAGCGGCCTCATGCTCAGGGGCGCGCGAACCTTCCGGCGTGTCCCGTAGTCCGGCGGCGTCGTCGCGCCCGGGTTCGGACTCGAAGGGATCCTGGCGGACGGCGTCGCTTAGGCCAAGGCTGGAATGGATTCCCTCCCAGACCGACGACGGCGGCCTGGGCAGCACGTCGGGACCTGAGGGGATGCGCCCGGCATGGACGACACGCTGCATGGCGGCCACCTCGGCGGAGCATTGAGCACACTGCTCGAGGTGGGCGGTTTCCTCAGGACTGGCCTCGCCCAAGGCATTCAGGGCCAGCGTCTCAGATGGCAGATGCTGCATCGCTGACCTCCAATCGCTCGCGTAGCTGGACCAGGCTTCTTCGAATATGGCTTTTGACAGTGCCCAACGGTAGTTTCAGTGTCTCCGAAATCTGTTGGTGTGTGAGGTCTTCGTGGAAAGCAAGACGCAGGATGGATCCCTGGGGTTCGCCCAGACGATCCAGCTCGGCATCGAGTACCACGCGGTCTGCCACATGGTCGGGGTGCGGAGAGCTACCGGCCTGACCGGCACGGGATCCCTGCTGGACCGGGCTGTCCACCAGTGTTTCAGGAGTACGTACGGCGGACGAGGCCATGCCTGCGGCCACGTTCCGGGTGATTCCGACCAGCCACGCGGCAAGCGTGGATTTTTCGGGAGCATAGCTTTCGCGGTACTTCCAGGCCCGGATGAAGACTTCCTGCACGGCGTCGTCGGCCGCGCCGCCGTCCAGCAGCTTCCGCTGGGCGAGGGAACGTATCAGCGGGGAGAAACGGCGGTAAGCCTCCGCCAGCGCCACCTCGTCCCCCGCCGCGAAGGCATGGTCCATCGCGGTATCTGGGTGGTCTCCGCCCGGTGATATCAGTGCCGTACTCCTGCCATACTCAGGAACGGCTGCCTCAGGAACCCGGCAGCTGTCTGGGAATGACACTATGGTACGGGAACCGCAGTGAGTACGACGTTATCTTCGTAGTCGCCCACGGAATCGAGCCATTCGCCGCCACAGGTCACCAGTTTCAAACGGGCTTCCCCCTCGCGGTTGAACAGATCGAACTCGCCCAGGGACGCCTTCGGGATGTTCTCCACTTTCTCCGTGGTGTAGCGCAGCACCGAGCCGTCGCTGCGTGTCACCGTCAGCGGTGTTCCGGCAGGAACCTCGTCCAGGTCTGCAATAGGAAGCTGTTCGGTCCGTGAATCAACGTGCGCCGCGAGTACGGCGGATCCACGCGTCGATCCCGGTGCGGGCCCGAACCGGTACCACCCTGCCTGGTAGTGGTTATCCGGCAAGGTCATTGCACCGTTGTCTTCCTGGCCCACGGGGATTACTTCCAAGTCAATTCCAGTGCCCTCCACACTTACACTCACCGGATCGGGAACCGATTCAACGGGTTCCTGCGTTGCGGGGCGGACCGGCACGGGCGTTGACGGTGCAGTAGCGCCGGGGGCCGGAGCAGCTGGGGGCTGCTCGGTGGCTGTAGCGGGTATGGATTCGGGTGCAGGCCCGGGCTGCATCGCGGTTCCACCGCAAGCTGCGGTCCCCATGGCGGCCGCGGCGGAAAGATATACTGCTGCGGCTAGCCTGCGGAACGGTTTGACGGACATGGTGCGGAACCTCCGGGACGGGGTGACCCCGGGGCTGCAGCGTTCAAAGGGGCGGGAACGCGCTGCAGCCCCGGGGGATCAGGGGGTGGCGGAACTGCTAGCTGCGGTTATCCTCGGACCGGCTCCCTGCGGAGGCGGCGACGGAACGGCGGCGAAGCATAAACGCGCCCAGGGCGAGGACGGCGGCAGAACCCGTGGCGGCGGCTGCAATCATGCCCTGGTTGGAGGACTGGCCGACCTGCTCCAGTGCACCGGGAACCGCTGCAGGGTTGGAGTGCATACCCTCAATGGTCTGGGTGGCCAGGGCCAGGTTTCCGGCCTCGAGGGAGCCCCATGCGTACACGATGGTGTTGGTTCCTTCCATCAGTGCCAGATCGGCCGGGCCGATCACCGGGTCCGTGGTGCCGGCTGCAGCAACAGATGCAGAAACGGTACCCGGGTCAACCATCAGCATCTTCTCGTTGGGGTTGGTCAGCCCTTCGATTACAGGGGACCCGTTGGCCAGGACATCCACGGCCGGCGCCGCTGCCACGTGCCGGACGGTCAGGCGTGCCTTGCCGGCTTCGATGGCGGAGGTGTCGTTGGTGAAGAGGTTTGCCGTGGGTTTGCCGGAGGCATCCAGGTTAGCGGCGGCAGTGTAATTCCCGCCGGCTGCCAGATCGGCGGAGATCGGGCCGATGATGGGTGCGGAAGCGTCCGCGGCATCTGCAGCGGTAATGGCGAGCTCGTAACTGCCGCCCGGAAGGTCCAGCGGCCCTGCGAGTTCGCCGGGCATGAAGTCATCCAGGGTGAGCGTGCCGTTGACGTAGACATCCACGGGGGTGTCCGGGACGCCGTGCAGCACCGAAAGCTTTGCCATATCGGTGTCAGCGGCCTGCGCCGGCATTGCCGAGAGAACTGCGGCGGCGCCTACTCCGAGGGCCGCGAGGGCGGAAGCGGTCTTACGCATGATCTGTGCTCCTTCAGTTGCCGCACCCACCGGTACGGGTTTCGTTTGACTTACACCCCTACTACTTCCGGTGCCGGCGTTTTGGATGCAAAAACATGAAAACTTTTTTGGAACGGCCGGAATCGGGTGTGGCGGGCACCCGCTGGGCGGCATTGGAGCGCGGGCGCGGAGGCGCCCTGAACGGTGGGGAGCGGGGTCCGTAGTATCATCGACTGGTTGCCCCCGTAGCTCAATGGATAGAGCAACGGCCTTCTAATCCGTAGGTTGCGCGTTCGAGTCGCGCCGGGGGCACTTCCGGGTTTTCCAACCTGCACCTTTTCCCTGGACCGGCGCGAAGAGCCCGCCGCGTTCCGTCTGCGGCGCGGACAGCGCCGGTTTGCAACGCCTCCGATGCAGCGCCGTACCGTGTGCAGCCCTTCCTCATTCCCTCCACAGCACAGGAAACCCGGGGACCGGCTCTCCGTCATCCACACCTGATGTCCACCAGACCCCATGCCGTACCTGGACGGTAAAAACTGGGCGGACCGGTGGATGAGCCGGACCCCGTGCGGGTGGGACTGCGCTGTTGCAGACGGCGCGGACCCGCTGCCGCACCGAGCCGAAGGCAGGAAATGATGAGTGACACCATTACGCTCCGGGGCTATGTGGCCACCGAACTCCGCCAGAACACCACTGATCAAGGGCTGGCTGTCGCCAGCTTTCGGATGTGCACCACCGAGCGCCGGTATGACCGGGATACCGGCGGGTGGACTGACGGGCAGACCAACTGGTACGCCGTGAGCCTGTTTCGGCAACTCGCCACCAACGCGGCCTTCAGTATTCATAAGGGTGACCGGGTTGTGGTTACGGGCAGGCTGAGGCTTCGGCAGTGGGCCACCGAGGATGGCCGCAGCGGCACGAGCGCTGACATTGATGCGGATACCGTGGGCCATGACCTGATGTGGGGCACGGCGAGTTTTCGACGCACCGTTTCCGGAACGGGGGAGGGTGCGTCAGGCAGCGCGGGCATGGCCCATGCAACGAACACCGGGGAAACGGATCATGGCGCCGGTGCTGACCCGGACCTGTCCGACGCCCTGGACAGGCTGGCCGACCCGCTGACGGGGGAGCTCCCGGACGCCGGCGAGGAGAGCACTGTCGAGTCCTCCAATGGAGATACCACACGGATGGCCGCAGCGGCGCCATATTAGGGATAGCTGAGTGAGGGGCAACCGCGTCTCCGATGCGTCTGCCCGGATGCCCGGTACCTTTCGGAGCATTGGACGCCCGGCCGGGCACGGCCTTTGGCGGGCTGTCCTGTGCGTGGCACAATCGCGGGGTGAGACTCCTGCGTAATGCCAGCCCGGCCGCCCCTGTCACATTTGTGGCCGGGCTGGCGCTCGCCGTGGGCCTGGCCGGCTGCAGCGTGACGCCGGAGGGGGACGCGGGCGTGCCCGCTACCGGCGCCGGTGCAACGGCCCCCGGCACGGAGGCTTCCGCGCCTGCGGTGAGCGGGGATCCGGCTGTGGGAGCAGTGGAAACTGAACTGCGGAAACTGGCCGGCCTGGACCCCGAGCCGGATTCTGCCGGTATGACCGGTGCCTTCGCCGCCGCAGGGTTTGACCCCGCTACGGTGGAAGTCTCTGCGGACCGAACCCCCACCGGACTCGAGGTGGACGCAATGCGGGCCGCGGTTGTTAGTGACTCGCAGTGCATTTTCGGGGAGGTGCGGGATGGCACGGTCACCGTGACCGTTCTGCCGGTCCTTTCCAGCGGCCGATGCTTCATCGGAGACTAGCCTCCGGACCGGCAGGTCCCGAACCACCGCACCTGAACTGCGTGTGCGCCGGCTGTCGCGGGCCGGGGCAAATCCCGTCCCTGACCGCGTAAATGGTATATATCGGCGCTGACACATTAGCCTTGGATATATGGCGGAATTTATCTACACGATGACCAAGGCCCGCAAGGCCGTTGGCGACAAAGTAATCCTCGACGACGTAAGCATGTCTTTCTACCCCGGCGCCAAGATCGGCGTGGTGGGCCCGAACGGTGCCGGTAAGTCCACCATCCTCAAGATCATGGCGGGACTGGACACTCCTTCCAACGGCGAAGCCCGGCTCAGCGCCGGCTACAGCGTCGGCATCCTGCTCCAGGAGCCGCCGCTGAACGAGGAGAAGACGGTTCTCGGCAACGTCCAGGAGGGCGTGGGCGAGATCTACGGCAAGATCCAGCGCTTCAATGAAATCTCCGAAGAGATGTCCCAGCCGGATGCGGACTTCGATTCCCTGCTCGAAGAAATGGGCAAGCTCCAGGAAGCGATTGACGCCGCCGACGCGTGGGACATTGACTCCCAGCTCGAGCAGGCCATGGACGCACTGCGCTGCCCGCCGCCGGACGCCGACGTGACCGTGCTCTCCGGTGGTGAGCGCCGCCGGGTTGCCCTGTGCAAGCTGCTGCTGCAGAAGCCCGACCTGCTGCTCCTCGATGAGCCCACCAACCACCTGGACGCCGAGAGCGTTCTGTGGCTGGAACAGCACCTCTCCTCCTACCACGGCGCCGTCCTCGCCGTGACCCACGACCGCTACTTCCTGGACCACGTGGCCGAGTGGATCGCCGAAGTGGACCGCGGGCACCTCTACCCGTACGAAGGCAACTACTCCACGTACCTGGAGAAGAAGCGTGCCCGCCTTGAAGTGCAGGGCAAAAAGGACCAGAAGCTGGCCAAGCGCCTCTCGGATGAACTCGACTGGGTCCGTTCCAACGCAAAGGGACGCCAGACCAAGTCCAAGGCGCGTCTGGCCCGCTACGAGGAAATGGCTGCCGAGGCAGAGCGCACCCGCAAGCTTGACTTCGAAGAAATCCAGATCCCGCCGGGCCCACGCCTGGGCTCCCTGGTGCTGGAAGCCAAGGACCTGCAGAAGGGGTTCGGCGACCGCCAGCTCATCAACGGGCTTTCCTTCTCGCTGCCGCGTAACGGCATTGTCGGCGTCATCGGTCCGAACGGTGTGGGTAAGACCACCCTCTTCAAGACCATCGTTGGCCTGGAACCGCTGGACGGCGGCGAACTGAAGATCGGCGATTCCGTCCGGATCTCCTATGTTGACCAGTCACGCGGCGGCATCGACCCGGAGAAGTCGCTCTGGGAAGTTGTGTCCGACGGCCTGGACTTCATCCAGGTGGGCCAGGTGGAAATGCCCTCGCGTGCCTACGTGTCGGCATTCGGCTTCAAGGGACCGGACCAGCAGAAGAAGGCGGGTGTCCTCTCCGGTGGTGAGCGCAACCGCCTGAACCTGGCCATGACCCTCAAACAGGGCGGAAACCTGCTCCTGCTCGATGAGCCCACTAACGACCTGGACGTGGAAACCCTGTCCAGCCTCGAGAACGCGCTGCTGGAATTCCCAGGCTGTGCCGTGGTGGTCTCGCACGACCGCTGGTTCCTTGACCGCGTGGCCACCCACATCCTTGCCTTCGAAGGCACGGAAGAGGACCCGGCGAACTGGTACTGGTTCGAGGGGAACTTCGAGTCCTACGAGCAGAACAAGATTGAGCGTCTCGGACCGGATGCGGCCAAGCCGCACCGCGTAACCCACCGCCGCCTGACGCGCGACTAAGTCTGCCGGCAGCAAAGAAGCCCGGTTTCCCCTTGGGGAAGCCGGGCTTCTCTGCTGTGGACGCAGTTATCGCCGGAGCACAGGAGCTACTGCGGCACCCGCACCATGCCCTCCTGTGCCACCGTGGCCACCAGATCACCGGCGCGGTTGAAGATCCTGCCGGTGGACAGACCGCGGGCGGCCGACGCACTGGGGGATTCCTGGACGTACAGCAGCCAGTCATCCACCCGCACCGGGCGGTGCCACCACATGGCGTGATCCAGGCTGGCAATGCTCATGCCCGGTGTGGTCCAGGCTAGGCCGTGGCCGCGAAGGACGGGCTCCAGCAGTGTGTAGTCGCTGGCATAGGCCAGGGCGGCACGGTGCAGGTTCTCGCCGTCCGGCATTGGTTTAAAGGTCTTCATCCAGACGGCGTTGTGCGGGGTCTTTTCCCTGCCGGGACCCACGTAAACGGGATCCATGACGTGCCGGATATCCATGGGGCGGCGGTGGGACCATGCCTCGGCCACCGGATGGTCAAAATCCTTCAGCAGCTCCGCCGTAGTGGGCAGGGACTCGGGTTCCGGAATTCCCGAGGGCATTTCCTCCTGGTGGTCCACGCCCGAGTCGGGGATCTGGAAGGACGTGATCATGGACAGGATCGGCTTGCCGTTCTGATAGGCGTGGCTGCGCCTGGCGGAGAAGGACCGGCCGTCACGCAGCCGCTCCACGCCGAAGGTAATCGGCACCTCGGTGTCTCCGGGACGCAGGAAGTACCCGTGCATGGAATGCATGACCCGGTCCTCCGGGACGGTCCGGGCTGCTGCGATGAGTGACTGACCCAGGACCTGGCCACCGAACACCCGCTTGCGGGGTTCGGCCTGCGAGCCTCCGACGAAGATATCCTCATCCGTCTTTGCGCCGCCTGCCCAGCTCAGGTCCAGCAGCTCCAGCAGGGACGCTGTCGGGTCGAAGGATTCATCAATGGACATCTGGAACTATCTCCTAGCAGGAAGGCGGCACCGTCAACGGCGGCAACCGCGAAAAAACTCGTAGTCCAAACTTACCGTTCAGTAACACGTTTCCCGGCGCCCGGCGTCCCGGGCACCGTCTTTTTAGGGCAAACCTCACTCTCTGGGAGGATGGAAGGCATGCACCGATTTCCTGTCCAGCTCCGCTACGGAGACCAAGATCCCAACGGCCATATTAATAACGTTAAGTTCATCCAGTTCCTGGAAGAGGCGCGGGTCCGGCTGGGACTGTTGCCCCTGGAGAGCGGCTCGGGCAGTCCGGGCAGTTTCCGGGACCTGACCGGTGACCGGACATCAACCTATGTGGCCCGGCAGGAAATCGAATACCTTGCGCCCCTGCTGCACGGGGATGAGCCCGTGTGGGTGGACGTGTGGGTGACCCGCGTTGGCTCCACCAGCCTGACCTACGGGTTCCGACTGGCCGACGAAACCGGCGGCTCGGTCTACGCGTACGCAGAGGCAGTGATGGTGCAGGTGGACTCGGCCGAAGGCAGGCCTGTCCCGCTCACTGATGCCCAGCAAGAGGTCCTCCAGGGGTGGATGGGGGACCCGGTTCCTTTCCGGACTCCCGTGACCGCCGGGCGGGGGAACTGACGTGGATACCGAACTACGGCTGGCTGATCCCCAGGTCACTGCTGATTTCCGCAACTTTGTCGTGCGTGCCAGGGCTGCCGACGACGGCGCTATCCGGCTGCAGGCCGTCGGCAGTGTGCTGGCTGCGTACGTGTGTGTGCTTGGGCCGCGCATCCTGGGCGAAGATACGCCCACGGTGCTGGGACTTAGGACCATGCCGCTGGCTGGAGAGGCATCGGTGGATACCACCGTTGCCCTGGCTGCTGTCGGTGACAGGCTGGCACGGATGGACGGCAGTGATACGTCCCTGCCGTTGCCGCCGGTGACCGTGCGGGAAACATGGGCCGGTATCACCGCCCCGCGGTCCGGGTGGCAGCCGGCGGGCAGGGCTCCCGTACACCTGCTCGAGCAGGCCGCGCACCGCGGTATCCGGGAAGTGGCGGCTATGCTGCCGCAGAGCGCCGGGGGAGCCGTGGTCCACAGTGCCCGGGCGAGGGTGTGGGCCCAGCCGATGGGTAACACGCAGATACCCGTACCTGCAGGTGCAGCCTTTGCAGCGCTGTCCCTGGGGTTCCTGCCCTCGGCAGGCCAGGGAACGGTGGGAGCGGAAGCGGCACTGTTCAGCAACGGCCGGTGGCTGCGGCTGAGTACCCCGCACGGGCATGTTCTGGTCCGCAGCCCCGCCATTCTGTGAGGCGCCTGGCGGTTAGGAACCGCCAGGCGGGTTCCGGGCCCGTATCCGGGAACCGGAACGTCAGGCGGAATTGACCATGCTGTGGGCCGCCCGCTCCAGATAGTCCCAGAGTGTCGCCTCGTGCAGGGGAGCAAGGTCCAGGGAATCGACGGCGGCCCGCATGTGGCGCAGCCAGGCGTCCCTGGCTGCGGGGGTAACTACAAAGGGCATGTGCCGCATCCGCAGCCGCGGATGCCCGCGCTGCTCACCGTAGGTCTTCGGTCCGCCCCAGTACTGTTCCAGGAACAGCAGCAGGCGTTCCTTGGCCGGTCCCAGGTCCTCTTCGGGATACATGGGACGCATCAGCGGATCCTCGGCCACCCCTGCGTAGAACACGTCCACCAGCCGGACGAAGGTGGGATGGCCGCCAACGGCCTCATAGAAGTTGTACTGCGGCTGGGAGAAGCCCTGCGGCTGCAGCGGCAGGGACGGCCTTCCGGGTGCTTCGGGTGCCGGTTCAGTCATTGCTCCCCATTCCGTCGTTGAGGGCGTCCGATTTGGCCGGATCGCCGGCGGCCTCCGCGTCACCGGTATAGCGGCCCTGGGAGCGGTTGCCGACCTTCGCGAGTTCGCCGTTGCGGATGTACCAGATGACACCGCGGTCATCGATGATGCGGGTGATCCGGATGCCCACCGACTGCACCGTTCCAACGGTATCGCCCACCTCGATGACATCACCGATGCCGTACTGGTCTTCGATGGTGATGAAGAAACCGGCCAGGGCGTCGCGGATCAGTTCACGGGCCCCGAAGCCCAACGCGATGCCGACAATGCCGACACTGGCCAGCAGCGGGGCGATGTTGATGCCAATGGCATCCAGGACCATGATGATCGCCACGGTCCAAATGGAGAGGTTGACGGCGCTGCGCAGCAACGCCCCGATGGTGTCGGCCCGCTGGGCACGGCGTTTCTTGTCCAGCGTCCGCATGACCGGCTGGGCCCATTTCAGCTTGGAAGCGCTGAACAGCGAATAGCCCTTCTGGGCGCGGGCGACCAGCCGGTTAATCAGGAACCGGGCGAGGAACCAGACGATGGAGGCGGCCAGGATAATCAGGCCGGCCTGGATCAGACCGGACCAGTCGAAGTCCTCGACGGTCACGGTGGAAAGGTCGATTTCGGAAGCTGAAACCACTGGCTGCTGAACATCCTTCTTGTTGCCGGGCGGGAGATCTCCGGTTAAGGCTACCCGGGGAGGGGGGCCTCACCCTGCATCCGGGCGGCGGCAATGGTCTCCGGCCGGAAATCGACGGGGAAGTTGACGCTGCGTGCAATGAAGCACAGGCGGTGCGCGTCGGCGTGCATGGGGCCCGTGGCCAGATCGGTTTCCTTCGGGCCGCCGCCGGCAATGGTGACGCGGGGATGAAGCACCACCGAGGTGAATTCGCCGCTGCCGTCGCGGTTCAGCCGCAAGGTGCCCTCGGGCGCATCGGTGTAGGCAAGCACGCGGATCCCGTTGCGGACCGCCACGTGCAGGTAGGAGAGCATGTGGCACTGGGCCAGCGCTGCCAGCAGCAGCTGTTCGGGGTTCCACCGGTCGCGGTCGCCGTGGAAGGTCGGGTCCGCCGTGCCGGGCAGGTCCGGCAGTCCGGCGGCCCGGATCATGTGGTCGCGGCCGTAGCCGCGGTAGGACGAGGTCCCGTCGCCGCGGTTTCCCGTCCATTCCAGGTCCAGGGTGTAACGGTGTTCGGAGAGATTCACGTTCTCCAAGGTACCGTGTGCCCGGACCGGGGGAGGGAAACCGCGGCGGGAACTGCTAGCGGTCCGCTGCCTGGGCCTTCAGCGCACGGACCACGCCGTCACGGTTTTCCAGGACGAGCCTGCGCAGTGATGGAGCGTCCTCGCCCAATTCGGCCAGGAAGGCATCGGTGCGGTCCACCGTGTCCTGCCGGGCCAGGCGGGACGGGTAAAGGCCGACGGCGATCTGCTGCCCGATTTCGTGGGTGCGGCTGGCCCACACGTCGCGGATCGCGTCGAAGTACTTCTGCGCATACGGTTCCAGCAGATCCGTGTTGTGCACCCGCATAAAGCCGGCAATGGCGGAACGCTGGGCAGCATTGGGCATGTCGGAGCGCTGGACGATCGCCTCCCACGCGGCGGCCTTGGCTTCAGCCGTGGGAATGGCGGCCCGGGCCATGGCGGCGGCAAGGGCGCCCGTGGCCGTTGCATCGCGGTCAAGTTCGGCGGCTATGTCCGTCTCGCCCAGCCGGCCGCCGGCCACGAGGCCGGTGAGCAGTTCCCACCGCAGGTCCGCGTCTATGGACAGCCCTTCGAGCGAACGGGTGCCGGCGAAGAGCTCCGCCAGGGTATCCAGGTGTTCATCGGAGGAGGCGTGGGCTGCAAAGGCCTTCACGAACTGCAGCTGCGAATCCGAGCCGGGTGCCGCGGCAGCGGCGAGTTCCCAGAGGCTTTCAGCGGCGGCTACGGTCATGGGCTCCCGGTCCTCGGGATTCACGTAGAAGGCTAGCGTGGTGGCCAGCTGGCGCAGCAGGACCTGCACCACGGTGGAATCGGATTCCGAAGCGATGTTCTGCAGCACCAGTTCCACATAGTTGCGGGCCGGAATCTCGGCGTCGCGCGCTGCGTCCCAGGCCGCGGCCCAGACCAGGGTCCGGGGCAGGGAATCGGCGATGTTGCGCAGGCTCCGCGTCGCGGTGTGCTGCGAGACGTCGTCGAGGCGGATCTTCGCGTAGGCCAGATCATCGTCGTTGAGCAGCAGCAGCGCCGGGCGCGGCTGACCGGCGAGTTCGGGCACCTCGGTGCGTTCGCCGTCGACGTCGAGCTCCACACGGTGGGTGCGCTGCAGCCTGCCTTCTTCATCCGGGTTGTAGAAGCCAATGGCCAGGCGGTGCGGGCGCAGCACCGGATACTCATCGATGGCGCTCTGCAGCACGGCAAAGGAGGTGATGTTTCCATCCCCGTCCGTTTCGAACTCGGGCCGCAGGGTGTTCACGCCTGCGGTTTCCAGCCACTTGGCGGACCAGTCCTTCAGGTCCCGGCCGCTGGCCGTTTCCAGTTCCGACAAAAGATCGGAGAGTTCCGTGTTTCCCCAGGCATGCTTGCCGAAGTACTCGCGGACCCCGGCCATGAACCTGTCCTGCCCGACCCATGCCACCAGCTGCTTGAGCACCGAGGCGCCCTTGGCGTAGGTGATGCCGTCGAAGTTCACCTGTACGTCGTCCAAGTCCCGGATTTCCGCAACGATGGGGTGTGTGGTGGGCAGCTGGTCCTGGCGGTAGGCCCAGGCCTTCTCCAGCGAGGCAAAGGTGGTCCATGCCTGCTTGAACTCGGTGGCTTCGGCTGCGGCCAGCGTGGACATGAACTCGGCAAAGGACTCGTTCAGCCACAGGTCGTTCCACCAGCGCATGGTGACCAGGTCGCCGAACCACATGTGCGCCAGCTCGTGCAGGATGGTTACTGCGCGGCGCTCCACCGTGGCCTCGGTGACGCGGGAGCGGAAGACGTAGCTCTCCAGGAACGTAACGGCGCCGGCATTTTCCATGGCACCGGCGTTGAATTCCGGGACAAACAGCTGGTCATACTTCTCGAACGGATACGGGGTACCGAACTGCTCTTCGTAGAACGCGAAGCCCTGGCGGGTCAGTTCGAAGATGTTCTCCGCGTCCATGTACTGCATGAGCGAACGGCGGGCGAAGACACCCAGCGGAATGACCCGGCCGTCGGAGCTGGTCAGCTCGCTGCGGACACACTGGTACGGTCCGGCGATCAGTGCGGTGATGTAGGAGGAGATCCGCGGCGTGGGCTCAAAGGACCAGGTGGAGCGCGGGCGGTCCTCGGTCAGGTCCCCGGCGGGCAGGGGCTCGGGCGTGGGGGAGTTGGAGATGACATCCCAGTGCGACGGCGCGGTCACGGTGAAGCGGAAGGTCGCCTTCAGGTCAGGCTGTTCGAAGACGGCGAACATCCGCCGGGAATCCGGGACCTCGAACTGCGAGTAGAGATAGACCTCGTTGTCCACGGGGTCCACGAATCGGTGCAGGCCCTCACCGGTGTTCATGTAGCGTGCATCGGCCTCCACTACGAGCTCATTGGACTCTGCGAGGTTCGGCAGCGAGATGCGCACGCCGTCGGACACCTCGGCGGGGTCAAGCGCCACACCGTTCAGCGTGATCCGGTGAACGGCGTCGGTGACAGCATCGATAAACGTGGAGGCACCGGGCCGGGCGGTAAACCGGACAACGGTTGTGCTGCCGAATACCGAATCCCCCCGCGTCAGGTCGAGATTGACGTCATATGACTGAACGTCGAGGAGTTCTGCACGTTCACGGGCTTCGGAGCGCGTGAGATTCATACCTGGCAAGGTAAGGCCTTTCAGACGGAAAAGGAGACCGGAAATTCCCCCTGATTCTGCGGGAGACACCGGACACTATTGATCTTCTGCAACATTCTCTCATTGCTAAGCACCCTGCCAAGTGCTGAGGGGCGGATTGCTGACCGCAATCCGCCCCTCCTTTTTGTATTCAGCCCGCAGTCGGCCTCAGCTACTTGTATCGGATGGCAGTCTTTCCATTGGACTCCAGGACGATTTTGCCACCCTGGAAATCCTGCACCCGGGTCTTTCCGACAGCATATTCGCCCGACTTCGGGAAGCCGAGGGGCCCTTTTTCGAATCCGGATTTCTGGTAGGCATCGCGGATGGCGCCCTTGGAGGATACGTGGGCGCC
>NZ_JAUHHB010000002.1:157761-956108 GCF_030410475.1 Arthrobacter sp. YD2
GGTGGATGAAGACCAGAGGATGGCGCCGTTTTGGAAGTCCTGGTATTTGCCGCCCTTGATGGTGACTTCGCCGCTGCGGGGGAAGCCGAGGGGGCCGCCTTCGAATCCGGATTTCTGGTAGGCGTCGCGGATGGCGCCCTTGGGGGATACGTGGGCGCCGGTGGATGAAGACCAGAGGATGGCGCCGTTTTGGAAGTCCTGGTATTTGCCGCCCTTGATGGTGACTTCGCCGCTGCGGGGGAAGCCGAGGGGGCCGCCTTCGAATCCGGATTTCTGGTAGGCATCGCGGATGGCGCCCTTGGGGGATACGTGGGCGCCGGTGGCGGGCGACCAGAGGATCGCACCGTTGGCAAAATTCTGGTAAGCGCCACCATCTTTGAGGCCGCCCACTACATCCGACGTGGCGGCACCCAAGCCGGGGTGTGATGCCCGCGCCGCGGCGATCGGACCGGCGGCGCGTCCGGCGGAACCTCCCACAATGGTGATGGAGGCAGACGAGCTGCTTACGGAGTTGATCTTCACCGTCGTGCCCGCATGCGTTGTGAACGTTTGCCCGGCTTGCCAGGTGCTGTTCGTGTTGACGTAGCCCGCAAAGTCCCGGGTATTCGGCGAGACGATTAGGGAGTTAAGTGCCCAGCTGTTGGCAAGGTCCGCTTTGACGATCTTCACACCGCGGTTTCCCCCTGTGGCCGTCCCGGCGTCGTACCCGACGGGCAACCGCAGCTCTAGATAGTAGGTTTCCCCGGAGGTGTCCCGGAACTTCACCGCGCGATTCGAGGCACTCCCCGCCCAGGGTCGGAGCGTAAAGGTTTTTGCTTGGGTGGGCGTGCCGGCATTGAGGATTTCGTCACCGCGGCCGAACCCTCCTGCATCCCAGAAATAGGAATTGATCATGGGCAGGTTGTACTGGGCGTATCCCATGAGATCGGAGGTGTCACCGTATTCACGGGATGTGCAGGCTGCGTCGGCCCATCTGCCGGCTGAGTTTATCCAAATATCGGACCGTCCGTTGTTGCACTTAAGGCTGTTTGCATGCAGCAGACCGAGAACGTGGCCAAGCTCATGGGTGACTACGTTGTTGGTAAACCCTGAAGGCTTGGGCATAAGCACCGAGCCGCTCGTAGGCCCGCTGGTCCAGCCGCCGCCCAGGATGCCCCCGTACCCGCCGCTTCGCAGCTCCGGAGCCGGAACAAAGACCACCAGTGCTTCGTTCGCCTCTTCGTACCACCGGAGATCCTTCCTGATGGTATTCATCATCGCCCCGTAATCCTGACGGGAATTGGCAGTACTTTTAAGCGTCTTGGTTTCAACGATTGACATACCGAGCCGTCCATTGGACGCGGCCCGCCAGTACTCGTTGGCTTTTACGATGGAGTTTTTTGCCGCTGCCTGGTCAACACCGCCGCGGTTGTCGGTCAGGGTGGCGAAGACCAGGGTCACTTGGATGGTGCCACTGCGGGCCGCAGCCCCCAAGGTCGAGGCGCCGCCACTCTGAGAGCTGAAGCTCTGTGCCTGGCCGTGATCGTGGTCGTGCATGGCAGAGATGTCGGTCTCGACGGCCGAGCGTACTGTTCCGTCGGGATCCGTCACCATCGGCGTGTTGGGACCCGGCACAGGGAAGCCGCCGCCCACTACCGGATCAAAGCCCGGATCTTCTTCTGCTTCGGTGTGCTCCGCGTCCTGCTCTTCCGGTTCAGTTGCGGCTGGCGTCGGCTCGGCAGGCTCAGTCTGTATGGCATCCGGTGCAGTCAGCGGCGGTATCTCTTCCGGCACCGGCAATTCTTCGACTGTCGGATCGGCGGGCAGTCCGCCGACGCCGGGCGTCGGGGCAACCGGCGACGGGGCGGTGGCAGGTACCGGGCTGGCGGAAGGCCCGGGAGTCAGATCACCATAACTCTGGGCGGGCAGCCCGCCGGCCGTCAATGCGGTAGCGAGCAGGGCCAATAGCGCGAGTTTTGCACGTTTCAATGGAAATCCTTGTGGAGCGAGCGAGCGAGACCTGGGACGCAGCAAGCAGCGCCCGTTGCTAGGGATCGGTTGATCCGCCGAGGCGGGACAATCCTATTGGAGTTATCGGCATGGACAGGCGCCGGGTTAGCGTTTGCGGCCGGATGTCCCAAATTTGTCAGCCCGGACGTCAGGAAAGTTAAGCTGGACATGCCATTTCTTCCCTCGATCAAAAGTGAACGGACCTATCTGACATGCGCGTCCATATTGCAACCGACCACGCAGGCCTGGAACTCAGCGCCCATCTGATTAAGCACCTCACGGACGGCGGCTACGAAGTAATTGACCACGGGCCGCGCGAATATGACGCCGAAGATGACTACCCGGCCTTCTGCATCAACGCCGCACAGGCCGTGGCCGCCGACCAGGCTGCAGGCACGCAGGCGCTGGGTATTGTGCTGGGCGGTTCCGGAAACGGAGAGCAGATTGCCGCCAACAAGGTCCGGGGTATCCGGGCGGCGCTGGCCTGGAACCTGGACACCGCGAAACTGGCCCGCCAGCACAACGATGCCAACGTTGTGGCCGTCGGTGGCCGCCAGCACAGCGTGGAGGAGGCAACCCGGATCATTGATGCCTTCCTGGCCGAACCCTTCAGCGGTGCGGAGCGCCATATCCGGCGGATCGGGCAGATTGCGGACTACGAGACCAGCGGCACCGTGGCCTGATGCCCGAGGGTCATTCCATCCACCGGCTCGCCCGGCAGTTTTCTTCCGTATTTGCCGGCAGCCGGCTGGCGGTGACCAGCCCGCAGGGCAGGTTCAGTTCCGGTGCCGCCAGGCTGGACGGGCAGGTCCTTGAAGGCGCCGAAGCCCACGGCAAGCAGCTGTTCCTGCGTTTCGATAATGACCTGTACCTGCGGATCCACCTTGGCCTCTATGGCGCCTTCGACTTCGGCGGGGATGAAACCTTCGCCGGTGCTTCCAGCATCGGCGCGCCGCGGCGGGTGGGGGAGCGGGAGATAGCCGGCGACGGCGCCGCAGAGGACACCGCGTACGCAGGGCCGCCGCCGCCCCGGGGAGCGGTGCGGGTCCGGCTGGTATCCGACCACGGGTGGGCAGATCTGCGGGGCCCGACGGCGTGCGAAGTCATCACGGAACCGGAACGGGCGGCGGTGCTCGCCCGTCTGGGGCCCGACCCCCTCGCCGCAAATGCCGCGGAAGGCGACGGCGGCCAGGAGTTCTCGGAACGGCTCCGCAGCAAGGGCTCACCAGTGGGCCTGCTGCTGATGAACCAGGAAGTACTTGCCGGCGTCGGCAACGTCTACCGGGCTGAAGTACTTTTCCGCCGGCGCATCTCCCCTTGGCGGCTCGGCCGGGATATCAGCGAGGCGGAGGCGGCCGAGGTGTGGGCGGAGACTGTAACGCTGATGAATGACGGAGTCCGGCAGGGACGGATTATCACCACCGAGCCGCAGGACCGTGAGGACGCCGGCGAACCGGTTCCCGTGTCCGAGGCGCACTACGTCTACAAGCGGACGGGGCTGCCGTGCCGCCGCTGCGGTACCGCTGTCGCCGGCACTGAAATGGGGGCCCGGAAACTTTACTGGTGCCCCACCTGCCAGGCCCGCTGAGTCGCGCAATTCAGTCGCCCACTGACCGGGCCAGCCTCACGGCCGCGGAGGTATATCCGCGGCCGTGTTTGAAGGTACGTCCGCACCGAAAAACAAAAAGGACCTTTCGCTGTGCGAAAGGCCCTTCTATTGTGGAGGGGATGACGGGAATCGAACCCGCGTAATCAGTTTGGAAGACTGAGGCTCTACCATTGAGCTACATCCCCGGCGCCGTAAGGCAGGTTTTACCTTAGCATGGGAAAACCTGCTGTGAGTAATCGGCCCGCAACCGGCCCCCTGCCGGCTGCGGATCACGTCGGTCAGCCCTGAAATTCGTCATACCCGCCGCCGGGCAGGTAGGCTGTCAGGTGCACTGACGGGGTGTAGCTCAGCTTGGAAGAGCGCCTGCTTTGGGAGCAGGAAGTCGCAGGTTCAAATCCTGTCACCCCGACTCTGTATAACCATGGTGCAGACCAACCCCAGAACCCTCAGGAGAACTTACGCTGTGAAGAGCGCCGTAGAAAACCTCACACCCACGCGGGTAAAGCTCAACGTTGAAGTTCCGTTCGAGGAACTGAAGCCGAGCATCGACGAGGCCTACAAGACCATCGCCACCCAGGTGCAGGTCCCGGGCTTCCGCAAGGGCAAGGTTCCCAACCGCATCATCGACCAGCGCGTTGGACGCGGCTATGTTCTCGAAACGGCCATCAATGACGGACTGAACGGCTTCTACCAGGAAGCAGTCCGCGAGACCGGCATCAGCCCCATGAGCCGCCCCGAGGTCGAAATCACCGAAGTTCCGGACCCCGCCTCGGATGAAGGCCAGCTGCTCTTCACCGTTGAGCTGGATGTCCGCCCGGAAATCGAGCTGCCGGACTACGCAGGCCTCGAGGTCACCGTTGAGCCCGCAGAAGCTTCCGACGCCGACGTCGAGAAGGCCCTGGAAGAACTGCGCAGCCGCTTCGGCACGCTGAAGGCTGTTGACCGCCCCGCAGTAGCCGATGACTT
Organism: Arthrobacter sp. YD2; assembly: GCF_030410475.1. NCBI lineage: Bacteria > Bacillati > Actinomycetota > Actinomycetes > Micrococcales > Micrococcaceae > Arthrobacter > Arthrobacter sp. YD2. The sequence continues at coordinate 162,326 of NZ_JAUHHB010000002.1, forward strand.
CCTGACCATGGACCTCGTGGCCAAGGTTGACGGCGAAGAAGTGGATTCCGCTGCGGACCTGTCCTACCAGGTGGGCGCCGGCACCATGCTCGAGGGCATGGATGAAGCCGTCACCGGCCTGAGCAGCGGCGAATCCGCTACCTTCAACACCAAGCTGGCCGGCGGCGAGCACGCCGGTGCCGACGCTGAGGTCACCGTGACCATCAAGGCCGTCAAGGAGCGCGAGCTCCCCGAGGCCAACGATGATTTCGCCCAGCTCGCCAGCGAGTTCGACACCATCGGTGAACTGCGCGAGGACCTGACCAAGCGTGCAGCCGAATCCAAGCTGATGGAGCAGGGCGTTGAAGCCCGCGACAAGGTGCTGGAGAAGCTTCTGGAGCTCGTTGAGGTTCCGGTTCCGGAATCCGTCATTGAAGAGCAGCTTGAGCAGCACTTCAACTCCGAAAGCGCCCACACTGCCGGTGAAGACCACGACACGGAAGAACACCGTGCCGAGGTCCGCGCCAACACCGAGGCCGCCTTCAAGAACGAAATCATCCTCGACGCCGTAGCGGAGAAGGAAGAAGTAGGCGTCAACCAGAGCGAACTGATTGACTACATCGTCTCCACCGCCGGCCAGTACGGCATGGACCCGAACCAGTTCGCCCAGCTGATCGACCAGAGCGGCCAGGTCCCGATGATGGTTGGCGAAGTACGCCGCCGCAAGGCCCTCGCCAAGGTGCTGGAGCTCGCCAAGGTCACCGACACCACCGGTGCCGAGATTGACCTGAGCGAATTCGTCCGTCCCGCCGGTGAAGAAGCCGAAGCAGGCGACGTCGAAGAGCAGCAGACCGAAGACAAGGCCTAGCCTGTCCCGTCCTTCCCTGTTCCGCAGGGAAGGCCAGCCGCGCCGCCGGTCCGACAGGGCCGGCGGCGCGGTGCGTTAAGCGTCGGCACCGGGGACCATCCGTGGCGGGAAGCGTGTGATCTGCATCGTGCGCCGTCAGCGAACAGCCCGCTAAACGGCAGCCCGGCGGGGCGTGGACAGGCTAGTGTCCTAGAAGAGACAACCGGCAGGAGCAACTGGCACGGCCAGCATCTGTTTCCTGCCAGAGCGAGAGGTCACTCAGTATGGCAACTGCACCGAATACCCCCACCATGGCTACGGTGGACCCGGCCGGCCGGGACGACTACATCTACAACCGCCTGCTCAAAGAGCGGATCATCTGGTTGGGCTCGGAAGTCCGGGACGAGAATGCCAACGCGATCTGCTCCCAGCTTCTGCTGCTCTCCGCGGAGGATCCTGAGAAGGACATCTACCTCTACATCAACTCTCCCGGCGGTTCCGTGACTGCCGGCATGGCTATCTACGACACCATGCAGTTCATCCCGAACGATGTTGTAACCGTGGCTACCGGCCTGGCCGCTTCCATGGGCCAGTTCCTGCTCTCCTCGGGCACCAAGGGCAAGCGTTACGCAACCCCGCACGCCCGCATCCTGATGCACCAGCCCAGCGGCGGCATCGGCGGCACCGCCTCGGACATCAAGATCCAGGCCGAGCTGATCCTGAACATGAAGCGCGTCATGGCCGAGCTGACCGCTGAGCAGACCGGCCAGAGCGTTGAAACCATCCTTCGGGACAATGACCGCGACAAGTGGTTCACCGCGCAGGAGGCCCTGGAATACGGCTTCTTCGACAAGATCTCCGCCCACGCCGGCGGCGTCACAGGCGGCGGCGGAACCAACCAGGACCAGGCAGAGGGCAAGGACGAGGACTAAGGTCCCGGACCCCGCCCCTCCATTTGCAGACTTCAGGAGTAATTCATGAACCATAATTTCGGCACCGCCGGCTCCGCCGCAGCACCGCAGATGCCCACCAGCCGCTACGTCCTGCCGCAGTTCGAAGAGCGTACGCCCTACGGCTTCAAGCGCCAGGATCCGTACACCAAGCTGTTCGAAGACCGCATCATCTTCCTCGGCGTGCAGGTGGACGACGCGTCCGCTGATGACATCATGGCCCAGCTGCTGGTGCTTGAGTCCACTGACCCGGACCGCGACATCACCCTGTACATCAACTCCCCGGGCGGTTCGTTCACGGCCATGACGGCCATCTACGACACCATGCAGTACATCCGCCCGGAAATCCAGACCGTTTGCCTCGGACAGGCTGCCAGCGCTGCAGCCGTCCTGCTGGCCGCAGGCACGCCGGGCAAGCGCCTGGCACTGCCCAACGCCCGTGTGCTGATCCACCAGCCGTCGCTCTCCGGCGGACAGGGTGGACAGGCTTCCGACCTGGAAATCCAGGCCGCTGAAGTCATGCGCATGCGCACCTGGCTGGAAGACACGCTGGCCCTGCACTCAAACCGCACGTCGGAGCAGGTCAACACGGACATTGAGCGGGACAAGATCCTCACCGCAGATGCAGCCCTGGAGTACGGGCTCATCGACCAGGTGCTGGATTCCCGCAAGATCAAGACTCCGGCCATCAACAAAATGTAATAGAAGCAGCTGGCAACAGACGGCCCGTGGTGCGTAATTCGGCACCACGGGCTCTCTGGTTGCTGAATAGCTCCGGCAAGTGTCCTAGAGTGGAACATGGTTGACTGCGCCTGGCCGGTAAACCGTATTTTTGATGGACCATCTAAGGGGACTGAACTATGGCTCGCATTGGTGAGAGCACGGATCTGCTCAAGTGCTCTTTCTGCGGAAAGAGCCAGAAGCAGGTACGCAAGCTCATTGCCGGTCCCGGCGTATACATCTGCGACGAGTGCATTGATCTCTGCAACGAGATCATCGAAGAGGAACTCTCGGAGGTTGCTGATCTGGGCACTTTCGAGCTGCCCAAGCCGCGGGAGATCTTCGACGCGCTGCAGGAGTACGTCATTGGCCAGGAGCCCGCGAAGCGGTCCCTCGCCGTGGCCGTGTACAACCACTACAAGCGCATCCAGGCAGGCCATGCCACCCGCGCCACCGGGAACCTCTCAGACGCCGTCGCCGGCGACGAGGTGGAAATCGGCAAGTCCAACATCCTCCTGATCGGCCCCACCGGCTGCGGCAAGACCTACCTCGCCCAGACCCTGGCACGGCGCCTGAACGTTCCGTTCGCCGTCGCCGACGCCACCGCCCTGACGGAAGCGGGCTACGTCGGCGAGGACGTGGAGAACATCCTGCTTAAGCTCATTCAGGCCGCCGACTACGACGTCAAGAAGGCTGAGCAGGGCATCATCTACATTGACGAAATCGACAAGATTTCGCGCAAGAGCGAGAACCCCTCGATCACCCGTGATGTCTCCGGCGAGGGTGTGCAGCAGGCACTGCTGAAGATCCTGGAAGGCACGGTCGCCTCGGTACCGCCGCAGGGCGGCCGCAAGCACCCGCACCAGGAGTTCATTCAGATCGACACCACGAACGTGCTCTTCATCGTGGCCGGCGCCTTCGCCGGGCTCGAGGAGATCATCGGTTCACGGTCCGGACGCAAGGGCATCGGGTTCGGCGCACCGCTGAACGAAACCACCAAGGGTACCGATTCCTACGCCGAAGTGATGCCGGAGGACCTGCTGAAGTTCGGCCTCATCCCCGAATTCATCGGCCGCCTGCCCGTCATCACCACCGTGTCCAACCTGGACCGGACCGCCCTGATCCGGATCCTCACCGAGCCCAAGAACGCTCTGGTCAAGCAGTTCCAGAAAATGTTCCAGCTGGACGGTGTGGAACTGACCTTCGAGCAGGGTGCCCTCGACGCCATTGCGGACCAGGCCCTGGCCCGGGGAACCGGTGCCCGCGGACTGCGTGCCATCCTGGAGGAAGTCCTGCTGCCGGTGATGTTCGACCTGCCCAGCCGGGACGACGTCGCCACCGTAGTGATCACGGCAGACACCGTCGAGAACAAGAGCGAACCTACGCTGATCTCGCACGCCGTGGCCACCAAGCGTCGGAACAAATCAGCCTGATCCGCGGTTGTTATCCGGTACTGAGCGCGGCGGGCAAAGCCGCGGACTGCCATCAAAGGAGATTTCCATGAGCGTTACTGCTTCCGCGTCCACCGCAGATTTCTGGTTCGATCCGATGTGCCCCTTCGCCTGGGTCACCTCCCGCTGGATGGGCGAGGTGGAACAGGTCCGCGACGTGCGCACCAACTGGCACGTGATGAGCCTTGCCGTCCTCAACGAGGGACGCGACCTGCCGGCGGACTACCGGGAGCGGATGGACAAGGCATGGGGTCCTGTACGCGTCATCATCGCTGCACAGGAGCTCCACGGCGATGAGTACGTCAAAAAGCTCTACGACGCCATGGGGTCCCGGATCCACGACGGCGGCAATGAGGATTTCCCCTCCGTAATCCGCGAGGCCCTTGAGGAGACCGGACTTCCCGCCGATCTGGCTCGCTATGCCGAGACTGACGAATATGACGCCCAGCTGCGTGCCTCGCATAAGGAAGGCATCGAGAAGGTTGGCGACGAGGTCGGGACCCCCATTGTTGCTTTCAACGGCACCGCATTCTTCGGGCCGGTCCTCACCCGCATCCCGCGCGGCGAGGAAGCAGGAACCATGTTTGACGGCGCCGTGATGCTCGCTTCGAACCCGGCCTTCTTCGAACTTAAGCGCAGCCGCACCGAAAGCCCGCGCTTCGACTAATTCCCATCTGCTCCGGAATGCGGGGCAGCTGAGCGGTGAGTATCCGCTGAGCACAGCAAAAGGGCCCGTCCGGAAAAGTCCGGACGGGCCCTTTGTATGTGCCGCTACTCGGCCGGCGGTGCCAGCTCGACGTCGGAGACGCTGAGCTCACCCTCGCCGACCGCCAGGTTCAGCTCGCGCACGTTGCCTGCGGCCTTCAGATCAGCCTGTCCTGCCCGCAGACGTGCCACGGCGCCCTCCGGAGCGGTCACCGTGGCCTTGAGGACCTCGGTGCGCTGCTTGACCTTGGCTTCGGACTTTGCCTTGCGGATGCCGCCCAGTGCGGCGGCAACCGTGCCCAGGATCGCGGCGTCGGCGTCGGCCACAGCGGCCGAAAGGCCGTCGACGTTCGGCCACGGCGCGCGGTGCACGGACCCGCTGCGCCACCAGCCCCAGACCTCTTCGGTGGCGAAGGGCAGGAACGGGGCGAACAGGCGCAGCAGCGAATCCAGGGTGGTTGCCAGGGTGGCCAGCACCGATGCCTGCTCGGCCTCGCCAGCGGCGCCGTAGGCGCGGTCCTTGATCAGCTCCACGTAGTCATCCGTGAAGGACCAGAAGAAGGACTCGGTCAGCTGCAGTGCCTTGGCGTAGTCGTAGCGTTCAAACGCGCTCGTAGCGGCCTGAACGACGTCGGTCAGCTGGGCGAGCAGGGACGTATCCAGCGCGTTGGTGATCACCGAGGTGTCATCCAGTGCCACGTTCGCCTCCGTCGCGCCCAGGTTCAGGACGAACTTGGACGCGTTGAGCAGCTTGATCGCCAGCCGGCGGCCGATCTTCATCTGCGCAATTTCGTAGGCGGTGTCCGCGCCGAGCTTGGCGGAGGCCGCCCAGTACCGCACGGCGTCGGAACCGTATTCGTTAAGCACATCCGTGGGGACCACCACGTTGCCCTTGGACTTGGACATCTTTTTGCGGTCCGGGTCCAGGATCCAGCCGGAAATCGCGGCGTGCTTCCACGGAGCGGCCGCGTTCAGGGCATCGGCGCGCACTACGGAGGAGAACAGCCAGGTGCGGATGATGTCGTGGCCCTGCGGACGCAGGTCGAACGGGAAGACCTTGGCGAAGAGGTCCTCATCCACGCTCCAGCCGCCGACAATCTGAGGGGTCAGGGAGGAAGTGGCCCAGGTGTCCAGGACGTCCGCGTCGCCAATGAAGCCGCCGGGCTGGTTGCGCTGGGACTCTTCGTACCCTGGCGCGGCTTCTGCGGCAGGATCCACCGGCAGGGACGCGGAATCCGGGAGGACCGGATTGTCGTAATCCGGGTTGCCCGCAGCGTCCAGCGGGTACCAGACCGGCACCGGAACACCGAAGAAGCGCTGGCGGGAGACCAGCCAGTCGCCGTTCAGGCCTTCGATCCAGTTCTCGTAGCGGGAGCGCATGAACGCGGGATGGAAATCGATCTCCCGGCCGCGGCAAATCAGGCGTTCGCGGCGTTCCTCATCGCGTCCGCCGTTGCGGATGTACCACTGGCGGCTGGTGACCACTTCGAGGGGCTTGTCGCCCTTTTCGAAGAAGTTGACCGGGTGGGTGATCTTCTTCGGTTCGCCGTCGAGGTCTCCGCTTTCACGGAGCATTTCGACAACGGTTTCCTTGGCGCTGAAGACGGTCTTGGTGGCCAGGGCGGCGTAGTTTTCCTTCGCCGCATCTGTGGCGATCCACTCCGGGGTCTCGGCCAGGATGCGGCCGTCACGGCCGATGACGGCGCGGGTGGGCAGGTTCAGTTCCCGCCACCACGTGACGTCGGTCAGGTCGCCGAAGGTACAGATCATGGCAATGCCGGAACCCTTGTCCGGCTTGGCCAGCGGATGCGCCTTAACCTCCACCTCGACGTCGAACAGCGGGGACTTCACCGTGGTGCCGAACAGGCGCTGGTACCGCTCGTCGTCGGGGTGTGCCACGAGGGCCACGCAGGCCGGCAGCAGTTCGGGGCGGGTGGTTTCGATGTAGATCTTCTCGCCGTCGGGGGCGTGGAAGCTGATCCGGTGGTAGGCGCCGGGCTGCTCGCGGTCCTCGAGTTCGGCCTGGGCCACCGCGGTGCGGAAGGTGACGTCCCAGAGCGTGGGAGCTTCGGCCATGTAGGCGTCGCCGGCCCGCAGGTTCTCCAGGAACGCGCGCTGGCTGACGGCGCGGGAATGGTCATCAATGGTGCGGTAGGTGCGGTTCCAGTCCACGGACAGGCCCAGGGTGGAGAAGAGGTCCTCGAAGACCTTCTCATCCTCCACAGCCAGTTCCTCACACAGCTCAATGAAGTTGCGGCGGGAGACGACGTCGAAATCGCGCTGGTTCTTGGCAGCCTTGGCCGGGGGGCGGTAATCCGGGTCGTACGGCTTGGTGGGGTCGCAACGGACACCGTAGTAGTTCTGCACACGGCGTTCGGTGGGCAGGCCGTTGTCATCCCACCCCATCGGGTAGAAGACATTCTTGCCGGTCATCCGCTGGTAGCGGGCCATAACGTCGGTCTGCGTGTAGGAGAACATGTGCCCCACGTGCAGGGAACCGGACGCCGTGGGCGGGGGAGTGTCGATGGAGTAGACCTGCTCCCGGACCGTGTCCGGATTAAACGCGTACGTTCCCTCCTCGCGCCAGCGGGCGCTCAGCTTGGACTCGAGCCCCTCAAGGGCGGGCTTGTCGGGGACGGATACGGTCTTGGGTGCGTTGTCGGGCGTGTCTGTGCCCGGGATATGTTCAGCCATGCTTTCCATTCTTCCATGCAGCGCTATGGTCTGAGGCACTGTCCGGGCACGGTTCGCCGGCAGTAGCATCCCGGTATGGCGTCCACGAGCGAATCCCCGTCATGGAATGTACGTATCCGGCGGATCTACGCACCTCCCGACGGCGGCTTCCGGGTTTTGGTGGACCGGCTCTGGCCGCGCGGGGTGTCCAGGGAAAGGGCCAGCCTGGATGAGTGGCTGAAGGACCTGGCCCCCAGCACCGACCTGCGCAAATGGTTCGGTCACCGGGAGGAGCGCTGGGAGGAGTTTGTCCAGCGGTACCGGGGCGAGCTGGAGCAGAATCCCGAGGTGGTGGACTTCAGTCTCGAGTGCCGGTCCCGGCCGGACACAGTGCTGCTGTTCGGAGCGCGGAATGAGAAGGAGAACGAGGCGGTGGTCCTGCGCGACTATCTGCTCTCCGGGCCCGCACCCGGGGCGTAGTGTTCCCGGGGCGCGGGGCGGTGCCGGGGCGGTGGGGCGGTGCCGGGTGCCCGGCTCGCACAGTTTCCCATCGAGTGTGAACCCTGTGGCGGGTGGGACCCCACTGGTTGCCGGCAGCCCCACTGGATGGGATTTCGTGGCGACTTATCCGGGGTGGTTGGAAGGTGGCACCCTCCACAGGGTGCCGCCTAGGCGAGCCATCCGGGCCGCTGTGCACATACCGCATCCCGTTGCCGGGGTTGGTCCCTTCAGGGGACGAAGCTGGCGGAATGCAGCAACTTGAACTGTTCCTTCGAGCCCGCCACGGTGTTGCCGGATACGGGACGCTGACGGCGAACCGATTCTCCCGAACGGAAATCGAACGGGCAACGAGTGCAGGCAGCATCCGACGGATAGCCAGGGGGACCTTCGCCGTCCCGGATGCCGATCCGGAGCTGGTGACGGCGGCACGCCACGGGGCATCCCTCACCTGTGTGTCCGCAGCGCGGCTCCTGGGCTGGTGGGTGCTTGTACCAGCTACCTGTGCCCATATTCGCCGGAACTCCTCCAAAGACATCCCGGGTACGCGTCTTCACCGTGGACAGCGCTCGGCACACCGTCCGGTTTTCCTGCCGGAGCAGATTGTCCACGATGCCTTCAAATGTCTTCCCCGTGTGGAAGCCTTGGTCCTGGCCGAATCAGCGGTCATTTGTGATGCTGTGGGGTTACCACGGCTCCGCCAGGAATTCAGCGGCCAGCGGGACTGGCCCATCCGCCTACTACTGGACTCCGTCCGCCGTACTACAGCGTCTCCGCTGGAGGTCTGCGCCCGCTTCCACCTTCTTGCGGCCGGGATCCGATTCGCGGAGGAAGTGGTGGTGCCCGGGGTCGGCAGGGTGGACTTTCTTATCGACGGATGGCTGATTGTGGAGATAGACGGGTATGCCTTCCACAGCGGGCGGCTGGATTACCGAAAGGACAGACAGCGGTGGAACTGCTCAGCCTCCGGAGGCTGGGTCACCTTGCGGATTACAGCCGAGATGATCCTGCACCACCCGGACGAATTCATTTGCCTGGTGATGCGGACACGGGACAAATGGGCGGGCGGAGCTCCCCGGGGCGACGCAACCGTCCGTCACGGAACGGGGCAGGCCGCAAACCGTGGCTAAAGTAGCTCCCATGACTGAGATCACACCCAAGCGGGCAGTAGTTACCGGAGCAAGTTCAGGCATTGGAGCCGCCGCTGTGCGGGCGCTCCGGGCCTCAGGATGGGATGTGGTCGCGGTGGCCCGGCGTGCGGACAGGCTCCAGGCGCTCGCGGATGAGACAGGCGCCGTCCCCGTGGCCGCGGACGTTACCGACGATGCGTCCGTGGCGCAGTTGGCGGAAACGGTGCTGGCCGACGGGGGCGTGGATGCGCTGATCAACAACGCCGGAGGGGCCTTCGGGCTGGACTCCGTTGCCGGGGGCAGCATCAGTGACTGGCAGCGGATGTATGACGTCAACGTCCTCGGCGCGCTGCGGATGACACAGGCATTCCTGCCGGCGCTGCGGGCCAGCGGGCGCGGTTCCGTCCTGCTGCTCACCTCGACGGCGGCCTCAACAGCCTATGAAGGAGGCGCCGGGTACTGCGCGGCCAAATCGGGCGAGGAAATGCTGGCCCGCACCCTGCGCCTGGAAGAGGCTGAACACAACGTCCGGGTGATCGAGATAGCTCCCGGGATGGTGAAGACCGAGGAGTTCTCCCTGAACCGGCTGGGGGATCCGAACGCGGCGGATAAGGTGTACGCCGGTGTCGAGAAGCCCCTGACCGCCGAGGACGTTGCCGAGGTCATGGCCTTCTCCCTGAACCTGCCGCACCACGTGAACCTGGACCAGGTGGTGCTGCGGCCGCTGGCGCAGGCAGCCCAGCACAAGGTCATCCGCACCGGCAGCTAATCCGTCCCCGCAGCCGGGCCGGCCGTCCCCGTGGCGGCGGCCCGGCCCGCGGCCCTGCCCGCGGTCAGGTCCGCGGTCAGGCCCGCACAGGCTGCGGTGCTTCGACAACCGGCGCGGGCGTGGCCTAAACTTGTGCGAAGCAGCTTCGACCCGGCTATCACCGGTGAGCTTCCGGAAGAACAGCCACCCCGCTCCGGCGCGGAGGGCCCAGTAGAACCGGACGGGTAAGCCCGTCACAGCAGTCAACGAGCGGCAGTCGCGCGTTCCCCGGCACTCAGCGGGGCACACACGGCGGCAAGCGAGGTGGTACCGCGGTTTACCGCCGGTCTTCGGGCCGGAACGGGACAGCCGCCCTCGCATCCTGAATTCCACAGCCAGATTTACTTGCCGCTAACAGGATGACGATTATGCCCTCTGTATACCCCAAGGCCAGCACAGGCGACGGCGCTGCCGTTCCCTCCTCGCCCAAGTTTCCGGAACTCGAAGAACGGGTTCTGACGTACTGGGACAAGGACGGCACTTTCCAGGCCTCCATTGACGCCCGTTCCGCCGGTCAGGATGGCGACAACGAGTTCGTCTTCTACGACGGCCCGCCGTTTGCCAACGGATTGCCGCACTACGGCCACCTGCTCACCGGCTACGTGAAGGACCTGGTGGCCCGCTACCAGACCCAGCGCGGACGCCGGGTTGAGCGCCGCTTCGGCTGGGATACCCACGGCCTGCCGGCCGAACTGGAAGCCATGAAGCAGCTGGGCATGAGCGACAAGGTCCAGATCGAGAAGATGGGCATCGACAAGTTCAACGATGCCTGCCGTGCCTCGGTTATGAAGTACGCCGGCGAGTGGCAGGACTATGTCACCCGCCAGGCCCGCTGGGTGGATTTCGAGAATGACTACAAGACGCTCAACGTCGAGTACATGGAATCGGTTATCTGGGCCTTCAAGACCCTGCATGACAAGGGCCTGACCTACAGCGGTTTCCGGGTGCTCCCGTACTGCTGGAAGGACGAGACTCCGCTCTCCAACCATGAGCTGCGCATGGACGACGACGTCTACAAGATGCGCCAGGACCAGACCGTCACTGTGACGTTCCCGCTGATCGCCGGTGACAACGCGCTCTCCGCCGAGCTGGAGGGCGTCAAGGCCATCGCCTGGACCACCACGCCGTGGACCCTGCCCACCAACATGGCCCTGGCCGTCGGACCCGAGGTCCGCTACGCCGTCGTGCCCGCCGGCCCCAACGGCACCCAGGCCGGCGAAGGCCGCTTCCTGCTCGCCGAGGACCTAGTGGGTTCCTATGCCAAGGACCTGGGGTACGACGACGCCGACTCCGCCCGCGCGGCCGTCGCCGCTGTGCACCTGGGCAAGGACCTGGCCGGACTGCGGTACGCGCCGCTCTGGGACATCTACACCGACACGGAGAAGTGGGGGACGGAGAACGCCTGGCGGATTGTCACGGCCGACTACGTCACCACCACCGACGGCACCGGTGTTGTCCACCAGGCTCCGGCCTACGGCGAGGATGACCAGAAGGTGTGCGAGGAAAACGGCATCCCCGTGATCCTCTCCGTGGACGAGGGCGGCAAGTTCCTGCCCATGTTCGCGCAGACCGCCCTGGAGGATATCGCCGCCCTGCAGGTCTTCGATGCCAACAAGCCGATCACCCGCGCCCTGAAGGCCGACGGCCGGCTGCTGCGCCAGGCCAGCTACGAGCACAGCTACCCGCACTGCTGGCGCTGCCGGAACCCGCTGATCTACAAGGCGGTTTCCTCCTGGTTCGTGGAGGTCACCAAGATCAAGGACCGCATGGTCGAGCTGAACCAGCAGATCAACTGGATCCCGGACAACGTCAAGGAAGGCCAGTTCGGCAAATGGCTGGAAAACGCCCGTGACTGGTCCATCAGCCGCAACCGCTACTGGGGCAGCCCCATCCCGGTCTGGGTCTCGGATGACCCCAATTACCCGCGCACCGACGTCTACGGATCCCTGGCCGAAATGGAAGCGGACTTCGGCCGGCTGCCGCTGAACAAGGAGGGCAAGCCGGACCTGCACCGCCCGTTCATCGACGAGCTGACCCGGCCCAACCCCGACGATCCCCGCACCCCGGAAGAGGGCCAGTCCACCATGCGCCGCGTGGAGGACGTGCTGGATGTCTGGTTCGACTCGGGCTCCATGCCCTACGCCCAGGTGCACTACCCGCATGAGAACGCCGAGTGGTTCGAAAGCCACAACCCGGGCGATTTCATCGTGGAGTACATCGGCCAGACCCGCGGCTGGTTCTACACCCTGCACGTGCTCGCCACCGCCCTGTTTGACCGGCCGGCGTTCCGCAACGTCATCAGCCACGGCATTGTCCTGGGCTCGGACGGGCAGAAGATGTCCAAGTCGCTGCGCAACTACCCGGACGTCTCCGAGGTGCTGGACCGCGACGGATCCGATGCCATGCGCTGGTTCCTGATGGCCTCGCCCATCCTGCGCGGCGGCAACCTGATTGTCACCGAACAGGGCATCCGCGACGGCGTCCGGCAGGCCATCCTGCCGCTGTGGAACGTCTGGCACTTCTTCAGCCTCTACACCAACGCCGCCAACAACGGCAACGGCTACGAGGCCAAGGCCCGCTACGACTCCACCGAGCCGCTGGACCGCTACCTGCTGGCCGCCACCGGCGACCTGGTGCGGGACATGACCGGCGCCCTGGACACCTACGACGTGTCCGTGGCATGCGAGATCCTGCGCGCCTACACCGACACCCTCACCAACTGGTACATCCGCCGCAGCCGTACCCGGTTCTTCGACGAGGATCCGCAGGCCTTCGACGTGCTGTACACCTGCCTGGAAACCGTCTGCCGGGTCGCCGCACCGCTGCTGCCCCTGATCGCCGAGGAAATCTGGCGGGGACTGACCGGCGGCCGCTCGGTGCACCTGACCGACTGGCCGGATGCGGACCTGTTCCCGAACAACCCGGAACTGGTCGAGCGCATGAACCTCACCCGCCGGATCGCCTCGGTGGGTTCCTCCCTGCGCAAGGGGGCAAACCTGCGGGTGCGCCTGCCGCTGTCCGAAATGACCGTCGTCGCCCCGGATGCCGAAGCGCTCTCCGGCCAGTTCGCCGCGATCATCGCCGACGAACTGAACCTGAAGAACGTGCGCCTGGTCGAGGCTGCCTCCGCAGACCCGGCCGAGTTCGGCATCAGCCAGAAGCTTGTGGTCAACGCCCGGGCCGCCGGCCCGCGCCTGGGCAGGAACGTCCAGACCGCCATCAAGGCCGCCAAGTCCGGCGACTGGTCGGTGGACGACGCCGGTACGGTCACCGCCGGCGGCCTGGCGCTGGAAGAACATGAGTACACCCTGGAAACCGTCGTGGAGTCCGGCGACGGCGAATCCGCGAAGGCGGTTGCCGTGCTGCCCGGCGGCGGCTTCCTGGTCCTGAACACCGAGGTCACGCCCGAGCTGGCGGCCGAAGGCGTGGCCCGCGACGGCATCCGTGCCATCCAGCAGGCCCGCCGCGACGCGGACCTGCACATCAGCGACCGCATCCGCACCACGGTTCGGACGGGGGAGGCCGAAGCCGAAGCGCTGGCGGCCAATGCCGAGCTGATCAAGGGGGAGACCCTGACCGGTGAACTGATTGTTGTCGGCGACCTGACGGTCACCGACGACGACAAGGACACCGACAAGTACATCGTCACCGTGGAGAAGATCTAATGAGTGCAGCAGACCGTCCGTCCGGATCCATTGACGGCTTCTCCGTGGAAAGCGTGTACGCCGAACTGCTCAGCCGTGCCCCGGAAAACAAGATGGAGCCGCGCATGGCTCCGCTGTTCCGGGCCATGGAGGTGCTGGGGGAGCCGAACAAGGCCTTCCCGATCATCCACATCACCGGCACCAACGGCAAAACGTCCACGGCGCGGATGATCGAGGCGGGCCTGCGCGCCTACGGGCTGCGCACCGGCCGTTACACCAGTCCGCACCTGACCAGCGTGACTGAACGGATCAGCATTGACGGCGAACCCGTCAGCGATGAAACGTTTGTCCGGATCTGGGATGAAATCCGCCCGTACCTGGACATTGTCGACGCCGAACTGGAGGCGGCAGGAGAGCCGCGGCTGACCTACTTCGAGGCTGTCACCATCCTCGGGTTTGCCGTCTTCGCCGACGAGCCGGTGGATGTTGCCGTGATTGAAGTGGGCCTCGGCGGGATCACCGATGCGACCAACGTGGGCGACGGACAGGTTTCGGTGGTCACTCCGATCTCCCTGGACCACACGGATCTGCTCGGTGACGACGTTGCCGATATTGCCTATGAAAAGGCCGGCATCATCAAGGAGAACGGGTTCCTCATCAGTGCCGCCCAGCCGATGGAAGCTGCGCAGGTGCTGCTGGAAAAGGCGCACGAGGCCGGCGTCCCGTTCCGGTTCGAAGGCGTCGAATTCGGCGTGGACTCCCGGGTTATGGCGGTGGGCGGCCAGATGGTCACCATCAACGGCCTGGCCGGACGCTACGAGGACCTCCTGCTTCCCCTGCACGGGGCGCATCAGGCGGAGAACGCTGCCGTGGCCGTGGCGGCGCTGGAAGCCTTCATTGGCGGCGGCACCAAGGAGCTCGACGTCGAACTGCTGCGTACCGGGTTCTCCACCGTGACCTCTCCCGGCCGCCTCGAGGTGGTGCGGACCGCCCCCACCATCGTGGTGGATGCCGCGCACAACCCCGCCGGGGCCAAAGCCACCGCCGAAGCGCTGCGTGAAGCGTTCAACTTCAGCACGCTGGTGCTGGTGGTCGGCATCCTGGCGGAAAAGGACGCCGTCGGCATCCTGAGTGAGCTGCGCGAGCAGCTCGGGGACCTGGTCAGCAGCGTTGTCCTCACCCAGTCCAGCTCGCCGCGGGCCATCCCGGCAGAGGAACTTGTCCAGGACGCGGTGGATGCCGGGTTCGCGGACGAGGACATCCAGGTGGAGGCCGGCTTGGATAACGCCCTGGAACGTGCGGTGGAAAAGGCCGAAGAGAACAATGACCTGTCCGGCGGCGTACTGGTTGTCGGATCCATCACCGTGGTCGCCGAAGCGCGCACCCTCCTCGGAAAGTAGGCAGCCGGTTATGGCAAAACTGACCAAGGCCCAGCGCGAATGGCGCCCGGGCATGCCCAAGAAGCGCCGCTCCGTGAAGGTTATGTTCGCCTCCACCGTGTTGACGCTGGAAGCCTTCGTGGTGCTGTTCGGCACCCTGGCGGTCTTTGGCCTGCACCGCGGCACCATTTCCCCGGCGCTGCTGCTGGGCGGCGGCGTGCTGCTGGCAGCAGCGCTGGTGGGCACCTGCGCCCTGTTGTCCAAGCCCGCGGGGCCGGTGATCGGTTGGATCCTGCAACTGGTCATCATCGCCACCGGTTTCCTGGAACCCATGATGTTCCTGGTGGGCGTGCTCTTCGCCCTCACCTGGTGGTACGGGCTGCGGGCCGGAATGCGGCTGGACCGGGAAAACCGTGAACGGGACCGGCAGCAGGCTGAATGGGAAAAAGCGCATCCGGGGGAGACCGGCCCCGCAAGCGGCCCGGAAACCGTTCCCGGCACCGACTAGGCTTAGACCAGACACCCGAACTTTCTAGGAGATACAACCGTGAGCACCGAGCGCACACTCGTCCTGATCAAGCCCGACGGCGTCCAGCGCCGCCTCACCGGCGCCATCCTGGCCCGGATCGAAGCCAAGGGCTACACCGTGGCGGAACTGAAGAAGACCGAAGCCACCCGGGCCATCCTCGAAGAGCACTACGAGGAGCACCAGGGCAAGCCGTTCTATGAGCCGCTCGTGGAGTTTATGCTCAGCGGCCCGATTGTTGCCGCCGTCCTCGAAGGCGAGCGGGTCATCGAAGGATTCCGTTCACTGGCCGGCACCACCGATCCGACGACGGCGGCCCCGGGCACCATCCGCGGCGACTTTGGCCGCGACTGGGGAACGGCAGTCCAGCAGAACCTGGTTCACGGTTCAGACTCGCCCGAGTCCGCAGCCCGCGAAATCGGCATCTGGTTCAAATAGCCTGAGGTTCTCAAAAAGGCCGGCACCGTTTGCGGTGCCGGCCTTTTCCGTCTCCTGTGCGCCGGACGCAGCGGGATCAGGGAATAAGGTTCTCGCTGCGCAGCCGCAGGAACAGATCCTTGAAAGCGTTTTCGGTGCGCCGGTAGCCGGTAAAGCCCGCCAGCCGGCTCTTGCTCATGTCCGTCAGCACCTCCACCTTGCGGCCCAGGTCCGCGTCCGTGTGCCACCACGAGGCCAGCCGCCCGAGGTCGGTTTCGGCCAGATTGTGCCGGACAGCCAGTTCCTTCCAGGCCTCGCCCATTCCGGCCATCTGCTCCTCCAGCGGCCGGATGTGTCCCTCAAAGCCCTCCGGCTCAACGCCAAACCATTCAGCCAGCCGCGGCCACAGGCTGCGCCAGCGGAACACGTCCCCGTTGACCACGTTGAACGCCTCGTTGGCCGTCTCGGGGTCAGTGGCTGCCCAGAGCATGTGCTGGGCCAGCAGGCCTGCTTCGGTCATATCCGTGACCGAGTTCCACTGCGTTTCGGAGCCGGGGAAGACAAACGGCATCCCGAGTTCGCGGCAGAGGGTGGCCTGCGCCGCCAGTGTCTGGCCCATGTTCATAGCATTGCCAACAGCGAAACCGATGACGGTGTGGGCGCGGTGGACGGACCAGGCGAAGCCCTGCCGTTCCGCGGCAGCCATCAGTTCGTCTTCCTGCGCATAGTAGAAATTGTCCACCGGCAGCCGGGGCTCGTCTTCGGAGAACGGCGTGTCCGGCATCGGGCCTTCGCCATACGCCTCAAACGGTCCCATGTAGTGCTTGAGGCCGGTCATCAGGGCCACGTGCTCCAACGGTGCATGGGCCAGCGCGGCCAGCAGGTTGCGCACCATTGCCGAGTTCACGGCAATGTTCTCCGCCTCCGTCTCCTGCCGGGACCAGGAGGTGAAAAAGACGTGGGTGGGCCGGGTGCCGGCCAGCGCTGCCGCCAGGCTGTCCGGAGACGTCAGGTCCGCTGCCACCGGTACGACACCGGGGCGCACCGGGTCGGCGGCGCCGCCGCTGCGGGACAGGGCCAGGACGGTCCATCCCTCCTGGGTGAGCAGGTCCACCAGGGCAGCACCGGCAATGCCGGTAGCCCCGGCTACCAATGCTGTCCGGGGTGTGGTTTCGGGCGGCTGGGCAGCGTTCGTTCGACGCATGGAACTCCTCTGGATAGTGCGGGACCGCCCGTAAATATCCTCCGGGCGGTTAAGGCGGGAACCGGAAACGGGTGCCGAAAATTCCGCACCGGTTAGCCGGTTACGCCTAAGCTGTGCCCATGGCACTCATTTATGACGCCGAGCTGCGTCCCGGCAAGATGGACCTTATTTCAGACTGGCTGCCCACAACGGTGTGGTTCCCAAGGCAGGAACCGGTGACCGCGCAGAAGCTGTGCGCCTTCCGGTTCGACGATCCGGAAGGCGCGGTGGGGATCGAAACCCACATTGTCGCAGCGGGCGGGGTGACGGTGCAGGTGCCGCTCACCTACCGCGGTGCGCCGC
Source organism: Arthrobacter sp. YD2 (assembly GCF_030410475.1). NCBI lineage: Bacteria > Bacillati > Actinomycetota > Actinomycetes > Micrococcales > Micrococcaceae > Arthrobacter > Arthrobacter sp. YD2. The sequence continues at coordinate 179,599 of NZ_JAUHHB010000002.1, forward strand.
TGGCCGGTGCCGAGCGGTTCCTCATCACCGAGATGGACCACTCCGTCCTTGGCCGGCGGTGGGTCTATGACGCGCTGGGGGATCCGGCGTACGCCCAGGCGCTCGAAGCGGCGCTTTTTTCCAAGCAGGGCCAGGCAGCCCAGTACACCGAACAGAATGGCGTCCGTGAACTCCTGCCGGAATCCATGAAGGTACGCAGCAGCGGGATGCCGGACGGCGCCGAACTGGTGGATGCACCTCCGTATGAGCCGCAGGACTGGACCGTGTCCGTGCTGGAGCACAGCGGCTGGGAATTCTCGGTAGTCCGGCTGCTGGATCTGGACGGACGCACCGCCCCGGATCCCTCACTGGAAGCCACCTGGCAGGACCAGGAGATACCTGTGGTGCTTGCCTGGGGTATGCCTGTCGAGGGCAGCCGCTAGCTCGCTGCCGGGCGTGGGCTGAAGGGTTTCTAGCCGCCGATGAAGGAGTTCAGGAAGCGGAAGAAGATGGACGCCGCCGTCGCCACCCACAGGAGCACGACGATGGCCCAGGCCCAATCGGTCAGGAACCGGACCAGCCCCGCCGAGGCGGGTATAACACCGGATGCCAGGTTGCGGATGGTGGTGAAGACAAACAGCGGGATCATGGCGGCCCAGACAACGATGCAGTAAATGCACAGCACGTAAATGTCGAAGAGCGCCTGGCTCCACAGCCAGACCACAAATGCCATGCCGAGGGTGACACCGATCTGCAGTCCGATCCAGTACCAGCGGGCAAAACGCGCACCGGCCAGCAGGCCCATGGCCGTGGTGATGACAATGGCGAAGGCGACTATGCCTATCAGCGGGTTCGGGAAGCCGAAGATGGAGGCCTGCCAAGTTTGGAACACCGTGCCGCAGGAAACCCACGGGTTAATGTCGCAGCTGGTGATGTAGCCGGCGTCCGCGTAAACACGCAGGCGTTCAATGACAAGGATTCCTGACGCTATCCAGCCAACCACTGCCGTAATCAGCAGCGTCCACATAAACGAGCGGCGTTCGCGGGGGACCGCTTCTGCTTCGCCGCCCCGAACGCGGGACGGTTCCGGGGATACGTTGCCCGGAGATGGGCGGGCTGCACTGGATGGCACGGAAGCTCCTTAGCCGAGTAGTTGTCTGCGTCGAGTCTATGCGTTGGGGAGGGCCAAAAACGCGGCCGTATGAGATAATGACTTTGGCTGATGGCGGAACCACATTCCGTCACCGGTCCAGCGACAGGCTTCCGGTTCTTCCGGTGATGCTTCCCATGTAGCTAGCCCATCAATCCGGATGGGAACCAGGGAATCCGCCGGCCAGACCTACCCATAGCCGAAACGTAGTTATCCGTTCCGCATAGGTAGCAGGAAAAGCGCCGCTGGTCTTCGAGTGATACCGCGCCCCACAGCTGGCACGACCTCGAATGACATCCAGACGACTTCCGGCTGGCGGGCAGGCTGCGATGCCACCGTACAGCCGACTCATTGCCCTTTGGCATTGGAATGTGGCCAGTGCCGCAGGGCCGGAGCATAGGCCTAAATGAATAATCCAGACATTGTGAATGACCAGAACGATGCCCTGAATGCTGAGGGCACCGCGCCGGTAAAGAAAGCGACCCGCAGCCGCCGCAAGTCCGTTCCGGCATCATCGCCAACGGCGTCTTCCGCCGCTGACACGGGTGCAGGAACCACCGCTGCAGCAAACACGCCGGAACAGTCCGCCCCCGCAGCGCCGCAGACGGACGTTCCCGCTGAGCCGGCGGCAACAGAAAAGCCCAAGCGGGTGCGCGCACCCCGCAGGAAGCCCGCCGCTGTCGAGACTCCCGCTGCCGAGACTCCCGCTGCCGAGACGCCCGCCGATGCGCAGCCGGTTGCCGCCGACAGCACCGAAGCATCCGCAGAACCCGGCGCTGAAGCGCCCGTCAAGGCAGTCCGGAGGCGCCGGGCACCGGCCAAAAAGGCACCGGCAGCCACTGACAGCGCCGCAGAAGAAGTGACCCTGGCAGCCGGACCGGCATCCACCAATACCGAAGCCCCTGACTCGGAGAACGCTGCAGCGGCTGACACCGCGCCGGCCACCCCGGTTACCGAGGAATCCACTGACGCTTCCGTGAGCGGCGACGCCGGGGACTCCGCCAAGGCGGCCCCCAAGAAGCGCACCCGCCGGCGGGCAAGCACGCCTACCGGACCGGCCCGCTCAGCTGAAAGCGCACCGGAAACCGTTGCCGCCGCGGAACCGGTCCTGCCGTCGGCCGCCGAAGAGGCGCCGGCAGTGCAGGCTGAAGAAGACGCAGCGACAGAAGAAGCGGCGACAGAAGAAGCGGCGCAGACTGAAGAAGCAGCGCAGACCAAGGAAGCAGCCGCCGCCGGCCCCACGTCCGCCCTGGATCCGTTCACGGTGCCGGAATCGCCTACCTCCGTTTTGTTCCATGCTCCCGACCTGAGCGCCGTACGTTCCGTACCGGTGGCCAAGCCGGCCGCCGCGGATGAAACAGACGAAGACGATGCCGCTGCCGATTCGGGCCGGTCCCGCCGCCGCAGCCGTCGTGGCCGCAGCCGCCAAGGAGCCGAAACCGAGGCCGGCACGTCCGGCAACAGCGAAGACGGTACTTCCACCGGCCCCGAGGACACCGGGTCCGACGGCGTAACGTCGCGCCGCCGCCGGCGCCGCCGCCGCGGAGACGCGGACCTGGAACTGACCGGGGGAGCGGATGATGATCCGCCCAACACGGTCACCCGGGTACGGGCACCGCGTGCGCATGCCGACGCACCGGCGTCGGACCGCGTCACCAGCGTCAAGGGCTCCACCCGCCTGGAAGCGAAGAAGCAGCGCCGCCGCGAGTCCCGCGAATCCGGCCGCCGCCGCCACGTCATCACCGAAGCCGAGTTCCTGGCCCGGCGCGAGTCCGTGGACCGCCAGATGATTGTCCGCCAGCGCGATGAGCGGATCCAGATCGGCGTCCTCGAGGACGGCGTGCTGGCCGAGCACTTTGTCTCCAACACCCAGCAGGACTCCCTGATCGGCAACGTCTACGTTGGCAAGGTCCAGAATGTGCTTCCCAGCATGGAAGCCGCCTTCGTCGACATTGGCCGCGGCCGCAACGCCGTGCTTTATGCCGGTGAGGTCAACTGGGATGCTGCCGGCCTTGACGGGCAGCCGCGCCGGATCGAACTGGCGCTGAAATCCGGTGATTCGGTCCTGGTGCAGGTCACCAAGGATCCCGTGGGGCACAAGGGTGCACGCCTGACCAGCCAGATCTCCCTGCCCGGCCGCTACCTGGTGTACGTTCCAGGCGGTTCGATGACGGGTATTTCCCGCAAGCTGCCCGACGTCGAGCGCAACCGGCTTAAGAAGATCCTCAAGGACCACCTGCCCGAGAACGCCGGCGTCATTGTGCGCACCGCGGCCGAAGGAGCCAGCGAAGAGGAGCTGATGAATGACATCAACCGGCTCCGCGCCCAGTGGGAGACCATCGAAGCCAAATCCAAATCCACCAAGACGCTGCCGCCGGAACTGCTTTACGGAGAACCGGACCTGACCATCAAGGTGGTCCGGGACGTCTTCAATGAGGACTTCTCCAAGCTTGTGGTTTCCGGTGACGAGGCGTGGGACACCATCGAGGCCTACGTGACCTACGTGGCTCCGGATCTGGTGGGCCGGCTCGAGAAGTGGACCAAGGACGAAGATATCTTCGCCGCACACCGCATCGACGAGCAGATCGCCAAGGCCCTGGACCGTAAGGTGTTCCTGCCCTCCGGCGGTTCCCTGGTGATCGACCGTACCGAAGCCATGACCGTGGTGGACGTCAACACCGGTAAGTTCACCGGCAGCGGCGGCAACCTGGAGGAAACCGTCACCAAGAACAACCTGGAAGCGGCGGAGGAAGTGGTCCGCCAGCTGCGGCTGCGCGACATCGGCGGCATCATCGTCATCGACTTCATCGACATGGTCCTTGAAGCCAACCGTGACCTGGTGCTGCGCCGCCTGGTGGAATGCCTGGGCCGGGACCGCACCAAGCACCAGGTGGCCGAGGTGACCTCGCTTGGCCTGGTCCAGATGACCCGCAAGCGGATGGGCACCGGCCTGCTGGAGGTCTTCGGGGAGACCTGTGAGCACTGCGACGGCCGCGGCGTTGTCACGCAGGATGTTCCCGTGGAACACCGCCGGAGCACCAGCCACACGCCGTCGGGCCACAGCCACGCCGTCACCGAGGACAACCACCAGCAGCACCTCCGGCAGGAAAAGCAGACCCGGGGGGACCGCAAGCGGAACCGGAACCGGGACCGCGGACAGAACGCCGGTGCTCCGGCGACCGAGCAGCAGCCCGCCCCGGTGGAGGAACCGGTCCAGCAGGACGCAGAGCGCCAGGCGAAAGCCGAGGCCGCGCGTGCCGCACTGGCCAGCATTGCCGCAGCTACAGCCGCTGCCCATGAGGTAGTGGATGCCGCTGCTGCCGGCAACGGAGCAACCGACGAAACTGCGGCACCCGCCGGGAACGACTCCGACGGTTCCGATACCGAACCCGGAGCGGTCCTGAACATCCAGGGAGAGACGGTGGTGGTTCCGCGCCGGCAGCGCCGGCGTCCTGCCAAGCAGGAACCCGCACTGACGCTGGAGAGCCTCACGGAAGCCTTCAACGAGGTGGCTTCCGTCGTCGCTCCGGCTGCGCAGGAAACCGCCGGAGCGGACAGTGCAGTCTCGGACAAGGCAGTGTCGGACAGTGCAGGGCCGGACAGCGCAGCCTCGGAGAAGGCAGCGCCGGCACACGCACCGGAGGTAAAGGCGCAGCAGCCCAAGGCCGTGCGCCAGGCACCGGCGCCGCAGCAGGAGCAGGCGCCCGTGCGCCGGGCACGCCGCCGCCGGGCAGCCAGCAGCCCGCAGGGTGCCGCTGAAGTGACGGCTCCGGCAGGGGACTCTGCGCCGCAGGTCCAGGCACGCCACACCGTGACGGCCGAACCCCGGCAGCAGGCCGTCCGTCAGGAAACCGCGGGCAGCCCCGCTCCGGTGATTCTGGGCGTAGGCGTACCGGCTTCGGAGCTGTAGCAGCCTCCCCCGGAACCGCCGGCGGGCGGCCTGGTCCCCTCGGACCGGGCCGCCCGCCGCGTTTTAAGGCTGTTGGCGGCCCGCTTCGGCGCGTGAATGCCCGGATCCGCGCTTCCATGGGATAAAGTAGACTCCGAGCAGTGACACCGGAAGTCGGTGGCGGGGGCTCACCGTATATGTGCAGGGTGTATCCACCGAGCGCATTTGCGGGTTGTGGCCCCTTAGCGTAGCCTTGAACTTCGGTGCGAACGCCTTCGAATCCGTTTTTCGGTACAGGGCGTGACTGCATGGCGCAAGGCGGGCACAAATCTGGCCCCGCCAAATGCGCATCCAAGTATTAAACGTCGAGAGAAGTGAGTTCCCAAGTGGTGTACGCGATTGTCCGCGCTGGCGGCCGCCAAGAAAAGGTTTCCGTCGGAGACCTCGTAACCCTGGACCGCGTCCCCGGTGGAGCCGGTAGCACCTTTGAGCTGCCTGCCCTGCTTTTGGTTGATGGCGACAAGGTCACCTCTGCTGCACAGGACCTGGCCAAGGTTACCGTGACTGCAGAAATCGTCGAGAACTTCCGGGGTCCGAAGATTGTCATCCAGAAGTTCAAGAACAAGACCGGCTACAAGAAGCGTCAGGGCTACCGCTCCTCGCTGACCAAGGTCAAGGTTACGTCCATCAACTCCTGATTCTCCTGCCGGCCCCAGGGCCGGGAACGCGGGTGTGATCCCGCCTGAGGGTTTCAATATCAGTTAGTAAAGGCAGGCAAAGAAATGGCACATAAGAAAGGTGCGAGTTCCACTCGCAACGGTCGCGACTCCAACGCCCAGTACCTCGGCGTAAAGCGTTTCGGCGGCCAGGTTGTCAAGGCAGGCGAAATCATCGTTCGCCAGCGTGGCACCCACTTCCACCCGGGTGAGGGTGTTGGTCGCGGAGGCGACGACACGCTGTTCGCCCTGGAAGCAGGAGCAGTTGAATTCGGCAGCCGTCGCGGCCGCCGCGTCGTGAACATCGTGGCTGCTGCAGCCGCCGAGTAATCACCGGCAATTAGCTTTTCCGACGGGGCGGGCCTTGATGGCCCGCCCCGTCGTTTTTTAAGCCAAGTAGAATTGGCATGATCAAGAAGTTCCTTTGAAGGAGAACCATGGCCAGTTTTGTAGACCGCGTAGTGCTGCATGTTTCGGGCGGTACAGGCGGCCATGGTTGCGTGTCCGTCAAGCGTGAGAAGTTCAAGCCCCTCGGTGGACCCGACGGCGGCAACGGCGGCGACGGCGGCGACGTCATCCTGCGCGTGGACGGCCAGACCACCACGCTGCTCGACTACCACCACGCCCCGCACCGCCACGCCACCAACGGCGGCAACGGTATGGGTGACTGGCGTGCAGGCAAGACCGGCGAAACCCTCGTGCTCTCGGTTCCGGACGGCACCGTGGTGAAGAGCAAGGACGGCGAAGTCCTCGCGGACCTGGTTGGCCAGGGTGCCGAGTACATTGCCGCTGCCGGCGGCCAGGGCGGCCTGGGCAACTCGTCCCTGTCCTCGCAGAAGCGCAAGGCTCCCGGCTTCGCCCTCCTGGGCATTCCGGGGGAGGAGCGGGACATTGTCCTGGAGCTGAAGTCCATTGCCGACATTGCTCTGGTCGGCTTCCCGTCAGCCGGTAAGTCCTCGCTGATTGCGGCGATGTCAGCGGCACGTCCCAAGATTGCGGACTACCCCTTCACCACCCTGATCCCGAACCTGGGTGTGGTGCAGTCCGGCGATGTCCGCTTCACCGTGGCCGACGTGCCCGGGCTGATCGAGGGCGCGTCCGAGGGCAAGGGCCTGGGGCACAACTTCCTGCGGCACGTGGAACGCTGTGCGGCACTGGTGCACGTGTTGGACTGCGCCGCACTGGAAACCGACCGGGATCCGATCGGTGACCTTGAAATCATCGAGCAGGAACTCGAGAAGTACGAAGTGGACATGAGCTACGCGGGCGCTGACGGCGACGTCGTACCGCTGAACCGCCGTCCGCGCCTGGTCGCGCTGAACAAGGTGGATGTGCCGGACGGCCGCGACATGGCCGAATTCGTGCGCCCGGAACTGGAAGAGCGCGGTTACCGCGTGTTTGAAGTATCCGCAGCCAGCCACGAAGGCCTGCGCGAGCTCGGTTTCGCCATGGCCGCGATTGTGCAGGAAGCCCGCGACTCGGTCGAGCAGGCTCCGCCGCGCGTCCAGCCGCCGGTCCTGAAGCCGCGATCGGTCAACGGCAAGGGCGGATTCAGCATCCGCCGCGAAGAGCGGAACCTGGAGCCCCTCTTCCGTGTCCTCGGTGAAAAGCCGGTCCGCTGGGTGCAGCAGACCGACTTCACCAACGACGAGGCCGTGGGCTACCTGGCAGACCGCCTGGCCAAGCTCGGGGTGGAGGAACGGCTGTTCAAGGAAGGCGCCAAGCCCGGCGACGCCGTAGTGATCGGCGAGGGCGACGGCGTGGTCTTTGACTGGGAGCCGACGATGATCGGCGGCGCGGAACTGCTCGCAGCCTCGCCGCGTGGCAGCGATATCCGCATTGAGGAATTCTCCCGCCCCACCCGCGAGGAGAAGCGCGAAGACCACCAGAAGCGCAGGGATGCCCGGGCTGCTGCCCGCGAGGAGCTGGAAAACGAGCGCCGGGCCGGTATCTGGACGGAATCGGTCAACTACAAGCACTCGTCCCGGCCGGCCGACACCGAGGGTAATGAAGCGGACTAAAGGCTTCACACACCGGCTGGCGGCCGGAACTAACGCATAGGCTGGGCAGGATATGAGTGAACATACCGAATTCGCCGCTCCTGCCCGCCGTGCGCTTACCTCCCGGTCCGGACTGGCACGTGCACGCCGCATTGTCGTCAAGGTCGGCTCTTCCTCCCTGACCTCCGTGGTGGGGGGAATCTCCGATACGGCGCTGCGTTCCCTGGCCGATGTGCTCTCCGCCCGGCACGCCCAGGGAACGGAGATTATCCTCGTCTCTTCCGGGGCCATCAGTGCCGGACTGGCCCCGCTGGGGCTGAGCAAACGCCCCACCCAGCTGTCCTCTCAGCAGGCTGCCGCCAGCGTGGGCCAGGGACTGCTGATGGCCCGCTACACCGCAGCTTTCGGCGAGCATGGTGTCACCGTAAGCCAGGTGCTGCTCACCATCGAGGACCTGATGCGCCGTGCCCACCATGCCAACGCCCACCGGGCCATGGAGCGGCTGCTGAACTTCGGCGTGCTGCCCATTGTCAACGAAAACGACGCGGTTGCCAGCCACGAAATCCGGTTCGGCGATAATGACCGGCTCGCCGCCCTCGTGGCTCACCTGGTCAAGGCCGATGCCCTCATCCTGCTTTCCGACGTCGACGCACTCTATGACGGCCCGCCTGCCGAAGGTGCCCGCCGCATTCCCGAAGTGACCGGTCCCAGGGACCTTGCCGATGTCCGCATTGGCCGCGTGGGCAAGGCCGGCGTGGGAACCGGCGGCATGGCCACCAAGGTCGAAGCCGCAACCATTGCCGCGGAGTCGGGCATCCCGGCGCTCGTCACGTCCACGGCCAACGCCGCCGCTGCCCTGGCCGGAGAGGACGTGGGCACCTGGTTCACCACCCGCGGCCGCCGCCAGTCCATCCGGCTGCTGTGGCTGGCCCACCTCGCCCGGATCCAGGGAACCTTGGTGCTGGACGACGGCGCCGCCCGGGCCGTCGGGGACCGGCACCGCTCACTGCTCGCCGCCGGAATTGTTGCCGTCAAGGGCTCCTTTGAGCCCGGCGACGCGGTGGCCCTGCAGGACGCCGCGGGACGCGTGATCGCCCACGGGCTAACCAACTACGGATCGGACGAGCTGCCTTCCATGCTGGGCCGGTCCACCCGGGAGCTCTCCCGCGAGTTGGGACGCGGCTACGAGCGCGCCGTAGTACACGTCAACGACCTCGTTCTGCTGCGCCAGCAGCAGGCACCGGCCCCCGAGACGGACGCCGGTACTGGACCTACACTGGGGGAATGACTTCCGTGAACACATCTGAAGTGAACACCGCGAACCTGGAAACGCCGGCCGCCGGCAGCAGCGCGGATACCGGCCTTCCGGAATCCGGTGACACCGGCGTCGAGGCACAGGTATATGCCCTGGCCGACAGGTCACGCAGCGCGGCCAGGTACCTGGCCCGTGCCAACCGGGCCTGGAAGGACCGGGCCCTGGTGCGGATCGCCAGGACCGTGGAGGAAAAGCAGGAAGCCATCCTGGCAGCCAACGCCAAGGATGTTGCCGCGGGCCAGGAGAACGGCACCTCCCAGGCGCTGCTGGACCGGTTGTCGCTCACCCCGGAACGGATCACGGCGCTGGTTGGCGCCTTGGAGAACCTTGCCGGGCTGCCGGATCCCGTGGGGTCCGTGGCCCGCGGGCAGACCCTGCCCAACGGCCTGAGGCTGCGCCAGGTGCACGTGCCCATGGGCGTGGTGGCCGCCATCTACGAGGCCCGCCCCAACGTCACCCTGGACATTGCGGGACTCGCGCTAAAGAGCGGCAACGCCGTGATTCTTCGCGGCGGCTCTGCTGCAGCTGCGACAAACGGCGTGCTCGTGGACATTATCCGCGACGCACTCGAGGCGGAGGGACTGCCCGCGGACGCGGTACAGAGCGTTGACCGGTTCGGCCGTGAGGGAGCGAACATCCTGATGAAGGCCCGCGGGCGGGTGGATGTACTGATCCCGCGCGGCGGGCGGTCACTGATCCAGTCAGTGGTCACCAACGCCACGGTCCCCGTGATCGAAACAGGGGAGGGCAACGTCCACATCTACCTGGACCGCAGCGCGCCGGTGGAGATGGCCGTGGACATCCTCCTCAACGCCAAAACGCAGCGGCCCAGCGTCTGCAACACGGTCGAAACCCTGCTCATCCACCAGGACGCCCCGGCAGCGGCCGATGTGCTGGCCGCACTGGCCGGGGCCGGGGTGCGCCTCCATGCCGATCCGCGCGCCATGGCACTGCTGCCGGCGGGAGTCACCGCCGAGCCTGCCGACGACGGCGACTGGGGGCGCGAATACATGGATATGGACCTGGCCGTGGCCGTGGTCGGGACCATGGACGAGGCAGTGGAACACATCCGCCGGTGGACCACGGGACACACTGAGGCCATCATCACCAATGACCTGGCCAACGCGGAACGGTTCATCGCCGATATTGACTCGGCCGCCGTCATCGTCAACGCCTCCACACGCTTCACCGACGGCGGTGAACTGGGCCTGGGCGCGGAGGTAGGCATCTCCACACAGAAGATGCACGCGCGCGGACCCATGGGGCTGAAGGAGCTCACCACCACGAAATGGATCATCCAGGGCGACGGGCATACCCGCGCCTAACGGACCCGCAGATGCTCTCCGGCCGCCCCCGGTGGCGTCCGGCTGCGATGTGCAGCGCGTTACGCGTACCATTGACTTAGAAACCGACCCCGCCGGCTACCCGGCGACTACTGCTCTCTAGGGGAGATACATGCTGATCCAGCTTACGGGCGCCGTGCTTACTGCTGCGGAAATGGCCGAGGAACACCACGTCGAACTGCCGGCGTCACCGTACGTCTACGGCGGAGTGATCTTCGCGGCGTTCCTGCTGATGATGCTGATCACGGTGTCCTTCACCAACGTCGGCAACCGGCATGAGGCAGAGGCAGAGCACGTAGATCCGCAGCGGCAGTTCCCCAACAAGCACGATCACGGCCAGGCCATTCAGGACTGACCTGACACGTGGAGTCAGCGGAGGCGTTCTTCCCCATGGGTGAACCGCAGAGCACCGATAGGAACGGTACACCCAGGGTTCGCCTGGGCGTGATGGGTGGAACCTTTGACCCGATCCATCACGGCCACCTGGTAGCGGCCAGCGAAGTGGCGTCCATGTTCAACTTGGACGAAGTCGTTTTTGTGCCCACGGGGGAACCGTGGCACAAGCCGGCCGCCCAGCAGGTCAGCCCTGCTGAGCACCGGTACCTCATGACGGTGGTAGCCACTGCCTCCAATCCACGCTTCACGGTCAGCCGGGTGGACATCGACAGGCCCGGCCCCACCTACACAATCGATACGCTGCGTGACTTAAAGGCGGCCCGGCCGGATGCCGAACTGTTCTTTATCACCGGAGCCGATGCCATGGCCCAGATCCTGTCCTGGAAGGACATCCAGGAACTATGGTCCCTGGCGCATTTTGTAGGTGTAACCCGTCCCGGGCATGTGCTTGAAGACGTCGGCCGCGAGGATGTCTCGCTGATGGAGGTGCCGGCCATGGCCATCTCCTCCACGGATTGCCGACGGCGGGTGGCTGAGGGGAAGCCGGTCTGGTACCTGGTACCGGACGGCGTGGTTCAGTACATCGCTAAGCACCGGCTCTATGCCCCCGCCGGCCAGGCGGCAAACCACGTGGAAACCAAAACAGAACCAGTAGCGTAAACACACATACCGGATGGGTAGGAAATGACTAACGGTCCAGAGTCTGCAGAAGCGCCGAGGCGCAGCCGTAGGGCGGCTGACGCACCGGTGGATTCGCCGGCGGGCCCGCGGGAACGTGAATCCCAGCAGCGTGCCCGCGACCGGGAAGCACTGCGTGCCTACAAGGCGCTGGCCGAAACGCCGGAACGCAGTGACTCCGGAACCGCTCCTCCCACCCGCCGCCAGCTTCGGCTGCAGCAGCAGCAGCGGGCTGCAGCGGCGAACACCAGGTCTTCAGCACCGGCGGCGCTGGGCGGGAATGACGCCGTAGCACCGGTTCCGGAAGCGACCTCCGTCCCGGAACCGTCGAAACCGGCGGCCGCTGCTACCTCCGCTGACGCGGCGCCCCTGCGCCGTGAACGCCGCCGCCAGCCGGCTGCCGATGCTGCCAGGGAACAGGCTTCCGAGGGCCGGACCAGGGCTGAAACCGGACCCGATGCATCCGCCCGCGGTGGTTCAGCGCAAGAGGCTGTATCGGCAAAGCCCGTGCATGCCGGGGAGAAGACCGACTCGCCGAAGACCCCCGGGAAGCCGGCGCACGGAGTCGAGTCCCGGCGTCGGGCCCGTAATGCCGGTGCGGGTTCTGCTGCCCCGGCAGCGGACGGCCCCGAAACGGAAAGCCCGGCGGCGCCAACCGCCGAAGCCCAGACCCCTGAAGCCCAGACCCCCGAAGCTCAGACCCCTGAAGCCCAGACCCGCTCAGCCCGGGAAGGCAAGGGCCGGCCCGGAACCGCCAAGCCGGCCAAGGGTGCCGCGGGTGGTGAGACCGCCGGTGATCCCAACGCCGACATTGCCGGCATGACCGTTGAGCAGGCACTGGCCGCCCGCGAGGCACTCGAGGGCCAGGCCCGTAACCAGATCGCCGCCATGGAAGCCATGCAGGCGGATGATCCGCACGCGGTTGACCTTGAACTGCTGGCGCAGCAGAAAGCCCTGGCTGAGCGTGCAAAGGTCCTGAACCGCCGCACGGAGGCCATGCAGAAACTCTCCCGGGAAAACGAGGAGCGCAGGCCTTCCTCCAACGATCCGTCGACGGCGCACAATCTGGCCATGGTCACACCGCTGGAGTTTGTGAAGGTGCCCGGGATGGAACATCCCGTCATGAAGGCACCGCCCACCTCCCATGTGCCGATTGTGACGTCATCCACTCCCAAGGCGGATGCCCCGCCGGCGCGGTCCCTTCCCGTGGTCCCGGGCAAGGCGCCGACCAGGCAGCCTGCGGGCGCCCCGCGCCGCACTGCGGACGCCGCGGATGTGCGGCATTCCCGGATACTGGCCCGCGCCGATGCGCTGGTGAATCCGCCCCTGGCGTCCGAAGAGGCCGCACGGCCCGTCGGTGCCCGCAACGCCTTCGGCCTGGACCCACTTGATGTTATGACGGCCGGACTCGGCCGTACCCGGAAACTGCGTTTTGCCGTTTTCGGTGTTGCAGGTCTGGGCACACTTGCCCTGATCGTCGGAGTACTAATGATCGTCGGCGGCCTTGGCGGCTGACCGATTACACCAAGGAGAACCACTTTGAGCGCCACCGAATCATCCATCGCCATTGCACGGGCGGCGGCCAAAGCGGCGTCTGCCAAGATTGCCGATGACATTGTTGCTATCGACGTCAGTGAACGGCTTGCCATCACCGACGTTTTCCTCATCGCGTCAGCCTCGAACGAACGCCAGGTCAACTCCATCGTTGACGGCATCGAAGAGGAACTGTCCAAGATGGACCTCAAGCCGGTCCGCCGCGAAGGACGCAGCGAGGGCCGCTGGGTGCTCCTGGACTACGCAACTGTTGTAGTGCACGTCCAGCATGAGGAGGACCGGGTGTTTTACGCACTGGAGCGCCTGTGGAAGGACTGCCCGGCAGTTGACCTTCAGCTGGAAGACGCCCCTGCGGGCGGCGAGTAAGCACAGAGCATGAGTGCCCCTGCCCCCTGGGATCCCGGGTCCGCTTCCCGCCGGCTGGTGTTCTGGCGGCACGGGCGTACCGAGTGGAACCGGGTGGGACGGTTCCAGGGCCAGCAGGACATTGCCCTGGACGCGGGCGGTGAAAGGCAGGCGGCCCACGCCGCGCAGGTGCTGCGGCATCTGCAGCCCGATGCCATCATCTCCTCCGACCTGGGACGTGCCCTGAACACGGCCCTGGCCCTGGCCGCGCATACGGCACCGGCGGTAGTTCAGGACAAACGGCTGCGGGAGACCTACGCCGGGCAGTGGGAAGGGAAAACCTTCGCCCAAATAGCCGAGCAGGACGCTGCGATGCTGGCAGCTTGGTCTGCCGGTGTCGGCAGCGTCCGCGCCGGCGGCGGCGAAACACGTGTCGACGTCGGCATGCGCGTTGCAGAAGCGGTGAACGAGGCCGTGCAGGACGTGCCGGCCGGTGGAACCCTGGTGGCCGTGAGCCACGGAGGAGCGATCCGCGCGGGGATCTGTGCCCTGCTCGGGCTGCCCACTGAATCCTGGGCAGTCATCTCCGGTGTCTCCAACTGTCACTGGTCAGTGCTGCAGGAATCCCCGGACCGGCATGGCCGTCCGGCCTGGCATCTGACCCAGCACAACGTGGGCCTGGACTCCCTCCCCACCGGACCGGTAGAGGGCTGAAAACCCCGCCGCACGGCCCGTTAAACCGGGCCCGGGCTGGATTTTGCGCTCCTGCCGATTTGTACTAAGGTAGAGGAGTTGCTTCGCCCCGGTCACCGGAAAAGTGAGGCGAACAACTCAAGTTTTGGGGCTGTGGCGCAGCTGGTAGCGCACCTGCATGGCATGCAGGGGGTCAGGGGTTCGAGTCCCCTCAGCTCCACCAAAACCTTCGGGAAACCGAAGGGTTTGCGGTGGAAAGAAATCCTCTGGATTACTACAACACTGAAATATTTGGGGCTGTGGCGCAGCTGGTAGCGCACCTGCATGGCATGCAGGGGGTCAGGGGTTCGAGTCCCCTCAGCTCCACCAAATATTCATGGAAAGTGCCTCGCCTTCGGGCGGGGCTTTTTTATTGCCGGAATGCCCCGGCCCCATGCGCGGCCGCTGGTCCGGATGGTGGCTGAGGTCACAGATCCGGTTCACCTGGGGCCTATCCCTTCCTGTCCAGCCGGTCTAGGCTACTAATTGTCATAGTGACAATAAATAAGGACGTGGACGCCATGGACGCAATACTGGACTGGATGAATGCCCCGGCAGCAGATCTGCTCGGAGCGCCCGTCAGCTGGATAGAAGTTATCGGGTTTGTTACCGGTGCGGCCTGTGTCTACGGCGTCGCCCGGCAGCGGGCATGGAACTGGCCAATCGGCATCATCAACAACGTAGCCTTTATGATCCTGTTCTTCGGGGCCGGCCTCTACGGGGAGACCCTGCTGCAGGCTGTGTTCGCAGCCGTCTCCGTATATGGGTGGTACAACTGGGTCCGCGGAGCCAGGGAGACCAACTCCACCGGGGACCTGCCGATCCGGGACGCAGGCCCCAGGGAGCTTGCGTGCGGGGTGGGGGCCGTAGCCCTGGCCACGGTGGCCATAGCCATGATCCTCACCCATGGAACCGACTCCGAGGTTCCCTGGCCTGATGCCTTTGTCCTTGCCGCATCGCTCCTGGCCACCTACGGACAGGCCCGGAAGATTTTCCAGCACTGGTACGCCTGGATTGTCATTGATCTGGTCAGCATTCCGCTGTACTTCTCCCGGGGCCTGAACCTCACCGCAATCCTGTACATGGGATTCCTGGCCCTCTGTATCTACGGGCTCGTTGATTGGAAGCGCACACGCAATGCTGCGGCCCCCGCCGCCGCGGCAGGAAAGGTCCCGGCATGAACCGCTATGGCCAGGGCGTCATCATCGGCAAGTTCTACCCGCCCCACGCCGGCCACCGGCACCTGATCGCCCGTGCAGCGGAGCAGTCGGACCGGCTGGCAGTGGTAGTGCTGGGCAGCCGGTTTGAAAGCATCACCTTGGAGGACCGGGTGAAGTGGCTTACCGCGGAATTCGGGCAGGGGAACGTCAGCGTCGTCGGCATGCCCAATGATGCCCCCGTGGACTATTCCTCGGCGGCCATGTGGAAGGCCCACAACGAGTCGCTCCGCCTGGCCCTGAAGATGCATGGCATCACCTCAGTGGACGCGGTCTTCAGCTCGGAGGAGTACGGCTGGCAGCTCGCCGGCGACTTCGGTGCGGCCCATGTGCCGGTGGATCCTTCCCGCGTGACCCACCCGGTCAGTGGCACTCTGTGCCGCGATGACCTTGCCGCTACCTGGCCCAACATTATTGAAGCGGCCCGGCAGGATCTGGCCGTCCGGATCATTGTGGTGGGCGCACAGTCCACCGGCACCACCACCCTTGCCCGTGCCCTGACAGCGCACTACCGCTCCCGCTATCCGGAGCTTGCCGACGTTCCGGAATACGGCCGGCAGTACACCTACGAGAAGTTCGCTGCGGCGCAGGCTGCCAGTCCGGGGTCCGCGCTCTCCGACATGATCTGGACCGCCGCGGACTTTGCCCACATCGGTGAACGGCAGAATCAGCTGGAAAACGATGCAGCGGCCCGGTGCCCCCTGGTCATAGCCGACACCGACGTCATCACCACCGCACTCTTCGAACGCGTCTACATCGGTGAACAGAGCTACGGGTCCTACCGCGCCGTCGAGCAATTGCCCCGACGCGATCTCTACCTCGTTACGGACCACGACGGCGTTGCCTTCGAGGACGACGGGTGGCGGGAAGCCGGGCACCCCCGGGAAGAGATGACGGAGTGGTTCAAGGAAGAGCTCACCACGGCCGGACACTCATGGATCCTGATGTCGGGGGACCACGCCGAACGCCTGGCCACGGCCACCCGGATCACTGATCTGATCATCGAGGACCGGTTCCGCTTTTCGTCCCCGCCCTGGGCCACGCGCACGGTACTGGCAGGAGTCTGATGTCTGACGATGAATACCGCTTCCTCAGGGACTATGACCCGCGGGCCTACCCGTCGGTTGCCCTGGCAGCGGACCTGGTGGTTTTCGCCGTCTCGGCCGGAACGCTGTACACGGCAATGGTGCGCCGCCGCGACCGGCCCTGGGAGGGGGCCCTGGCCCTGCCCGGTGGCTTTGTGGGACCGGAGGAGGACGCCCTCGAGGCAGCCTGGCGTGTGCTGCGGGAAAAGACCGGCCTGGAGCTGGGGGAGCACCGCGCCCACGTTGAGCAGCTCGCGACCTTCAGCTCCCCCCGGCGGGACCCGCGCATGCGCGTGGTATCTGTGGCGCACCTGGCGCTGCTGGAAACCGACGGCAGGGCACTGCCGGTCCTGAGCGCCGGCACAGGGACCGCAACGGCGCAGTGGATGCCGGCGTACGACGTCCTGGCCAATGAGAAGCCGGCCTTCGACCACCGGGACATCCTCACGGCTGCCGTTGAACGGCTCGCGGGCAAAATCGAGTACACACTTACCGGTGCAAAGCTGCTCCCGGAGGAATTCACGCTGAATCAGCTGCGCCGTGTCTATCAGGCCGTGTGGAACGTTCCCCGGCTTGATCCCGGGAACTTCACCCGGAAAATGGCGGGCGCGCTGCACGATACGGGCCGTAAGGCCGGCCGGGCCAAGGGTGCACCGGCCACCGTCTACACGGTTGCGGACGAGCACCTGAGCCCGCCCCTGGTCCGGCCCGCACGAAGGGACTAGGCGCAGCCCGCTGTCCGGGCGGGGCTGCGCGGCAGCTGTTTCCGGCCGGTTATGGCAGGCTGGGCGCATGAGTACTGGACCTTCTGCGCCGGGCGGAGCGGGCCGGCCGCCGCGCGATTCAGGAGACGCCTGGACGACGGCGCCGGATGGCCGGCGTTACTGGGGCCGGTTCGGTGCGGCGGGGCTCCTCGCTTTTGATCCGCAGCGCGGAATCCTGCTCCAGCACCGGGCGGGCTGGAGCCACCACGGCGGGACCTGGGCGCTGCCCGGGGGAGCCAGGCACCGGAATGAATCGGCGCAGGCCGCTGCCCTGCGTGAAGCCGCGGAGGAGGCAGGGGTACCGCAGGCGTCGATCCGTCCGCGGATGATGAGCGTCCTGGACCTTGGTGTCTGGACGTATTCCACCCTGCTGGGGGACGTGGTGCAGGCCTTCGAGCCGGTCATCAGCGATCCCGAGAGCCTGGCGCTGGAGTGGGTGCCGGTGGGGGAGGTGGAGTCCTTCCCCCTGCACCCTGCGTTCGCGCGCTCCTGGCCGCGTCTTGCCGCACTGCTCCAGATCCGGCCGGTGGTAGTGGTGGACGCAGCCAACGTTATCGGCTCCGTCCCTGACGGATGGTGGAAAGACCGTGCAGGTGCCGCTGCCCGGCTGCTGGCCGCGGTCGGGGACCTGCAGGCGCGCGGGATGCCGGGTCCGGTGCTTGATCTGCCGGAAGGGCTCTGGTTTCCCGGGTTCGTGGTTGTTGTGGAAGGGGCGGCCCGCGCGGTCGCCGAACCGGAACCGCCGCTCCGCCTGGTCCGGGCGGACGGATCCGGGGACGACGCCGTCGCTCTCCTGGCCAATCAGCTGGCCGGGAGCGGACACCGTGTCACGGTGGCCACCAGTGACCGGGAACTGGCCGAACGCAGCCGCCGGGCGGGCGCTTCGGTCATGAGTGCCGGTCTGTTCCGTGAACGGCTTGGGTATTAGCGGCCGGTTAGGATGCCAGCGGCCTCGCCGGCCGCGCTGCCAGACCGGCCTGCTTCCCCTCCGCGGTGCGGGGCGAAGTACGGTGCAGTGCAATTCCCGCTACGAGCAGGCCCTGTCCGGCGCAGTACGTCAGCATCACCATGCCGCTTGTCCAGTCCGGCATGGCCTCCGGCATAAAGATCCGGAAGGAGAGGATGGTGTCCGAGGCCAGGAACAGCAGACCGCCCGAAGCCACTGCCTTGCCGCAGCGGGCCGCCGTCGCCGCCGTTCCGGCCAGCACAATTCCGTACGCTGCCACCGCCGGGGCGAGGGAGCCGAGGGCCGGCCACAGCGCCACCAGCATGGCTATCCACCACAGTGGAAATACCAGTGCCCAGCGGGGAAAGGGACGGTCCGCGATGTATCGGGCCATGAGCCAGATGTAGCAGATATGGGCGATCCCAAAGGATGCCAGCATTACCGGCAGTTCCGGTGCAAAGGGAAACAGGGTTGCTGCCCCGTCACCGAACCAGGAGAACAGCAGGGCTGCCAGCAGCAGCACTGCCGGCACCGTGAGGGAGCGCCCGGTCCGGGGACCGGCTCCCCGGAATGCCCAGACTGCGGCGATCGCCAGCAGCGGCATCAGGGTCAGCTTTGTCGGATCCGCTATGTCGGCAGCACCGGCGAACCTGGCACCCACATGGATCACGGAGAGCGCAATAAAGGGCACGAAGCCCCACCACCATCTCCGGGGGAGGGAAGGGGTCCGATCATGGGCGGGCATTGATGTCACGAAGGTTCCTTTGGCTCGGGCTGCCCCCATCCTAGGGTGCGGCCGGCTGGATAACGGGCAGGCGGAGTGGAGCCGCATGCTGCGTCGTCATGGCCCCAGCACCCGGTCGAGATAGGCGTTGGCAAAAACCCGGTCCGGATCCAACCGGTCCCGAACCGCCAGGAAATCCGTGAAGTGCGGATACCGGCCGGCCAGGTCCGCCGCGGTAAGGGTATGCAGCTTCCCCCAGTGGGGCCGCCCGCCGTGTGCCAGCATCACCTCTTCGACGGCGTCGAAGTAGTCCCGGTACTCCTCCCGGTAATACCGGTGTACGGCAATGTAGGCGGTGTCCCGTCCGTGGGCAGTGGATAGCCAGAGTCCGTCGGCCGCCGCCCAACGCACTTCCACCGGAAACGAAATCCGCCACCGGCGCTTCCGGACCAGCTGTCGCAGGGCCGTGAAGGCGGACTCCAGCCGTGCCGCAGGCAGGGCGTACTCCATTTCCCGAAACCGCACCGTGCGCCGCTGCGCAAATACCCGCTCAGAGGCGTCAGCGTACTCCCGGCCACCCAGCATCCGGGCGGCTGCGCGGTTCACTGCCGGAATGACTGCCGGCGCTGCCCGGCCTGCGGCGCAGGTGGCACGGAAGACGGTGTTGGACAGTACGGTCTCGTCCAGCCACCGCCCCGCAGGGGACAGCGGCCTGCGCTGTGCCGTGCCCGGCAGGCGGGTATTGGTTTTAGTGGCGGCGCGGTCTGTGTGGGGAAACCAGTAGAACTCGAAATGATCCGCCGCCTTCACCCGGTCCGTGAGTCCGGCTAGGACCTCCCCCAGCGGTTCGGACCGTTCTTCGGCGCGGAGGACAAAGGCAGGTACACATTGAAGGGTCACATCGGCAATCACCCCGAGCGCACCCAAGCCCAGTGCGGCGGCCGGAAGCAGCGGATCATCGTGGGTCAGGTCCAGAAGCCCGCCGTCAGGCTGGACCAGGGTCAGGCCGCGGACCTGCGTTGAGAGCCCGCCGAACGCCGCACCGGTACCGTGAGTGCCGGTGGAGATGGCGCCGGCGAGTGACTGCCGGTCGATATCCCCGAGATTGGGCATGGCCAGCCCATAGGGTGCCAGCAGCGCCGGGACCTGGTACAGCCGGGTGCCGGCCAGCAGCCGTACCCTGCCCGTTTCGGTGTCTGCACTGACCAGCCCCTGCAGGCCGTCCAGGTTCAGCTGGACTCCGTCGGTGGCGGCAGCAGCCGTAAAGCTGTGTCCGGCGCCCACCGCCTTCACCCTCAGTCCGGCAGCTGACGCCCGGGCCACGCTGCGTTGCAGATCTGCCATTCCGGCGGGACGTTCGCTCCGCAGCGGTACAGCGGTGACGTTCCGCCCCCAGTTCCGCCACACGTTATCCACGCTCACAGGAACGCCTTCCCTTCGCCACGGTAGGTGGGCAGCACTCCGACTACCTCCCCGGACTCCACCAGATGGTATTCATTGACGTGTTCGGCCGGCTCACCGCTCTTGGGGTGGCGGAACCAGACCCGGTCCCCGGGGCGCAGCCGACGTGCTTCACCGCCGCGCAAAGGGGTCTGCACTTCACCGGCTCCTTCCCGCGGCAGCAGGCTCAGTCCCGGCGGCCAGACAGGCTGCGGGACGCGGGATGCTCCCGGGGGTCCGGAACCGATCCACCCTCCGCCCAGTATGGTGGCGGTATCCGGTGCGGGCCGGCGCACGACGTCGAACGCGAAGGCCGCCGCGGGGGCGGGGGAGAAGGAACGGTAGGTATCAAAGAGGTGCCCGGCAAAAAGGCCGGACCCCGCGGTGATCTCGGTCACGGAGGCATCTTCGCGGGTTGCCTCCACGGAGCCGGTGCCGCCGCCGTTGACGAATTCAAGATCCGCCAGGTTCCGCAGCTCCCGGGCAATCCTGCCCCGCCGCGCGCGGAGCTCCGCCATGGACCGGGACTGGATGCGGCGCATCAGGGCATTTCCCGCCCGGGCGCCGGGAACGGCATCGCCCACGCCGGCGACCTGCGCTTCGTACATCATCAGGCCCACCAGTTGAAACCCCGGGCGGGCGGCTATCCGGGCGCCCAGCCCCACGGCGTCGTCCGGACGGTGCAGGGGAGAGCGGCGGGTTCCAATAAAACCCAGGACCGGCGCCTGCCAGGACGCGTCCACATCCAGGCAGATCCGCACAGGCGCGCGCCGGCCGGGGGGAGCCAGGGAATCCACCAGGTCCAACTGGGATTCCTCATCCACCATCAGGGTCACCCGTGCAGCGAGCCGGTCGTCACCCAGCAGGCGGCTCAGGGACGCACGGTCGGTGCTGGGATAGCCCACCAGGACGTCAGCACAGGACTCCGCCAGCCATAAGGCCTCCGCCAGTGTGTAAGCGAAAACGCCGCGGAACCCCGGAGCCCGGAGCAGGGACTCAATAATGCCGCGGACACGCAGTGATTTGCTGGCGATCCTCAGCGGGACGCCGTCGGCACGCCGAACCAGGTCAGCCGCGTTGAAGCGCAGGGCCTCCATGCCCAGCACTGCCACGGGCGCCGGAAGCCCGGCTGTCGCATCGGACAGGGAAGGCCAGTACGCCGCGGGATTCAGCCAGGGGCGGGGCGGGGCACTGCTGCTTTCCTGTGCGGACTGCGGAAAGAACTGCAGTCCGCCTTTCCGGCTTCCGCCGCTGACGTTGCCGGCCATGTTCCCTCCTCCGTTTTGGAACAGCCTAAACGCGGTGTCCAGCGGTGCGGAGACAGGCGCGCGGACGCCCCGGGAGTCAATACGGCGGACAGATTACGGAACGGTCACAGCGAAATACCAGCATTCCGGGTTAGGGTGGTCACATCTACAGAACGAATCCGTTCACCACCTCGGCTGGGAAGTCGCAGACGACCAGAAGGCCGAATGAGCATAACCGCACCCCCCACTGCACCCGTAAATGAAGAGCCGAGGGAAAAGAAGCCCCGCCGGGCCAGTATCACCAGCACCTACTCCGGACTGCTTAAGGCCGTCCGTGACGAGGGCCTGCTGAAGCGCCGGCGGTCTTTCTACATCACCACCGCCGCATTCCTGTTCGCCGGACTTATTGCCGCTGCAACGGGATCATTCTTTATCGGGGAAAGCTGGTTCCAGCTGCTGATCGCCGCCGCACTGGGGGTGCTGCTGACCCAGCTTGCTTTCATTTCGCACGAGGCTTCGCACCGCCAGGTGTTCGAATCCGGTCCGGCAAATGACCGGGCGGGCCGCTTCCTGGCCAACGCAGTGGTGGGCATCAGCTACCAGTGGTGGATGAACAAGCACAGCAGGCACCACGCCAACCCGAACACCGTGGGCAAGGACCCGGACATCGAGATGGACACCATCTCCTTCCTGCCGGAACAGGCCGCGCGGCAAAAGGGTTTTATGGCATGGTTTGCCCGCCGGCAGGGATGGCTGTTCTTTCCGATTCTGATGTTTGAAGGCATCAACCTGCACGTCACCTCCATCCGGCACCTGTTTTCCAAGAACGCGGTCAAGGGCCGGGCCTGGGAAATCACCGTTGTCCTGCTGCGGCTGAGCCTCTACCTGGCAGCTGTCTTCTTCTTCCTTCCCGTGGGCATGGCGTTCGCGTTTATCGGTGTCCAGATGGCAGTGTTCGGCGTGTACATGGGCGCTTCCTTTGCCCCGAACCACAAGGGCATGCCGATCATTCCGAAGGACTCCAAGGTGGACTTCCTCAGCCGGCAGGTGCTGACCTCACGCAACATCGTGGGCCGCGGCATGAACACCCTGATGGGCGGGCTGAACTACCAGGTGGAGCACCACCTCTTCCCCAGCATGCCCCGGCCGCACCTGGCCCGGGCCAGCGAACTGGTCAAGGAACACTGCGCCAAGCACTCCATCCCCTATACGGAAACCACCCTGCTGCAGTCCTACGGGATTGTGGTGAAGTATCTGAACAAGGTGGGCCTTGCGGCCCGCGATCCGTTCGACTGCCCGGTGACAACGAAATACCGGGTCTAACGCAGGGAAGCCGATGCGGCCGCCGGAAACGGCGGCCGCCCGTTTCTGACAGACTGGGAAAATGGCACACAACACGACGGACCGTCCCGCCGGGAAAACCCCGGTTGCCCACCTCGGTATGCGTCTGGAGGATTCCCTGCATGCGTGGCGTGAGGAACATGCCCGAAAGCGGGGAGACGTTCAGACTGTCCTGCCGTTCACCGGGTACGGTTCCACCACCTGGGTGCGGGTGCTGGGCCGCGTCGTCCTGGCCAAGCCCGGATACTTCCGCGGAAACGAAAAATCACTGGCGTCCAAGGCCATTGCCGACGGGATCCGCGGCTGGCGCAACTTCATCAGCCCCCCGGTCAACAAGGCCACCATCACTGTTCAGGTGGGGGACAGCAAGCACGTAGTCACCGCGGACCGCGGCGGCGTGATTGATGTTCGCCTGCCAGCGCAGATGGAGCCCGGCTGGACCACCGTGACCCTGCATTCCGAGGACGGGGAAGAAACGGTGGCCCCGGTCTATGTGGTGGATCCTGCGGCCAGGGTGGGTGTGGTTTCAGACATTGACGACACCATCATGGTCACCGCCCTGCCGCGGCCGATGCTGGCAGCCTGGAACACCTTTGTGCTGGATGAACACGCACGTACCCCCACCCCCGGCATGGCCGTGATGATGGACAGGCTCGCCCGCCAGAATCCGGTAGGCCCGGTCTTTTACCTCTCCACCGGAGCATGGAACGTGGCAGCAACACTGACCCGTTTCATCACGCGGAACCTTTACCCTGCCGGCCCCCTGCTGCTCACCGACTGGGGCCCCACCACCGACCGCTGGTTCCGCAGCGGCCAGGCGCACAAGCGCACCCAGCTGGCCCGCCTGACGGAGGAATTCCCGGACATCCAGTGGCTTCTGATCGGCGACGACGGCCAGCATGATGAAGAGATCTATGCGGCCTTCGCGCAGGAACACCCCGACAAGGTGCGTGCTATTGCCATCCGCCAGCTCTCCGCCGGCGAAGCCGTCCTGGCTGGCGGCCGGACGGGCCGTCCCGGCCAGACACCGGTTGACGTGCCGTGGATCTATGCACCTGACGGGGCGGGAATGTCACGGCAGCTGGCCGAGCTGGGCCTGCTCACCGAGGCCGAATAGGGGGAGGGGCCGCGCCGCGGGTCCGCCGCGGAGTCAGGCCCGGTCCGCCTTGGTGACCGCTACTTCCCAAACCGTGCCTTCGGTCCCGGTGGCCGTGATCTGCAGTTCACGCTCACCCGTCGTTATGTCCTGTTCCAAGCCGCTGATGTCCATGGTGGTGGTATGGGTCAGTCCCTCGGTCATGGGGCAGGTCATCTGCACAAAACCGATCCGCGCAACCTCTACCCTGATGGTGTCCTCCCGGTCGCAGGCCACCTCGAACTCGAGGGCCTCCGAATCCGTGGTGAGTCCTTCGACCGTCATGGAGCCGGGCGCGCCGTCGTCGTTGGTCTTGATCCGCGTGACGAGCGGGCCCCTGTCCCGGGGTGCAGCGGCAGGCGTACCGCTCACCGATCGGGTTTGCTCTGTCACCGGGACTTCAGCGGCGGCGGTGTCCGTGGAACCGGTGCCTGTCTCCGTTCCGGAACATCCGGAGGCGGCCATGACGGCCACCGCCATGGCGGCGAATATCGTGCCGGTACTCCTGTGCATTTTCGCTGGCATTTGGTTCCCCCTGTACTCGGGAGGCCCACCATAAATGTCTGCCCGGATTCACGGGCGGCCGACCCCAACGGATGGTGCGTCAACTTTCCACTATGTAGTGCGAGTCTGCCACTGTGCGGAAAAGTGTCAACCGTTGCCTGCGGGTACAGGGTTCCATGAGGGCCGCCCTTCCCAGCGCTGCTGCGGGATTCAGACAGTGGAAAGAATTGTTCCCGATGTCCCGCAACTACTGTTCGGCCACCGTACTAACGGTGCGCAGGATGCGGCGAAGGTCCATGGCCATTGCCGCGGTGGCATCTACCGGACTGTCAGCGGAACCCGAGGTGTTCACCAGGCGCACCAGCTCGACCAGGGACTCGGTGGCCGCCGCGTGCTCGTCGCTTTCCGGATCCCAAACCTCCACGGCTTCAGCGCACGCCGCCACGGCCCTGGCCAGCGGCTCGGCCAGCGGCGCCGGGACTGCCACGTTCTCCGGGTTGCGCCAGATGGCGTCCGTGAGCACGTCTGTCATGTCCTTAACGTGTGCCGTTGCGCGTTCCATCGCCCGCAGGGCCCGGTAGTCGGCGTCGAAGTCGCGCCGGTACTTGCGGCTGCGGATATTTCCGTGGCGGCTGCTGTCAGCCAGTTCCACGGCCTCCCGGACCTCGCCGGTAAGCCCGTCCAGCTCGCTTTCTCGGCGGGACCATTCCTCATGCTCAGGCGGCCAGGTTTCCCCCAGGGCGCTGCCCATGTCCCGCAGCTGTTTGGAGAGGGACTGGCGCAGGGCCACGAGTCCGTTCACGACGCCGTTCAGGTGCAGCGGCGGGAACACGGTGGCGTTGACGACCAGCCCGACGATGACTCCGACCAGCATCTGCACCATATAGCCGAAGGAATACCCGTCCGGATCATCACCGCCCAATACCAGTACAAACAGGGCGGCAACAGGCACGTAATCCCGGCCCGAGGCGCCCAGATGGGGCAGGCCAGCCAGCAGGACGCCGAGTCCCACAATCAGGGAAATGGTCAGGACATTCGGGGCACCGAAGAGCAGCGCGCCCAGGGCCAGGGCCATGCCGACCACGAGACCGGCCAGGGTCTGCAGGCCGGTCCGCAGGGAACCGAAGACGGTGGGATACATGCTCACCAGCGCGCCCAGCGGTGCGTAGTACGGGTACTGTGATGCCACCCCGGGGACGTGCGGGGCCAGGGTCCAGGCAATGCCGACGGCGATGGCAGCCTTCAGTGCGAGCTGAAGGCGCGTGTAGCGCAGGAAGCCGGTGACCCGGTTGGTGACGGCACTGAATGACCGTTTGTAGAGGGACTGTTCGCCGGTGGTCATTAGGCCAGTATTGCCCCGGCGGTGCCGGGACGACGATTTTTCAGCCGTCCCTGCTGCCGGATGTGGGCAGCGGCACAATGCTCCGGCTGCCCAAAACATCCGCCAGCCGGTCCAGGAACAGGCGCACCTGGACGTTCTGTTCGTGAATAAGCAGGGCGAAAATGCTGCGGGCCAGCCGGATCTCCGGCACGTCCAGCACCACCGTCCCCGCGGGCCGGTTCAGCATGGCCAGTTCCGGCACCAGGGCCGCGCCCAGGCCTGCCGCGGCCATGGCCAGGCTGGCGTTGAAGTCATCGCACCATGCAGAGACCCGGGGGTGCAGGCTGCAGCTGGCAAACAGCCGCTCAATCACCAGTGCATCCGGCGTGCCGGGATGATGCATGATCCAGGGCATGCCGGCGAGCTGCTCGGCAGTGACTTCCGCGCCGTCGCGGATTCCCCAGGACTCCGGCAGCACCACCCTGAAATTGTCATCCCCGAGCCACTGGCGGCTGATCGTGGACGGCCAGGCCAGACCACCCTGACCCACCTGGTACACCAGTGCGACGTCCAGGTCCCCGCCGGTGCGCAGTCCCTGGATGGTTTGGGCGGGCTCGGCAACGGAGAGCTTCAGGCTGATGCCCAGCTCCTGCCAGCCGGGGGAGGAGAGCAGCTCCGGCAGGGCGAACGTGGCGAGGCTGGGAAAAATACCCAACCGCAGTTCGTGTCCGGTGTCCTGGCCGGTCCGCGCAGCTGCGGCCAGAAGTGCGTCCATGTCCGTCAGCACCTTCGCGGCGTGCCGGGCCATCACAACGGCGGCCTCAGTGGGGGAGGCCGTGCGGGCAGAGCGGACAAACAGTTGGGTGCCCGTGTCCCGCTCGAGGGCGGACATCTGCTGCGACACGGCGGAGGCGGTGTACCCCAGGCGCAGGGCTGCGGCGGCGAAGGAGCCGGTACGGAGCACCTCAAGGAGGGTCTTCAAATGGATCGGGTTCACCATGCCAGCTCCTTCTTCGTTGCCCCGGGGCGTCGACCACAATATCTAGTGTTCGGGGGTACTAGAGGCGACACGCCCACGGTACGCGACACGCAAGCATCTTGCCGATCTCGTCACATGTGCATTCGGTTCTGCACAGGCTGTGGAGAACCCTGCCGGAACCGCGTAAACCTCACGAATACCGCGGTAATCCCTGTGCACAAACTGTGGACGAAGACCCCCTGTAATGACATACTTGTAATACATCATGTGGGGGTTCCCCCTAGAGGTGCGCACTAGATGTAGTGTCTGGGCAGGTAACTGGATGTAGTATCTAGGAACAGACTTCGAGCTTCACAGAAAGCTCCCGCATCACCGCAGCAACAGACTTCACCCGGCTACAACCAGCAACCAAAACCCAGCAACAGAACAGCTTTCACAGCTTCACTAGGGGAGACCAGACCATGACCGTTACGGTTTACACCAAGCCCGCCTGCGTTCAGTGCAACGCCACCTACCGCGCCCTCGACAAGAAGGGCATTGTGTACCAGAGCGTGGACATGTCCCAGGACCCCGAGGCCCTTGAGCGCGTCCGTTCCATGGGCTACATGCAGGCCCCCGTTGTCGTCACCGAGCAGGACTCCTGGTCCGGCTTCCGTCCCGACAAGATCGAAGAGCTGGCCCAGGCGCAGGTCTCCTCCGTCGCCTAAGAATCCCACGGGCCCTCCGGCCCACGGTTTCCCTTAGCAGCACCTCGCATCACCGCACCACGCACCACCCGCGCAGAACCCGTCAGGAGCGCAGCAACCATGACACTGGGGATGGCAGACCAGGCCGGCATTCCGGCAGAGGCATCCGCAGAAGAGAGGCACCCGGAAACGGACGCGTCCCTGATTTACTTCTCATCGGCCTCCGGGTACACCCGACGCTTTGTACAAAAGCTCGGGGTCCCCGCGGCCCAGCTCCCGCTCCACACTCCCCGGCCCACCCTGCTGGCCCGCCGGCCCTATGTGCTGTTGCTCCCCACCTACGGGGGAACCGCGGCACAGCCGGGGGCCGCGGCCAAGGGCGCCGTGCCCAAACAGGTCATCAAGTTCCTGAACAACGAGCACAACCGCTCCTTGATCCGGGGAGTGATTGGGGCGGGCAACACAAACTTCGGGGACTCCTATTGCCTCGCGGCGGACATCATCGCCGTGAAATGCCAGGTCCCCGTGCTGTATCGATTTGAACTCATGGGCACGTCCGAGGACGTCGCCAAGGTTAACGAAGGATTGGAAAAGTTTTGGACACATCAGTCGCAGAAGCCGGCATGACAGCCTCCAAGGAGCTCCCCGAGGCTTACAAGGACCTGGGCTATCACGAGCTCAACGCCATGCTGAACCTGTACGGCAAGAACGGCGAGATCCAGTTCGACGCCGACCGCGCTGCTGCGCGCCAGTACTTCCTCCAGCACGTTAACAACAACACGGTGTTCTTCCACGACCTGGAAGAGAAGCTGGAATACCTGGTGAAGAATGAGTACTACGAGCGCGAAACGCTCGACCAGTACTCCATGAACTTCATCAAGGACCTATACCAGCGTGCCTACAAGAAGAAGTTCCGTTTCGAGACCTTCCTGGGCGCGTTCAAGTTCTACACCTCCTACACGCTGAAGACCTTCGACGGCAAGCGTTACCTGGAGCGCTACGAGGACCGCGTGTGCATGGTTGCCCTGCACCTGGCCCGCGGCGACGAGAAGCTGGCCGTGCAGATGGTGGATGAAATCATCGAGGGCCGCTTCCAGCCCGCCACCCCCACCTTCCTGAACGCCGGCAAGGCCCAGCGCGGCGAGCTGGTCTCCTGCTTCCTGCTGCGCATCGAAGACAACATGGAGTCCATTGGCCGCTCCATCAACTCCGCACTGCAGCTCTCCAAGCGCGGCGGCGGCGTCGCCTTCGCGCTGACCAACATCCGCGAGGTCGGCGCGCCGATCAAGCAGATCGAGAACCAGTCCTCCGGCGTGATCCCCGTGATGAAGCTCCTCGAAGACAGCTTCTCCTACGCCAACCAGCTCGGTGCCCGCCAGGGCGCCGGTGCCGTGTACCTGCACGCCCACCACCCGGACATCAACCGGTTCCTGGACACCAAGCGTGAGAACGCGGACGAGAAGATCCGCATCAAGACCCTCTCCCTCGGCGTCGTCGTTCCGGACATCACCTTCGAACTGGCCAAGCGCGACGAGGACATGTACCTGTTCTCCCCGTACGACGTCGAGAAGGTCTACGGCATGCCGTTCTCCGACATCTCGGTCACCGAGAAGTACTACGAGATGGTGGACGACGCCCGGATCAAGAAGACCAAGATCCGTGCCCGCGAGTTCTTCCAGACCCTTGCCGAGATCCAGTTCGAGTCCGGCTACCCGTACATCATGTTCGAGGACACGGTAAACCGTGCCAACCCGATCGACGGCAAGATCATCATGTCCAACCTGTGCTCGGAAATCCTCCAGGTCTCCGAGCCCACCACGTACAAGGATGACCTGTCCTACGACGAGACCGGCAAGGACATCTCCTGCAACCTTGGCTCGCTGAACATCGCCAAGACCATGGACTCCCCGGACTTCGGCCGGACCATTGAAACGGCCATCCGTGCGCTGACCGCTGTCTCGGACATGAGCCACATCGGCTCCGTTCCGTCCATTGCCAAGGGCAATGACCAGTCCCACGCCATTGGCCTGGGCCAGATGAACCTGCACGGCTATCTGGCCCGCGAGCGGGTCCACTACGGTTCCGAAGAGGGCATCGACTTCACCAACATCTACTTCTACACGGTGGTCTACCACGCCGTGCGGGCCTCAAACCTGCTCTCCATCGAGACCGGCCGCAAGTTCGCCGGCTTTGAGCGGTCCAAGTACGCCACGGGTGAGTACTTTGAGAAGTACATCAACTCCGAATGGGTACCGCAGACCGAGCGGGTGCGCGAACTGTTCGCCGGCGTGAAGATCCCGACCCAGGCTGACTGGGCCGAGCTGCGGGATTCGGTGATGGCCCACGGCATCTACAACCAGAACCTGCAGGCCGTGCCGCCCACCGGCTCGATCTCCTACATCAACAACTCCACCTCCTCCATCCACCCGGTGGCGTCGAAGATCGAGATCCGCAAGGAAGGCAAGCTGGGACGTGTCTACTACCCGGCCCCGTACCTGACCAATGACAACCTGGAGTACTACCAGGATGCCTACGAAATCGGCTACGAGAAGATCATCGACACCTACGCCGCTGCCACGCAGCACGTGGACCAGGGCCTGTCCCTGACGTTGTTCTTCAAGGACACCGCCACCACCCGCGACATCAACAAGGCGCAGATCTACGCCTGGCGCAAGGGCATCAAGACCATCTACTACATCCGCCTGCGCCAGCTCGCCCTGGAAGGCACCGAGGTTGAGGGCTGCGTTTCCTGCATGCTGTAAGGCCTGCACCAACCGCACTCCCTCCCCGGAACTTTTGAAGACAAGGAAACAGTCATGACCGAGAAGCTGAAGCTGATCGACCACGTGCAGGCGATCAACTGGAACCGCATCCAGGACGAGAAAGACGTAGAAGTCTGGAACCGTCTGGTCAACAACTTCTGGCTGCCCGAGAAGGTGCCGCTGTCCAACGACGTCCAGTCCTGGAACACGCTCACCCCGGAAGAGCAGCAGCTGACCATGCGCGTGTTCACCGGACTGACGCTGCTGGACACCGTCCAGGCCACGGTTGGCGCCGTGTCGCTGATCCCCGATGCGCTCACCCCGCACGAGGAAGCGGTCTACACGAACATCGCGTTCATGGAGTCCGTGCACGCCAAGAGCTACTCCTCGATCTTCTCCACCCTGGCTTCCACCAAGGAGATTGACGAGGCGTTCCGCTGGTCCACCGAGAACGAGAACCTGCAGAAGAAGGCGCAGATTGTCACCGAGTACTACCGCGGTGATGATCCCCTGAAGCGCAAGATTGCCTCCACCCTGCTGGAGTCCTTCCTGTTCTACTCCGGCTTTTACCTGCCGATGTACTGGTCCTCCCGGGCCAAGCTGACAAACACGGCAGACCTGATCCGCCTGATCATCCGTGACGAGGCTGTGCACGGCTACTACATCGGCTACAAGTTCCAGCGTGGACTGGAGACCCTGCCGGAGGAACGCCGCCAGGAACTGAAGGACTACACGTACGAGCTGCTCTTCGAGCTGTACGAAAACGAAGTCCAGTACACGCACGATCTGTACGACGGCGTCGGCCTGGCCGAGGACGTCAAGAAGTTCCTGCACTACAACGCCAACAAGGCGCTGATGAACCTGGGCTACGAGGCCATGTTCCCGTCCACCCTGACGGACGTGAACCCGGCCATCCTTTCCGCCCTGTCCCCGAACGCCGACGAGAACCACGACTTCTTCTCCGGCTCCGGTTCCTCCTACGTGATCGGCAAGGCCGTGAATACGGAAGACGACGACTGGGACTTCTAGTTCCGTTTTTCAGCACCCGGGTGGTTGGCTGCTGAAGAACTAAAAAATCCGCAGTAAAAACCCGCGGCACCGGATCGAAAGGTCCGGTGCCGCGGGTTTTTACTATGAGCTGACAAGTTAGTTGGCCAGTGTCAGGCAACTTACTGAAGCCCGGCGGCCGGGGGGGGGCGGTGATCATCGCGGCCGTCTCGGAGCTGCCGGGTGACGGCCAGGCCCAGTGTCCACCACCGCGGGAGGGGAGATTCAGCGAGGCTCTGATCCGCAGTACATTTTGACATTCCAGTCCCAGAAACTGCCGTTCCGGATACATTCTGCCTTGTACTCAACTCCGTCGTAAGTGATTACTTCCTGGGATTGGCCTCTGGTGTCTATATATTCGAACCACACCATTTTATCTTCAGTTACAAAGCAGGTCTTGGACGACGAGAAAAAGCCGGAATCATCACATTTCGACATTTTTATGCTATTGCCTGAAGAATCCTCGTACTCCCAATCTCTCTTCCTTTCGCTGTCTGGTGCGACTTCCCTGACCCTGTGCTCCGAGGTGGCGAACTCTGCGGGGACAGGGAGCCGTTCATCAACCGCGCGGGTTTGATCGGAGAAAAGTATAGCGACAGTAATCACAGCGCTGACCGTGGCGATGAGGAGTAGGAACTTAGTGAAGGTTTTCAATGCAATCTTCCGGTGCGGGGACTCAATAAAGGCGATGCTGGATTCCCTCAAGGAGTGCCAGCCCTAGAATATTGATGTTTCTGGAGACTCTGAATATTCAGCGCTTGCAGTCGCGGCTGCTCTTTGTGTCTACATGTGTGCGGCACAGTCAATGAAACGCGGCGGGATTCGGATGCCCAGGCGACGAGCCTGAACCAGGGGCATCTCCCGGGTGTGCCTAGACGCACGACCGCCCCGCTCGGTCCCAGAAGGCTCCGGGCGGGGCGGGGCGGGGCGATGGGGCGGACGCCTGTGCAGAGTTCCGTTTCCCTTCGGCGGCCTGGGTTGCAGTGGGATCTACAGGCCGGCGGCAGCGATGACCGGGCGCATTTCGTCGGCAAAGGCCGCTTTGTTGAGCGCAACATGGCCGGCGTGGGGTGCACGGAAAGCCGGTCGGCTGTCGCCGAACGCCTTGCTGAATGCCTGGTAGGTATCGAAACCGAGGCAAATAACGGGGACTTCGGGAGCGGCGCCGATGATCTCCATTTCCCGATCAAAGACAGCCGTCATCAGCTTGTTGATACCGGCTTCGTATTCCGGACCGCCCGCCTTGAGCTTGTCTTTAAGCTCCTTCGAGTTTCTGGTTGGAAGTCCCTTGTAAAAGTCGGTGATGTAGGCGCCCTCCAAGGGTGTTCCCGCAGTGCCGTAGGCCGTCAGGTAGTCACGGCTGCCGCAGTGGAAGTTTGCCCAGGGCTGTCCGGCGCCCGCACCGGGTGCGTGCGTCCCGCTGTTGAAGCCAAGCAGGATGACGTTGTTATGGATGATGTCCTTGAGGGCGTCGTAGGATTCCACCACCGTCATGTCCTGGGATGCCTTTACGGGGCCTACATCAGTGCGCTTGCTCCAGACGGCCCAGCTCGCGTGCTGGCTGAAAGGGCCGCCCGGTTCTGAGACAAGCCAGTCGGGAGCTTCGATTTTGCCGAAGACGTCCTCTGTCATAAGTGTCGAGAATTGGCTTTCCGAAATCATGCTTCCCCCATTGTGTAATTTTTCGGCGTGGGCGCCATCCTAACGCGTTCGCCTGTCTTTCCTCTGCTGGACCTGCCCACCGGCCTTATTACCGGCGCCCTCGTTGCCGGGCTTCGCGTCCGATCAGCGATTACCTCCTCGTCATCAGGAGGCTGGCCATCTATCTCGGGATATGGCCAAGTAATGCGGAATCTCATATGACGGGCTGACATATGTGCTCCGGTAGCGCGTTCCCGCTAGGCTCGGGGCGGGCCGGAAAGCGGCCCTTCATAAATGGGGGATATTGAATGAAGAACACTTCGAAGACGCTGACCGCTTCGCTTGGACTGGCCGCGCTGCTAATGACAGGCTGTGCCGCGGACACGTCGGAGGCAGCTCCTGTCGCAGAGGAAAGCGCCATGAGTTCGCCTGTACCGTCCGTCTCCGAGTCAGCATCCGAGGAAGACGGCCGCATCTATGAGGTGCCCAGTGAGGTCCGGGGCATCGAAGCGACCCCGGTCACCCTGGATCCCAGCATGGAGGTGCTCCCAGACCACGTCGCCGATGAAGTGACTGCCGCGGTGGGCGACTTCCTGGCGACAGCGCACAGCTTCCCCGACCTTCAGAAGGGGAGCCGCAATGTGGAGCCCGGTGATGTTGAAACTGTGGCACCGGTGATGCAGCCGCTAATGACTGAGCGTATGTGGGGGGAATTCGCCGGAGCGATCCAGGGCTCGTACGTGGGTGATGACGGACGGCAGCTGATCCCGGGCTATGTTCGTTTTTGGTCCACAGGGAACTTCGCCAACATCCTCCTTGACGAGCCATCGCACCGCGAGCACATGACCGCAGACGATAACGGATTCACCCTCGCCCATTCAGCCCAGGCGCCGATGACCCTCTCGTATAAGTCCGATGCCAGCGGGGTGGCGTGGGTGAAAGTCAGCGGGATGGAGTACCGCACCTACTTCACCAACACCAAAGGTTATCTCGGTATGGTGCACTACAGCGTCGATGAAGCGTGGATGACGCAGGGCCAGGACGGCGTCTGGCTGGTCGACTCATGGTCCGCACCGATGGAGTACCAGGTCCTCACTGAGGTCGCACAACAGAACTGGGTGGACGACTTCTAGCCTGAACGGCTTGCCTTCAAGGTTGTCCTTGACGATGGGCGGTGCGGCTTCCTCGGTGGTCGCCAGACCCTATACAGGATGAAGGTTCAGGGCTGCGGTCTTTGCGGCCTCGGGGGATTGGTGTCCGTGGGTCGGGGGCCCATCTGCTCCAGTGTCGGAGAAAAATGACCACCTAAGCCGGAATGGGAATCCTTCACCTACCCGACGTTTTCACTGGGAAACAGGGTCAACCAGGAGGGCACCTAGGGCAGCCGGCCGGGGCGCAGCAGCGTGGGTTCTCCCGCCCGGGCAGGGTCCAGCGGGACCGGGCTGATCAGCACCGCAGGTCCCCGCTGCAGCAGGCCGCTGCTGACGGGCCGGCAGCGCAGCCCGCCCCGGCCCCGCATCGCCTTGTGTGCGCCGGGAGCCAGGACGGTATCCATCCATGCACAGGGGTGCGCGTGCCGGCCGCCGTGGAAGTCCACGCTGCCGCCGGGGGTCCGCAGGGTGAAGTCCTGTCCGATGAGCGGCACCAGTTCGGCGCCGCGAAGAACCACGTTGCGGCGGGTCAGCAGCGGATCGAAGGGGCCGGCACCAAGATCGGCCGCGATGGCTTCCAGGGACTCGACGGCAAACAGGGTCACGGCGGCGTCCATGTGGGCTGCCTTGCCGAAGAACCGGTCACCCACAATGCCCTTGCCCGCCACTACCTCTGCCCGATCTGCGTCGGCGGTCTCAACATCGGCGGGACCGTCCTTGGCGCGGCCGAAGTAGGCGTGTCCGCCCGAGACGAGCAAGTGCAGGACCTCGACGTCGTACGCGTAGCTCATGTCTCTACGCTATCCGTTTCTTCCGGTGCGCCGGCCGTCCCGGCAGGCCTCGCCGGCGGGCAGAAGGTGGTGGGCATACGCGCCGAAGCGTGCGAGGATATGCGAAATTGCCGCGGACGGGGGACATGGAATGAAAAGGACTGCTTCTGCGCTGGTGCTGCTGCCTGCGGCGTTCCTGTTGGCTGCCTGCACCGCTGCTTCCTCCACGGAACCGGCCCTGTCCTCCTTCGCCTCCGTTGATGAAGCCTACGACGCCGTTGCCGAGACCCTGGACTGCGATCCAGCCACCACGGCCGAGCCTGTGACCGTGGAGATTGACGGCTATTTGCCCCAGTACCGTATGTGCACTGAAACGGTCGAGATCATCCGCTACGACAACGAGGCGGACCGGATGGAGGCCACGGAACTGATCGAGGGTGCGGAGAACGGGCCCGGCTATTTTGCCGAAGGGAACAATTGGCATGTGCTGGTCCTTCCGGGCCGCGACGGTACAGTTCCGGGCAGCAACGAAGTCTCCGAACTTGCTGACGCGATGGGCGGCAGGTTCGTCACTAACGGCGGCACGGAATAGCTAAAATAAAACCTGTGGGATTGCTGAAAGGAATCCGGTATTGCCGGTAGAATTCAGGGCGAATTGTTTTGGCAGACCGAGGAGAGGCAGCACATCATGTTCCTGGCGAATATTGCGGCAATGGCCCAGGAAAGCAGCGACGACGGCGGCTCCGTAATCCTTTGGTGGGCTCTGGGAATTGCCCTGCTGATTTACTTCGTGTTTTCACTGGTCAAAAAGTCCAAGACAGCGGCGGATAAGCAGCCGGGCGGGCAAAAAGCGGCGCAGGGCAACTCGGCAATGACGGCCGAGGACGTGGTGGCGCAGCGGTTCCAGCCGACCAAATTCAGGGAAGGATATGACCAGGATGAAGTGGACAGGTTCCTGGACACGATTGTCGGGGAACTGCGCCGGCTCCAGGAAGAAAATGAGCTGCTTCAACGGCACATCATCAATCCGCTCAGCCAGCCGGTGTTCACCGCGAACCCGGGCATGAGCGCAGATCAGGTCATTAACCAGAAGTTCTCGCCCACAAAATTCCGGGAGGGTTATGACCAGGACGAAGTGGACGACTTCCTGCAGAAGATTATCGCGGGGCTTCGACAGTGGGATGCGGAAAATGAGCAGCTTCGCGCCCGGATCTCCGGCAACGTGATCCCGTAAAAACGGTCCTAGCGCCCGGCCTGATGCAGCCGGTCGGTTGGGAGCAGGAGGACCGTGGCGGCAGTCATATCGACTGCCTTCGCAATGGCGCCTTCCGCTGTGGGCGCCACCGTGATCCGGTCCCGGTGGACTTCCTGGATCAGCACGGGGAGCCGTTGTCCGCCGTCGACGTCCAGCCACCAGTCCTCGGTGAACATCTGCAGCCCCAGATCATCGAGCAGGGTTTAGGCAGCATCCAGATCCCCGGGGCCGGTACGCATGCGGTGCAGGAGGTCGAAGGGCACGAACCTTCCGTCCTCGGTGACATGGATGTACCCGACGTGTTCGCCGTGCCAGCTGCGCCTGTGGTCAAAAGTATTCTCGGTCGGCATCGGATCCATGCATGGACCCTAACACTGAGCGGTTAGAACAGGTCCCTGAGCTTCATGGTGGTGTTCCAGCTGCGGATGGTCATGGACTTGTACAGCGGGGATGCAACAATCGCGCTCAGCCGGCTCTTCGTACGCTCGGCGCTGAGCCGTTGGGAGTAGATCACGC
Organism: Arthrobacter sp. YD2; assembly: GCF_030410475.1. NCBI lineage: Bacteria > Bacillati > Actinomycetota > Actinomycetes > Micrococcales > Micrococcaceae > Arthrobacter > Arthrobacter sp. YD2. The sequence goes on from NZ_JAUHHB010000002.1 coordinate 216,227, forward strand.
CGTCGCCGGGCCAGACCGTGTCCACGCCCTCCCGGGGGCGGAAGGCACCCATGGCGGTTCCGGCGTCGATATCCATGAGGAAAACCGCATCGGAGTGGTACAGGTCCGGACGTTCGCCGAAGTTCTCCGGCTTCCGGTCCACCACCGCCTGCAGCTGATCCCGGGTCAGGACAAGGACCCTGATCAGTTCATCGTCAAGGTCGAAGTGCCGGGTCAGCGCTGCCTCGATGCCCCGCCCCACCGTGGCAACGTCCTGATCCGAGGAGAGCAGGACGTTGCCGCTGGCAATGTAGGTGGAAACGTCCCGGTAGCCCAGGTCCTCGAGGTGTCCCTTCAGGGCCTTCATGGGCACCTTGTTGCGGCCGCCAACGTTGATGCCGCGCAGCAGGGCCAGATACGGGGTGTGCTCCGCATCCGGTCCCTGCTGCTCAGTCATGGAGCCGCCTTCCTGGCCGCCTCAGTACACCTAGCCGGCCAGCCTGCTGCGCCCGCCGGTTTCAACGGCGGCCACAACGCCGCCGTCAACCAGCAGGTCGGTGCCGGTGATGAAGCTGGAGTCGCGGCTGAGCAGGAAGGCAGCCGCATTGGCGATGTCTGCCGGGGTGCCTACCCGCTTGGTGCCGGACCCCTCGATCATGGCGCGCATCTGTGCGCCGGATTCTCCGGCAAGTTCCTGCTGGCCCATCGGGGTGGCAATGACCCCGGGGCTGATGCTGTTCACCCGTGCCCCGCGGGCACCCCAGCGCGGGCTGGCGGCCTGGACCCGGACCTGGTTGGCCCGCTTGGCCACGCTGTAGGCATATCCCGGGTTATCGATGCCGGCAACCAGCGGAAGCTGCAGGAGATCATCGGCGGGCTTGGCCGCGAGGCTGGCCAGATCCTCTGCGGAAAGCCCGCCGCCGCCCAGGTATCCGGCCATACTCGAAATCACGACGCCGGAACCTCCCGGAGCGATCACTTTCTCGAATTCCTCCAGCACCACGGCCACACCGAACAGGTCCACCTTCCAGATGGCCTCCACCGGGGCCTGGACGGGGGAGAGCCCGGCCGTGTGCACCACGCCCGTCACGGTGCCCAGCTCGCGCGCAGTGGCGGCAAGGGACGCCACCGAGTCGCGGGAGGAGACATCCACCTGGGCGGAGACGACGTCGAACCCCTCGCCGAGCGCTGCGGCATGCACCACTTCGAGCAGGTCCTCGTTGAAATCGGCCAGGAGGACCTTCCGGCCGGCCCCGGACCGGCGCAGCACGGCCAGTCCCATGCCGCCCACGCCAATGATTACCAGTACATCCGCTGCCATGATGCTCCTTTGTCCGGGAATGCCTTTTCGAGGGTCGGGAACCGCCCCGATGTGCCAAGCCTAAACCCGGTGGTTTCCGGAAGCTGCGCCGGGTGCATAATCCTTTCATGAGCCTGCCCGGGAGAGTACCGCCGCTGCTGCACAGCCTGGCCCGCCTGCTGCCGGAGCAGGCCGGGGACGCCGTGTCCTGGTCCGGGCGGCGCTGGTGGTGGGCGGGCCGGCTGGACGTTGAAGGGCTCGCGCTGGGTTCCCTGCAGATGCTGGCTGCCGCCGTCGCCGCCTACGCGTCGTCTACTGGTCGCGGGACGCGGATCAGTTTTACGTCCGACGGCGCTGCTGCCGCCTTCGCTTCCTACGCGCACGTGCGGATCAACAACAGGCAGGCCCAGGGGTTCGCTCCGCTCTCCGGGTTCCGCCCCACGGCCGACGGCTGGGTGCGGCTGCATGCGAACTATCCACACCATGAACGGGCCCTGTTCACGGCACTCGGGGCGGAGCACCCCGGGGAGGTGGACGCCGCGGTCCGGGGCCGTACCTCGGCGGAGGTGGAAGCGGTGGTAACGGCGCACGGCGGGCTGGCAGCCGAGGTGCGGACACCGCAGGCATGGGCGGACTCGGAGCAGGGGCGTGTCCTGCAGGCCGAACCCTGGCTGCGGCTGGAGCTCGACGCAGTGGATCCTGCTCTGCCGCCCCGCCCCGGAAACGCCGGGCCCCTGGACGGGCTGCGCGTGCTGGACCTGACCCGGGTCATCGCCGGCCCTTCGGGGAGCCGCCTTCTGGGCGCACTCGGCGCCGATGTGCTGCGCGTGGATCCGCCGGCCATTCCGGAACTGGAGGACCAGTACGTGGACACCGGATTCGCCAAGCGCAGCGCCGTTGCGGACCTCGCCGGTGCGGAGGCCCGCCGCCGGCTGCGTGCCCTGCTGGCGCAGGCCGACGTCGTCCTGACCGCCTACCGCGGCGGATCGATGGCCCGGCTGGGCCTGGACCCGGCCTCGCTGCGGGCAGAGTACCCGCAGCTGGCCGTGGTGTCCCTGGACGCCTGGGGCGACCGGGGGCCGTGGGCGGAGCGGCGGGGTTTTGACAGTATTGTGCAGGCTGCCACCGGTATCTCGTACCTGTACGGCGGTGCCGGGGAAGACGGCGGCTGGCGGCCCGGCGCGCTCCCCGTGCAGGCCCTGGACTACGCGACCGGGCTGGGAATGTCCGCTGCCGCGCTCGCCCTGGTGGCGGCGCGCCGGCAGGGGGTCGCGGGTTCAACGCACCTCTCGCTGGCCCGGACGGCGCAGGAACTGCTGGCGCTGCCCGGTCCGCCGCCGGGGACAGAGCCTGCGGCGCTGCCCGGTCCGGCGCTGCGCAGCGGGTTTGGAGACTATGGGTCGCTGACCTACGTACCGCCGCCGCTGCAGATCAACGGTCACCAGCTTGAGTATCCCTGGCTTCCGCCGCGCTATGGCAGCGCGGACCTGGCCTGGCGGTGATGCTAATCCCGTGGGGGACGCCGCCGTTGCTGCTTGGTCGCTGAGCGCTGTTTCTTGGCATCCAACCGCCGGTAGTTCGAGCCCCGGGTGGGTTTGGTCCTGCGCCGCTTCGGCGGTGCGGGGGCGAGCCCGTCTGCGACCAGGGCTGCGAGCCTGGCCAGGGCGGTCTCGCGGTTGCGCAGCTGCGAGCGCTGTTCCGACGCCGTCACGGTGAGTACGCCGGCAACCAGCCGGTTCTGCAGGCGCCCGAGCAGCATCCCGCGCTGTTCCTCCGTAAGCACCGCCGACCCGGCAACATTCCACAACAGCTCAACCCGGCTGTCGGAGGTGTTCACGTGCTGGCCGCCCGGACCCGAGGAGCGGGAGAAGCGCCAGGTGAGCTCCGCTGCCGGGATTGTGAGCGCAGGCGATACCACCAGATCCATGGTTACAGCCTCGCATGGAACCGGCCGTACCCGGATATCAGCCGTCCCGGGATATCAAGCGGCCGGCAGCATCATTGGCGCAGGAACAGCACCCCGGCGAGGAGGATGCAGGCCATCCCGGAGAGGACCAGTGCCCACAGCAGTGCCCTTACGGGTTTGCGTCCTTTCCGGGTCAGCACATACACCATGGCGGACGCGCCAAAGCCGATGCCCGCAGCCGCGAGAAGGAAAAAGCCCGGGGGAGGGGCCGGGGCCGCCGGACTGTCCGTCGCCAGGACTCCGGTGACCGAGAGGACAAAGAACACTGCGCCCAGCGCCATGCCGCCCAGCAGGGGAGCCGTGAGCCTGCCCGGCCGTGCCGCGGGTTCGCCCATGATGCGGTTGGCCCGCTGCGTTCCGTGGAGGGCTTCCTGCCCCGCAAAGAAACCCCGGGCCAGCGCCTCGCGTTTCCTGAAGCCGATGAAGCAGAGCAGCATAACTACCGGGCCGATGACGGCGCCGGGCCAGAATACTTCCATGTGAACCCCCGGGACGGCTGCGAGACAGGAGCCGGCGGGCGGATGGAGTCCGCCCTGCTCCTGAGTCGGCAGGCTACCCCGCCGGGCCATGGGCTGTCAGCGGCACTCAGTCAGGAAGACTACCTATGCGGCTGGGAGGGCGCAGGTATCCGCTCAGTTCGCCTTCACTACCGGCAGCTCGCTCCACTCGGTGGTGTAGCGCGGGGAGGAGTATTTGCGGGACATGGTCCATTCGGGTTTGGCGGTTGCCATCCCGGCGATGCCCAGGCCGATGCTCGCCGCCCCGTATTTGTCCGTGACCCGGCCCAGCAGCTCGCCCAGGTTCCGGCGTTCCTGGGCGGAGACGAATTCCTCGAAGAGCGGCTGCGCTCCGGCGGCCTCCAACCCGCTGAGCATCACCCCGGCCTTGGTGTACGGCACGCCTTCGACCACCTGGGCGTCCAGAGCGTTGACCGCGGCCCGGCTGAGCAGGACCGGGTCCGACGTCGGGGCGGCCAGCCGGACGGTGGCGGACGGGAAGGACGCAGCGGAGGTGCTGAAGTGCGAGGTTCCCGCATAGGCGGTCAGAACGGAGGCCTGCTGGCCTTCCCGCTCCAGCCGCGCTGCGGCCTGCTGCGCGTAGATACTCATTACCTGGCGCATATCCGCCAGGGTGGTCACGGGCGTGGAAAAGCTGCGGGAGAAGATGAGCTGCTTGCGGTCCGCGCGTTCGTCGAGCGGGATGCAGGAGATCCCGTTGAGTTCGAGCACCGTGCGCTGCAGGATCACCGAGAATTTGCGCCGGATCATTGCCGGGTCTGCCGCCCGCAGGTCCGCCACGGACTCGATTCCCAGTGCCGCGAGCCGGACCCCCAGCCGGGAGCCCACACCCCACAGGCCGGTCACCGGTACCCGGGACATGATGGTGTCCACGACGGCGGGGTCCATGGTGTCCAGGTTGCACACGCCCTGCAGGTGCCGGTTCTGTTTGGCGATCCGGTTGGCGAACTTGGCCAGGGTTTTGGTGCTGCCGATGCCCACGCAGACGGGCAGGCCGGTGTGCCGGGCGACGGCGGCGCGGATGGTCGCACCCTGGGCGTCCAGTTCGGCGGGGGTGCCGGCCAGGCCAAGGAAGGACTCGTCAATGGAGTAGACCTCCTGCCAGAGGGCATAACGGCCCAGCAGTTCCATCACCCGCGAGCTCAGGTCGCCATAGAGCTCGTAATTGCTGGAGCGCTGGATCAGGCCCGCCTGCGGGGCGGATTCGGCGAGCTGGAACCAGGGGGTCCCGGTCTTGATGCCCAGGGCCTTGGCTTCATCCGAGCGGGCCACCACGCAGCCGTCATTGTTGGAGAGCACCACCACGGGCACGCCGGCAAGCTTCGGGTCGAAGGCGCGCTCGCAGGAGACGTAGAAACTGTTCACGTCCACCAAGGCAATCCGTTCGCCGGAAGCGGCCGTCCCGGGCGCGTCAGACATGGTGCAGGCAGCGCGTCACAACGCCCCATACCGAGAGTTCGGACGGTTCCGCCACCTCGATGTCCGCATACCCCGGGCTGTCCGCCCGCAGCAGGATCCGGCCGCCGTCCAGCAGCAGCCGGCGTACCGCCAGCTCACCGTTCACCACGGCAACCACGACGGCGCCGTCCCGCGGAGTGAGTGAGCGGTCCACGATCAGTTCATCTCCGCTGCAGATACCGGTGCCCGCCATTGAATCGCCGTCCACCCGCACCACGTAGGTGGAAGTGGGGTCGCGAATGAGGTGCCGGTTGAGGTCTATCCGGCCGTCGAAATAGTCGCGGGCGGGGCTGGGGAAGCCGGCTGCCGTTGCGGCGTCGGACTCCGCCGGCGGTGTTGTCCTGCGGGAACGGTCTGCTGAAAACACCGCCATGTATCCGCCTTCCCGCCGGGCTGCACTAGAACAAACGTTCGAATGTCCAGACTAGCACCGCCGACGTCGGGGCGGGGGCAGCGGTGGCGGTCCGGCAGCCGGGCGGGTCCGTCTTCGGGTATCCGTGCCGCTGATTGGCAGGCTTACCCGGCCGGAGCACACTGCCGGGTGACGCAGCTGACGGACGTTCCGTCAGGAAGGGGCCAATGGCGGCTATACGATTTAAGCCATGATCATTGAGGTACAGATCCCGCCGAAGCTGGGACGGGAACTGGAGGAACTGGCCGAGGAACAGGGGGTGCCGGTCGAAACGCTGGTGGTCAACGGAGCCCGCCTGCTGCTGGAGCACCGCTACCGCCGTAACATGCAGGGCTGACTGTCCCGCCGTCGTCGGACGGGACAGTCCTGCGTCGCGTTATCCCTTGAGCGGGATGCCGCGTGCATCCGTGCGGAAGGGCTGGGCGTTGCAGAGGATCATGATGCCTTCCACAAATCCCCAGACGCCGGCAAAGCCGCCGGTGAACACGGTCGCCACCACCTGGGCTGCGCCGATGCCGGAGTTGCCCAGGTAAAAGCGGTGCACCCCGAAGGCGCCGAGGAATACGCCCAGCAGACCGGCAACCACCCGGGACTTCTGGGACGGGTAACCCTGTGCATAGGGTCCCTGCCCGTACGGGGCGGGACCGAACTGGTTCTGGCCGTATCCGGGCTGCGGGTGGTGCTGCCCGGGGCCGGGGTAGTTCTGGACCTGGTTCGGGTAGGCCTGCGGGGGCTGGCCGCCGGGATAGCCGGGGTATTGCGGCGGCGTCTGGTGCTGGCCGGGGTAGGCATGGCCCTGCTGCTGGCCCGGGTACTGCTGGGCCGGATACTGGCCCTGCTGCTGGTTCGGGTACTGCTGATACGGTGCCTGCTGCGGGGCCGGGGACTCCGGAGGCCGCGGTGCCGGCCGCGGTTCGTTGGACTGCGGGTAGGCGTACTGGTCGCCGTCGGGACCGGAATTGGAACGTGCTCCGTCACCCAGTCCCGCAAACGGGTTTTTATCCGACATGCTGTTGCCTTTCATTTGGCCTCTTGCAGGCACTCTAACAGTCAAACACCGGTTGCCGGCGACTTCTTCCGCCGCTTGCCGTCGGCCGCGCCGGCGCCGGCCCACGCAGCCAGGCGGTCGCTGACATCCATCCAGCCCGCGTCCGGAACCTGCGCCTGCGGATGGGCGTCATACCAGCCCAGGATTTCGCGGGCGCCGGCAGCAAAGGGAATGGCCGCACAGTACTGGGGAACCAGGGCCTTGATCTTGGTGTTGTCGAAGACGGAGGAATGGCTTTTGTCTCCCAGCAGTCCCGGGCCGCGCCCCGGATCATGGGCCGCGATGGTCTCGGACGCCACGTGCACCAGCTGCGGTTCCGGCACCCCCGCCGCTGAGGCCAGGGTGCGGTAGACGGCATCCCACGGCAGGAACTCATCGGAGGTGATGGTGAAGCTCTCCCCGACGGCGGCAGGCCGGCCCAACAGTCCGACGAACCCCGTGGCAAAGTCCCGGCTGTGCGTCAGCGTCCACAGGGACGTGCCGTCACCGTGCACCAGAACCGGCAGCCCCGCCCGCATCCGGTGGATATCGGCCCAGCCGCCGATCAGCGGCACCTTGGTCGCGTCATAGGTATGTGAAGGGCGCACGATGGTTCCCGGGAACCCCTCCGCACGGTAAGCCTCCACCAGGACATCCTCACCGGCGATCTTGTCCCGGGAGTACTGCCAGAACGGATTACGCAGCGGGGTGGACTCCCGGACAGGCAACTGCGACGGCGGCTTCTGGTACGCCGAGGCGGAACTGATGTAGACGTACTGCCCGGTACGCCCGCGGTACAGCTCCACGGCAGCGGCCACATGGCCGGCAGTGTAGGACACGAAGTCCGCCACGGCGTCGAACTCCCGGTTCCCCACGGCGGCGCGGACGGCGGCGGGATCCCGCACATCGGCGCTGAGATGCTCGACGCCGGCCGGTGCCGGGCGCGCCCCGGAGACGCCCCGGTTCAGTACGGCCACGCGGTGCCCCAGGCTGCGGGCGCGGGCGACGGCGGCGGAACTGATCACGCCGGTCCCGCCGATGAAGAGCAGATTCAATGCCACGCGATGCCTTACTCGAGAGGTCCATGACCGAAGTTCCTCCGGCCCGCTCCTTGACGGGGTCGGGAAGCCGGGCTTAGGTGGAGGTTCCCGGCACCCAACTGCACCCAGCCTAAGCCACAGGCCGGGGCGGACTCCCAGGAAGGGCGACGCAATGACCGACAGCCCAGGCATCCCTGTCCCGGATCTGACACTGGGCAATTCAGTGCCCATTCCGCAGCTTGGGTTCGGTGTCTTCCAGGTTCCGCCGGAGCGGACGCAGGAAGTGGTCGAGGACGCGCTCGCCGCCGGATACCGGCACATCGATACCGCGGCAGCCTACGGCAATGAAGCCGGAGTGGGGGCGGCCATCGCGGCGTCGGGCATTCCGCGCTCGGAGATCTTTGTGACCACCAAACTGCGCAACGGGGACCAGGGCCGGGCCCGGTCGGCGTTCCTGGAGAGCCGGCATACTCTGAACCTCGACGTCGTGGACCTCTACCTGATCCACTGGCCGGTCCCGTCGCAGGGCCGCTTCGTCCAGGCCTGGAAGGAACTTGAGGGCCTCTATCAGGACGGGTTCATGCGGGCCATCGGCGTCTCCAATTTCCTGGTGGAGCATCTTGACGCCCTGGCCGAGCAGAGCCGGATACTGCCGGCCGTGAACCAGATTGAACTTCATCCCGGTTTCCGCCAGGCAGCGCTCGCCGCCGAGACCGCGGCGCGGGGGATAGCGGTGCAGGCGTACTCGCCGCTGGGGCAGGGCACCGGCCTCGACGCGCCCGAAGTTACCGCGCTCGCGGATAAATACGCTGCCACACCGGCCCAGGTGGTGCTGGCCTGGCATCTGGGGTCGGGCAGGATCGTCATTCCCAAATCAGCGGATTCAGCGCGGATGCGGGAAAACCTGGCCGCCGCACAGCTGGACCTGGCCCAGGAGGACCTGGACGTTCTGGACGGCCTGGACGAGGGCAGCCGGCTGGGTGCGGACCCGGCGACGGCCGATTTCAGCCAATACTGAGGGGCGGCGCCCGGCATACGTGTCCGGGGTCGGGAATCTGCCACCGCTGATGAAGGAGGATCGTGGGACCAGGTGATGCCCGTGGAGCCGGGGCTTCAGGACTAGACGGGGCTTCCGCAACAGCCGGGGCCGCGGGACCAGTCGGGGTTGGGGCGGAGCCTTCGTCCAGGCTCTTCCGGGCTTCAGTTATTTTGCTCGTGCTCGCCCCACTGTGCAGTGTTATGGGCTGGGCCGGATTTCTGTTCGTCCTTGGTCAGCAGGCGGTGCCCGGGTGGGCCGTCGGCGGTGTTCTCTTCCTGACCGCCATGGTGTTGCTGAAAGTGGATTCGTCCAGACGGCGATCATCAATTACCTTCAGGGGCCGGAACCGGCGCAACCGGTGGCCTTGGTTCGTGACCCTGCCGGCGGTTGTCTCGGTCCTCTTCAGCGGGCTGGGCGCACTGGATGATGTTTCCAGCGCCAAGTATCACGTCCTCTCACCGGCCAACAGCGATGGTTGCCGTGTGGCAGTGCGCGAAGTCTCGTTCCTGTTTGCCGGCAGCGGTACGGTCTACGTCGTCAACGCCGCCGGCATCGGCTGGAAAGTCAGTTCCTGGACAGCCGATGACGGGTACGAGCCGGTTAGCAGTGGAAATTATGAGCTCAAGTGGCACTCCGACGGCGGTTCGCTCCTCCTTCACAGCAACGGCGATCCAGTCTGGCCGGGTTTGCATGAAATCAATTGCCGGGCGGCACCTTAGCGGTTTGCGTCCTTCACCGCTGGATCGTTCAGCACTGCGTTCTTCAGCCCTGCGTCCTTCAGCCCTGAGTCCGGTCCCGGACCGTCCTGTCGCCCAGCGCCTGTTTGCGGCTGTTGTTTTCCCGCCGGGTCACGGCAGAGGCCCACACCCAGGTGGCCCGCCGCAGGCCGGCGTCCTCCCACAGCACCTGCACTGCCCGGGAGGACCAGCTGCAGGCCTCACCCTTTACCCGTTCGGCCGCTCCGGGAAACCTGATCCAGGCCCAGACCGGCACGCCGGGCACCGACGTGGTGACCGGATTGTGCTCGAAGTCCAGCTCCTCCGGCGTCAGGCCGATGGGCTCTGCCCGCCGGACCAAGCGGGAAGCGAGCCGCTCGGCAGCGTTTTGGTTCATGCTTTAAAAATAGAACATATGTTCGAAAGAAAGTAACCGTTCCTGCCGTGCGGGGGAGGGTTGCCGCTCCTGGCCGGGCGGACCATGGTGCACAATGGGTGCCATGTGCGGACGCTATGTCATGGCCAGGGCGACGTCGGACCTCGTGTCAGCGTTCGCCGTCGAACAGTCGGTGGGCCCGGATGTGCTGCCGTCCTGGAATGTGGCGCCCACGGATGACGTGCGGATTGTCACTGAACGGTTCCGGCAGGAGGAGCCGGTCCGCCGGCTGGCGACGGCGAAATGGGGCCTGGTGCCGGTCTGGGCCAAGGATCCCAAAATCGGAGCACGGATGATTAACGCCCGGCGGGAAACCATCCTGGAGAAACCCGCCTTCCGCAAAGCCGCCGTTAAGCGCCGGGCCCTGGTGCCCGCGGACGGCTACTACGAGTGGGAGAAAACCGCCGACGGGAAGATCCCCACGTACCTGTACTCGGAGAAACAGGATCCGCTGGCCTTTGCCGGTCTCTACGAGTTCTGGCCCGACCCGGCACTGCCCGAAGACCACGAGCACAAGTGGCTGCTGAGCGTCACCATCATCACCACGCAGGCCACCGACGCCCTGGGCCACATCCACGACCGGACGCCGCTGATCATCCCGCCGGACCTCTACGCGGACTGGCTCGACCCGAAGCTGACCGGGGGCAGCGACGTTGCGCAGCTGCTCGACGCCGTGCCCGAACCCGTCCTGACCCCGCGGGTGGTCTCCAGCCAGGTGAACTCCGTGCGGAACAACGGCCCGGAACTGATTGAGCCTGCGAGCGCGTGAGGGTGAGCGCGTGCCCGCGAGCGCCTGAGCCGGCCGGCTACCAGGCGTAGTCCTCCGGTGCTGTGCGGTGGCCGGGGAAGATTTCGTCCAGCCGGTCCAGGGTCTTTTGGTCCAGGGTCACGTCCAGGGCCAGGAGCGCCTCATCCAGTTGTTCCTGGGTGCGCGGTCCCACCAGCGGAGCCGTGACCGCAGGCTGATGCAGCAGCCAGGCCAGGGCCAGGACCCCCGGACGGATCTCCAGTTCGGCGGCCAGGTCCTCGTACTCCCGGATCTGCCCCCGGTGCTTCTCCAGCAGGTCACGTACCCTGCCCTCGGCCCGGCGCCCGCCGGCGTCGGCCTCCTTCTGCAGGATCCCGCCCAGCAGCCCGCCCTGCAGCGGTGACCAGGGCAGCAGGCCCAGCCCGTACTGACGGGCGGCGGGAATGACTTCCAGCTCCACGGTCCGGTTGATCAGGTTGTAGATACTTTGTTCGCTGACCAGGCCGGCAAAGTTCCGCCGCCCGGCGTTCTCCTGTGCCCGGGCAATGTGCCAGCCGGCGAAATTGCTGCTGCCGTTGTAGATGATCTTGCCCTGGGTCACGGCCACTTCCATGGCCTGCCAGATCTCGTCCCAGGGAGTGTTTCGGTCGATGTGATGGAACTGGTAGAGGTCTATGTAGTCCGTCTGCAGACGCTTCAGGCTGGCGTCCAGGGCGCGGCGGATGTTCAGGGCGGACAGGAACGTGTCATTGGGGCGCTCGCTCATGGAGCCGTAGAGCTTGGTGGCAATAACGGTGTCCTCGCGGCGGCCGCCGCCCTTGGCGAACCAGCGGCCGACAATCTCCTCCGTCCAGCCCTTGCGCTCCCAGCCGTAGACGTTGGCGGTGTCGAAAAAATTGATGCCGGTGTCCCGGGCGGAATCCATGATGGCGTGCGCGTCCGCCTCGTCGGTTTTGGGGCCGAAGTTCATGGTGCCCAGGCAGAAACGGGAAACGGACAGGCCGGAGCGGCCAAGATGGGTGTATTCCATCGGGCCATTGTGACCCGCACCGCAACCCCAGGCCAGACCGGTCACTGTGCTGGGGTAGCCTGAAAGCCAATTCCGAACGGCAGGGAGAAGCAAAGCACGTGGCTGAATCGTATTACCGCTCACTGGGCAACGGCGTCTATGAAGCAACCATCCACACCCAGGGTGCCTGGAACCCGCAGGAGCAGCACATGGCGCCCATTTCGGGTCTGCTGGCGCACTGCCTGGAGCAGTTCCAGCCGCGGCCGGACCTGCGGATGGCCCGCATCAGCTATGACATCCTGGGTTTGATTCCGCGCAGCACGTTCGAGGTGAAGACCTCGCTCCTGCGCCCCGGCCGCACCATCGAACTGCTGCAGGCCGAAATGGTCGCGGACGGCCGCACCGCGGTCCGGGCCACCGCATGGCGGCTGGCCCGGGGCACGACGTCGGAGGTGGCCGCGGTGGAGGACGGGACCATGCCCGGCCCCGCCGAGGCGGGCACCCGCGAGGGCCTGACCGCATGGCCGGGCGCCTTCATCGAATCGGTGGAGATGCGTGCCCTGCCCGGGCTCCGCCCCGGCCGCGGACGGGCCTGGCTCCGGACCCCGCACGAGATGGTGGACGGTATGCCCACCTCCGACCTGGTCCGGCTGATCGGCATGGCGGACACCGCCAACGGCATCTCCACCCGTGTGCCGCCGGGCGGGGACAGTTACATGTTCCCCAACGTGGACCTGCAGCTGCACCTGCACCGCGATCCGGTGGGGGAGTGGCTGGGCCTGGACACGCAGGTTACCTTCGGCACGGACGGCATCGGGCTGACCTCGGCGATCCTGCATGACGAGCACGGCCCGTTCGGCCGCAGCGAGCAGATCCTCACCGTCCGGCCGCTCGGCGGAGCCTAGACAGTGTCCGGCGCCCTGACGGTGGTCCGCCAGCAGAAATCGCTGGGCGCCGCCGCGGATTTGGACTTCGCGCTGGCGATGCTCGATGCCGCCCGCCGTGGGGCGCTGGAACCCACCCTGCGGATCTATCGGCCCCGCCCCACGGTGGCGCTGGGGCAGCGGGACGCGAAACTTCCCGGTTTCGCCGCCGCCCAGGCTGCCTGCCGGCGGCACGGCTTTGAGCCCCTGGTCCGCAAAGCCGGAGGGCGGGCCGCCGCCTACCACTCCGACTGTCTGGTCCTGGACCATGTGGAACCCGACGCCGACGCCCTCACCGGCTCGCGCGGCCGGTTTGCGGACTTCGGCGTCCTGCTGGCCGGGGCACTGGAGAAGGCCGGGCTGAAGACCGGCGTCGGCGAAATCCCCGGTGAGTATTGTCCGGGCGAGTTCACCGTGTACGGCGAGGGCCCGGCGGGGGAGCGTATTAAGCTCGCCGGCACCGCCCAGCGGGTGGTGGCCGGCGCCTGGCTGTTCTCCACGGTGCTGGTGGTAGGCAACGGGACCCCGCTGCGCAGGGTGCTGACCGACTGCTACGCCGAACTGGGACTGGGCTGGGATCCGCGGACCGCCGGCGCCGCCCGGGACCTGGTGCCCGGCCTGTCGGTGGCGGACGTGGAAGACGCGGTCCTGCAGGCCTACGGCGGGTACGCCCGCCTGGCGGGCGGGGATTTCGAGGCGCTGCGGCAGGTGATGTGACGCAACACCGGCCCGGCGGTGCTTCCCGCCTGGAAGTGCCCGGACTAGGGTAGGAAACTGACAGCAGGCTGATCAGTACACACGTCACAAAGGATTTCCATTGGGTTCAGACACCGTTGAAAACACAGCACTGCGGCTTCGGGCGGTCCTCGAGATCCTCGCTGCAGAGGACCCGTCCGGCAAGGTCAGCCGGGGAACGGTCATCTCCGCCGCCCTGCACCGCGTCCCGCTGACCGGGCGGGAAGCCGAAGAACTGGCCAGCGGCACCACCCGCGGGGAACGCGCCCTGGTCAACGCCACCACCAAGCTCGTCAAAGCCGGCTGGATCCTCAAGGAAGGCCGGTCCGGCTGGAGCATCACCAGCGGAGGACGCCAGGCACTGGTGGACTTCCCCGAACCCACCCGGCTCGCCGCAGCCCTGCAGGGCAACGGTGCCGCCCCGTCGGCAGCACGGAAGACCCCGCCCGCAGCGGAAGTGCTGGAGGACGTGGTGCGGGACGCAGTTTCCGTTCCCACCGTGCCCGCTGAGCCAAACGGTTCACACCGGGACAGCGGCGACGGCTACGAACCGTCCTTCCCGCAGCCCGAATCCGTTGCCCTTGCCGGCAGCTTCGGCAGCGCCCTGGGTATCAGCGACTGGGATCCGGCCGGAGCAACGTTCAGCTTTGACCGTCATGACGAACTGTGGAAGCTGACCCTGGACCTGCCTGCCGGCAGCTACGAGTACAAGGTGGCGTTGAACGGTTCCTGGGCGGAAAACTACGGATTCGGAGCACACCGCGACGGCGGGAACATCCAGATTGAGCATGCCGGCGGTCCGCTGAGCTTCCTCTACGACCACGCCACGCACACGGTTCTTACCAAGCCGGAGGTCGGCGCCTGACCGGCCCCGGCCCCTCGATCGGATCCACCAGGATCCCGTCCGGTTCGCGCACCCACCAGACACCCTCGCTGCGGCGTTCAGCGGCAGTGGAGTAACGGTAGCGGTACATCTGCGCCCGGATCCAGCGGGGCGGTTCGCCGTTGAACGGGTCCCTGCGCAACAGGCGCAGGGTCCGTGCGTCCCCGGCGAGCAGCTTCCGGAGAAGTTCGGGAAACCAGGCGCCGTAGGAACCCAGGGCCAGGAACCACATCATCCAGTCCAGGCGCAGGTGATAGGGCGCGAACTGGCGGGGCAGCCGGCGCGGATCCCCGGGCTTGCCCCGGAATTCATACTCGCGCCAGCGGGCGCCGGGTCCCGGCGGGTCATTGGTGCCCTCAATGACCACCTCGTTGCGGTGCCGGGTGATGCTGCCGAAGGCACCATAGGCATTGGAAAGGTGCCAGCGGTTGAAACTGGCATTCATCAGCTGGTTGCGGCTGAAGAGATTCTTCAGCGGTGCCCAGGCCCAGTAGAGCACCGCTGCAGTGGCGGCGAGCACCACGACGACGAACACCGCCGGTGTGGCTGCGGGGTCCGGTGAACCGAACTGCGCCCACGGCAGCAGTGCCTGGACGGCGGAATCGCTGACCGCCGTACAGGCCAGCAGGATGGTCAGCACGTTCAGCCACGCGAAGTTGCCGGATGCCACCAGCCACAGCTGGGTGAGGATGATGACGGCAGCGGCAACCGAGGCCACCGGCTGCGGGAAGAACAGGAAGAAGGGCACCACCAGCTGGGCGAAGTGATTGCCGAGCACCTCGATCCGATGCAGGGGCCTGGGCAGGTGGTGGAAGAACCAGCTGGCCGGGTTCGGCATGGGCTGGGTCTCGTGGTGGTAGTACAGGGCGGTAAGGTCCCGCCAGACCCTATCGCCGCGCAGTTTGATCAGCCCGGCGCCGAATTCCAGCCGGAAGACGAGCCAGCGGAACAGCCAGAGCACCGTCACCGGTGCTGCGACGTCGTTTGACCCAAGGAACGCAGCCAGGAATCCCGCCTCCAGCAGCAGTGATTCCCAGCCGAAGCCGTAAAAGGTCTGGCCGATGTTCACAATGGACAGGTAGAGCCCCCAGATCAGCAGGAAAGCCGCCATCGGCAGCCACCACGGCCCGGACTGTGGCACTCCGGCCACCAGCAGGGTCGAGACGGCGGCACCGGTCCAGGTCACAGTGAGCAGGAGACGGTCCGAGTAGCGCCAATGGAAAAGTGTGGGAATACCGCGGCCCCTGATCCGGTCCAGGTACAGGGGAGCGGGCAGCAGGCCGCGTTCCCCCAGCAGGGCCGGAAACTGGAAGGCCGCGTTCAGGAACCCGATCAGGAAGACGGCGGCGATTCCGCGCTGCAGCACCTGCCGCGCGAATTCATAGCCTCCGGCGCTGAACCACTCCATGGCAGCCCAGCCTAGCTCCCGACGCAACGGAATACCCGAACCGGTTTCGGGAAACCCCTGCCGGACCGCAGAGGAAGTCCTAGGCTGGAACGGTGGCGGAACCGCGGACTGCAGGAGGTGCCGGCATGGGTGGTTCCCATGTTCTTGCCCTCGTCGTCGCCCATCCCGACGATGACGCGTACGGACTCGCTGGAACGGTGGCGCTGCATGAACGCGATCCGGGTTTCCGGTTTGTCCTCATCCACGCGACCGACGGCGGTGCAGGAGGAGTAGACCCTGCCTATCCTCCCCTGAATGAGCCGCTTGGCCAGGTCCGGCGCCGGGAAATGGAGGCCGCGTGGACCGCGCACGGCCGCCCTCCGGACCGCCACGAATGGCTGGATTACGACGACGGGACGCTCAGCGATGTCCCGCGCACCGAGCTGGTGGAACGCATCGGCGGGATCCTGGCGCAGGAACGGCCCGACGTCGTGGCTACCTTTGGTCCGGATGGGATCACCGGTCATCCCGATCACATTGCCGTCGGCGCTGCCACCGACGCAGCCTTCGAGCTGTTGCGTACCGACGGCGGACCGGGGCTGCGGCGGTTGCTGCACGGCGCCATGCGGCGCTCCACTTGGGAACGCTGGAACCGCGGCCGTATCCGGCACGGCCTGGAGCCCTGGAACGAGGCCCGCGTGTATGACCTGCGTCCGGTCCCGGACGAGCTGATCGGGATCGAGGTGGACGTCCGAAGCGTCGCGGGGCGGGTGGTGGCAGGGCTGATGGAACACCGCACCCAACGCTACGCGGTGTCCCCGGGTGTGCCTTCGGACGCGCAGGAGGACGCGGGGTGGTCGCGGACGTCGGGGGCAGAGCCGCTGGTCATCGCATGGCCGCCGCGGCCACCGGGGGCGCCGGTGCTCGGTGATGTTTTCGAGGGGCTGGACTAAGCTGCGCCGAACTATATTACCTGCCTTCCACCCTCCCGCCTTCGCGTGTGAAGCCGGATACTGGCCGTGCACACCCGGATCCGCCGGCCAGCCGGCCCCGAAAACCCGAACAGGCAGGGAACATACATGAGGATTGTAGTGACCAGCATTTTTGTAGACGACCAGGACAGGGCATTGGATTTTTACACCCGTGTGCTGGGCTTCGAACCGCGGCAGGACGTGCCGGCGGGCGGGGCGCGCTGGCTGACCGTGGGGGTGCCGGGGGAGGACGGCGGGGTGGAACTGCTGCTCGAGCCGGCCGGGCATCCCGCCGTCGCGCCGTTCATGGAGGCCCTCGCAGCGGACGGGATCCCGTTCACGTCGTTCGCCGTGGACAGCGTGGAGGATGAATATCAGCGGCTGTCGGACCTGGGCGTGGCTTTCACGCAGCCGCCCACCCGGATGGGACCGGTCACGACGGCGGTTTTCTCCGACACCGTGGGCAACCTTATCCAGATTGCCGGCAGCGACGGCTGACCTTCCTCCGCGGCTGATAGCGGCCATGCCGCTATGGGCCCGCGCGTGTGGAGGCAGCAAGACCCATGCGGCTGTAGGGCTGTAGCGTTTTAGCTGCCCTCAGCGGGCGCTATTGTGGGCGAGTCTTACTGGAATCCATGCGGCCGATTTGGCGAGTTTCAGGCGTTGGTGGGTGCTCTGGAACCGTAGGGGTGGTGGATCTTGTAGAGAGATGGACTGCGCGGTTGTAAAGCTGGTCCTTACTCACGAGGGCAACAGTCTCGCCTGACCGGCCCGTCGCATGTAAAGGTCGAGGGCCTCCTCGACCGCCGACGCAACGTGAAGCAAGTTTTGGAGGAAGTCACCTATTATCTCGGTGCCAGGATCTTCATCGACAACTGCAGCGAACTGGTCCTGCCAAGTAAAACCGTGCACAGTGCCGCTAAATGCATGCCACATAAGCATGTATCTACCGACTAGTTCGTCGGCATCGGGGAGATCAGACTGAAGTGAGACTTGCTCAGCAAGCGCTTTAATCATGCGGGTATCGCCCTTCGGCTTCTCACCTTCCAGCCTTGCCGACAACTTCTTTATCCGTATGTCCAAGTCCGCGATGAGTTCGCCCGGCGGCGTCTCTAACATCCGGCTTACGCTTGGCAACGTGTTGAACTCGACAAGTGCTTGACGTTCACTGGTCGCCTCCTTAAGCGCCTCCCCGAATGCTCGTTTACGACGTTCCCCAGGATCGTCCGGCAGAAGAATCCAGAGAGCCCTCGTTACGCTGACCAACGCAGTACGCATCAGCGGATAGAAAGCAGTAGGGATGTACTTACCGCGGGTCCAAATCATTTCCGTGATGGCATGCAGACTGTCCGTGGCGCTATTGATAGTCCACAGAACCAGGTGTGCCGGAGAACAATCGGGTGCACAGGCTGCTTCGTCCGCTTCCATTTCGCTGCCGGGCCATACCTCCATGGGCTGCTGTTTGTCGTCCGTCCAGCGCCGAACCTGATTAACGATAGACACCAGAAGTTGCAGGTCAGCCTGTGTGGCGTGGGGCATGTAAACCATGCTGCACATCATCTCGCATTGTGCGAACTTAGTCGGACTACCTCCTGAATGCACCCCATATATGTTCGTAGCGGCTGGTGTTCGAAGTTATATAAACCGCTGTCGTCCTTGGTCGCCTGAGTGGCGGTGAATTGGCGGTGGTCCAGCCGGTCGGCGTGGGTCCGTTGAACGATGAGCGTACGAGACTGGTCGGCCACAAACAGCTACAGGAACTATGCCGTTTACCGCTGCGGTTCACTCCACGTGGTTGATCAGCTGAAGTTAGGCTTCGGGTATGCCCGATACCGTCGAAGAGTCTATTCAAGCTGCGGAGTTGGCTATATTCCAGCGTAAATCGCTATCGCTGGCTGCAGCCGCGGCCGCAGGACTGGTGGGTAGATTCGAATCATTTTTACATGGTGGACTGCGGGCGAGCATGGCCACCGGGGACCAATATGGGTTCCTTAACACTGTCGAGGGTCTGGACGATCAGTCTGTTCTGGCTCTGCCTGACGTCCTCGGACAGTTCCCGGCCCCGCATCAACCAACCCTCATCGCGACAACGCCATCGCTAAGCCTCACCGACCGACTGCTAGAGGACGGATACACGCCGGCACCTACCCGGCCGATTGCCTACGTATGCCCGAGCTCAAACAACCGGTTGGACGGCACCGCTAGTGACGAGTGGCAAATCCACCAGGTCTCCACAAAGAGGGATACGAGCCTCTTTCTGGACCTTCTTGACGCCGGGTACGCCGCGTCAAGGGAGATCGGGGAGTTGATCCGGGCGGAGCACGCCCACCCGATGGTCCGTGGTTTCATCGCCTCCCGCAACGACGAGCCCCTCGCCGCAGCTGCCATGTCAGTGCACCCCACGGGGGCGGTATTTGGCGGTGCTTCCACCCTTTCAGCTGCTCGAGGTGCTGGTGCCCAAGCCGCCCTCCTGGCACACCGCCTTCGACAGGCAAGAGCTCTCGGTATCCCCTTGGCGACTGCTACCGCAGCTCCTGGAGCGCCAAGTATTCGAAACCTTGCCAGGCTGGGATTCACCATCGTTGAACGAACAGCCTGGCTGATACCGGAGCAGTAGCGCGGCTCAGAAGCGGAACAGGGAATTGATGTCCTGTTTGGCGTCGTCCACGTACACGTCGGTCCGTTCGTCGAAGAACGAGACCCGGTCCTTGAGCTGCGCCGAATCCGGTAACACGGTCTCATAGGACCAGGCGAGGTCGGTGCCCTTCGGCTGCCCGGCCACGGACCAGTAGGTCGCAGTTCCCTTGTAGGGACAGACCGACTGCTTGAGTGACGGTTGCAGGGCATCCCAGTCCACGTCGCTCCGTGGAAAGTAGGTGCGCACCGGCAGCATCGTTTCGTACACGAAGACCGGTTCGCGGGTTTCCGCCAGCAGCTGTCCGCCCAGGTGCACCCGCACGTTCCGCGAGGACTGCCGGGCGTCCACCCGGTGGAAGGGATCGCGGGGGTGGCCCTTGATTTCCTCGTCCTCTTCCAGCCAGCGGTCGAACGCGTCGAAGTCCAGCAGCACGTAGCCGGCAAGATCCAGGTCATCCGGACGGAAGCCTGCGCCCGGCAGGTCATGGGATCCGGCACGCAGATCCAGTCGCTTGCCGGGCGCGGTATGTGCGGCGAAGGGATAGCGCGGATCCATCAATGCCGCAGGCGGGACAGCATCCAGCGGGTCCCGGTCCGGGGGATCGGCGGCGATCAGCTCAGCGGCAATGTCCCGGGCAGGGACAGCATAGAGCGGCGTGACGCGCCGCGGCTCGTACGCCAGTACCGCACTGGTGGAATCCACTACGGTGTTGTTCCCGAGTTGTGCACGGATGCGCCGCGGCGTGGGCTCGAAACGCAGCTCGGGGAGGAAGTTCCAGAATGCGGGGCTGATCTGCAGTGCCATGAAACCAGTCTCTTGCGGGGTGAAAGCGGATACAAGGGGTTGCGGATTTGATCAAGTCCCGGACACGGCCGGGACATGCCGAAGGCCCGTGCGGTGTGCACGGGCCTTCGGTGTGCATCCACTCCGGATCCGGTATTTACGGGTCCCGGTGCTGCTTCGGTGTGATGAGGCGTGCAGCGACTGCCCAGGCGGCAAGGATGATCAGAGCGGTAAGGAGCAGCTGTGCGAGGCTGACGGGGCCGCCCAGGATCACCGCATAAATGAAAACTGCGGCAAGGAACAATACCGGCGGGCCTATCCGATTAATCACTTTGCGATCCATCGCTTTGCCTCGATTCTGCTCGCGGGTCAGGTTGTCCGGTTGCCCAAGCCTAACTCCGGGCCGTCAGCAGCGGTGCAACAGGCGCGACACCGGTCCTAGTGGCCCCGGTCGATCCATTCCTGCAGGTGCGGACCCTCGGCGGCGATCGACGTCGCGTCGCCGTGCCCGGTGAGCACCTTGGTTTCCGCCGGGAGCGTCAGCAGGCGTTCCCTGATGGACTCGATGATGGTGGGGAAGTCGCTGTAGGAGCGTCCGGTGGCGCCGGGTCCTCCGTTAAACAGCGTGTCACCGCTGAACACCACCGGCTCCGGGACATCCTCGCCTGCGGCCAGCGAGAAGCAGACCGATCCGGGGGAGTGCCCCGGGGTGTGCAGGGCGCGCAGGGTGTGCCCGGCGACCTCAAAGGTGTCGCCGTCCTCAATCACGTCATCCGGGCCCTCGTCCGGGAACACCGCGTCCCAGAGCATCCGGTCCGCGGCATGCAGGAACACCGGGGCGCTGAAGCGGTCCCGGGCCTGCTCGACGGCCCGGATGTGGTCATCGTGTCCGTGCGTGAGCAGAATGGCCATGACCTCACGGTCGCCAACGGCGTCGGCAATCGCGTCAACGTTGTGGGCGGGATCGATGACGATCACCTCGGCGTCGTCACCGACAATCCAGACGTTGTTATCCACGTCCCAGGTCCCGCCGTCGAGCGAGAAGGTCCCGGAGGTGACTACGTTGTCGATGCGGAACATTAGAGTTCCACCACCGAACGCAGGACCTTGCCGTCGTGCATCTTGGCGAAGGCTTCCTCAATGTCGCCCAGGCCGATGCGCTCGGTGACAAAGGCATCCAGGTCCAGCCGGCCGAGCTTGTACTGCTCCACCAGCATGGGGAAGTCCCGCGACGGCAGGCAGTCGCCGTACCAGGAGGACTTCAGCGAGCCGCCGCGGCCGAAGACGTCCGCCAGCGGCAGTTCGATCTTCATGTCCGGGTTCGGCACACCCACCAGCACCACGCGGCCGGCGAGGTCACGGGCATAGAAGGCCTGCTTGTAGGTTTCCGGACGGCCGACAGCGTCAATGACGACGTCGGCGCCGAAACCGCCGGTGAGCGCGCGGATGGCTTCGACCGGGTCCTCTTCCTTGGAATTGATCCCGTGCGTGGCGCCCTGCGCCTTGGCCATCTCCACCTTGGCGGGGTCGATATCCACCGCGATGATGGTGGTGGCTCCGGCCAGCTTGGCGCCGGCGACGGCGGCAATGCCCACACCGCCGCAGCCGATGACGGCCACGGATTCGCCGCGCTGTACCTGGCCGGTGTTGATGGCTGCGCCGATGCCGGCCATCACACCGCAGCCGAGCAGGCCCACGGCGGCGGGATCGACGTCGTCGTCCACCTTGGTGCACTGGCCGGCGGCCACGAGGGTCTTTTCAGCGAACGCGCCGATGCCCAGGGCCGGCGTCAGCTCGGTGCCGTCCTCCAGGGTCATCTTCTGGGTGGCATTGGCGGTGTTGAAGCAGTACTGCGGCTCGCCCTTGCGGCAGGCGCGGCACTCGCCACAGACGGCTCGCCAGTTCAGCACCACGCGGTCCCCGGGGGCCACCTCGGTGACATCGGGGCCGACGGCGGAAACCACGCCGGTGGCCTCGTGGCCAAGCAGGAAGGGGTAGTCGTCATTGATAGCGCCCTGCTTGTAGTGCAGATCGGTATGGCAGACACCGCAGGTGAGGATGTCCACGAGCGCTTCCCCGGGGCCGGGATCCGGCACCAGGATGGTCTCCAGCGAGACGGGGGCGTTCTTTTCCTTGACGACTACGGCCTGAACCTTATGGACCATGGGGTGCTGCCTCCTGCGATGTTCGGCGGGGCGCCGACGTCCGGCGTCCCGGTTTCCATCCTATGAAGCGATGCGGCCGGAGCGAAGCCGGGAATTACGCTTCCGCTTCCGGCGCAACCGTGCAGGGACTGCCGCCGTCGACGGCGCAGTCCTACGATGGAAGGCGGAAAAGGGTCTGCAGCGTGTACATGCCGCGGCTGATATTCCCGGAGTGCCACCTAGCCCTAGGACGGCCCATGAACGCCTCAGCATCCGGCAGCAGCATGCCTACAGCGTCCGGCAGCACCCGCCACTCTCCCGGAAGCAGGCCGCGCACCGGCTGGCGCGTCTTCTTGCTGCCGGTGCTGCTGGTGCTGGCCTGGCTGGCGGTCGGCGGCGTCGGAGGCCCGTACTTCGGCAAGATCAGTGAAGTGGCGGATAACAACCAGACCTCCTACCTGCCGGCCAGCTCCGAATCCACGCAGGTGGCGGAGCTGCAGGAGAAGTTCACGGACAGCAACGCCATCCCCGCCGTGGTGGTGTACGTCAACGACGGCGGCCTGAACGAAGCGGACCGGACGTTCGTCACCGGCCGGGCATCCGCCCTGGCGGAGGTTGACGGCGTCGCAGGCAAGGTCTCCCCGCCGCAGTTCTCTGAGGACGGCAAGGCAGCAGAACTCTTTGTGCCCGTGGAGGATAACGACGGCGCTGCGGCCACCGTGGAGAACCTGAACAGTGTGGTGAAGGACGGCATTCCGCCCGGCCTGGACGGCTACGTGACCGGGCCGGCCGGGCAGCTGGCGGACATCACCGAAGCCTTCGGCGGCATCGACACCTCACTGGTGCTGGTGGCAGCGCTGGCGGTGCTGGTGATCCTGGTGGTGGTCTACCGTTCCCCGCTGCTGCCGTTCCTGGTCCTGCTGACCTCGATCCTGGCCCTCTCGGCAGCCATCCTGGTGGTGTTTTACCTGGCCAAGGCCGGGGCGCTGACCCTGAACGGGCAGGTACAGGGGATTCTGTTCATCCTGGGCATCGGCGCCGCAACGGACTATTCACTGCTTTATGTCTCCCGGTACCGGGAATCCCTGCGCGACCATGAGGGGCGCTGGGATGCTACCAAGGCGGCCCTGAAGGGAACCTTTGAGCCGGTACTCGCCTCCGCCGCCACCGTAGTGGCCGGCCTGCTGTGCCTGCTGCTCAGCGACCTCAACTCCAACAAGGCGCTCGGACCGGTGGCAGCCATCGGCATCGGCTTCGCGTTCCTGGCCGCCATGACGCTGCTGCCGGCACTGCTGATGCTGACCGGCCGGGCGGCGTTCTGGCCGCGGCGGCCGGCGTTCGGTTCGGAACACCCGGACCGGGACGGCAACTCGGCCAAGGGGTTCTGGCCACGGGTGGCCCGCACGGTCAAGGGCCATCCGCGCCGGGTCTGGGTGGTGCCTACCCTGGTGCTGCTGATTGCGGCAGGCGGCCTGCTGCAGCTGCGTGCCTCCGGGGTGCCGCAGAGCGACTTTGTGTTGGGCGAGACCGCGGCCAAGGAAGGCCAGCAGGTCCTGGGTGAGCACTTTCCCTCCGGCTCCGGCAGCCCCGCGCTGATTGTCGCCCCGGAAGGTGAACTGGACGCCGTTGCCCGGACCGTCCTGTCGGTGCCCGGCGTCGATGCACTGGCGGTGAACGCCACGGGTACTCCGGCCGGAACGCTGCCGGTGACGGCCGACGGCGTGCAGGCCTCGCCCGTGCCCGGTACCTCAGGCGCGCCGAAGGTGGTGGAGGGGAAGGTCCTGCTGGAGGCGACACTGACCGAATCGGCGGAATCGGACTCCGCCGAGCAGACGGTGACCGAGATGCGGGACAAAACGGCCGGCATCGGGGATGTGCTGATCGGCGGGGTCACGGCGACCACTATCGATACCAATGCCGCGGCCGCCCATGACCGGAACCTGATCATCCCGGTGGTCCTGGTGGTGATCCTGTTCCTGCTGATGCTGCTGCTGCGGTCGCTGCTGGCACCGTTCCTGCTGATCCTGACGGTGCTGCTGTCCTTCGGGGCGACCATGGGTGTTTCCGCCGTGGTGTTCAACCACGTCTTCCACTTCCCGGGGGCGGATCCGGCGGTGCCCCTGTACGGCTTCATCTTCCTGGTGGCCCTGGGCGTTGACTACAACATCTTTCTGATGACCCGGGTGCGGGAGGAAAGCATTGGCCACGGCACCCGGGAAGGGGTGATCCGCGGGCTGATGATCACCGGCAGCGTGATTACCAGCGCCGGTATTGTGCTGGCGGCAACCTTCGCGGCGCTGGGCGTGATCCCGGTACTGTTCCTGGCGCAGCTGGCGTTTATCGTCGCCTTTGGCGTGCTGCTGGACACCTTGGTGGTGCGCTCGCTGCTGGTGCCGGCCCTGTCCTATGACATCGGGCAGCGGATCTGGTGGCCCTCGCGGCTGGCCCGGCGCGGGACCGGGCCAAACGCGGCGGCGGAGCGCTAGAGGCCCAGGCGGGACTTGACCTCGGAGGCGGAGGGGTTGGTGGCGGAGGAGCCGTCCGGGAAGATGACGGTCGGGACCGTCTGGTTGCCGCCGTTCAGTGCTTCGACCAGATCTGCGGTTCCCTCGACGTCCTCGATGTTCACCTCTGTGTAGCCGATGCCCTGGCTGTCCAGCTGGGACTTCAGGCGGCGGCAGTATCCGCACCAGGAGGTGGAGAACATGGTGATGGTTCCGGCGGCGGGGGTGAAGGCTTCGGCTGTGGCGGCCACGGGGGTGCTCCTTTTGACGGTTGAAATGATCGGGTTGCCTACTCCAACAGTATTCGGGGCGGCTCCATTCCCGGTGGCAGACTGGTGGCATGTGCGGACGATACGTGATGGCCCGGGCTTCAGCGGACCTGGTCGCCGAGGCGGAGGCCGAAGCCGATGCGAACCTTGAGCTGCGTGCCTCCTGGAACGTTGCACCGACGTCGGACGTGCCCGTGGTGCTCGAACGCTTCGTGGACGGCCGGCGGGTCCGTCAGGTGCACGTGGCGAAGTGGGGTCTGGTGCCGGGCTGGGCCAGGGACGCATCGGTGGGGGTGCGGGCCTTCAATGCGAGGACCGAGACAGTGCTGGAGAAACCGACCTTCCGCGACGCCGTCGCCGCCCGCCGCTGCGCTGTCCCGGTGGACGGATACTACGAATGGAAAACCGGGCCCGGTAAAACCCGCCGCCCGTTTTATGTCTCGCGGCCGGACGGGCGGCCCATCTTCTTTGCCGGACTCTATGAATGGTGGCGCGATCCGGCCAGGGGACAGGCCGATCCCCAGCGGTGGCTGCTCTCCACGTCCATCCTGACCGTTGCCTCGCCCCCGGCGGAGCACACCGAACCGGTGCTTCGGGACCTGGCGGACCTGCATGACCGGCTGCCGCTGCCGCTCTCGCCGGCCGCGATGGCCGCCTGGCTGGATCCCTCCCGCCGGGATGCCCCGGAGCTGGTGGGCGCGGTTGTGTCACAGGCGTATGCGGCGGCGTCGGACTGGGCCCTGCACCCGGCCCACCCCGCCGTCGGCAACGTCCGCAACGACGGGGAATACCTGCTGCACCCCGGGGAACCGGCCGGCACGGTGGAAGAGGTGCTCTTCTAGCCGCTCATATCCGGCCCGAGGACTGCCAGGGTGACCTGCCCGGAGGTGCCCACGGTCAGCCCGGGGTTACAACAGACCTCCCAGCGCACGCCGTCCGGATCGGTGAAGTAGCCGGAGTACCCGCCCCAGCTCATCTGGCTTCCCGGCGCGGTGATCTGCCCGCCGGCGCCGGCGGCCTTGGCCAGCACGGCGTCCACATCGGCCGGAGACTCCACATTGTGGCCCAGGGTGAAGGGGGCGTCGCGGATATCGCCCAACGGCCCGGCTTCCGCTGCCAGATGGTCGGCGCGGAAGAAGGACAGCACCAGGCCGTGGTTCACCTGGAAAAACAGCACTTCCTCCGGAACGTACTGCAGCGGCGTCCAACCCAGCCGGGCAGCATAGAACGCGTAAGTTACTTCGAGGTCCCGTACGCCTACGGTCACCACGGATACATGGGGGTTCACGTTTTGATCCTGCCATTGAACGCGGTGGAATGCGCATTGTGGCGCGGAAAACGGGTAAGCCCCGCCGCGGGGCGGCAATTGCGCCCAAGGTGCCGGCGGGTACTGGATACTCTTAAACCATGGAAACAGCTGAGCAGAAATCCGTTTCGGGACAGCTAGATGATGTCCGGACAGCAATTGACGAAATCGATGAGGAAATCGTTGCGCTGATCTGGCGGCGGGAACGGCTGGTCCGTCTCGCCGGGGGGCTCAAGGAAAACGACGACGCCGTACGGTCACCCAAGCGCATGGAGGAAGTGATTGCCCACGTCCGGCAGGCTGCCGAGGATCAGGACAGCGACTGCAACGTGGTTGAACGCACGTACAAGGCCATGATCGAGGCCTTCGTGGACTACGAACTCAAGGTACGCCAGCAGATGGAAACCCAGCGCAAGCTGGACGCCTTCAGCCGCAGCTAGGAGCTCCGGCCGGGGCGGCTGAGCCGCGTGCGGTATGTTGTGGCGCATGAACCAGACCACCCCGGCCGCGGAAACGCCTGGCGTCCCGTTGCCGCGGCGCTCGCGGACCCGCGCCGGCTGCACCTGTACGCCCGCGCCGTGCTGGCGGCCGACGACGGCGCCCCGCTGGACCCGGCACACCTCACCTCCGCCGAAGCCAAGTCGCTGGCGGTGCTGCAAAAAGCGGGACTGCTGACCGTGCGGGAGAACCGGGTGGAGCCCTCGCCGTCCCTCTTCCGCGACCTGCTCGCCGCCGGCGTCCAGCCGCCGGACTCTTCCGCCCGCCGGTTCCTGGTGAACGGCAGGATCGAGGCGTACCCGCGCAAACGCTCCGACCGGCTCGAACTGCTGCATCTGGTGGCCGGGGAGGTTTTTGAACACGCTGTACCGCCGGAGCCGGGCCTTCGGCCGGTGCTGTCCGAAAAGGACCTGACGGCCCGGCTGGCCGGGTACACCGCCGATCCCGCGGCCATCCGCCGCTATCTGGTGGACGAGGGCATTGTGGCCCGCGATCCGGCCGGCACCCGGTACTGGCTCACCCGCCCCCGCCCGGCGGAAGGAATGGACTTTGCCTGACCGCCTCTTCTCTGCCGGACCCGAGGCAGCGGGCCCGGCCGCCGGACGAACAGCCGCCGCTACTCCGTTCCCGCCTCGAGGATCGAGACGATGGAGAACAGCGTAAAACAGACGGCTCCGAGTCCCACCAGCACGTGCGCGGGGACAAAGAACGCCGGGTCCGTGCCGGCGGCTTCAAAAAGGAATGCCGCGAAAAACAGGCAGGTGAGCGCTGTTCCGATGGGCATCAGCGGGATGCGGTTGGCCAGGGCAAACGAGCGGCGCCAGACGAGGGCCAGCAGCAGCACTTTGGACAGGATACTGAAGCAGATCAGCCCTAGGCCGATCAGCACACATCCCGGGGCCAGCCTGGCGGGTTCACCTGAGCTGAACAGCACGAAGAATCCGAGCAGCAGGTTGACGGCTCCCGCGGCAGCCACAAGCCAGGGCCAGGCCAAACGCTCGCTGTCGTTGAAGGCATTGCGTATCTGGCGCACGATGCTCGCCACCAGGGCGATGAGTGCGGTGCAGATTACTGACAGTCCGATCATGACGTGGCCGGCCACGAATCCGGGAATGTCTCCGCGCATCAGCAGGCCGGCAGCCAGGGAAAAACCGGTGATGGCGGCGGCAGCCGGAACCGCGATCAGTGCGGCGCCGGCGGCACGGGAGTGGGCACCTTCCGGCGGTCCGCCCAGCGGATCGAGCAACTGTGCAGATTGGATCAGGGTGAATTTCGTGGATGCAGCCGCGACGGTGCTGACGCATGCGGCGACGAAGCCGACACCGATTACTACGAAGCCCGCCGTCAGGTGCGCTGCGGTGTTCTCCCGGTTGGCAAGGATGATGCCCCAGATAAGGGCGGCGGCAGCAGCCATATAGCCGGAGAGCGGCAGAATGATCCCCCACACGCGCCCGTAACGGTTGATGAGCTGCCGGATGATGGTGGCGGCCGTCGTGAACAGTGCATAGCAGATGGCGGTCAGCCCGACGTTGACGTGTCCGGCGACAAAATGGCTGGCATCGTCGGGCCCGGCCAGAATGTAGAGGCCATAGGACAGGCAGACAGCGCCCATCAGAAGCGGTATCGCGCGAAAAACAATACTGATGGTGCGGTTCATGGCGTACCCCGAAAGACATCGTGGATCGTGCGGGCTTCGGCATCATGACGGTCCGTATTGAGGCCCAGTGTGCACTTGCTGTGCGCGCGGAACAAGGCTGTCAGCGGGGAGCCGCTCCGTCTCCGTGCGGCTTCGTTTTCCGCAGCGGTGACGCCGCCGCGGACCGTTGACTTGGCGGCACCGCGGGCGTCGAATGGAAAGGGCAACCCGGACTGCCACCTTCCGGCGGAAATTTCCTAGGAGATGCGTATGGCAGAGAGGTTTACCGCCCGCGGAACAGTAGCAGCCCACCCCGCCGCAGGGATGACCGGCGCCATGGGCGCCCCGGTCAATACCGTATCGCTGGCTGCCCACTCCGGCGCGACGCTGGCACGTCCCGCCGCTGCTCCGGCGCCCCCGGGTGCTTCGACAGGCGGTCCTGCGTCCCCGGACCTGCCCTCCGGGCGGCAGGGCGCCCCTGAGCACTCCAGCCGCCGGGTCGCCCTCATTTTCACCGGACTGATCCTGGCCGTGCTGATTGCCGCCCTGGACCAGACCATCGTGTCCACAGCCCTGCCCACCATCGTGGGGGACCTGCACGGACTGGACCATCTGTCCTGGGTGATTACCGCGTATCTGCTGACCTCCACCATCGGGCTGCCCATCTACGGCAAGCTGGGTGACCTGCTGGGACGCAAGAACATCTTCATTTTCGCCATTGTGGTGTTCCTGGCCGGCTCGGCACTGTCCGGACAGTCGCACAGCATGGCCGAGCTGATCACTTACCGCGCCATCCAGGGCGTGGGTGGCGGCGGGCTCATCATCGGCGCACAGGCGATTATCGGAGACATTGTGTCCGCCCGCGAGCGCGGCAAGTACATGGGCCTGATCGGGGCGGCCTTCGGCATCGCCTCTGTCAGCGGGCCGCTGCTGGGCGGGTACCTGACGGACAACTGGTCCTGGCGCTGGGTGTTTTACATCAACCTGCCCATCGGGGTCCTTGCGCTCGCCGTTATCATCGGCGCCCTGCACCTGCCCCGGAACAGCGCGAAGGGCATTTCACTGGATTACGCCGGCGCCGCCCTGCTGGCCATCGGCAGCGCGGCGCTGGTGCTGCTGACCAGCTGGGGCGGGAACAACTACGCCTGGACCTCGCCCACCATCCTGACCCTGGCCGCAGTGTTTGTAGTCAGCGTGGCGGTGTTCATCCCCGTGGAGCTGCGGGCCCGGGAGCCCATCCTTCCGCTGCGGCTCTTCGCCATCCGCAATTTCCTGATCTGCACACTGGTAGGACTGGCTGTCGGCGTGGCGATGTTCGGCTCCATTGCCTACCTGCCGACGTTCCTGCAGATAGTCAACGGCGCGTCCCCCACTGTATCCGGGCTGATGATGCTGCCCATGACGGCCGGCCTGCTGATCACGTCCATCGGTACCGGGCAGCTGATTTCGCGCACCGGCAAGTACAAGATCTATCCGATCCTCGGGTCGGCAATCATGATCCTCGGGCTGGTTATGCTCTCGCGGATTTCCAGTACGACGCCGTATTCGTTCACTGCCGCAGGCATGCTGGTCCTTGGACTCGGCATCGGCGCGCTGATGCAGAACACCGTACTCATTGTGCAGAACAGTGTTCCGCCCAATGACATGGGCACCGGGGTGTCCACCGCCAACTACTTCCGGCAGCTGGGCGCGTCGCTGGGTATTGCGGTGTTCGGGTCGCTGTTCATCAAGCGGCTCAACGATCAGCTGGCCTCGGCGCCTCCCGGAGCCGGGGATGCGGCGTCCGGCGGGGCGAACTCAATCAGTCCGGACGCGATCAAGGCACTTCCCGCCGCTGCCCAGAACTTCGTCAAGTCCGCCTTCGGGGAAGCCCTGCCGCCCATTTTCCTGCTGGGCGTTCCCTTTCTGGCCGCAGCCTTCATCCTGACGTTTTTTATTGTGCAGCAGCCGCTGTCCAGAACCGCCCGGGTGGAAGCGGAAGTGGAATAGGACGCAAATCAGCGAGGAGCACCAACCCCCTATGTCGCATAGAGCGTTAACGCCGCGTATCGCGGCGATCCCCGACCGTCCGGTACCCGCAGTGCCCAAACACCGGGTGGAGGCAGCGGAAGAGGCCGGGCCCAAGCGCAATCTCGCCCTGGTCCTGACCGGGCTGCTGCTCTCGGTGCTGCTGGCTGCCCTGGACCAGACCATCGTGGCAACTGCGCTGCCCACCATTGTGGGAGACCTCAACGGCCTGGAGCACCTGTCCTGGGTGGTTACCGCCTACATTCTGGCTGCGACCATAGGCCTGCCGATCTACGGCAAGCTCGGTGACCTGTTTGGCCGCAAGAGCATCTTCATCTTCGCCATTGCGGTCTTCCTCACCGGATCGGTCCTCTCCGGGCTGGCGCAGAACATGGGCCAGCTGATCGGCTTCCGCGCCCTGCAGGGCATCGGCGGCGGCGGACTGATGATCGGGGCGCAGGCCATCCTGGGGGATCTGGTCTCTCCGCGCGAACGTGGGAAGTACATGGGCCTGATCGGTGCCGCCTTCGGACTGGCCTCCGTGGGCGGTCCGCTGCTGGGCGGCTGGATCACCGATGCCTGGTCCTGGCGGTGGGTGTTCTACATCAACCTGCCCATCGGAGCGGTGGCGCTCGCCGTCGTCATCACCTCACTGCACCTGCCCAAGCCCACGGGGAGGCGCCCGAAGCTGGACTACGCCGGCGCGGGGCTGCTGGCGCTCGCGAGCGCGGCCCTGATCATGCTGACCACCTGGGCCGGCACCACGTATGCCTGGTCCAGTCCGCAGATCCTCGCCCTGGCCGCCGTGACCCTGGCAGCCGCCGGAGCGTTTATCCCGGTGGAGCGGCGTGCCCCCGAACCCATCCTCCCGCCGGCCCTGTTCCGGCGCCGGAACTTCCTGCTGCCCGTGCTGGTGGGGATCGCCGTCGGAATCGCGATGTTCTCCACCATCTCCTACCTGCCCACCTTCCTGCAGATGGTCAACCGGGCCACCGCCACACAGTCCGGGCTGATGATGCTGCCGATGATGGGCGGCCTGCTGCTCACCTCCATCGGCACCGGGCAGCTGATCTCCCGGACCGGCCGGTACAAGATCTACCCCGTGCTCGGCTGCGCGGTGATCATTGCCGGGCTGATGCTGCTCTCGCGGATTTCTGACACCACCCCCTACAGCTTCACGGCGCTCGGGATGCTGGTGATGGGACTGGGCATCGGCATGCTGATGCAGAACCTGGTGCTGATAGTGCAGAACAGTGTGCCCGGGCGGGACATGGGAGCAGCGATCTCCGCGGCGAACTATTTCCGCCAGATTGGCGCGTCCTTCGGTATTGCCCTGTTCGGCTCGATCTTTATCCACCGGCTGGGCAACGAGCTGGCCGGGGCGCCGGCCGGTGCCGGAGCAGCGGTGGGCGGGGACATCAACTCGCTCAGTCCGGCGATGCTGCGCGGGCTGCCCGCACCGGCGCAGGACTTCATTGCTGCTGCTTTCGGCAACGCCCTGCCGCCGATTTTCCTGCTGAGTGTGCCCGTGGTGGCAGTCGCCCTGGTGCTGTGCCTGTTTATCCGGGAAGTACCGCTGTCCACCACGGTGCGCAGTGAGGCTGCAGAGGAGGCCTAGGTTGCGTCGTAAGTGGACAGAAGGAAAAGGACCCAGCCGATCAGCGCAGCCATGGGCAGCTGCCACAGCAGGGAGGGAATGATGTACAGCCGGGCGGCCAGCTTCTTATTGCCGGCCCGGAGCGAGGCAGTGAAGCCTGCCACTGAGGCAATCAGGGCGGTAATACCGAGGAAGCCGATGAGATTTAGAACGCCGCCCACGCCGGCGCTGACACTGCCTAAGCTGCGGATCCAAAAGTAGAAGGGCATCAGTGCCAGGATCCAGCCGAGCGTGACGATGACCATGCCGGTGATGGCCGGCTTGCTGAAGCGCTGCCGCGCCGTTTGGGTTCCGGACCGGTCCGGGGTTTCGGTTTCCGTGGGGTCGGTTTTCGGGGCCCCGGTTTCCGCGGGGGTGGCGTACGGGTTCCGGTACGGGATATCGGGATCCAAGGTGTGCTCCATCGGTGGGCGGGAATCTGGAACCAGTGTGCACCAGGATGGCGCGCTTCTGCCGGAACCTCTTCACCTGTGGCGGATGAACGGGCCGTAGGGGTGGGCCGGCCATCGGATCGGCACTACGCGGTGCCGATTGTCAGCAGCCAGCCGTACACTGAAGAGGAAGTATTCGAATATATGTTCGAATTAGTTGGCAGTTGATAACCAGTTGGTCCCCTGTGGGAGGCCACGGGCGCGGATCCGCCTGCGGTGTGCGCGGGTCCGTCGGGGAAGGGAGCTGAAATGGGTGTCTTCAGCGAAGGCATAGAGGTGGTGTGCTCGCCTGCGGGTAAGCCACTGCGGCTGGTATGGGGCGGGCGCACCTACAAGGTGGGAGCTGATCCCGTGCGCTGGTATGAACGCCGCAACTGGTGGGAAGAGGAAATGCGGGCAGAACGCGGCCGCGGCGCCGGCCTGGTGGATACCGAGATCTGGCGCGTCCAGGCGAGGGTCAGCGACCGCTCGGACCTGCGCACCCTGGACCTCTCGCACCATGTCAACACTGACCGCTGGCGCCTGATCCGGATTCACGACGCCCTGAAGGACAGCGCCTGATGAGGACAGTGCCTGATGAGGACGGTGCCTGATGAGAGCAGTACCTAATGAAGAACGGTGCCTGATGCGCCCATGAGCTTTATCCATCTGCACGCGGCTACGGCCTTCAGCGCGCATTACGGGGTCTCCTGGCCCGAGGAGATGGCAGCCGCCGCGGCAGCGGACGGCGCCGACGCCCTGGCCTGCACCGACAGGGACGGGCTGTATGGAACGGTCAAGCACCTGCGTGCCTGCATGGAGGCGGGCATAGATCCCATTGTCGGGGTGGACCTTGCCGTCCTGGACAGTGGGAACGCTGTCACGGGCAGGGTAGTGATCCTTGCCCACGGGCATAACGGGGGAGCCGGCTACAGCGCCCTGTGCCGGCTGATTTCCGCCGCGCATGCCTCCACCTCGGCGTCCCGGGCACGGACCGGCAAACCCGTGGGAGTCACTATGGAACAGCTGGCCCGGTACGTCAGCGGCAGCCCGGATACCGGAGACAGTGACTCCCGGACGGCGCCTGCAGGTTCCGGGCAGGAGGGCGAACCCCTGCTCACCGTCCTGGTGGGCCCGCAGTCCGACGTCGGCCTGGCCATGCGCAGCCGCAGCTACGCCGTCGCGCGTACCCTGTTCGGACACTGGCGTGCGGCCATTCCTGCCGGGGCGCTCGCCGTGGAAGTAGTCACCCACCTGGCTCCGCCGGGGGAGAACCTCAGCCTGGCCCACGCGGTACGGATGTTCCGTCTGGCCGATGAGATGCGGATACCGGCCATCCTCACCAACGCCGTGCGCTACGTGGATGAAGACGGCGCCGCCACCGCCGACGTGCTCGACGCCGCGCGCTCGCTGACCTCGCTGTCCCGGCTGCCGGACCGACAGCCCAACGGGCAGGGCTGGCTCAAGGGGACACGGGAGATGACGGCGCTGGCCCGGGAGATCAGCTCCGAGGCTGGCTGCGGCTCGGCGGCACGGATGCTCGCCGACACTGCGGCGCTCGCGGACCGCTGCCGGATGGACCCGGTGGGGGATATGGGCTGGAAGCAGCCCGTAGTACCCGAAGCCTCGGTCATCGGCATAGAGATAGAACCCATGCAGGAACTGCGCCAGCGGTGCGAAGCCGGGATCACCCGCCGGCTGAGGTCACGGGACTCGGTTGCCGAAGCGGAGATGCGGCACCGGCTTGACCATGAGCTGGGCATTATTGACCGCCTGGGCTTCGCCTCCTACTTCCTGACGGTTGCCGAAGTCTCGGCCATGATCACCGGCATGGGGGTGCGCGCGGCGGCACGCGGTTCGGGAGCCTCGTCGCTGGTGAACTATCTGCTGGGCGTCAGCCATGTGAATCCGCTGGACCATGACCTGATCTTTGAACGTTTCCTGTCACGGGACCGCTCCACCCTGCCGGACATCGACATTGACGTGGAGAGCGCCGAACGGCATAACGTCTACCACCGCATCTTTGAACGCTTTGGCTCCGAACGGGTAACCCTGATGAGCATGCAGAACGGGTACCGGGCACGCGGCGCCGTGCGCGACGCCGGACTGGCGCTGGGCATGCACGAAGAGGACATCGGTGCCGTGGCCAAGCAGCTGTGGCGCTTCTCGGCGCGCAACTTCCGTGAGGCGCTCGCCGAAAAGCCGGAACTGCGTGAATTCTCCGGGCAGGTGGAAAAGAACCGGCAGCTGGACCTGCTGGTGGACCTCACCGAACGCCTGGACCGCCTTCCCCGGCACATCTCCATGCATCCGTGCGGGGTGATCCTGGGGGATAAGTCGCTGCTGGACCGTACCCCCGTGCAGCCCAGCGGGCTGGGCCTGCCCATGTCCCAGTTCGACAAGCACGACATGGACCCGATGGGCATGCTCAAGCTGGACGTCCTCGGGGTGCGGATGCAAAGTGCCATGGCCTTCGCAGTCCGCGAAGTGGTCCGGGTGCATTCCTCCCGGGAGGAAGTCATTGCCGCCGGCGCACACCGTGAGGGCCCCGGCAGCCCGGATCCTGAGTTCATCGAAGCCGACGGCCGGATCAACCTGGACGCGGTGCCGTTCGACGACGAACCCACCTATGAGCTCATCCGCAGTACGCACACCCTGGGCTGCTTCCAGATTGAATCCCCTGGCCAGCGCGAACTGGTGGGCAAGATGGCACCGCGGGAATTCAACGACCTGATTATCGACATTTCCCTGTTCCGGCCCGGACCGATGAAATCCGACATGGTCCGGCCGTTCCTGGAATACCGGCACGGGTTCTCGCCCGAGGTGTACCCGCACGAGGCGCTGCGCCCGGTGCTGGCGGAAACGCACGGCGTCACCGTCTTCCACGAACAGGTGCTGCGGACCCTGAACGTTTTTACCGGTTGCGGGCTGGCCAAGGCTGATGAACTGCGCCGGCTGCTGGGCAACGAAGCAGCGGAGCCGGGGGTGGAGGAGTACTTCCGCAGCAAGGCTGCAGAGCGCGGTTACACGCCTGAGACCATCAATAAGGTGTGGGACACCCTGAAGGCTTTTGGCAGCTTCGGTTTCTGCAAGGCCCACGGGGCGGCCTTCGCGGTGCCCACCTATCAGTCGGCCTGGCTGAAGGCACACCATCCCGAAGCGTTCCTGGCCGGGATTTTCGAACACGATCCGGGGATGTATCCGCGCCGGCTGCTGGTGGCCGAGGCCCGGCGGATGGGCATTCCCATCCTGCCCCTGGACATCAACCGCAGTGGCGAGCAGTACCGGGTGGAACGCACCGAGCAGGGCAAGCTGGGTATTCGGCTGTCCCTGGCCGGGATCTACGGGCTCTCCGCCGTCGAGCTCCGGCGCATTGCCGCCGGGCAGCCCTATGACTCCCTGGCCGATCTGCGTGCCCGGGCACGGGTTTCCCGGCCCACGCTGCGCCGCCTCGCCCAGCTGGGGGCCTTCGATTCCCTGAGCCAAAAAACCGGCTCCGGGGGCAGCCGTGCGGATCTGATCCATTACCTCGACGCCGCCCCGGCCCGCTCATCATCCCGGAAGTACGAGCCGATCCCCGGGCAGCTGGCCCTGCCGCTGGGGGACACCGAACTGGCGAACCTGCACCGGGAGCTGCCCGAACCGGGGCTGCGGGAGAAGGTCCGCACCGAACTGGATTTGCTCTCCGTGGACGTGAGTGCACACCTGATGGAAAGCTACGGGCCGCTGCTGCGCAGTCTGGGGGTGACACCTGCCGAAGCGCTGATGGACCTGCGCAACGGCTCCGAAGTGCTGGTGGCCGGGATCCGGGTGGCCACCCAGACCCCGCCCATGCGCGGCGGCCGCCGGGTGGTCTTCATCAGCCTTGATGACGGCACCGGCTGCGTGGACTGCACGTTCTTCCATGAGGCGCAGGAAAAATCCGGTCCGCTGCTCTTCGGCACCGAGCTGCTGCTGGTCCGCGGGCTGACCCGCCGCACCGGGCCCCGGGGCATCAGCCTGCAGGCCCTCGAAGCCTGGAATTTGGCGGACACTGCCTCGCTTCCCCTGCCGGGCAGTCAGCGCGGCATGTTGGTGGGGCACAAGCGCAGCGGATAACATCGGTACGGGCGCAAAGAAGGAGCCGGCCGGGTTCGGCCGTGCAGAAGACGCCGTACAACGAAATCTAGGAGACAACCGTGTCAGTGCCAGAGAAGTTCACCCTCATCGTCGACGGCGAAGAGACCACGGTGGATACTGGCACCACCGGTGCGCAGCTCTTCTTCGAACGCCGCGACGTCGTCGTGATGCGTGTGAACTCGGTCCTGAAGGACCTGGACACCCCGCTGGAGCAGGGCGACGTCGTGGAATCGGTCACCATCGATTCCGAGGATGGCCTGAACGTCCTGCGCCACTCCACCGCCCACGTGATGGCCCAGGCCGTGCAGCAGCT
Source organism: Arthrobacter sp. YD2 (assembly GCF_030410475.1). Classification (NCBI taxonomy): domain Bacteria; kingdom Bacillati; phylum Actinomycetota; class Actinomycetes; order Micrococcales; family Micrococcaceae; genus Arthrobacter; species Arthrobacter sp. YD2. The sequence goes on from NZ_JAUHHB010000002.1 coordinate 253,058, forward strand.
GCGCCCCGACGCCAAGCTGGGCATTGGCCCGTACATCAAGGACGGCTTCTACTTCGACTTCGACGTCGCCGAGCCGTTCACCCCCGAGGACCTGAAGACCCTAGAGAAGATGATGCAGAAGATCGTCAACTCGAACCAGAAATTCGTCCGCCGCGTGGTGTCCGAAGACGAAGCCCGCGAAGCCATGGCCAACGAGCCGTACAAGCTCGAACTGCTGGGCACCAAGGACGGTGCCGAGGAAGCCGGCGAAGGCGCGAACATCGAGGTCGGCGCCGGGGAAATCACCATCTACGACAACGTGGACCGCAAGTCCGGCGACGTCGTCTGGTGTGATCTCTGCCGCGGCCCGCACCTGCCGAACACCAAGCTGATCTCCAACGCCTTCGCGCTGACCCGCTCCGCCGCCGCCTACTGGCTGGGCAACCAGAACAACCAGCAGCTGCAGCGCATCTACGGCACGGCCTGGCCCACCAAGGACGCGCTGAAGGCCTACCAGGAGCGCCTGGCCGAGGCCGAGCGCCGCGACCACCGCAAGCTGGGTACCGAACTGGACCTGTTCTCCTTCCCGGACGAGCTTGGCTCCGGCCTGCCGGTGTTCCACCCCAAGGGCGGCATCATCCGCAAGGCCATGGAGGACTACTCCCGCCAGCGCCACACCGAAGCCGGATACGAATTCGTCTACACCCCGCACATCACCAAGGGCCACCTGTACGAGGTTTCCGGACACCTGGACTGGTACCGCGACGGCATGTTCCCTCCCATGCACGTTGACGAGGTCACCGACCCGGAGACCGGCGAGGTCACCAAGCCCGGCCAGGACTACTACCTGAAGCCGATGAACTGCCCCATGCACAACCTGATCTTCCGCTCGCGCGGACGGTCCTACCGCGAACTGCCGCTGCGCCTGTTCGAATTCGGTTCCGTATACCGCTACGAGAAGTCCGGCGTGATCCACGGCCTGACCCGCGTACGGGGCATGACCCAGGACGACGCCCACATCTACTGCACCCGCGAGCAGATGAAGGACGAACTGACCACCACCCTGAACTTTGTGCTGGACCTGCTCAAGGACTACGGCCTGGATGACTTCTACCTGGAGCTCTCCACCAAGGACCCCGAGAAGTACGTCGGCTCGGATGAGGTCTGGGAGGAAGCCACCCGCACCCTCGCCGAGGTAGCCGAAGCCTCCGGCCTGGACCTGGTGCCGGATCCGGGCGGCGCCGCGTTCTACGGCCCGAAGATCTCCGTCCAGGCCCGCGACGCCATTGGCCGCACCTGGCAGATGTCCACCATCCAGCTGGACTTCAACCTGCCCGAACGCTTCGAACTTGAATACCAGGCCGCCGACGGCACCCGCCAGCGCCCGGTCATGATCCACCGGGCACTGTTCGGCTCCGTGGAACGGTTTATGGCAGTGCTCACCGAGCACTACGCCGGAGCGTTCCCCGCCTGGCTGGCACCGGTCCAGGTGGTGGGCATCCCCGTAGCCGAAGCGTTCAACGACTACATGTTCGACGTCGTCGACAAGCTCAAGGCGCACGGCATCCGTGCCCAGGTGGATACCGGCACCGACCGTTTCCCGAAGAAGATCCGCACCGCCTCCAAGGACAAGATCCCGTTTGTCCTCATTGCCGGAGGCGACGACGCCGAGGCGGGCGCGGTGTCCTTCCGCTTCCGTGACGGCAGCCAGGACAACGGCGTGCCCGTTGAAGAGGCCGTCAAGCGGATTGTCGAAGCCGTCCGGAACCGGGACAAGTAGGGGCAGCGGGACACCATGGCAGAAACAGACGACACGGACATAACGGACACGTTTGAACTTCCCGGTGTTCCCGACGCCTTCCAGCGTCTGTGGACGCCGCACCGCCTGGCCTACATCAAGGGCGGGCAGAAGCAGGTGTCCTCGGAAGAGACCTGCCCGTTCTGCGCTGCCCCCGGGCGGACGGACGAGGAATCGCTGATAGTCCATCGCGGCAAATACGCCTTCGTCATCCTGAATCTCTTTCCGTACAACGCCGGCCACCTGCTGGTCTGCCCGTACCGGCATGTGCCGGACTACACGGACATTGATCCGGAGGAGACAGCGGAAATCGCGGCGCTGACACAGACCGCCATGCGTGTGCTGCGGAAGGTTTCGGGTCCCTCCGGCTTCAACCTGGGCATGAACCAGGGGGAGACGGGCGGGGCCGGGATTGCCGCGCACCTGCACCAGCACATTGTGCCGCGGTGGGGTGGAGACGGGAACTTCCTGCCGATCATTGCGCAGACCAAGGCCATCACCCAGACCCTGGGTGACGTCCGCCGCCAGGTTGCCGAGGCGTGGCCGGACGGCTCCGGCCGGGACAGCGAGGACTGAGCCGTGCTCAACAAATACGCACGGGGATTCTTCACTGCCGTTTTCACCCCGCTGGCCACCTGGCTGCTCCGGCACCGGGTCACCCCGGACATGGTCACCATCGCCGGCACGCTTGGAGTGATGATCGGCGGGCTGGTCTTCTACCCGCTGGGTGAACTGTTCTGGGGCACCATCTTCATTACGGTGTTCATCTTCTCCGACGTCATTGACGGGATCATGGCCCGGCAGCAGCAGCGCAAGGGCAGCTGGGGCGGGTTCCTCGACTCAACGCTGGACCGGTTTGCCGACGGCGCACTGTTTGCCGGCGTAGCCATCTGGTTCTTCACGGGTGGCGACAACGACGCGATCGGCATCGCCGCCGTCCTGTGCCTGGTGGTCGGCATGCTGGTCTCCTACATCCGCGCGAAGGCGGAATCGCTGGGCTTCAACGCCAACGTGGGTATTGCCGAGCGGGCCGAACGGCTGGTGTCGCTGCTCGTGGCCACCGGGCTGGTGGGGCTGGGGGTGCCCGAGGTCCTGCTGCTGGTGGTCCTTGTGCTGCTGACGCTGGCCAGCTGCGTGACCATCGGCCAGCGCATGCATGCGGTGCGCAAACAGGCGCGCCTGGGAAACCCTGCTTAATCAGTTCCACAAACCTGCGGGAATCCCGCTGAGATGTGCCGCGGCCGGACCGGTCGCGGCACATTTTTTATGCCGGGCGTCAGCTGTGCCGCGGATCACGCTGTGCCACCGGCCGTCAAATCCCGCCCGGCTGCCTGTCACGGGAAGTCACGGGACACGGGGTCCCAGAGTGTGCCGCGTACTCTATCCCATAGTCCCAGAACGCCCTCTATGTGAAGAGAACCAGATGCCAAACGAAGCCAGCCAGCCCCAGTCCTCCGTCCTCACCGGCGGCACCCGCGTTAAACGCGGGATGGCCGAAATGCTGAAGGGCGGCGTCATTATGGACGTCGTCACCGCTGAACAGGCCCGGATTGCCGAAGATGCCGGTGCCGTGGCCGTGATGGCGCTGGAACGGGTTCCGGCCGATATCCGTGCCCAGGGCGGGGTATCCCGGATGAGTGATCCGGACATGATCGACAGCATTATCAGTGCCGTCAGTATCCCGGTGATGGCCAAGGCCCGGATTGGGCATTTCGTGGAAGCGCAGGTGCTGCAGTCCCTGGGCGTCGACTACATTGACGAGTCCGAGGTCCTGACCCCGGCCGACTATGCCAACCACATCGACAAGTGGAAGTTCACGGTTCCCTTTGTCTGCGGTGCCACCAACCTGGGCGAGGCGCTCCGGCGCATCAACGAGGGCGCCGCGATGATCCGGTCCAAGGGCGAAGCCGGCACCGGAGACGTTTCCAATGCCACGATGCACATGCGGGTCATCCGCTCGGAGATTGCCCGGCTCTCGTCGCTGCCGGAGGACGAACTGTATGTGGCCGCCAAGGAACTGGCAGCGCCCTACGAACTGGTGAAGGAAGTGGCCGCCGCGGGCAAACTTCCCGTGGTGCTCTTCACCGCCGGTGGAATCGCCACCCCCGCCGATGCGGCCATGATGATGCAGCTTGGTGCCGACGGGGTGTTTGTGGGCTCGGGCATCTTCAAATCCGGAAACCCGGAACAGCGGGCTGCCGCGATCGTGAAGGCCACTACCTTCTACGACGATCCGGATGAAATAGCCAAAGCCTCGCGCGGACTGGGTGAAGCCATGGTGGGCATCAACGTGGACGAGCTTCCACAGCCGCACCGCCTGGCGGAGCGCGGCTGGTAGCAGCGGTCCGGCGTCGTCCGGGTGCATAAACGTGCAGGCGGGAACCGGATGCGGTTCCCGCCTGCACGTTTTTGCGGACCTGCCGGGGACTAGGCCAGTCCGCGGCGTTCAAGCAGCGGCTGGATGTCTGCATCCCGGCCACGGAAGTTCCGGAAGGCCTGCAGCGGGTCAATGCTGTTGCCCTTCGAGAGCAGTTCGGTGCGGAACCGGTCCCCGTTCTCCCGGGCCAGGCCACCGTTCTCCTTGAACCACTCCACCGTGTCGGCGTCGAGTACTTCGCTCCAGATGTAGGCGTAGTACGCAGCCGCGTAACCGCCGGCGAAAATGTGCTTGAAGTAGCCGGTGCGGTAACGCGGCGGAACCAGCTCCAGGTCCACCCCGGCGTCCGCGAGGGCCCGGGCCTCGAACGCTTCCGGGTCCTCAACCGTCTCCCCGGGAGCCAGTTCATGCCAGGCCAGGTCCAGGAGGGTGGCACCAAGGTACTCCGTGGTGGCGAAGCCCTCGCCCCACACGGCGGCAGCCAGGACCTTGTCGATGACGTCCTGCGGCAGCGGCTCGCCGGTGACGTGGTGCCGGGCGAAGTTGGCGACGACCTCCGGCCAAAGCATCCACATTTCGTTGACCTGGGAAGGGTATTCCACAAAGTCCCGCGGTACGGCGGTGCCGGAGAACTGCGGATAGGTGACATCGGAGAAGAGTCCGTGCAGTGCGTGGCCGAACTCGTGGAATGCGGTAACCACCTCGTCGAAGGTGAGCAGGGTGGGTTCCCCGGCCGACGGTTTCGGGATGTTCAGGTTGTTGATGACCACAGGCGGCTCATCCAGCAGACGTGACTGGTGCACCAGGGAATTCATCCACGCGCCGCCGTTTTTGGTGTCGCGCGTGTAGTAGTCACCCAGGAACAGGCCCAGTCCGGTGCCGTCGGCATTTTTTACTTCCCAGACCCGCACGTCCGGGTGGTAGCCGGGCAGGTCGGTGCGCTCGGTGAAGCTCAGCCCGTACAGACGGTTGGCGGCGTAGAAAACACCATCCTGCAGCACACGCTCGAGCTCGAAATAAGGGCGCAGGGCGGCGAGGTCGACGTCGAACTTCTCCTTCCGCACCTGCCCGGAGTAGTACGCCCAGTCCCAGGCTTCCAGCTCGTGCCCGTCGCGGCGGGCAGCCTCGCGCAGCTCCTCCGCCTCGGCTTTCGCGTTGCGCACCGCGGCCGGCGCCAGCCTGCCCAGCATCTCGTGGATGGCGGCGAGGGACGGTGCGGTCTGGTCATCCGTGGCGTACTCCGCGTGGTTCGCAAACCCAAGCAGGGCTGCCTTCTCCGCCCGAAGAGCCGCCATTTCCGCGGCGATGGACAGGGTGTTGTTGCCGTTGGCCCGGAATCCGCGCTGGAGTGAAGCGGTGTGCAGACGGCGCCGGGTTTCCCGGTTGGTCAGTGCGGAAAGCGCCGGCTGCGGGGTGGGAAGCACCAGGGACAGCAGGTACTTGCCTGGGTGCCCTGCGGCGTCGGCGGCCGCCGCTGCTGCGGCGATGTCGTCATCCGGCAGGCCGTCCAGCTCAGCGGCGGACTCCACCACCAGGGCCGAATCGTTGGTGTCCCTGAGCAGCCGCTGGGAAAAGTCCGTGGAGAGCTCCGACAGCCGTGCGTTCAGTTCGCGCATACGCGCCTGCCCGGCGTCGTCGAGCTCCGCCCCGGCGCGGACGAAGCGGCGGCGGTACTCGGAGACCAGGCGTGCCTGTTCCTCGTTCAAGCCCGTCTCCTGCCCGGCAACCGCCTGTACGCGCTCGAAGAGGGCGCGGTTGAGGTAGATGGCGTCCTCGTGGGCGGCGAGCTTCGGGCTGATCTCCTGCTGGATGCGCTGCACTCCGTCGGTGGCATGGGCGGCGCACAGAGTGAAGAACACGACGGCGGTGCGTCCAAGTGCCTGCCCGGAGGACTCGAGCGCTGCGATGGTGTTGTCGAAATCAGGGGCCTGGGGGTTGCCCGCAATGGCCTGGATCTGTTCAGCGTGTTCCCGGATGCCGGCGTCGAATGCGGGCAGGAAATCATCTTCGGAGACCTGCTCAAACGGGGGAAGCTGATAGGGGAGGTTGCTGGCGGAAAGGAAAGGGTTGTCCATAAGCCCCAAGACTGGCACAGCGGGCCGGCCCAAACCAATGTGACCGTGGCGTAGGATCAGTCCGATTCCCCGCCGTCGGCAGTCGCAGGCCTGGGGCTGATTCCGTGGGGGAAGACATGAAACGCAGGTTGGGTACGGGGGCGCCGGGCCGTTCGGTCAGATCAACGGTGACAGGAACGCTCCTGCTGGCACTGGTGCTGGCCGGCTGCATGGGAGCGCCGGAGCCCGACGGTGCGGGAGAGCAATCCGGCAGGGCGCCGTCGTCGTCGGTTGCCCCGACCCCACCCTCGCCTACCGCTGACCCGTCCATTCCCGGCAAGGGACCGGCGTGCCCGGCGGCAAACTGCTTTTCGCTGATGCTGGCCGGCGATCTGCTGGTCCACCCGCAGCTGTGGGACCAGGCAGCGGCGGACGCTGCGGCCACGGGCAAGGGTCCGCTGGATTTTGAACCGCTGCTGGCCGGGCAGGAGGCCTATATCGCGGCGTCCGATGTGGCGGTGTGCCATATGGAGACCCCGGTGGCGGAACCGGACGGCCCCTACGCCGGCTACCCCATGTTCAACGTTCCGCCACAGATCCTCACCGCTGCCGCCTCTGCGGGGTACCAGGCCTGTACTACGGCAAGCAACCACACAATGGATGCCGGCACGGCGGGACTGAACCGGACGCTGGGGGTGCTTGATTCGCTGGGCCTGGAGCACACCGGGTCCTACGCGTCGGAGGCCGATGCGGGCAAACCAATGATCCTTCCGGTGGAAGGCGGCAGCGTGGCCGTCATCGAGGCGACCTATGGGTTGAACGGACTTCAGGCCGAGTATCCCTGGCAGGTGGATATGCTCGACGCCGGCATGATGATCGCCAAGGCGCGGACCGCGCGTGACCAGGGCGCCGACGTCGTTGTGGGTGCCATCCACGCCGGAGACGAATATGCCTCCGCGCCCAACACCCAGCAGGTGGAAACGGCGCATGCCCTGGCGGACAGCGGGGAGTTCGACTTTATCTACGGCCACCACACGCACTCGGTGCTGCCGATCGAGAACTACAACGGCACGTGGATTGTGTACGGGCTGGGCAACGCAGTGACGGAGCTTTCGCCCTGGTACGACGTGAACAACGAAGGCCTGATTGTGCGGGCCCAGTTTGCCCGCGACGACGACGGCGCATGGACCGTGAGCGATCTGGCCTGGGCCCCGTCGGTCATTGTGCGCGACCCGTACCGCTGGTGTTCCGTGGCCGCCGATCTGCCGCAGGGCGAGTGCGCGCCGTCGGACCAGCGGGAAGCAGTGCGGGCGCGGACCATTCCGGTGGTCGAGTCCATGGGTGCTGCCGCGGCCGGGGCACACGAATGGCTGGTGACGCAGGATCCGCAGTAGGGGCCGGTGGGTGTAGGGGCTGGGGCGCCGCTGCCGGGGGCGGTGCCGGTGCCGGGTGCCGGGCTGGCGGGGCCGGGTATCGGGTGCCGGGCTGGCGGGGCCGGGTATCGGGTGCCGGGCTGGCGGGCCGGGTGTCGGGTGCCGGGCTGGCGGAGCAGGGACCGGGTGCCCGTGCTAGGTGCCGGGGTTGTAGCGGGCGGGGGAGTAGGGGCGATCCGGGTGGCGTGGCCGCTCCAAGGTGCGGCCCGTCCTCCACAGGCGCGCGGCGGCCACGACTTACCCACAGGGGACAGTTTCGTGTTCCCAGCGTCGTGATCGAACCATAAACTCGAACACATGTTCGAATTATCGACCCACGCCGCGGAAGTTTCCCAGCCATCCCGCGCCCCGTTCCCAGCACCAAATGCCAGGCCCCTGACCGATGCTGAGGCCTCTCCGGCCACTGTTTCGGCATGGATCGGCAGATTGTCGAATCGCGCTTTCCTCACGGCTGTCGCCGAGGAGACTGATGCAGGGCTGGTGGATCGCCTTCGCCTCCTGGAAGAACTTAAGGCGGCCGCCAGCGCCGCACAGGCCCGGATCGCCGTCGCGCTTGACGCCTCCGTGCGCGGTGCGCATGCGCAGGCCGGGATTCCGCCGGAGCATCAGGGCAGGGGAGTTGCCGCCCAGCTTGCGCTGGCCCGGCGGGAATCACCGGCGCGGGGCGGGCGGATCCTGGGCTTCGCCAATGCCCTCGGGAAGGAAATGCCCTGCACGCTGCGGGCATTGTCCGAGGGGATCATCAGTGAATGGCGGGCCACCCTGATCGTGCGCGAAACCGCCTGCCTGTCGGTGGAAGACCGCAGCACCGTGGACCGGGAAGTGGCCGGGGACCCGGCCCTGCTGGAAGGACTTGGCGACCGGCGCCTGATTGCCCGGATCCGTAAACTCACCTACCGCATCGACCAGCAGGCCTTGGTGCGCCGGGCGGCCAAAGCAGCGGCGGACCGGTATGTCTCCTGCCGGCCCGCACCGGACACGATGACGTATCTGACCGGCCTGCTGCCTGTCGCCCAAGGCGTCGCCGTCTACGCCGCGCTAAGCCGTGCCGCAGATTCGCTGCGGGCGCGTGGTGATACGAGGGGCCGCGGACAGATCATGGCCGACACCATGGTGGAACGGATCACCGGGCAGGCCAGGGCTGACCGCGTTCCGATGGAAGTCCAGTTGGTGATGACCGACCGCACGCTGCTCAGCGGATCCGGCGAGCCTGCGCATCTGCAGGGATACGGGATCGTTCCTGCCGGATGGGCACGGACTGCCGCAGCCTTGGCGGCATCCAGTGGAGACAGCAATCCGGGAGTCATGCCGGGAGGCAGTTCCGCAGCGCCTCTGGGAGACAGGGGCGCAGCGTCTCTGGGAGACAGAGCCGCACCGTCACTGCCGGACAATACGGCATCTCACCCGCGGGACGTCGCCGCGGAAGTTGCCGGTCCGGCAGGTCTTTGGCTCCGGCGGCTGTACACCGCGCCCGGTTCCGGTGACCTCGTGGCAATGGATTCCAAGGCGCGTTATGCTCCGGAATCCCTTGCCCGGTTTATTGAAACACGGGATCAGTTCTGCCGGACACCGTGGTGCAGCGCACCTATCCGCCACCGCGACCACATCAGGGCACACAGGTCTGGCGGAAGTACGGATACAGCTAATCTGCAGGGTTTGTGTGAAGCCTGCAATCAGGCGAAAGAATCCCCAGGTTGGACAGCGGCGGTGATGGAGTCCGCCGCCCGTCTGCCGACCGGCCGTTTCCCGGAACGGCATACTGTGGAGATCACTACGCCAACGGGGCACAGCTACCGTTCCATGGCCCCGCCCCTCCCTGCATGACCTATCGGGTGATCGGCGATGTCGCTGTATCCGCTTCGGAGCGGTTGAGCCGAAACTCTGCTGCTCAGTGACTCATTGCCGTGTGCGGCAAAATGACAGTATGCCCCTCGAAGATCTACTTACCCATCTGCGGACCCTTCCCGATTCAAAGCAGAAAGAAGCGTATCTGCGCTTCCTGAATGCAATGGGAGACGCCGCGCTACGCAAGGATGGCGGCCCGGAACATGTCACCGGGTCCTGCTTCGTCTTTTCACCCGGATTCGAGCACGTTCTCCTGTGTTTCCACCGCAAGGGCCGCTTCTGGGTGCAGTTCGGCGGCCATATCGAGCCGGAAGACGCAACGGTGGCCGAAGCCGCCCAAAGGGAGGCCCGCGAGGAATCCGGACTTGGCGCTCTTGCCCTGCTCTCGCCGGCAATCATTGATATCGACCGGCACGAGTTGCAGGGCGGTTTCACCTGTTCAGCACATTGGGACGTGGGGTTCGCTGCGGTCATCAGCCCGGATGCCGTAACCACTGTGAGCGATGAAAGCGAGGCCGTCCGCTGGTTCCCGGTCAGCGAATTGCCGGCCCAGCTTCCGAAGGGATTCCACGAACGGCTGGATTACGTGCGGCGCGCGGCTATGGCTCTGCCGGAGGCAGGGTGCTGAACGCCGTGTGTCCAGGGCATTCCCTGGAGGAGTGACGGCTAGCATCGGGTGATGGATGGGGAGCAACTACTCGAAGGCGGCAACGTCGCGGCCGCCGTTGTGCGGATTGGGAATACGGTCCGAAAGCCGTGGACAGAATCGACGCCACACGTATTCGAACTCATGACCGCGGTCCGGAAGGCCGGCGTAGACGTCCCCGCGGTTCTGGGCAGGGATGAGCAGGGCCGGCAAATCACCGAATTCATACCCGGACGGCTTGCCCTCGAATCGCCTCGGCTCACGCAGGCGGAGCTTCGCCGGGTTGGAGCAATGGTCCGTGCCATCCATGATGCGAGCGAAACGTTCGTGCCCTCCCCTGAAGCGAAATGGGCCGGAGCAATCCCGGCCCCGGGAAACAACCTGGTCTGTCATAACGATCTGGCTCCTTGGAACCTCCTTATCGGTGACCGCTGGGTGTTCATTGACTGGGATGCTGCCGCACCCAGCACGCGACTATGGGATCTCGCCTATGCTGCCCAGGCGTTTACGCTCTCAGACACGACGTTGACACCGGAGCGGGCGGCGGGAAATCTGGTTGCGTTCGTTGACGGCTACGGGGCGGAACGAGGCCTTCGGGAGCAGTTGCCGGAAGCAATGCACCAGCGCGCTGCGGCCATGCACCACCTGCTGGAGTCTTCGCACGCCACGGGCCGTGAACCCTGGGGATCCATGTACGTTCAGGGCCACGGGGAACACTGGCGGGCAGCCACGGACTATGTTCATGTCCATCAGAAGATATGGACAGCAGCACTGTTGGGCTAGCACATCAGAAACGTCGGCCGACGCCGGGGCGCCGCCACGGCGCTTACAGGCGGCGGTTCCAACCGCAGGGGGGCTTATGAGCACTGAGACAGGACCGATGGATCTGCACTTCACGGCTCCGATCGGCATGCATATCAAGGGTGATGTCTGGTCCTGCGTCGAAATCCCGGACTCCAAGAATCTGTTCGGCACGGGCAAGGCCGTCAAGGTCGCTGCAACGGTGGACGGGGAACCGGTACGCGCGGCCCTGATGCCTACCGGCACCGGAGGCCACATGCTCTCGGTCAGCGCCAAGCTGCGGAAGAAGATCGGGAAGGACATCGGCGACGACGTCGTCGTATCGGTTTCGGAGCGGCTTTCCTGAGTTCCGGGGCGCGCCGTCAGCTGCCCGCTAGGCTCAACGGCATGGGCAGTGATGAATCCACCCGATCGGCGTATGGGGCGCGGGCGGCCGAATACACCAGTCTGCTGGGATGCATCGGGGATACGCACGAGCTGGATCGGCAGCGCATCGGCAATTGGGCAGCAGGTATTGAGGGCCGGGTAGTGGACGCCGGGTGCGGGCCCGGCCAGTGGACCGACTTCCTCCACCGGGGCGGAACGATGGTCCAGGGGATCGATTTTGTCCCCGAATTCATTCACAGTGCCCGCCTGCGTTTTCCCGGTGTGCCTTTTCGCGTCGCCTCGTTCCGACAGATGGGCGTCCCTGATGATTCATTGCACGGCGTGCTGGCCTGGTATTCGCTCATTCATGTCCCGCCTGACGAGCTCTCTTTGGTGTTCGCGGAGATGGGGCGCGCCCTGGTCCGGGGCGGACGGATTCTCATCGGATTCTTCGACGGACCTCCCGGGACACCTTTTCCGCATGCCGTGAGCACGGCTTACTACTGGTCCGTCGAAGCGATGGGACAGTTACTAGCCGAAGCGGGGTTCGAGGTGCTTGAGGTGGAAACGCGCCGGGATCCCGGCAAACGGGCCCACGCCGCCATGACTGCTTGCTTGGTCTGACGCGGTGGGGTGCTGGAATGTTGGACAGTTTTCGGAACGGCACGCATCGGGTCCCGGCTGCGTACGCGGCTAGTGTTGGCACCAGGGAAGGCGGAGATATGAGGGTGGGGAAGCTCTTAGGCCTGCTCGGCCTCGCGATGCTGTTGTGCGGAACCGTATCAGGCGGCCTGGCGGGAGCAGCGGTGAGCATAGCGTCCGAATTCCAGGCACGTTCCGACCCCGTCTTTGCGGGCTGGAGTTCCGGGACGTCGTGGCCGGGAGTGGCGGTGGTCCATGCAGTCACGGGCGCGCTTGTTGGTGCGGGCGCCGCTCTGGTCAGCTTTCTTGGCGCGGCCATAGGATTGCTGGTGCAGGACACGGTACGCCCGGGACGTTCGCGAAGGTCTCCGGCTTCGGCGGCCGGAATGGGAGCCGGTATCTTCACCGCCGCCGCAGCCGCCCTGGTACTTCCGGGCGGGGGATCGGCTCTCGCACTCCTTTTCATCGGTATCGGGCTCAGCCTCCTGAGCGGAATCACGACGGCGCTCCTGGCGGGTTATGCCGGCAGGTATCTGAAGCGCAGAACTTCCGACGGGTACTGACGCGGCGGCAGGGGCGGCTACTGACGCGGCGGCAGGGGCGGCCGCGGGCACGTGCGCCAGCACGAGCGCCCGGTGCGTGCCCGGACCGGGGGCAGAAGATTCGCCGGCTCCACCATGGGCGGATAGGCTGCGGGCATGAACACGACCCGCGAGTACCGCCCGGCTTTCTTCATTATCGGTGCAGCGTTGCTGGGGGCGCTGGCCGTGATCCTGACACCGGGGTTGTTCGAGAACTTCGGGTCCGTCCGGCTCGTCACAGTCCTGGTCCTGACTGCCGGTGCACTCTGTTTCGCGGTCGCCGCCTCGCGGAGCCGACGCATGGGCCCGGGAACCGGCACGGACTAGGAAAGCCGCGACGCCGGCTCGAGGCGCCCCGGACCCTACCGCGGTCGCTGCCCGGACGCTAGCGCGGACGCTGCCCGGACGGAGTCCCGAAGGCGCCCCGGACGCTAGCGCGGACGCTGCCCGGCGTGCTGGCGGGCCAGGTCGGAAAGCTTGGACAGGTCAGCAAGATCCTCTTCGGACCGCGGCACCGGCTCAAAGCTGCCGAACTTCCGGACCGCTGCCTGCTCGATCAGGAAATCCGCAATGGCCGGATTCTTCGGCAGCAGGGAACCGTGCAGGTAGCTGGCCACCACGTTCTTATACCGGGCGCCCTCGGTGCTGTCCTTGGTGTTGTTGCCTTCGCCCTTGCGGACTTCGGCCAACGGCTCGACGCCGGGACCGAGGAAGGTCTGGCCGCTGTGGTTCTCGTAGCCGTGGATCTCGCCGAACTCGCTGCTGACCGAGAGGACGTTGCCGATCAGCCGGACATCCCCGCCGTGGGTTTCCAGATCCAGGATCCCAATCCCCGGAATCAGCGTCCCCTCATGTGTCTTGAAGAACTTTCCGAAGAGCTGGTAGAGCCCGCAGATCACCAGCATCGGCAGGCCGTCGTCGGCCAGCTTACGGAGGGTGGGGGCAAGCTGCTGGAGGTCCTGCTGGATCACTACCTGTCCGCTGTCCTGGCCGCCGCCGCCCACAATGATGTCGACGTCGGACGGGAACTCGTCGCCGGCGTTGTATTCCTCGACGACTGGGGAGTAGCCGTACCACTTCAGCCGCTGCTTGAGCACCAGGACATTGCCCCAGTCTCCATAGATATTCATTTCCCGCGGGTACAGCTGCAGGATCCTGATCGTACGGTCCGCACTCATGAGACCACCTCCACCTTCGTGATCTTGGAGAGCTCCCGACGCACGGCCAGCATGGCGGTGTACGTGCAGAAGATCCGCATGGGGACCCCGGGGGAGTCCTTGATAAAACGTTTCAGGCCATCGGTAATGTCCGGCTCGATGGTGCGGACGGGCACGTCGTCATACTTCAGGCGCAGCGCCATGTCGTAGGCCCGCACGCCGCTCACCACGTCGACGCCGCCGTCGGCCAGCGATTCGAAGTCCACGTCCCACAGCCAGGACATGTCCCGGCCGTCGGCGTAGTTGTCATTGATGGCGATCATGGTCGAGTACCCGTGCGCCGCGAAGGACTTCAGGCCGAGGCGGAAGCCGCTGGGGTTCTTCACCAGCACCAGTTCCAGCGGCTGGCCGTTGACGGTCAGGGATTCCCCGCGCCCGAAGGCCGGCTCAACATTGGCCAGTGCCTCGAACAGGGCGTCGGAATCCAGGTCGGCGCCCTTGATGGTCCGTGCAAAGGCCAGTGCGGCTGCGGCATTAAAGATGTTGTAGACCCCGCGCAGCTTCAGTCCCGAGGACCGCACCTGGCCGTCCACCAGGAAGTCGGCGTCGGCCTCGCCCACGCGTTGGAGCACGACGTCGGCCTCCTGCGTGGCCGCGAGGGCCTCGGCCAGGCTGCCGCGCATCTCGTCGTCGTTAGGGAAGGTGCTGCGCAGTGACGCGTCCAGTCCGAAGTACACGGCGCGCTGTCCGTTCAGGGACTCTGCAATGCCGGCCACCCGGGGGTCTTCGCGGTTCAGCACCACGGTCTCGGTGGTGGCGCGGGCAATCTGCTCCAGCAGCCGGGTGGTCTTATCGATTTCGCCGAACCGGTCCAGCTGGTCCCGCAGTACGTTCAGCAGCAGGCTGTAGCGGGGCCGGATCAGCTTCACGAAGTGCACCGCATGTGCCTCATCCAGTTCCAGGACGGCAATATCGGCATCGAGCCGGCCGCGGAGGTTCACCTCTCCCAGCAGGGCGGCGGCCACACCGCGGGTGAAGTTGCTGCCGGTGCGGTTGGTAAAGACCTTCAGGCCCTGGCTTTCGAGCAGCTCCACCACCATCTTGGTGGTGGTGGTTTTACCGTTGGTTCCGGAGACGACGGCGACGCCGAGCGGCAGGTCCGCGAGGGTGCGGCGGATGAAGTCGGGATCGATTTTCTCCACCACCAGGCCCGGCAGGGCGGAACCGCCGCCGCGCAGTTTGGAGGCACTGCGGACCAGTTTTCCGACCAGGATGGAGAAAGAACTCATGGTTACTGAATATAGCGCACGGCCATATCTCCGGACGCTGCGGGCTGTTGCCCGGCCGTTGCCCGGCCGGGGTACCGTGGGCGTGCACCGGGCTGCCTAGAATAAGGCAATGACCAACTTCACAGGTTCCCCCGGCACAGGCCTGCGGGTGGGGGTCCTGGCACTGCAGGGCGGCGTGCGTGAACATGCGGCGGCCATCGCGGCGACGGGGGCAGCCGCTGTTCCCGTCCGCCGTCCCGGCGACCTGGAGGGGTTGTCCGGGCTGGTGCTGCCGGGCGGGGAATCCACCACCATGGGCAAGCTGCTGCGCACCTACGGCCTGGCGGACCCGCTCGAAGACGCCATCTCCGGAGGGTTCCCGGTATACGGATCCTGTGCCGGGCTGATTCTGCTGGCGGACCATCTGGTGGATCCGGCCACTGACCGTGACGGGCGTCCACAGGAAACCCTTGGGGGACTGGATATCCTGGTGCGCCGAAACGCCTTCGGGCGCCAGCGCGAGTCCTTTGAAACACAGCTTGTGTTCGACGGCCTGGATTCCCTTCCGTCACTGCCTCCCGGCGCAGAGCCGCCCCCGGTCCAGGCAGTGTTTATCCGGGCACCCGAAGTGGAGAAGGCAGGCGACTCGGTGCGCGTCCTGGCCCGGGTCCGGGATGCGCAGCCTGGTCCCGTTCCGCTCCCTTCCATGAACCGGTCAGCGGATCCGGGCATGGTTTCGGCGCCGGAACCGGATTCGGTCGCTAGAATTGTGGCAGTGCGTTCAGGGAATCTGCTGGCAACCTCTTTCCATCCGGAAATAACGGGGGAGCTCCGCATCCATGAACTATTTATCCAGATGATCAGAGGAGAAGCGTAGAGCATGTCGGGCCACTCTAAATGGGCAACCACCAAGCACAAGAAGGCCGTAATTGATGCCAAGCGCGCCAAGTCCTTCGCCAAGCTGATCAAGAACATCGAAGTTGCAGCACGTGCCGGCGGAGCCGACATGGCGGGCAACCCGGCCCTTGAACTGGCCGTGTCCAAGGCCAAGAAGACGTCCGTGCCGATCGACAACATCAACCGTGCCGTCAAGCGCGGCGCCGGCCTGCTCGGCGAGGCCGTCGACTACCAGACCATCATGTACGAAGGCTACGGACCCCAGGGCTCGGCCCTGCTGATCGAGTGCCTCACGGACAACAAAAACCGTGCCGCCTCAGAGGTGCGCCTGGCGGTTACCCGCAACGGCGGCAACATGGGCGATCCCGGATCCGTGGCCTACATGTTCACCCGCAAGGGTGTGGTCAACCTGCCCAAGAACGGCCTGACCGAGGATGATCTGCTGATGGCCGTCCTGGACGCCGGAGCCGATGAGGTCAAGGAATCCGGGGAGAACTTCGAGATCATTTCCGAGCCGCAGGACCTGCGCGCCGTCGTGGGTGCCCTGGAGGAAGCCGGCATCGACTACGAAACGGATGAAGCGGAGTTCGTTCCGTCCATGCACGTGTCCCTGGATGCCGATGCAGCCCGGAAGTTCCTGAAGCTGGTTGACGCGCTTGAAGACCTCGACGACGTCCAGAACGTGTACTCCAACGCAGACATCCCGGCCGAGGTTATGGCCGAGCTTGAAGAAGACGACTAAGCAGCCCGCTCAGTGTCTATACGCGTCCTGGGGGTGGACCCCGGCCTGACTCGCTGCGGCCTCGGAGTAGTAGAGGTCGAAGGGAACCGCCGGGCCACCCTTGTGGCCGTGGGAGTTGTCGGCACAGTGGCAGGAACGGCGCTGGACGCCCGCCTGCTGGTGATTTCCGAAGCGATCGAACTGTGGCTGGACACCCACCGGCCTGATGTCCTCGCCGTGGAACGGGTGTTCAGCCAGCTCAACGTCAGCACCGTCATGGGCACCGCCCAGGCCTCGGGTGTCGTTATTGCCGCCGCGGCACGGCGCGGGATCCCCGTGGCGCTGCACACCCCCACCGAGGTGAAGGCCGCGGTCACCGGGTCCGGCTCGGCGAATAAGGACGCGGTGGGCAAGATGGTCACCAAGATCCTCCGGCTGGATGAAATGCCCAAGCCGGCCGACGCCGCCGACGCCCTGGCCCTGGCCATCACCCACGCCTGGCGCCGCGGCGTCGCCGGCCCCGGGCCTACGGCAGGGTCCGCCTCCAGGGGTGCCGCGCCGGCATCGGGACAGACCCCGGCCCAGCGGCTGTGGGCCGAGGCGGAAGCCCGGGCAAAACGCGGAAGCTACTGATCAGCACGGCAATGCAGGCGCCAGCAAGTAGGGTATTCGTAGATATGTTCTATACAGCCTCTGGAGTTCCTTCATGATCAGTTCCCTCCGCGGGGTCGTTTCGCACGTCGGCCTCACCTCCGCCGTCATTGATGTGCACGGGCTCGGGATGCTGATCCAGGCCACCCCGCAGACCCTGGCAACCCTGCGCACGGGCAATGAAGCGTTCATCCACACCGCCATGATTGTCCGTGAGGACTCCATGACGCTTTACGGGTTCACCGACGCGGACCAGCGGGAGGTCTTCGAAATTCTCCTGGGCGTCAGTGGCGTCGGACCGCGGATCGCGCTGGCCGTCCTGGCCGTGCATACCCCCGAAGCCATCCGGGTGGCGGCGTCCAGCGGGGATGACAAAGCCTTCAGCAAGGTCTCCGGCATCGGGCCCAAGGGAGCCCGCCGGATTGTCCTGGAACTGGCGGACAAGCTGGTGCCGCACGGCACCGTGGAGAACCCGGCCGCCCCGCGCTGGCAGGAGCAGGTCCTTGCCGCCATGACCGGGCTGGGCTGGTCCGAGAAGGATGCCACCGCCGCCATCGAGGACACCGCCGCTGAATACCCGGACATCGCGGCCGCCGGCAACGTCGGGGAAATCCTGAAACTGACCCTGCGCA
The DNA here is from genome assembly GCF_030410475.1 of Arthrobacter sp. YD2. NCBI lineage: Bacteria > Bacillati > Actinomycetota > Actinomycetes > Micrococcales > Micrococcaceae > Arthrobacter > Arthrobacter sp. YD2. The sequence goes on from NZ_JAUHHB010000002.1 coordinate 270,906, forward strand.
GGCTGGGTACCGACGGCGCCCGGACCGCTTCGCGCCGGAAGGCCGGCTGACGTGCCTACCGCTGATTCCCTGGTTGCCCCCGGTCCGGATCCGGACGACAAAGCCATTGAAGCGGCCCTTCGGCCCAAGAATCTTGATGATTTCGTGGGGCAGAAACGCGTCCGCGAACAGCTCTCCCTGGTCCTGGAAGCATCCCGCCTGCGCGGCCGCAGCGCAGACCACGTCCTGCTCTCCGGCCCTCCCGGCCTGGGCAAGACCACACTCTCCATGATCATTGCCGCGGAAATGAACGCACCTCTGCGGATCAGTTCCGGCCCCGCTATCCAGCATGCCGGCGACCTCGCCGCCATTCTTTCCTCCCTGACCGAGGGGGAGGTGCTGTTCCTGGATGAAATCCACCGGATGTCCCGCCCGGCGGAGGAAATGCTCTACATGGCCATGGAGGATTTTCGGGTGGACATTGTGGTGGGCAAGGGAGCAGGAGCCACTGCCATCCCGCTGGAGCTTCCCCCGTTCACCCTGGTCGGTGCCACCACGCGGGCCGGCCTGCTGCCGGGCCCGCTGCGGGACCGCTTCGGTTTCACCGGTCACCTGGAGTTCTACTCCACCGACGAGCTGGAACTGGTACTGCGCCGCTCGGCCATGCTGATGGACATGAAGGTCAACTCGGCCGGCTTTGCCGAAGTGGCCGGCCGCTCCCGCGGTACGCCCCGAATCGCGAACCGGCTCCTGCGCCGCGTCCGGGACTGGGCCCTGGTGCACGGGGTCGAACAGATTGACGCCCGTTCGGCCGGTGCCGCCCTGGATATGTATGAAGTGGATGTGCTGGGCCTGGACCGGTTGGACCGGGCTGTGCTGACGGCGCTGATCACCAAGTTCAACGGGGGACCGGTGGGGCTGTCCACGCTGGCCATTGCCGTCGGCGAGGAACCCGAGACCGTGGAAACCGTCGCCGAACCGTATCTGGTCCGCGAAGGCCTGCTGGGCAGGACCCCGCGCGGACGGATTGCCACCCGTGCCGCCTGGGAGCACCTGGGGCTGCAGATGCCTGAACACGTCGCTGCGGCAATGCCGGCAAACATGTTCTCCGGACCGGGGATAAACACGTCCTCTTCGCCCGGCGACGGACTGGTCCCGGAAACTTAACAGGAGCCTTTCACGTTTTCCCCTTAGACTGGCCCTAGGCACGGTCTCGGCCCGGATGCCCGGATCTGCCACAACCTTCCTCAAAAGAAACGGATTTCCCCACGTGAATATCGCTGATCTCTTCATTCCCCTGCTTCTGGCGGTCTTCGTCATCATGATGTTCCGCAAGCAGAAGAAGACGACGCAGTCGGTGGCCCAGCAGCGCTCCCAGATGGTTCCGGGCACCGAGGTCATGACCCAGTTCGGGCTTTTCGGACGGATCGTTTCCGTGGACCAGGAGGAAAACAAGGCAGTCCTGGAACTTTCCCCGGGCAACACCGCCACCGTGCACCTGCAGGCGCTGACCAAGGTAGTTGTGCAGCAGCCCGCTGAAGAGGCAGAGGCCGAGGAAACCCCGCAGGTTCCCGACGATGCGTCCTCCCTGACCCTGGGCAAGGGTGCGGCACGGGATGCCGACGCCAATCAGGATGCCTCCGCCCGGAATGAGACGCCTGAAGAAACACTCAAGCGCCTGAGCCGCGACGATACAAAAGAGAACTAGACTCTCCACGAGCTAAGCAGGGCATTGCCGCCCTGCTTGCCTCACCGGAGCCCGCTCGGCGCCGGTGATCTTCGCCCCAAAGGAAAATTCCCTATGCCCCGTACCGGCCCCGGCTCGGCCGCGAAAAAGACGCTCATTTGGCTGGGCGTCATTTTTGCTGCCCTGGCCCTCCTGCTTGGTGGCGGCTCCATGTGGAGCAACGCCAGCTGGACCCCAAAACTTGCCCTCGACCTCGAGGGCGGCACCCAGATGATCCTTGCTCCCAAGGTTCAGGGAGCCAGCTCCGATATCAACGCCGAACAGCTGGAGCAGGCGGTGGAGATCATCCGCCAGCGTGTGGACGGCAGCGGTGTCTCCGAAGCCGAGATCAGCACGCAGTCCAACCGCAACGTGGTGGTCTCCCTGCCGGGTGTTCCCGATGCAGAGACACGTGAGCTGATCCAGGCTTCGGCGCAGATGGAGTTCCGCCCGGTCCTGGCCGGCGGCGGCGGGCAGGGTGCGGCAGTCACCGATCCGACACCGGCGGAGCAGCTGCCCACGCCCACGGCGGAGCCCACAGACGGATCCGATCCGAACTGGATCTCCCCGGAACTGCAGACCGAGTTCGAAACCACGGACTGCCTGAACCCGGACACCCTGGCCAATGCTGAACAGGCCGCTGCCGACCAGCCCATGGTCGCCTGCGAGCCCGGCACCGCCGGCAAGTACATCCTCGGCCCGGTGGAAGTTCCCGGTGCCGAGATTTCCACGGCCAGCTTCGGCATGGCGCAGGGAAACAACGGCATCTCCACCAACCAGTGGGCCGTCAACATCGAGTTCAACCGTGAAGGTACGGACACCTTCCGTCAGGTCACCGAGCGGCTGTTCGCGTTCCCGCAGGGCGATCCGCGGAACCAGTTCGCGATTGTCCTGGACGGGCAGATCATCTCCGCCCCCACGGTCAACGCCGTCATCACCGACGGCAAGCCGCAGATCACCGGCAACTTCACGCAGGAAAGCGCCGAGGCGCTGTCCGAGCAGCTGAAGTACGGCGCACTGCCCATCAGCTTCGAAATCCAGAGCGAGCAGCAGGTCTCCGCCACCCTCGGTGCCGACCAGCTGCGGATGGGCATCATTGCCGGCCTGATCGGCCTGATCCTGGTGGCCGTCTACTCCCTGTTCCAGTACCGGGCCCTCGGGCTGGTGACCATCGCCTCGCTGGTGGTCGCCGGTGTGCTGACCTACCTGGCCATCGCCATCCTGGGCTGGAGCCAGAACTACCGGCTCTCGCTGGCCGGCGTAGCCGGTCTGATTGTCGCCATCGGCCAGACCGCTGACTCGTTCATCGTCTACTTTGAACGCATCCGTGATGAGCTCCGTGACGGACGCAGCCTGGTCTCGGCAGTGGACAACGGCTGGAAGCGCGCCAAGCGCACCGTGCTGGCGTCCAAGGCAGTAAACATTCTTGCCGCCGTCGTGCTCTACTTCGTGGCCGTCGGCAATGTCCGCGGGTTCGCGTTCACCCTGGGGCTGACGGCTATCGCCGACCTCATTGTGGTGTTTATGTTTACCCACCCGACCATGGTGCTGCTGGCCCGGACCAGGTTCTTCGGCGAAGGGCACCGGTTCTCCGGCCTGGATACCACCAAACTCGGCGCGGTGCCGCTGTACCGGGGTGCCGGACGCCTGCGTGAGCCAGGAGATTCTCCGGCACTGCGCGGCAAGAACAAGGCCGCCGCGAAGGAAGCTGAACGGCGCCTGACCATCGCAGAGCGGCGGCTTGCCGAGAAGCAGAACTCCATGGCCGGCAGCGGCCGCAGCTCCGAAAAGGACGGCGAGTAATGAGCAAGCTCCCCAGTTTCGCCGCATTCGGCAATGATCTGTACACCGGAAAGCGTTCCTACAACTTCGTTGGCAAAGCGAAGCTGTGGTTCCTGATCGCGGCTGCCGCGGTACTGCTTTCCATCCTGATCCCCGTAGCCAAGGGCGGATTCAACCTCGGTATCGAATTCCGCGGCGGTTCCGAGTTCACCGTCTCCAACGTCAGCAATACGGACGTCAGCCGCGGTGAGGAAGCCGTCGCCGAAGTGGCCGGGAGCTCCGACCCCAAGGTCACGAACATCGCTCCGGGCACCATGCGGATCCAGACCGAAAAGCTCAGCGATGACCAGACCATCCAGGTCAAGGAGTCGCTGGCGGACACCTACGATGTCAGCCAGGACGAGGTGACCTCGACCTTCATCGGCCCCACCTGGGGCAGCGATGTGAGCCGGCAGGCACTGGTGGGCCTGATTGTTTTCGTGGCCCTGGCCGCGGTGCTGATGGCGCTGTATTTCCGCACCTGGAAAATGTCCCTGGCTGCCGTTACCGGACTGCTGGTGGTGATGGTGGTGACCGCCGGGGTGTACGCGCTGATCGGCTTTGAAGTCACGCCGTCTGCCATTATCGGTTTCCTGACGGTGCTGAGCTACTCGCTCTATGACACGGTGGTGGTCTTCGACAAGGTCCGGGAAAACACCAAGGACCTGGACAAGCGAACCAAGCGCAGCTTCGCCGAGGAGGTGAACCTGGCCGTCAACCAGACCCTGGTCCGGTCCATCAACACCTCCGTGGTGGCGGTACTGCCGGTGGCATCCATCCTGTTCATCGGTGCCCTGCTGCTGGGCGCCGGCACCCTGAAGGACCTGTCCCTGGCACTGTTTGTCGGGATCATCCTGGGCACCATTGCCACCATCTACGTTGCGGCGCCCATGTATGCATGGCTGCGCCGGAACGAGCCGGATATCCGCAAGCAGGCCAAGCGGGTAGCCGAACGCCGGGCCCTGGAAGCAAAGACCGAGACGGTCAACGCCTAGCCCGGGAGCATCAATCCACCTGCCAGGTTCCGTACTCCGCCCAAGGAGTACGGAACCTGCGGTTTAAGTGCGGCACAGGCAGGCTTAGACTGGTGGACAGGGCATTTTTGTGCAGCCGTCACGTGAACGTTGAGCACCAGCTTTTAAAGCATGGAAGAAAGGTCGGCAGTGGCCAACAGTGCAACGCCTGCCAATGAGGCAGGAAACGGCCGTACCACCGGGATTGCCAGTGGCACGGAGAGCGCCGCAGGTACTGAGGCTGCGGCGGTGGAGCCTGCTCCCAGGCCGGCAGCAGGCCGGCGCCACTCCACCCGGGCGCGCCTTGCCCGCCTGGCCGGCCGCGGCAACCCCGGCTACTCGCCGATGCTGGAGCCGCTGCTGCGCACTGTCCGGGTCAATAACCCGAGGGAAGACCTGGACCTGATCCAGCGGGCGTACGTGGTGGCCGAGCGCAGCCACGAGGGCCAGAAACGCAAGAGCGGCGATCCCTACATCACCCACCCCGTTGCCGTAGCCACCATCCTCGCTGAACTGGGGATGACGGGTACAACACTGGCCGCCGCCCTGCTGCATGACACCGTGGAGGACACCAGCTACACGCTGGAAGAGCTCCGCCGCGAGTTCGGCCCCGAAGTGGCCATGCTGGTGGACGGCGTGACCAAGCTGGACAAGGTCACCTTCGGCGACGCCGCGCAGTCCGAGACCGTCCGCAAAATGGTGGTCGCCATGGCCAAGGACATCCGCGTCCTGGTTATTAAGCTCGCCGACAGACTGCACAACGCCCGGACCTGGCGTTTTGTTTCCCCGGAGTCCTCCGCCAAAAAGGCCCGCGAAACCCTCGAAATCTTCGCCCCGCTGGCACACCGCCTGGGTATGAACACCATCAAATGGGAGCTGGAGGATCTCTCCTTCGCAGCGCTGCACCCCAAGGTGTATGACGAAATTGTGCGAATGGTCGGCGACCGGACCCCCGAGCGGGAGAAGTACCTAAGCACCGTGCGGTCCCAGATTGCCGATGACCTGCACGCGGTGAAGATCAAGGCCACCATTACGGGCCGGCCCAAGCACTATTACTCCATCTACCAAAAGATGATTGTGCGGGGCAAAGACTTCGACGATATCCATGACCTGATGGGCGTGCGCGTCCTGGTGGACTCGGTGCGTGACTGCTATGCGACCCTGGGTGCCCTGCACGCGCGATGGAATCCGCTGCCCGGGCGGTTCAAGGATTACATCGCGATGCCGAAGTTCAACATGTACCAGTCGCTGCACACCACGGTGATCGGGCCCGGCGGCAAGCCGGTGGAAATCCAGATCCGTACGCATGACATGCACCGCCGTGCCGAGTACGGTGTGGCCGCGCACTGGAAGTACAAGGACGGGAACAAGGCGCCCGAAACCGCTGATGACATGGGCTGGCTGCGCAGCCTGGTGGACTGGCAGCAGGAAACTTCGGATCCGGATGAGTTCCTGGACTCCCTGCGGTTCGAAATCAATGCCCGTGAAGTGTTTGTTTTTACCCCCAAGGGCGAGGTTATGGCCCTGCCTGCCGGGTCGACGCCGGTGGACTTTGCGTACGCGGTGCACACCGAGGTGGGTCACCGGACCATTGGCGCACGGGTCAACGGGAAGCTGGTTCCGCTGAACAGCGAACTCCAGCACGGCGACTGGGTGGAGATCTTCACGTCCAAGGCTGAAGGTGCCGGTCCCAGCCAGGACTGGCAGGGCTTCGTCAAGAGCCCGCGGGCACGCAACAAGATCCGCCAGTGGTTCACCAAGGAACGCCGTGAAGAGGCGATCGAAAAGGGCAAGGACCTGCTCACCCGCGGTATGCGCAAGCAGAACCTGCCGCTGCAGCGCCTGATGACCCATGACGCGCTGGTGGCTGTGGCGGAGGAACTGCACCATCAGGACATTTCCGCGCTTTACGCAGCCGTCGGCGACGGGCACACCTCGGCCCAGAATGTCATTGAGCATCTGGTCAACCTGATGGGCGGGCACCAGGGCGCCGAAGAGGATCTGGCCGAAACGCCGGTGTCCACGGCCGCCCGGCGTCCCAAGTTCACCGACTCCGGCGTTACGGTGCGCGGTGCCGGCGATGTGTGGATCAAGCTGGCCCGCTGCTGTACCCCGGTGCCGCCGGATCCGATCATCGGGTTCGTGACCCGGGGCTCGGGCGTCTCGGTGCACCGCAGCGACTGCCGCAACGTCCAGGAACTGCGGGCCGTGCCGGACCGCATCGTGCCGGTGGAATGGGCTCCGACCCAGTCCAGTGTTTTCCTGGTCGAAATCCAGGTCGAGGCGCTGGACCGCAAGAGCCTGCTCTCGGACGTCACGCGGGTGCTGTCCGAGAACCACGTGAATATCCTCTCTGCGAGCGTGAATACCTCCAGTGACCGGGTGGCCATGTCGAAGTTCGTGTTCGAGATGGGCGATCCGAAATACCTCAGCCACATCCTCAGCGCCGTCCGGAAGATCGACGGCGTGTTCGACGTCTACCGCACCACGGGGTCCCAGCGCCGGGTCTAGCCGCCGGATGACGGTGCCGGGTTATCCGACCGGCGCCGACGCGGCGTCGATGCGTTCCAGGGCTGCGGCTTTGCCCGGCACCCGCCGGCCTGCGTCCAGCGCCCGCCGGACCAGTTCCAGCCGGCAGCCCAGCGCGGGGTGGGCGGCGAGCCGGCGCAGTGCCGGGACAGCGTCCACGGTGCGCGCATGCAGGGCTATGTCGACGGCGGTTCGCAACGGAGACGTCACCGGCACCGTTCCCACCAGGACACGGTCCGCCGGACCGAGGAGCACTTCGTGGAGGACCGCCGTGCTGAAGGGGCGCAGCGCACCCGTGCGGCTGCGCCGGTCCGCCATCACATCCAGCCGCAGCGGCCGCGGGGCGCATCCGAAGATCCATGCCGCCGTCATCCTGCCCATGGTCAGCCGCGGCCGCAGTCCGGCGGGCAGTACCCGGGAAGCGGCCAAAGCGCGAATCACCGGGTCCGGCCGGACATCCCAGCGAACGTAGGTCTCGGCGTACACATGCCGCAGCAGGCCATCCATGGCCATTGCCTGCAGTTCGGCGTGGCCGAACGGCACACCCGCGGTAAACAGGGCCCCGCCCGTGGACGTGACCTGGGGGAGTGCTCCCGGCGAAGGGAAAAGCTGGACCGGCATGGACACCAGCGTGGTCCGTGGCCCGGCAATGCGAAAGCCCCGCCTCTCCGTTGTGGATAACGGAGAGGCGGGGCCGGATGCTTCGGAGGTAGCTGCTAGGCGAAGTCCTGTGCGGACTTCTGCAGCATGGCCAGCCACTGCTGACGGGCCTCGAGGGCCTCGCGTGCGTCGGCGATCTTCTTGGCGTTGCCGGCCTTCTCGGCATCGGCAAGATCCTGTTCCAGGGACGCGATGGTCGCCTCGAGCTGGGACAGCGCAGAGTTGGTGCGTGCCTTCGTCTCGGGGTTGCTTCGCTGCCAGTGCTCGTCTTCGGCGGCCTTTACTGCCTCTTCCACCTTGCGGATTCCGGCTTCCATTCGCCCCATGTCGGCGCGGGGCACCTTACCGGCGTCCTCCCAGCGCTCACGGATGGACTGAAGAGCCTTCCGGGCGGCGGCCAGGTCAGTGACCGGCAGCAGCCCCTGGGCTTCGGCAAGCAGTTCTTCCTTGACCACCAGGTTGGCGGCGAACTCCTCATCGATGACTTCATTCGCGGCCTGGCGGGCGGCAAAGAACTTGTCCTGGGCAGCACGGAAACGAGCCCACAGGGCGTCGTCGTCCTTGCGGCTGGCCCGCTTGGAGGCCTTCCACTCGTCCATCAGCTGCCGGTACTCAGCGGCGGTGTTGCCCCAGTCCGTGGAGGTGGACAGCTCTTCCGCACGGGCAATCAGTGCTTCCTTCGCGGACTTGGCGGAGGCGTTTTCACTGTCCAGCTGGGAGAAGTAGGCGCGGCGGTGCCGGTCGAACACCGTCCGGGCGGAGCGGAAACGCTTCCAGAGGGAATCCTCGGCGCTGCGGCCCAGCCGCGGACCGTTCTTCTGCGCGGACTTCCAGGCGTCGAAGAGCTCGTTCATCCGGTTGCTGCTGGTTTTCCACTGGATGCTCGCCGGGTCCTTGGCAGCAATCTCTTCAGCTTCGGCAACAATGGCTTCGCGGGCGGCAAGCTCCCTGGCCTTGATGGCTTCGGCTTCGGCGCGCTCGGCGGCCTCGGCCTCCTTCAGGGCGGTTTCCAGCGACTCGACGCGGGCGTCCAGTGCCAGCACGTCACCCACCATCTTGCGCTCGGCGATCTGCTGGGCCAGGTGCTTGAGGGTCTTGCGGATATCGGCGGCCGGGGCCTTGACCTGGATCCGCTGTTCCAGCAGCAGCAGCTGGCTGGCGGCGTCGTCGTACTTGCGGACGAAGTAGGCCAGCGCTTCGTCCTTGGACGCATCGGGGAACTGGCCAACGGGGAATTCCTCGCCGTCAACCAGGAGGAAGACGTGGCCGTCCTCTTCGACGCGGGCAAACCGGGCTGCTTCCGCCAGCGGCGTGGAGTGGGCTGCGGGAGCCGCTACCACCGGCTGTGCGGCAGCGGCGGGCCGGGGGCCCGCGGCGGCAGGGGTGGGGCGGCGACCTGCGAGGGCTGCCGGGCTGGGAGCGGCAGGCCGGCTCGTCTCCGGGGCGGTCTGGCCTGCTGTTTCGTCGGATTTCTGACTGTCTGTCACCGCTAAAAGTCTTTCACTCGATGGATGGCAGTTTGCGAAGCCCGCGCCGCCACTTAATTCAGGGTGAACGAATTGATCGTCACCCGGTCATTCGGTTGCCCATCGTCCGCCCCGGAAGCAATGCCCCGGGATGCGATGGACTCCACTACGTCAAGACCTGACGTTACCTTACCCATTATCGTGTAGCCGCCGGTTTCCTGCGTTATCACCGAATCCTTGTAAACGATGAAGAACTGTGTGCCGTGGCTGTCGCCGTCAGCTCCGCGGGCCACGGCAATGCTGCCTGCCGGGTAGAAACCATCCTCCGGCGTGTTCTCCACCGGCCCCCAAAGGAAGTCCTGATCGGCCTTGCCGTCACCGTTCTCGGAACCGCACTGCAGCACACCCATTTGCTCGGTGGCCGTCAGGCGGTGGCAGTCCTTGCCGTCGAAGTACCCGTCATCGGCGAGGGTCTTGAACACTGCTGCAGCCTGCGGGGCTGCATTACCGTCCAGCTCCACTCCCACCTCGCCCTGGCCCAGTGCCAGTGACCCGGTGAAGGTCCTGCCCTCTGCCAGCGACTTATCCGGGATCTCCCTCGGCAGCCCCGAAGCGGCCTGTTCCTTCACCAGTGCCAGTTCCTCGGCCGTGGGGTTGGAACTGAACCAGCTGATCTGCAGGGAGACGGCCAGGGCCAGGACCACGGCCGCAGCGGCACCCGCGAACAGGTTGTCCCGTTTCCGGCGCTGGGTCCGCGACGCGTCGAACGCCCGGCGGGCCTGGATCCGGGCCACCCGGCGCCTGTCTTCGCGGTTGGTGCGGTTTGCCGCCACCGTTGCCTCCTTGAGCAGGGTCGGGCCTCCCGGGTCCGCGCCCTGGCAGAAACGCGGTCTGCATCCAAGAGGCTAAAATGAGTGCCGCACATAGTTTACGCACGTCAGCGTGTGCATTTCTGTTTCGGCCGGGAGCGCTGCTGCCCGTGCCATCGCCCAGCTAAGGAGTTCGCCACCATGGCACGCAAGGCCTCACTGTCCGGTTTCCCCGAATGGCTACCGCAGGAGCGCCTGGTTGAACTCCATGTCCTGGACGTGCTGCGCCGCACCTTTGAACTGCACGGCTTCTCCAACATTGAAACGCGTGCGGTGGAGACGGTGGGCCAGCTGCTGCGCAAGGGCGAAATCGACAAGGAAGTCTACGCACTGAGCCGCCTGCAGGCAGAAGAGGGGGAGGCCTCCGGCAAGGAGGATCCGAACCAGCTGGCCCTGCACTTTGACCTGACCGTGCCCTTTGCCCGGTACGTGGTGGAAAACGCCGGCCACCTCTCCTTCCCGTTCCGCCGCTACCAGATCCAGAAGGTCTGGCGCGGGGAGCGCCCGCAGGAAGGCCGGGCCCGCGAGTTCACCCAGGCGGATATTGACGTGGTGGGCGACGGCGCGCTGCCGTTCCGGTACGACGTCGAGCTGGCGCTGGTCATCGCTGAGGCGCTCGGTGCCCTGCCCATCCCCGAATTCAAGATCCGGGTCAACAACCGCAAGCTTGCCGAAGGCTTCTACCGCGGCATCGGGCTGGAAGACACCGCCGGGGTGCTGCGCAGCATCGACAAGCTGGAGAAAATCGGCGCCGAAAGGGTTGCCGAACTGCTGCAGGAGGAACTCGGGGCCACCCCGGAGCAGGCAGCCGCTGCCCTGAAACTGGCCTCCATCCGCGCCGAAGACGTCTCCTTCGTGGATGAGGTCCGTGCCCTCGGCGTCAGCAACGAGCTGCTCGAAGAGGGACTCGGCGAGCTGGCGGAAGTCATCAGGGAAGCATCCCGGCGGGCACCGGGCCGGGTGCTGGCAGACCTGAGTATTGCCCGAGGCCTGGATTACTACACAGGTACCGTGTACGAAACTGTCCTGGTGGGGCACGAGGCGCTGGGATCCATCTGCTCCGGCGGCCGCTATGACGCGCTGGCCAGCAAGGGCAGCAGGACCTTCCCCGGCGTGGGCCTGTCCATCGGTGTCACCCGGCTGGTTATGCGGATCCTCAGCCAGGACTTCGCGCAGGCCTCACGCAGCGTACCCACCGCAGTGCTGATGACCCTGGCCACTGACGAGTCCTGGTCCGCAGCCCAGGACACCGCTGCGCAGCTGCGCGGCAGGGGAATCTCCGTGGAGGTTGCGCCCAAGGCGGAGAAGTTCGGCAAGCAGATCAAGTACGCGGACCGCCGCGGCATCCCGTTTGTCTGGTTCACCGCCGAAGACGGAAGCCATGAGGTGAAGGACATCCGCTCCGGCGAGCAGGTGCCCGCCGATCCGGCGCTGTGGACCCCGCCGGCCGAGGACCTGACCGTGACGGTTGCCCCGGCCTAGCGTCAGCGGCCTGAAGGGCGGGCGGCCGTTCCGGTAGGTAATGGCCGCCCGCGCCTTGGCAGACGCCCCACCCTGGGAGACGCCCCGCATCCTGGGTGCAGCCGCGGAGTTTAACCGCGCGGTTTAGCCGCGGGACGGCGGGAAGCCTAGGCTTAAAGCATGCCTACCACTCCCGCACTTTCCTCCACCCCGCCCTGTGCCGAGCTGCATCTGCACATTGAGGGAACCCTTGAACCGGAACTGATTTTCGAGCTGGCCGGGCGCAACGGCATCACCCTGCCGTATGCCTCACTGGAGGAGCTGAAGGCACGCTACCGGTTCACTGATCTGCAGTCCTTCCTGGACCTCTACTACGCAAACATGGATGTGCTCCGTACAGAGGCCGACTTTGCCGATATGACCCGCGCGTACCTTCGCCGCGCGGCAGCTGCCGGTGTGCGGCACGTGGAAATGATGATGGACCCGCAGGCGCATCTGGTCCGTGGCATACCGCTGGAAACCTCCGTACGGGGCGTTTGTGCCGCCCTGGCCGCCAGTGAGGAGGAGTTCGGGATCTCGACCGCGCTCATCGCCGCGTTCCTGCGGGACCGCCCGGCAGAAGAGGCGCTGGATGTTCTGGAGGACCTGCTCGCCATGGAGGCACCCATCATCGGCATCGGGCTGGACTCCGCGGAGGTGGGCAACCCGCCCGAAGCCTTCATCGGGCTGTACCGGCGGGCCCGGGAGGCCGGCCTGCGGACCGTTGCACACGCCGGGGAGGAAGGGCCTTCGCACTACATTGAGCAGGCCCTGGACCTGTTGCTGGTGGACCGGATCGACCATGACATCCGCTGCCTTGACGATCCGGAGCTGGTGCAGCGCCTGGTGCATGAGAAGATCCCGCTGACCATCTGCCCGCTCTCGAATGTGCGGCTGCAGGCGGTGGACAGCCTTGCTGCGCATCCCCTGCCGCAGATGCTGGAACACGGGTTGAACATTTCCGTGAACTCCGATGATCCGGCGTACTTCGGCGGCTACGCGGATGACAACTTCCGGGCCGTGCAGGAAGCCTTCGGGCTGGACCGGGCGCAGCTGGGCCTGCTGGCGGCGAATTCCATCGAGGCGTCCTTCGCCCCGCCGGGACGCCGGGCGGAACTGCTGCACGAAGTGCGCCGCTGGGAGGCCGCAGGCGCCTAGAGGGTCGGGTCCGGCTTGGTGGAACGCGGCCGGCGGAAGCTGAGCCGCACCACCAGGCCGGCCACGAGGATGATCAGCATCAGCGAAATGGACAGCGGCGGAAGCGCCAGCGCCAGCAGGAGTGCCCCGGCCGTGCCCGCAACGTTCAGCGCACGGGGAGCGTACCGGCTCCGGTCCTTGAGCATAAAAGCGCACACCGTGGTGATGGCGGCATAAAACAGCAGGGCGAACGAGGCCATCCCGATCAGGCCGTCCAGGTCCCCGATCAGCACCAGCACAATCACCACGGCGGCGCCCGAAATCTCCGCAGCCCAGGGGATATCCGACCCGGCGCGGCCCGGCCGGCTCCGGCCGAACAGGGAGGGGAGGTCACGGTCCGCTGCCATGGCGGCAGCAGTCCGGCCCGCCGATTCCAGCAGTACCCAGATCCCGCCCAGCGCCGCGGCCGCAGCGGCCAGCACAATGGCCCCGGTCCCGACGTTTGCGCCAACGCTTTGCAGGGGCTCCAGCAGCGGGGCGGGTTCCGCTGCCAGCGCCGCCGGCCCGTAGTAGGCCAGCAGAGACTGCCCCATCAGCAGATACAGGACAAACGAGACGGCAATGGCAGCCGGGATGGCCAGTGGGAGGTTGCGGGAGGGATTGCGCACACCCTTGCCCAGGGTGGCGAGCTTGGTGTAGCCGGAGAAGAGGAAGAACAGCAGGCCGGCGCCCTGCAGCATCCCTGCCGCGGACGGCTCAATTTCCGCACCGACCCGGACCGGCTGGTTGGGCGCCTCGTTGAAGAGAACCACCACCGTAAAGGCAAGGATGGCGAAAACGAACGCCAGGATAAAACGGGTGGCCCAGTTCCCCCGGTTCACGCCTGCCAGGTTCACCGCGGACATCAGGACGACGGCGCCCACAGCCCCGGCAACCGGATGCTCGGGGACAATATAGGCGCCGAACGCCAGGGCAAGGACGGCGGTGGAAAGCAGCAGCCCCCATAGCAGGGTGAAGCCGGAGAAGAAACCGCTGTAAGGGCCCAGCAGAATCCTCGCGGCCGTGCGGGCCGTTGCGTCCCCGCCCCGGTCTTCGGGGAGCCGGCGGGACACCGCCCGGCTGAGCTGGAACGTGGACATGGCGCATAGCAGCGCCACGAAAGCGGCGATGCCTAGCGAGAGCGCGAGGGCCGGCCCCGCGGCGGCTGCGGCGGGGGAGAAGGCGACAAATGCACCTGCACCTACGATGGATCCAATGCCGGCAGTGGTGGCATCAAAGCCGCCGAGGGGAACGCGCGGCTGGGTGTTGCCGGACAAATGACCTTCCAATCGGTAGGGACTTGGCAGGGTGGGGGGTGGTTCACCGGTAAACTCTGAAGGAGACAGTGTATTCACAATGGGCGGAAACAATGGTTTCCGCAAGTTTTTCGAAAGGACAGCTGTGCTGCGCACTCATGCCCTTGGTTCCCTGAGGGCCGAGCATATTGGACAGACCGTTACTCTTGCAGGCTGGGTCGCCCGACGGCGCGACCACGGCGGTGTTGCCTTCCTTGACCTGCGCGACGCCTCCGGCGTGGCCCAGGTAGTGGTGCGTGAAGAGGATGTCTTCCACGGACTGCGCAACGAGTACGTCCTGCAGATCACCGGCACCGTGCAGAAGCGGCCCGAGGGCAACGAGAACCCGGCGCTGGCCACCGGAGAGATTGAAGTCATTGCGGACAAGACCGTCATCCTGAATACCTCGGATCCGCTGCCCTTCCAGATCGATGAGCACGTGGAAGTTGGCGAAGAGGCGCGCCTGCGCCACCGCTACCTCGACCTGCGCCGCCCGGCACCCGCCGCAGCCATGCGCCTGCGCTCCGAAGCCAACCGGGTTGCCCGCGAACTGCTGCATGATGAAGGTTTCGTGGAAATCGAAACCCCCACGCTGACGCGTTCCACCCCGGAAGGCGCCCGTGACTTTGTGGTCCCGGCACGCCTGGCCCCGGGTTCCTGGTACGCCCTGCCGCAGTCCCCGCAGCTGTTCAAGCAGCTGCTGCAGGTGGGCGGTTTCGAAAAGTATTACCAGATTGCCCGCTGCTACCGGGATGAGGACTTCCGCGCGGACCGCCAGCCGGAGTTCACGCAGCTGGACATCGAGGCCAGTTTCGTTGAGGAAGACGACATCATTGCCCTCGGCGAGCAGATCGTGAAGTCGCTGTGGAAGCTGATCGGCGTCGAGATCACAACGCCCATCCCGCGCATGACCTACGCCGATGCCATGGCCCGCTACGGCTCGGATAAGCCGGACCTGCGCTTCGGCCTGGAGCTGACCGAACTCACCGAGTTCTTCAAGGACACCACCTTCCGCGTCTTCCAGGCCCCGTACGTGGGTGCCGTGGTGATGCCGGGCGGCGCCTCCCAGGCCCGCCGCACGCTGGATGCCTGGCAGGAATGGGCCAAGCAGCGCGGCGCGAAGGGCCTGGCCTACGTGCTGGTCCAGGAAGACGGTACGCTGACCGGCCCCGTCGCCAAGAACCTCACCGACTTCGAGCGGGAGAACCTGGCGGAAAAGGTGGGCGCCAACCCGGGCGACTGCATCTTCTTCGCTGCCGGCGACAAGAGCGAGGCACGTGCCCTGCTGGGCGCCGCCCGCGTGGAGATCGGCCACCGCACCGGTCTGATCGATCCCAAGGACTGGGCGTTTGTTTGGGTGGTTGACGCCCCCATGTTCGAGCCTGCCTCGGCAGCAGTAGCTGCCGGCGACGTAGCCGTGGGCGGCGGGGCCTGGACGGCCGTGCACCACGCCTTCACCTCGCCCAAGCCCGAGTTCATGGATACCTTCGACACGGATCCTGAGTCAGCCCTGGCCTACGCCTACGACATTGTCTGCAACGGCAACGAGATTGGCGGCGGTTCCATCCGTATCCACCAGCGGGACGTGCAGGAGCGTGTCTTCAAGGTGATGGGCCTGAGCCAGGAAGATGCCCAGGAGAAGTTCGGCTTCCTGCTCGAGGGCTTCAAGTACGGTGCCCCGCCGCACGGCGGCATCGCCTTCGGATGGGACCGCGTGGTGGCCCTGCTGGCCGGTACCGACTCCATCCGCGACGTGATCGCGTTCCCGAAGTCCGGCGGCGGCTACGATCCGCTGACCGCCGCTCCGGCACCGATCACCGCCCAGCAGCGCAAGGAAGCCGGTGTGGACTTCAAGCCGGAGGCCAAGAAGGCCGAGGAGAAGAAGGCTGACGAAAAGAAGGCCGACGAAAAGAAGTAGGACGCAGCACTGCGTACGTGCCCGGCCCGCCATTGGCGGGCCGGGCACTTCTTTTTTGTACGCGTTCTCCCGTGCACTGCACCGCCGGCACTGCACTGCCGGCCGCCAGCGGGTCCTTGCCCGGTGCCGGACCGGGGTAACCGCTAGAGTTTGCACATGAGAGATCGCTGGTTCAAGCAGGTGGATGTATTTGGCACCCGGCCCTATCTGGGCAACCCGGTGGCCGTGGTGCTGGACGCGGACGGGCTCTCCGAGTCCGCCATGGCCGCGTTCGCTCGGTGGACCAATCTGTCCGAGACAACGTTCCTGCTGCCGCCCACCCAGAGTGAGGCGGACTACCGGGTGCGGATCTTCACCCCGGGCGGAGAGATTCCCTTCGCCGGCCACCCCACCCTGGGCAGCTGCCACGCATGGCTGGAAGCCGGCAACACCCCGCACTACCCGGGCGTGGTTATCCAGGAGTGCGGCGTGGGACTGGTGACGCTGCACGCCTCGGCGGGGATGGCAGCCTTCGGTGCACCTCCGCTGATCCGCTCCGGAGACCTGGAGGACTCCGTGCTGGCCCAGGCCACAAAGGCGCTCGGGCTCAAGCCGGAACAGGTGAAGGCTTCGAACTGGATAGATAACGGTCCCGGCTGGCTCGGCCTGCTGCTGTCCGACGCCGAGACTGTCCTGTCCCTCAAACCGGACGCCGCAGCCTTGGGCTCCCTCGCGGTGGGAGTGATCGGTCCGCAGCGCGACGGCGGTGACACGGACTTCGAAGTCCGTGCCTTTGCCCCCGGCCACGGAGTTCCCGAAGACCCGGTCACTGGAAGCCTCAATGCCGGGCTGGCGCAGTGGCTTATTGGCGCGGGCCTGGCCCCGGACCGGTACACCGTTACACAGGGAACCGTGCTGGGACGCGACGGGCTGATCCGAATCTTCTCGAGGGACCAGAAAATCTGGATTGGCGGGGAAACCGCAACCTGCATCGACGGTACCGTCCGGATCTAGCCGCCATATGTTCACTCTTGGTTCACTGCAGCACGCCGTCGTCGGTGCCCCCATGGCGGGCGGACCGTCCACGCCCGCGCTGGCCGCCGCCGTCAGCAACGCGGGCGGCCTGGGTTTCCTTGCCGCCGGGTATAAAAGCGCGGAGGCGACGGCTGCTGAAATCAACGCCGTACGGGAGCTCATCGGAGGCGGCGGCGCCTACGGCGTCAATTTGTTTGTGCCGGATACGGCTAACACGGCAGCCGCCGGCACCGCCGGAAACCTGGCCGCAGCGCTGGCTTACCGGACGGAGCTGGCCGGCAGGTACTCTGCGGACCTGCTGCCGATGCCGGACCCCGCGGATACCGACGGCTGGGAGGCCAAGCTGGACCTGGTCCGCAGGCTGCAGGTCCCGGTGGTCTCCTTCACGTTCGGGCTGCCGGGCCGGGACATCATCGCGTCACTGGCCGACGCCGGCACGGCCGTGGCGGTCACTGTGACCACAGCCGCCGAAGCCGAGCTTGCCGTCGCGTCCGGAGCACGCATCCTCTGCCTGCAGGGCCCGGACGCCGGCGGCCACCGCGGGAGCTTCGACGCTGCTGCGGAGCCCGGGGACCAGCCGTTGCTCGAGCTGGTCCGGACTGTCCGCGGACTGTTGGACAGTGGACAACGGGGGAGTGCGCAGCTGGACGGTGCGCAGCTGGACGGTGCACAGCGGGACAGTGGACATCTGGACGGTGCACAGCGGGACGGTGCACAGCGGGAAGGTGCACAGCTGGACGGTGCACAACGGGGGAGTGCGCAGCTGGACAGCGGACATACGGACGCCCGGACGGAACTGATCGCTGCCGGAGGCATCAGCACGGCCCTGGATGCCCGGATGCTGCGCAATGCCGGAGCGGACGCCGTCCAGGTTGGCACCGCCCTGTTGCTTAGCCCCGAAGCGGGCACCGCTGCCGTGCACCGGGCGGCCCTGCAGGACCCGCAGTTTGCCGCCACGGCGCTGACCCGGTCCTTTTCCGGCCGCACTGCCCGCGGGCTGGCGAATAACTTCATGGCCGCGTATCCCCACGCCCCGGCCGCCTACCCGCTGGTCAACCAGATCACCAGGACCATCCGGGCCCGCTCGGCCGCCGCCGGGGATCCGCACGGGACCAGCCTTTGGGCCGGAACCGGCTGGCGGAACGCGGCCGCCGAACCCGCGGCAGCAGTGGTGAAACGGCTCGGCGGGAACTCCTGACGTAAGGGGAGCCCGGCTAGGGCAGGGTGATCCGGACCAGTACCGAGCAGGCGTCCCGGGCAGCCCGGGCCAGGACGGCGGCCTTCGGGTCGGGAACGTCCAGGGGGCGCAGCCGGGGGAGTCCGGCCCAGCGGGAAAACGCCCGTTGCCTGGCCACCAGATCGGCCAGCGTCCGGTCCCCGCCGGTCACCACGTACTCAGGCTGTGTGCCTGCAAAAATGAGCCCCGCCTGCTCCGCCGCAGTGCCGGCCAGGGCTTCAGCGGCATTGGCGCGGCGGGCATTGGGGGAACCTGTTTTCGAAGCTGTCAGCCTGCCCTCGCGGGCCACGCCCACGGCATAACCGCCGCGGCGCACCAGCACCAGGCCCACGGTCCGTGCCTGTGCAGCCAGGGAGGCCAGGCGTTCGACGTCGTCGGCTCCCCGCCCCGGACGTCCGTCCGCGGGCCACGGCGCGTACAACCGGGCCCGCGCGCCGGAGGCAGCCTGCAGGGAGAAACCGTCGTGTTCCGGCACGAGGCCGATCCCGCCCTGGGCCGCCCCGAACCGCTCCACCCAGCCGGCCAGCCGTTCGGCGGTGACATAAACGGTGCGCGAGCCAGGCATGGCGGAGTCTGCTTTCAGCCGGCGGGGGTGGACCAGCTCAGGTTACGGCACGAGTAGCCTTGAAGCGTGAATGGTTTGCCGGGGAATGATTTGTTTAGCGCTGACGGGGACGACGAAGAGTACGACGACGCCGGGTCCCCGGGAGCTGCCCGGCTGCGGCCGCGCAGCCCGCTGGCCGTGCGGATGCGCCCGCGCACGGTGGACGAGGTGGTGGGACAGCAGCACCTGCTCGGACCAGGCTCGCCGCTGCGGACGCTGGCGCAGTCCGCAGACGAACGCAACCCGGCCGGCCCGTCTTCGGTGATGCTCTGGGGCCCGCCGGGGACCGGAAAGACCACGCTGGCCCATGTGGTTGCACGCGGCACGGGACGCAAATTCGTGGAACTCTCTGCCATTACGGCCGGAGTCAAGGACGTGCGCCGGGTGATGGACCAGGCCCTGACAGACCGGGACCTGCACGGTGTCACCACCATCCTCTTCCTGGACGAGATTCACCGCTTCAACAAGGCCCAGCAGGACGCACTGCTGCCGGCCGTGGAAAACCGCTGGGTGGTCCTGATGGCGGCCACTACGGAAAACCCGTCCTTCTCCGTGGTGTCACCGCTTCTCTCCCGTTCCCTGCTGCTGACCCTGAAGCCGCTGACCGAGGCGGATATTTCCGCCCTGCTTCTGCGTGCCGTGGAGGATGAACGCGGACTCGCCGGGCGGGTGACCCTCAGCGGAGAGGCACTGGAGCACCTGGTCCGGCTGGCAGCGGGCGACGCCCGGCGCGGGCTGACCGCACTGGAGGCCGCGGCAGGTGTCGCCTACTCGGAGCGCGACCAGGACACAGAGGTTCCCGAAGTTACGCTCAAGCACGCGGAAGAGGCCCTGGACGTCGCGGCACTGCGCTATGACCGTGCCGGTGACCAGCACTATGACATCACCAGCGCGTTCATCAAGTCCCTGCGGGGCTCGGACGTCGATGCCGCGCTGCACTATCTGGCCCGGATGCTGGAATCGGGGGAGGACCCCCGATTCATTTCCCGGCGCCTGATCATCTCAGCCTCCGAGGATGTTGGCATGGCGGATCCAACGGCGCTGCAGACCGCCGTCGCCGCGGCACAGGCGGTTCAGCTGATCGGCATGCCCGAAGGCCGGATCATCCTGGCGGAGGCCGTGGTACACATTGCCACCGCCCCCAAATCCAACGCCGCCTACAACGGCATCAACGCGGCAATCGCCGATGTGCGGGCCGGGCGCGGCCAGGGGGTCCCGTCTCACTTGCGGGACGCCCACTATCCCGGCGCCAAGCAGCTGGGCCACGGCAAGGGCTACAAATACTCCCACGACGCCCCGCACGGTGTGGCCCGGCAGCAGTACGCGCCGGATGACCTGGTGGGACGGAACTACTACGAGCCCACCGGCAACGGCGTGGAACGCGACATCTCGGCACGGCTGGAACGGCTGCGCGGAATCATCCGGGGCGAAAAGCCCTGACCGGGACGGCGGTACGGCCGTGTTAGCATTGATGGTTGACTGGCAAGCCCAAACACCGGCCCCCTCTTCCCCGTAGTGAAAATTATGGCGGCAGCGGTGCGTCCGGAGTCCGGGTCTGTAGCAGACGGCAGCGGTTGGCCGGAGCTCTCCCACATGGAGGCCAGCATATTTCGCAGCAGTCACAGCAGGGATTTATTTCTGCCGTGGCCAAACCGCCAAACAGTGAAAGGTGAACGTGGCTAACAACACACGTGCACGCCGTCAGGCCCGCGCTTCGCGCGCCCTCGGCATTGCTTTGACCCCCAAGGCAGCAAAGTACTTCGAGCGTCGGCCTTACCCCCCGGGTGAGCACGGCCGCGCCCGTCGCAAGCAGGACAGCGACTACGCCGTACGTCTGCGCGAAAAGCAGCGTCTGCGCGCCCAGTACGGCATCCGCGAAGCACAGATGACCCGTGTCTTCGAAGAAGCCCGCCGCACCGCAGGCCTGACCGGTGAAAACCTGATCGAACTGCTCGAAATGCGTCTCGACGCACTCGTGCTGCGTGCAGGCTTCGCCCGCACGATCGCCCAGGCCCGCCAGCTGGTTGTGCACCGCCACATCCTGGTTGACGGTGCCCGCGTGGACCGCCCGTCCTTCCGCGTTTCCGAAGGCCAGCTCATCCACGTGCACCAGCGCAGCGAGACCATGACGCCGTTCCAGGTTGCCGCAGCCGGCGCCCACCGCGACGTCCTGCCCGCCGTTCCGGGTTACCTCGATGTTTCCCTGGACAAGCTGCAGGCACGCCTCGTGCGTCGCCCGAAGCGTTCGGAAGTCCCCGTGACCTGCGAAGAGCAGCTCGTGGTGGAATACTACGCACGCTAATAACGGGACTATCCCCGTTTACTGAACAGCCCGCGGCCCCGTGCCGCGGGCTGTTCCGTTATCCGGACCCCTTGCACGCCGTGGCGCATGCGGCAAAAGT
Source organism: Arthrobacter sp. YD2 (assembly GCF_030410475.1). Lineage (NCBI taxonomy): Bacteria > Bacillati > Actinomycetota > Actinomycetes > Micrococcales > Micrococcaceae > Arthrobacter > Arthrobacter sp. YD2. Next base: position 292,115 of record NZ_JAUHHB010000002.1, read on the forward strand.
AAGTGCCGCAGCGCTGCAGTAGGTAAGGTACTTATGGCGGAACCAGCCGAGTTCTGTAAATCATGAAAGTTTTTTCCGAAGGAGTCCCATGTCGGGTGGAGATATAGCCGGTCTGATTGCAGCGGGCGTGTTTGCCGTGCTGGTTGCGTTGCTGGCCGTGCCCGTCTGGAAACTCGGGAAGGTTTTCGATGAGATGCGCGGTGCCATCCGAACCCTCAGCGAGGAGACCACCCCGCTGATTGACGAGGTCACCACCACTGTGTCCACCACCAACCTGCAGCTGCAGAAGGTGGACGGCATTTCCTCGAATGTCTCCGATGCCTCGGCCAACCTCTCCGCCCTGTCCTCCCTGGTGGCAGCCACCGTAGGATCGCCGCTGATCAAGGTCTCGGCGTTCAGCTACGGCGTGCGTTCCGCCATCGCCTCCCGCCGGAGCAGCGGCCGCGGCCGCCGCAGCCGCTAGCACGCAAGCACATCCCCACAGATCAGGAGCCAGCCATGATTAAGCGCGTATTTTGGATGTCCATCGGCGTCGCTATCGGTGTGATCGCCGTCCGCCGGGTTTCGGAAACCAAGACCCACCTGAAGCAGGCCGGGATCAACCGTGCCGTGGACACTGCCGCGGATGCGGTGCAGAGCTTTGCGGAGGCCCTGCGCGAAGGCATGAGCCAGCGCGAGGGAGACCTGCGCGCCGCCCTGGGCCTGGACACCCCCGACTCGGCCGTTGACACCATGCGGACCGTCCGCCGCTAAGCCGCGGCACCAGCAGTACCGCACGACGCCCCATCTGCCGTGCGAAACCAGAATTACCGGAAGGGTATAGAAGCACCATGAAGTCCCACGAGATTGCACGCCGCTGGCTGGATTACTTCAGCTCCAAGGGGCATACGGTGGTGCCCTCGGCGTCACTAGTCTCCAACGATCCCTCGCTGCTGTTCACCGTGGCAGGCATGGTGCCCTTCATCCCTTACCTCACGGCCCGGGAAAAGGCGCCCTACAGCCGCGCTACCAGCGTGCAGAAATGCATCCGCACCGCGGATATCGAGGAAGTGGGCAAGACCGCCCGCCACGGCACGTTCTTCCAGATGGCCGGCAACTTCTCCTTTGGCGACTACTTCAAGGAAGAAGCCATCACCTACGCGTGGGAGCTGCTGACCTCCGACGTCGAAAAGGGCGGTTTCGGCCTGGACCCCGAGCGTCTCTGGGTCACTGTCTACGAAGACGGCGAGGAGCGCGACGACGAGGCGCGTTCGATCTGGCGCGACAAGATCGGTGTCCCGAACGAACGCATCATCGGCACCGGCAAGGCGGACAACTATTGGAACACCGGCCAGGCTGGCCCCGGCGGCCCCTGCTCGGAGATCTACTACGACCGCGGACCGGCGTACGGGCAGGAAGGCGGCCCCGCCGTCGATGAGACCCGCTACATCGAAATCTGGAACCTGGTCTTTATGCAGTACCAGCTCTCCGCCGTCCGGTCCAAGACCGACTTCGACGTGGCCGGCGAACTGCCGCAGAAGAACATCGACACCGGCCTCGGCCTCGAGCGCCTCGCCATGATCCTCCAGGGCGTGGAGAACATGTACGAGACGGATCAGGTCCGTCCGGTCCTGGACAAGGCCGCCGAGCTTTCCGGCAGGACCTACACCAGCGCCGAAGACCCCTCGGATCCGCACCACACCGACGACGTGCGCATGCGCGTGGTGGCGGACCACATCCGTTCGGCCCTGATGCTCATCTCCGACGGTGTCAGCCCGTCCAACGAAGGCCGCGGCTATGTGCTGCGCCGCCTGATCCGCCGTGCGGTGCGCGCCATGCGCCTGCTGGGCGTGGAAACGGCCGTCCTGCCTGAACTGCTGCCCGTCTCCCGGGACGCCATGAAGGGTGTCTACCCCGAGGTGGAAGCCGACTTCGCCCGGATCAGCCGCATTGCCTATGCCGAGGAAAAAGCGTTCCTGCGCACCATTGCCTCCGGCACCGAACGCCTGGAGGAAGCCGTAAAGGTCTCCAAGGCCGCCGGCACCCCGCTCAGCGGCGAAGAGGCCTTCGCCCTGCACGACACCTACGGATTCCCGATCGACCTCACCCTTGAAATGGCGGAGGAAGCCGGGCTGAAGGTTGACGAGGCCGGCTTCCGGTCGCTGATGTCCGAGCAGCGCAAGCGCGCCCAGGCCGATGCCCGCGGCAAAAAGCACGGCCACGCGGACCTCTCCGTCTTCAACGAAATGCTCGCGGCCGGAAACACCGTCTTCACCGGGTACGACGAGCTGAGCACCGAGTCCAAGGTGCGCGGCATCATCTCCGGCGGTTCCCGCGTGGAATACGCCGGCCAGGGATCGGAAATCTCCCTGGTCCTGGACGAAACCCCGTTCTACGCCGAAGCCGGCGGCCAGGCGGCTGACACGGGCCTGATCACCGGTGACGGTTTTGTGCTGGAAGTGCAGGACGTCCAGCGTCCGGTCAAGGGTTTGAGCGTGCACAAGGCGATTGTCCGTGAAGGCGAAATCGCCGCCGGCGCCAACGTGCTGGCCGCCGTCGACGCCCAGCGCCGCCACGAGGCGGAGCAGGCACACTCCGGCACGCACATTGTGCACGCCGCCCTGCACCAGATCCTCGGCCCGGAGGCGCTGCAGCGCGGTTCCTTCAACAAGGCCGGCTACCTGCGCTTTGACTTCTCCTGGGGCGAGGGACTCTCCGACGCCGCGAAGTCCGAGATCGAAGAGGTCTCCAACCTCGCGATCCGCAGCAACTACCAGGTCGAGACCAAGATCATGTCGCTCGACGAAGCCAAGGCACTGGGCGCCACCGCACTGTTCGGGGAAGCCTACGGCGACACCGTGCGTGTGGTGGAGATGAACGGCGACTGGTCCCGGGAACTCTGCGGCGGCACGCACGTGGCGTCCACCTCCCGCATCGGCAGCCTGACACTCCTGGGCGAACAGTCCGTGGGATCAGGCAACCGCCGGGTCGAGGCCTTCGTGGGCATGGACGCGTTCCGCCACCTGGCCGCCGAGCGGGCACTGGTGAACGAACTCTCCGAAATGCTCAAGGTTCCCTCCGTGCAGCTGCCGGACCGCCTGGCCGCCACCCTGGCCAAGCTGAAGGCGACGGAGAAGGAGCTCGAGAAGCTGCGCCGTGAGCAGCTGGCCGCCTCCGCAGCGGCGCTGGTCGGCACCGCGGCAGACGTGGACGGGGTCCGCCTGCTGGCCCACAACGCCGGCGAAGTTGGCGGCGCCGATGACCTGCGCACCCTGGCCCTGGATCTTCGTTCCCGGCTCGGCAGCGACCCCGCTGCCGTTGCCGTGGCCGGGGTGTCCAACAACCGGCCGGTGGTCATTGTGGCCACCAACGAAGGCGCACGCGCTGCCGGCGTGAAGGCCGGAGCCCTCGTCAAGACCGCTGCCGGCGTGCTTGGCGGCGGCGGCGGGGGCAAGGATGACGTCGCCCAGGGCGGCGGCTCCGATGCAGGCAAGATCGCGGAGGCCCTCACGGCGATCCGCGGGGCCGTGGCCGGGCGAAGCTGACTTGTCCGGTGCTGCGCCCCCCGCAGGGGTCAAATTGGGTGTTGATGTCGGCCTGGTACGGGTCGGCCTGGCAGCCAGTGATCCCGACAGCGTCCTGGCCATGCCGGTCAGGACGCTGAAGCGGGACGCAAAGAAAAACAGCGACATCCGCGTGGTGGTCCGTGAGGCCGCCGAGCGGAATGCAGTGGAGGTATTTGTGGGCCTCCCGCGCAGTATGCGCGGGGGAGAAACCGCCTCCACGCAAATGGCCCGGGACTACGCGCAGGCCCTGGCACAGGCCCTGGCAGATGCCGGGCAGACCCAGCAGGTACGGCTTGTGGACGAGCGTCTCACAACGGTTTCCGCACACCGTTCACTGCACGAAGCTGGAATGAACAGCCGAAACCACCGTACAGTGGTTGATCAAGCGGCAGCTGTAGCTATTCTGCAGCAGTCTATTGACACACAACGATCCCTGAACAGGGACGTGGGGGAGCTGGTTACACCGCGCCGGCCGCACCGCACCTGCGGAACGCTGCCGGCCCCGAATGAGGAGTTCACAATTTCGCAGGACATCGAGCGCGACGGCGGTAACACGCCATGAGCCACAGGTATCCCGAGTACCCTGCCATGGCCGAGCCGGAATATGAACCGGGGCAGCGCCAGGCAGAGGAGCTTCCCGTAGGACAGTTCTTCACCGAACCCGCTGAGGCTCCCACCCGCCGGAGCCAGCGGCCTTCGCGGGAAAAGCAGCGCCGCCGCCGGCGCCGCACCATTGTGATGGTGGTGGTGCTGGCACTCTTCGCCGGCGTCGTTTTCGGATTGACCATGTTCCTGCGGGACCTGTTGGGCATGAACGAAATCAAGGACTACGAAGGCGCCGGTAACGGTTCCGTGGCCTTCACGGTGGCCGAGGGCGACGGCCCGCTGCTGATCGGCGGCAAACTTGAGGCCGAAGACATCGTGGCCACCTCGAAGGAATTCGTGAACGCGTTCACCGCGCAGTCCGACGGCCGGGAGATCCAGCCCGGCACCTACGAAATGAAGTACCAGATGTCCTCCTCCGCAGCGGTGGATGCCCTGCTGGGTGACGGCAGCGGCCAGGTGCACTATGCCGCCGTTGCACGCGACCTCCGACAGGGCGAGGTCTTCGAAATCCTTAACACCTCCACGCGGATCCCGCTCTCCGAATTCCAGGCGCTGGCCGCGAACCCGCAGCAGTTCGGACTGCCGGAGCAGGCCGTATCCCTGGAGGGTTACCTGCACCCGGGCGAATACCGGTTCGACGTCGAAATGACGGCCGAGGAGATCGTGAAGGAGATGACCGCCAACACCTTCGCGCAGCTCGAGGAGGCAGGCATCACCGATCCGGCGGAGCAGTACCGGATCCTGACCAAGGCCAGCATCGTCCAGGCCGAGGCAGGGGAGGCGGACTACGCCACGGTTGCCGGTTCCATCGAAAACCGGCTGGGCCCGAACAACACCGAAACCAACGGCCTGATCCAGTCCGATGCAACGGTAACCTACGGCCTGGACCGGAAGAGCTATGACCTGACGCCGGAGGAGAAGGCGGACAAGTCCAACCCGTACAACACGTACGCCAACCCGGGCCTGCCGGTAGGCCCGATCGGCTCGCCCAGCCGCGAGGCCATTGATGCAGCTGCCAACCCGGCGGATGTCCCGTACTTCTACTGGGTCACGGTGAACCTGGACAGCGGCGAGACCAAGTTCTCCTCCACCCTGGCTGAACACGCCAAGTACGTGCAGGAATACCAGGACTGGTGCGGCACCCAGAAGCCGGGGCGGTGCGGATAGGTGGACCGGACCCGGCTGCGCGCAGCCGTCCTGGGGCACCCGATCAGCCACTCCAAGTCGCCGCTGCTCCACCAGGCAGCGTATGACCACCTGGGCTACCCCTGCGACTATGCGGCGATCGACCTCACCGCCGCCGAAGCCCCCGCCTTCGCAGCCTCGCTGCACGACGGCGGGGGCTGGGCCGGCCTGTCGGTGACGATGCCGCTGAAGGCAGTAATGGTCGGCGAAATGGACCGGTTGGACCGTCGCGTCCAGGCCCTGGGCGTACTCAACACCGTGACGTTTTCGCGTGCGGGCTCCGGCACCGTCCTGACCGGTCACAACACCGACGTGGACGGGATTGTCCGGGCCCTGCGCCATGCCGGGGTCCGCGAACGTCCGCGCGCCGTAGTGCTTGGCGCCGGCGGTACCGCCTGCGCCGCGGTGGCGGCCCTGGCCGAGCTTGGTGCCGCCGGCGTGGAGGTCTGCGCCCGCCGGTTCCCCGATCCTGCGCCCGGCACCGCGGGCGTACATGCGGCCGGGGAGCGCACGGGCATCCGGGTTCAGTCACGGCACTGGGAGGATGCTGCGCAGGCCTGCTCGAAGGCCGACGTCGTGATATCCACCCTGCCGCCCCGCGCGGCGGACGGGCTGGCCGGGGAGCTCGACGGCGTGGTGCCGGGCGGCGTCCTGCTGGACGTTGCCTACGACCCCTGGCCCAGCCGTATCGCCGCAGCCTGGTCCGGCGCCGGAGGCACCGTCGTGGCCGGCGTCGAAATGCTCCTGTACCAGGCGGTGGAACAGGTTCGGCTGTTCACCGGGGACGCCTTCCATGACGAAGCAGGCGTCACAAATGCGATGTGTGACGCTGTGGGTATCCCGCGGCGCTGAACGGCCGCGCCGGTCATGGCAGTATTGAAACCATGTTGCGTTGGTTGACCGCCGGTGAGTCCCATGGACCTGCACTGGTTGGAATTGTTGAAGGTGTCCCTGCAGGAATCGAAGTGGACAGCGCCGCCATTCAGGCTGCCCTGGCCCGCCGCCGGCTTGGTTATGGCCGCGGCGCCCGGATGAAGTTCGAACAGGATGCCGTCCGCATCCTCGGCGGGGTCCGCCACGGCCTCACCCAGGGCGGGCCGGTGGCCATCGAGATCGGCAACACGGAATGGCCCAAATGGGAACAGGTCATGGCCGCCGATCCCGTGGACCCGGCCACGCTGGCCGACTCCGCCCGCAACGCGCCGCTCACCCGGCCGCGGCCCGGCCACGCCGACTTCACCGGTATGCAGAAGTACGGGTTCGATGAGGCCCGGCCCGTCCTGGAACGTGCCAGCGCCCGGGAAACCGCCACCCGGGTAGCCCTCGGCGCGGTTGCCTCCGCCTTCCTGAACCAGCTCGGTATTGAACTTGTCAGCCACACCGTCGGAATTGCCGGCGTGATGGCCCCGGAGACCGCAGCGCTGCCTCTGCCTGCCGACGTCGACGCGCTGGACGCCGATCCGATGCGCTGCTTCGATCCGGAGGTTTCCGCGGCCATGGTGGCCGAAGTCGACGCCGCCCACAAGGAGGGCGAAACCCTCGGCGGAGTGGTCGAGGTATTGGCCTACGGCCTTCCGCCGGGACTGGGCAGCTACGTGCACTGGGACCGCCGCCTCGATGCACGGATTGCCGGTGCCCTGATGGGTATCCAGGCGATCAAGGGCGTGGAAGTGGGGGACGGCTTCCTCACCGCCACCCGCCGCGGATCTGCAGCGCATGACGAAATCCTGCAGGACGCCTCCGGACGCGTGATCCGTTCGGGCAACCGTGCCGGAGGCATCGAGGGCGGTATGAGCATTGGCGAACTGCTGCGCGTGCGTGCGGCCATGAAGCCGATCGCCACGGTGCCCCGCGCCCTGCGCACCGTGGACGTCAGCACGTCCCAGCCTGCCCGCGCCCATCACCAGCGCTCCGACGTCTGTGCCGTGCCCGCCGCCGGTGTGGTCGCAGAGGCAATGGTGGCCCTGGTTTTGGCCGAAGCCGTGATCGAGAAGTTCGGCGGCGATTCGGTGCCCGAAACGGCCCGGAACCTCCGTGCCTACCTGGAGGCAATCCCGCAGTCGCTGGAATCCGCTGGTACCGATGTCCCGCAGTCCTGAGCCGCACCTTCCCGAACCACACAGCATCCGCCGGCACCTGGTCCTGATCGGGTTTATGGCCGCCGGCAAATCCGTGGTCGGCCGCAGCTATGCCGCCCGGGCAGGACTGCCGTTTGTGGACACTGACGAACTGGTGGTGGAACGCCATGGGCCCATCGCGGACCTGTTCACCGCGAGGGGCGAACGGTATTTCCGGGAAGTGGAAGCGCGGACCGTCGCGGCAGCACTGGAATCACCGGTTCCGGCAGTCATTTCCCTGGGCGGGGGAGCGGTGCTGGACTCCGGCACACAGCAACTCCTGGCCGGGACCACTGTAGTGTTTCTGGATACGGACCTTGCCACAGTGCTTCCACGCATCAGCCGTTCCGGACACCGTCCAATGCTCGCCCCGGACCCCGTCCGGCGCTGGCAGGAGCTGGCCACGGCACGCCGTCCCGTTTACGAATCCCTGGCCGACATCACCATTGACACCAGGGGACTCACTGTTCCGGCCATTATTGACCGGCTGACTTCCGTCCTCACCAAAGGAGAAGACTAGATGCCCTCCGAACCGACGATCATCCCGGTGACCGGCTCCAACCCTGCAGAAAACTACGACGTCGTGGTGGGCCACGGCCTGCTGGGCCGGCTGCCGGCAATGCTCGGGGAACGCGTTCGGCGCGTGCTGGTGATCCATCCCCGCGCACTGCGCACCACCGGTGACACGGTGCGGGACGAACTCGCCGCGACCGGGCTCACTGCTGTCACCGCGGAAATCCCGGATGCCGAAGAAGGCAAGCACATCCAGGTGGCCTCCTTCTGCTGGCAGGTGCTGGGACAGAATGACTTCACCCGTTCCGATGCCATTGTGGCCGTGGGCGGCGGCGCCGTCACCGACGTTGCGGGCTTTGTTGCCGCAACCTGGCTGCGCGGCATCAAGGTGGTGCACATCCCCACGTCCCTGCTGGGCATGGTGGATGCAGCGGTCGGCGGGAAAACCGGCATCAACACCGCGGAGGGCAAGAACCTGGTGGGCGCCTTCCACCCGCCGGCCGGAGTGCTGGCGGACCTGGACGCACTGGGCACCCTGCCGAAGAACGAACTGCTCAGCGGTATGGCCGAAGTCATCAAGTGCGGTTTCATTGCCGATCCGGCGATCCTGGACCTGGTGGAAGCCAATCCCGAGGCAGTGGCGGACGGCGGTTCCGCCGTCGTCCGCGAACTCGTGGAACGCTCCATCGGCGTCAAGGCCGAAATAGTCTCCACCGACCTGCGGGAAGCCGGACGCCGGGAGTTCCTGAACTACGGCCACACACTGGGCCACTCCATTGAACTGGCAGAGCGCTACCAGTGGCGCCACGGCGCTGCCGTATCCGTGGGGCTGGTATTCGCTGCCGAACTGGCCCGTATGGTTGGCCGGCTTGATGATGCAACAGCGGACCGGCACAAGGAGATTCTCACCTCACTGGGCCTGCCCGTGAGCTACCGCAAGGACCGCTGGTCCGCCCTGCTGGACGGCATGCGCCGGGACAAAAAATCCCGCGGTGACCTGCTGCGTTTCGTGGTGCTGGACGGGCTGGCGAAGCCGTCCATGCTGGAGGTCCCGGACACCTCGCTGCTGTTCGCCGCGTACCAGGAAATCGCCTCCGAGCCGCAGGGCGGGATCCGGCTCAGCCTGTAGTTCTCCGAAGCGGGTAGAATAGTCGACGGACTTGAATTAAACGTACTTTGACGAACAACATATAGACGGACAACGGAAGAGAAACTGTGGCGACGACCAACGACATCAAGAACGGCACCGTGCTGAAGCTTGAAGGCAACCTCTGGAGCATCATTGAGTTCCAGCACGTGAAGCCGGGCAAGGGTGGTGCGTTCGTCCGTACCAAGATGCGCAACGTGACCTCGGGCAAGGTTGTGGACAAGACGTTCAACGCCGGCATCAAGGTCGAGACCGCCACGGTGGACCGCCGCGACTACCAGTACCTGTACCAGGACGGCGAAGACTACGTCTTCATGGATACCTCCGATTTCGACCAGCTCACGGTTCCGGGCAAGATCGTTGGCGACAACGCCAACTTCATGCTCGAATCCATGATGGTCACCATCGCCATCCACGAAGGCTCCCCGCTCTACATCGAGCTGCCGCCGTCCGTGACCATGGAAATCACCTACACCGAGCCCGGCCTGCAGGGTGACCGGTCCACCGGTGGCACCAAGCCCGCCACCATCGAGACCGGCTACGAGATCCAGGTGCCGCTGTTCCTGGAACAGGGCACCAAGGTCAAGGTTGACACCCGCACCGGCGACTACCTGGGACGCGTTAACGAGTGAGTGCACGCAGTAAAGCACGGACCCGCGCACTGGAGGTCCTTTTCGAAGCCGAACAGCGTTCGGCTTCAGCCTTCGATGTGATCCGGGCCCGCCGCGAACGGACCGACCAGACCATCAACCCCTACACCATGGACCTGGTGGAAGGCGTGGTTGCGATGCAGGAACAGATCGACGAGTTCCTGAGCACGTATTCGCAGGGCTGGACGCTTGAACGCATGCCTTCGGTGGACCGCATCATCCTCCGCCTGGGCGCCTGGGAACTGCTCTACAACGACGACGTTCCGGACAAGGTTGCCATCAGCGAAGCCGTGGAAATGGCCAAGACCCTGTCCACGGACGAGTCCCCGGCCTTTATCAACGGACTGCTTGGACGGCTGCAGGAACTGAAGCCGTCGCTGCTCGCCTGATCCGTACGCATCAATGTTGAAAGGACCGGCCCCTCGGGGCCGGTCCTTTCGTGCGTCCTGCCGCTAGGCGGTTCCAGCCAGCAGGGCGGAACGGATGGCGGAGACTTCATCCAGCAGGGTCCGCTCGTATTCCCGGTTGGCTTCCACCTCCCGTCCTGCGACAATCTGCTGGCGGGTCAGGGCCAGGCGCGTGGAACGCCGGATCAGCTCCTTCATGGGCGCCGACGTGTGATGTGCCCGCGCCCAGGCCATGGCCCTGCGCCGGCCCGCGCCGGTGGCCAGCATCTGCACCTCGGCGTCGCTGAACCAGCCTGCCCCGGCGTATTCACCCAGCCGGCGCTGCGTCAGGCGCTGCTCACTGCGGCGGAGGAACCAGACGCCGGTGACCGCCAGGACAAAAAAGGGCACCTGGAGCAGGAAATAGAAAACGAAGAAATCCCCGAACAGAAGCGCCGGCCCGCCGTTCCACAGCATGTGTCCCAGGATGGCCGGAACCAGTCCCAGCACAAACGCCGGGGCAATCCAGGCGTTGCCCGCCCGCCGGGCGGCCAGGCCCAGGGCCAGGCCGGTGCAGGCAGTGAACAGCACATGTGCAAAGGGGGAGAGCAGACCGCGCAGGATGAAGGTGAAGCCCAGCTGATAGACCGTGGTCCCGCCCGCGGTCAGGAGCGCTGATCCGAAGTAGAGGATGTTTTCGGTAAAGGCGAATCCCGCAGCCACCGCGGCTGCGAAGACAATGCCGTCCACCGGCCCGTCGAAGATTCGCCGGCGCACCAGCAGGAGCAGCAGGATACCCATGCCCTTGGCAATCTCCTCCACCACCGGCGCCTGGATCACCATGCCCAGCAGATCCGCCGAACCGGAGGGCACCAGCTCCAGCAGTGCCAGGGTGAAATAGGGCCCCACCAGCAGGGCGATGCCCACGGATACTCCGGCGCCCCACAGGAAGCAGAACACCAAAGTGCTGCGCGGCTCCGGCTCCCACCGGTCCACCCACCAGATGCCCAGGACACAAATGCCCAGCGGAACCAGGGCGAGGATTCCGCAGATAATAAAAGCCGGCGGGCCAAGCCGGTCGAGCAGGAACATGCCGACCCACGCCAGCACGGCCGAGGATGCCACAATCATCACCACCGTGGCCGTCAGGCCCCTGTCCCGGCGCGGTGCCGGGCGGGCCCAGTCCGGTGCAACCGCAGTACCGTGGCTCCGGGCCCCGTGGGGCGGGCCGGCAGCACTGCCGCCCGGCCCGTGGCCAAGGGGCGCAGGGGCCGGCTGAACGGGGTGCTGTTGGCCGGTCGGCGAAGGAGGGCTGTCCATAGCAGCCAGAATAGTCACACAAGGTCGCACACGGCCGCCGGCAGGGGACCGCCGCGCGTCCTGTGATAGCGTCTTGCACGCATTCAACCTTTAAATTCCGTCCTGTGAGGCGGGGAAGGAGGAAGCGGAAATGACTGGCACAGATGCCGTCCAGGTACCCAGCCGTACCGTTCTGTCTTCAGCTGACATTGACCGCGCGCTGACGCGCATTGCCCACGAGATCCTCGAGGCCAACAAGGGCCCGGAAGATCTGGTCCTGATGGGCATTCCCCGCCGCGGATATCCGCTGGCACAACGCCTGGCAGCGAAAATCGCTGCGGCGGCACCGGGCGTTGACCCCGCAGCCATTACCGGCCAGCTTGATGTCACGATGTTTCGTGACGACCTCTCGCGCCGCCCTACCCGGCCGCCGTATGCCACCCGTGAACCGGTCTCCGGGATTGACGACAAAGTCGTGGTGCTGGTGGACGATGTCCTGTTCTCCGGCCGCACCATCCGCGCCGCCCTGGATGCCTTGGTGGACCTCGGCCGCCCCCGCATCGTCCGGCTGGCCGTTCTGGTGGACCGGGGCCACCGTGAGCTGCCCATCCGCGCCGACCATGTAGGCAAGAACCTGCCCACAGCCTCCCGCGAACAGGTACGCGTCCGCCTGGTCGAAAGCGACCATCCCGCCGTCGACGAAGTGGTTATCGAGGGCACTGCATGAGGCATCTGCTTTCCACACTGGACCTGAGCCGGGCCGACGCCCTGGCGATTCTGGACACAGCGGAGCAGATGGCGGCGGTGGGGGAGCGGGAGGTCAAAAAGCTCCCCGCCCTGCGCGGACGCACCGTGGTGAACCTGTTCTTCGAAGACTCCACCCGCACCCGGATCTCCTTCGAGGCCGCCGCCAAACGGCTGTCCGCAGACGTCATCAACTTCTCCGCCAAGGGGTCCTCGGTCTCCAAGGGCGAATCGCTGAAGGACACCGCCCAGACCCTCGCCGCCATCGGCGCCGACGCCGTGGTGATCCGGCACGGTTCCTCCGGGGCACCGGCGCGCCTGGCAACCTCGGGCTGGATTGATGCCGCCGTCCTGAACGCCGGAGACGGTACGCACGAACACCCCACCCAGGCCCTGCTGGACGCCTTCACCATGCGCCGGCACTGGGCCAGGCTGCACGGCACCGACTCGGCGGGCACCGACCTGGCCGGCATGAAGGTGGTGATTGTCGGGGACGTGCTGCATTCCCGGGTAGCCCGTTCGGACCTCTGGCTGCTGCGCACCCTCGGTGCGGAAGTCACCCTGGTGGCCCCGCCCACGCTGCTGCCGTTCGGCGTCGAGTCCTGGCCGTGCACGGTCAGCTATGACCTGGATGAAGCGCTGGCCGCCCGGCCGGATGCCGTGATGATGCTGCGGGTGCAGGGCGAACGCATGCACTCCGCCTTTTTCCCGTCCGTCCGCGAATACTCCCGCCGCTGGGGCCTGGACGACGTCCGCCTGGACCGTCTCGACGCCCTGGGCTTGGAGGACACGATCATCATGCACCCGGGGCCGATGAACCGCGGGCTGGAAATTTCCGCCCGTGCCGCCGATTCCCCGCGGTCCACCATCCTGGACCAGGTCAGCAACGGCGTTTCCGTCCGTATGGCCGCCCTCTACCTGCTGCTCTCCGGCGAGAGCAGCTCCGAACGTACACTGCAGGAGCAGAAGCGATGAGCAACCCCGGAAACCCGTCCCCGACCGGTTCCTACCTGATCCGCGGCGCGACCATCCTCGGGCTCGAAACGGCGGACATCCTGCTGGAAAACGGCACCATCACCGCCGTCGGCCCGGAAGCTGAGACAAAGGCACCGGACGGCGCCGAGGTGATCGACGCCAGCGGCCTGATCGCCCTGCCCGGCATGGTGGACCTGCACACCCACCTGCGTGAACCCGGCAGGGAAGACGCTGAAACCGTGGAAACCGGCAGCCGCGCCGCAGCCCTGGGCGGTTTCACCGCCGTCCACGCCATGGCCAACAGCATGCCGGTGGCGGACACCGCCGGCGTGGTGGAACAGGTCCTGAGCCTCGGCGAACGCGCCGGCTGGGTGGATGTCCGCCCCGTAGGCGCCGTCACGGTCGGGCTGGCCGGCGAACGCCTGGCTGAACTCGGCGCGATGGCGGATTCCCGGGCCCGGGTCCGGGTCTTCTCCGATGACGGCATGTGCGTCTCGGATCCGGTGCTGATGCGCCGGGCCCTTGAATACGTCAAGGCCTTCGGCGGCGTCATCGCCCAGCATGCGCAGGAGCCCCGGCTGACCGAAGGCGCCCAGATGAACGAGGGTGACGTCAGCGCGGTCCTCGGCCTGGCCGGCTGGCCCGCCGTCGCCGAAGAAGCCATCATTGCCCGCGACGTACTGCTGGCCCGCCACACCGGCTCGCGCCTGCACGTCTGCCACGTCTCCACCGCAGGATCCGTGGACATCCTCCGCTGGGCCAAGGCACAGGGCATTCGCGTTACGGCCGAAGTCACCCCGCACCACCTGCTCCTGACCGACGAGATGGTGCGCAGCTACGACCCGGTCTACAAGGTGAACCCGCCGCTGCGCACCGCGGCCGACGTCGACGCCGTCCGGCGCGGACTGGCGGACGGGACCATCGACATTGTCGGCACCGACCACGCCCCGCATCCGAGCGAGCACAAGGAATGCGAATGGGCGCAGGCCGCCATGGGCATGACCGGACTGGAAACCGCCCTGTCCGTAGTGCAGCACACCATGATCGACACCGGACTGATGAGCTGGGCGGACTTCGCCCGGATCACGTCCTTTACGCCCGCGCTGATCGGTGACGTCCCCGGCCAGGGACGGCCGGTCGCAGCGGGCGAACCGGCCAACGTCATATTGGTGGACCCGACTGCGTCGCGGACGGTGGACCCTTCTAAGATGGCTACCAAGGGGCGCAACAGTCCGTTCGCCGGGCTGGAACTGCCCGGAGTGGTGCAGACCGTCTTCTATAACGGACACCCCACGGTCCGCGACGGCAGACTCAATACGCCCCACCCTGTTGCCGCAAAGGAATCCTGATGGAACTGCTGTACTTCTTCCTGGGCCTGGCCGCCCTCCTCATCCTTGTCCTGGGCCTGTTCGCCCTGGGCTGGAGGGGCCGACGACGCCGGCAGCAGGACATTCCCCGGCCCAGGGCCCTGCCCGCGGAACTGGAGGAGCCGACGTTCCAGGCCCTGGGCCAGTACGTGGTGACCACCAGTGCGGGGGACTGGCTGGACCGCGTGGCCCTCTACGGGCTCGGCGTAAAGTCCAACGCCACCGCCGCCGTCTTCCCCGAAGGCGTGCTCTTCGCCCGCTCCGGCGCGGAGGATCTGTGGATCCCGCGCGGGGACCTGATCGGCGTCCGCCTGGAACGCGGCATGGCCGGCAAGTTCGTTGAAAAGGACGGACTCGTCACCGTGACATGGCAGCTGGGCCCCAAACGCGTGGACACCGGTTTCCGCACCCGCGCCGCCGATGAGAAGACACCCCTGGTAAACGCAATCACGAAACTTCTGCCGGCATCGGCGACCCCTAGCGAGGAACAACTGTGACAGTGCACGAGATCATCAACCCCACGCCCGCCGTCCTGATGCTGGAGGACGGGCGCACCTTCCGCGGCCGTGCCTACGGCGCGCAGGGGACAGCCCTGGGTGAAGCGGTCTTCGCCACCGGCATGACCGGCTACCAGGAAACCATCACGGATCCTTCCTACGCCCGTCAGCTGGTGGTGCAGACGGCACCGCACATCGGCAACACCGGCGTCAACGCCGACGACGCCGAGTCCCGGCGCATCTGGGTGGCCGGCTACATTGTGCGCGACGCCGCCCGGCGCCCCTCCAACTGGCGGTCCGAATCCACCCTGGACGAACAGCTGGCGGAACAGGGCGTGGTTGGAATCTCCGGCGTCGACACCCGCGCCGTCACCCGCCACCTGCGTGAACGCGGCGCCATGAAGGCCGGCATTTTCTCCGGTGCCGACGCCGGGCGTCCGGACGCCGAGCTGCTTGCCGAGGTCCGCGCGCAGCAGGGCATGGCAGGGGCGCGGCTGGCCGAAGAGGTCAGCGTGGACGAAGCCTATGTGATTGACCCCGCCGACCACGGCTGGGCCGGCGAACCGCTGGGCACCGTCGCCGCCATTGACCTGGGCATCAAGTCCATGACCCCGGTACGCCTCGCCGAGCGGGGCATCCGCACCCATGTGCTGCCCGCCGCCACCACCTTCGAGGACCTGCAGGCCCTGGACCCGGACGGAGTGTTTATGTCCAACGGACCCGGCGACCCGGCGACCGCGGACGTGCAGGTCGCCATGCTGCGCGAGGTGCTGGACCACCGGATCCCGTTCTTTGGCATCTGCTTCGGCAACCAGATCCTCGGCCGTGCCCTGGGCTTCGGCACCTACAAGCTGCGCTACGGACACCGCGGCATCAACCAGCCGGTGCTGGACCGCCGGACCGGCAAGGTGGAGATCACCAGCCAGAACCACGGCTTCGCCGTTGACGCGCCGCTGGACGGACCCGTCACCGCACCGGAAGAGCGCTACGGGCGGGTGGAGGTGAGCCACGTGTCCCTGAACGACAACGTGGTGGAAGGCCTCGCCTGCCTGGATATCCCGGCCTTCTCCGTGCAGTACCACCCCGAAGCCGCTGCCGGACCGCACGACTCCGCCTACCTCTTTGACCGTTTCGTGGAGCTTATGGCCTCCAGCAAGAACAAGGAGAGCATCTAATGCCCCGCAGAACCGACCTTCAGTCCGTCCTGGTCATCGGCTCCGGCCCCATCGTGATCGGCCAGGCCGCGGAATTCGACTACTCCGGCACGCAGGCCCTGCGGGTCCTGAAGGAGGAGGGCCTGCGGGTCATCCTCGTGAACTCCAACCCGGCCACCATCATGACCGACCCCGAGTTCGCCGACGCCACCTACGTGGAACCCATCACCCCCGAGGTGGTCGAAAAGATCATCGCCAAGGAACGCCCCGACGCCGTCCTGCCCACCCTGGGCGGGCAGACCGCGCTGAACACCGCCATCGCACTGGATAAAAACGGCGTGCTGGAGAAGTACAACGTGGAGCTGATCGGCGCAAACATCGCTGCCATCGAACTCGGCGAGGACCGCGAGAAGTTCAAGGGCGTCGTCGAGCGCTGCGGTGCCGAATCCGCCAAGTCCATCATTGTGCACAGCATGGACGAGGCCTTCGCCGCCGCGGAGCAGCTTGGCTACCCGATGGTGGTCCGCCCCTCCTTCACCATGGGCGGGCTGGGTTCCGGCCTGGCCTACAACGCCGAGGACCTGCGCCGCATCGCCGGGGCCGGCATCCAGTACAGCCCCACCTCCGAGGTGCTGCTCGAAGAGAGCATCCTCGGCTGGAAGGAATACGAGCTGGAAATGATGCGGGACAAAAACGACAACGTCGTGGTGGTCTGCTCCATCGAGAACTTCGACCCGGTAGGTGTGCACACCGGCGACTCCATCACCGTGGCACCGGCCATGACGCTGACCGACCGCGAGTACCAGAAGCTGCGCAACATCGCGATCGCCGTCATCCGGGAAGTGGGCGTGGACACCGGCGGCTGCAACATCCAGTTCGCCATCGAACCGGACACCGGACGCGTTGTCGTCATCGAAATGAACCCGCGCGTCTCCCGGTCCTCGGCGCTGGCGTCCAAGGCCACCGGCTTCGCCATCGCCAAGATCGCCACCAAGCTCTCGCTGGGCTACACGCTGGACGAAATTCCCAACGACATCACCAAAAAGACCCCGGCGTCCTTCGAGCCGACGCTGGACTACGTTGTGGTCAAGGTGCCGCGCTTCGCGTTCGAGAAGTTCCCGGCGGCGGACCCGACCCTGACCACCACCATGAAGTCGGTGGGCGAGGCCATGGCCATTGGGCGCAACTTCACCGAGGCCCTGCAAAAGGCGCTGCGCTCCCTGGAGCAGAAGGGCGCCACGCTCTCCTTCGATCCGGTGGATCCGGCAGCGGTGCCCGCGCTCGTGGAAGCCGCAAAACGGCCCACCACCGACCGGCTGAAGCAGGTCCAGCAGGCACTGCTCGGCGGGGCCTCCGTGGAACAGCTCTACGAAGCCACCGGCATCGACCCCTGGTACCTGGACCAGCTGGCCCTGATCAATGAAACCGCAGAACAGATCCGTGCCACGCCCTCGGTCAACGAGGACATCCTGCGCCTGGCCAAGCGGCACGGTTTCTCCGACGAGCAGATCGGCAAGCTGACCAACACCCCCGAAGCGGTGATCCGCGGTGTCCGGCATGCGCTGAATGTCCGCCCGGTGTACAAAACCGTGGACACCTGCGCCGCCGAATTCGCCGCCTACACCCCGTACCACTACTCCTCCTACGACGAGGAGGACGAGGTGGCCGAACACGCCAAGCCGTCCATCATCATCCTGGGCTCGGGGCCGAACCGGATCGGGCAGGGCATCGAGTTCGATTACTCCTGCGTGCACGCCACCATGGCCCTGCGCGAAGCCGGGCACGAAACCGTGATGATCAACTGCAACCCGGAAACGGTCTCCACCGACTACGACATCTCCGACCGGCTCTACTTTGAACCGCTGACCCTGGAGGACGTCCTCGAGGTGATCGCTGCCGAGCAGCGCACCGGCGGCGTGCTGGGAGTTTTCGTGCAGCTCGGCGGGCAGACCCCGCTGAAGCTGGCGCAGGCCCTGGCGGACGCCGGCGTGCCGATCCTGGGCACCTCCCCGGAGGCCATCGACCTGGCCGAACACCGCGGCGCCTTCCAGCGGGTGCTGGACCAGGGCGGGCTGACCGCCCCGAAGAACGGCACCGCAGTGTCCTTCGAAGACGCCAAGAAGGTGGCAGACGAGATCGGCTACCCGGTGCTGGTCCGCCCCTCCTACGTGCTCGGCGGCCGCGGCATGGAAATTGTCTATGACGAGGAGAACCTTTCCCGGTACATCACCAACGCCACCGAGATCACCCCTGACCACCCCGTGCTGGTGGACCGGTTCCTGGAAGACGCGATCGAGATCGACGTCGACGCGCTCTATGACGGCACCGACCTGTACGTGGGCGGGATCATGGAACACATCGAGGAGGCCGGCATCCACTCCGGCGACTCCGCCTGCGTGCTGCCGCCCATCACCCTGGGCACCGACGTGATCGACCGGGTACGGAAGGCCACGCAGGTAATTGCCGCCGGCGTCGGCGTCCGCGGCCTGATCAACATCCAGTTCGCCCTCGCCTCGGACATCCTCTACGTCATCGAAGCCAATCCGCGGGCCTCCCGCACCGTGCCCTTCGTGTCCAAGGCCACGGGTGTCCAGCTGGCCAAGGCAGCGGCCCTGATCGGTACCGGCGTCACCATCGCCGAGCTGCGCGCGGCCGGCCGGCTGTCCGAAACCGGCGACGGATCCACCCTGCCGCTGGACGCACCGGTAGCCGTGAAGGAAGCCGTGCTGCCGTTCAGCCGGTTCCGGACCCCCGAAGGCACCGTGGTGGATTCCCTCCTCGGCCCCGAAATGCGCTCCACCGGCGAAGTCATGGGCATCGACAAGTACTTCGACACGGCCTTCGCCAAGTCCCAGGCAGCGGCCAACAGTGCGCTTCCCACCGCGGGCAAGGTCTTTGTCTCCGTAGCCAACCGGGACAAGCGCTCCATCATCATGCCCGTGAAGCTGATGAGCGATCTCGGGTTCGAGATCCTGTCCACCGGCGGCACGGCGGATGTCCTGCGCCGCAACGGCATCACGGCCACCGTGGTCCGCAAGGTGGGTGAGGGTGTCGGGCCGAACGGGGAAGGCACCGTGGCGGACCTGATTACTGCCGGGGAAATCAACCTGGTGGTCAATACGCCCTCGGGCGGCCAGGCCCGCGGGGACGGCTACGAGATCCGTGCCGCAGCCACCTCCATCGGCTGCCCGGTAGTGACCACCGTGTCCGAGTTCGGGGCCGCCGTGCAGGCCATCGAGGCCATGCGCTCCTACGAATGGGATGTCACGTCGCTGCAGGAACACGCCGCCAAACTCAAGGCTGCTGCCAGTGCCTGAGCCGGTACAGCCCTTCGGGGCGCGCCTGCGGGCGGCCATGGACAGCCGCGGAGCGCTGTGTGTCGGGATCGATCCGCACCCGGCGCTGCTGGCTGGCTGGGGAGTGAACGACGACGCCGCCGGGCTGGAGCGCTTCTCCCTCACCGTGTTGGACGCGGTGGGGGAGCACGCTGCAGCACTGAAACCGCAGGTGGCCCTGTACGAACGGCATGGCTCCGCCGGGCTGGCAGTGCTGGAGAAACTCCTGGCCGCCTGCGCGGATGCCGGCGTGCTGAGCATTGCCGACGCCAAGCGCGGGGACATCGGATCCACCATGGCCGCATATGCCGATGCCTGGCTGCGGGACGGTTCGGCGCTGGCCGCCGATGCCGTGACACTCAGCCCCTACCTGGGCTTTGAATCCCTGCGCCCGGCCCTGGACCTTGCCGCCGGGACGGGGCGGGGAGTGTTCGTCCTCGCCCTGACCTCCAACCCCGAAGGCGCCTCCGTGCAGCATGCCGGCGGCGGCGCGGGGCGCTCCGTGGCCGCCGCGATTGCGGCCGCCGCAGCGGCAGAGAACGGCACTGGCACTGAGGGCAACGCGGACGGCGGCCTGGGCTCCGTGGGCCTGGTGGTGGGGGCTACCGTGGGTACCGCGCTCACGGATCTGGGAATTGACCTCGCTGCCACGCGCGCGCCGTTGCTGGCACCCGGCCTGGGTGCGCAGGGGGCCACGGCAGCAGATCTGGCCGTGACCTTCGGGGCCGCCTATCCCAATGTGCTTGCCACCTCCAGCCGTGGAATCCTGCGGGCCGGACCCGATCCGCAGAAGCTGCGGGAAGCCGCCCTGCAGACCGGACGGGAGCTGGCGGCCGCAGGGTAACGGCGGACGGAGCGGCACGGACCGCTGAGGCGGCTCCATTGCAATTGGGCTTCCAATGCGGATAGGTTCGGAGCTACCAGCAGAGCCGCTGACAGCGGTACGTCTTCGTTCGGGAGTGTCTTTTGAACCTCAAGCCACTGACAGAAGCCGAGCGCACCCGGGCCCGGGAAAAAGCCACAGCGGCCCGGGCCGTCCGCGCCGACATCAAGTCACGTATTAAATCCGGCGACCTCTCCATTGAAGAAGTCATTCTTTCCCGTTCCGGAGAGGAAGCAGTGGGCAGGCTGAAAGTGATGGATCTGCTCCGCGCACTGCCTGGTGTCGGGGAACGCCGCGCAGCTGGAATAATGGCTACGGTAGGTATAGCGCCTACCCGCCGGGTCCGGGGGCTGGGAGTGCATCAGCGCAAGGCGCTGATCGACCTGCTGGATCACCACTGAGGTCCCGGCACCACCAAAGAAACACCGAGTGAATGAGGTTTACGTGTCGCAACCGCGGCTGACAGTTCTGGCAGGTCCAACCGCAGTTGGCAAGGGCACTGTATCCACCTACATCCGGGACAACTATCCCGAGGTCTGGCTTTCCGTATCCGCCACCACCAGGGCCCCGCGCCCCGGCGAAGAAGACGGTGTGCACTACTTCTTCGTCAGCGCCGAAGAGTTCGATTCCATGATCGAGCAGGACCAGATGCTGGAATGGGCCGTAGTCCACGGCCGCAACCGCTATGGAACCCTTCGCCGCACCGTTGAGGCCGCCATGGCCGAAGGCCGCAGCGTGCTCCTGGAGATTGACCTGCAGGGTGCCCGGCAGGTCAAGAAGTCCATGCCGGAGGCAAATTTCGTCTTCCTGGCCCCGCCCACCTGGGACGAAATGGTACGCCGTCTGGTCGGGCGCGGCACGGAAACGCCCGAAGAGCAGCAGCAACGGCTGGAAACAGCTAAACTGGAACTTGCTGCCGAGTCCGAGTTCGATCACACCGTCATTAATGATGACGTCCAGCGGGCTGCAGCTGAGCTTGTATCACTCATGGGAATCAGTCCGCGCCAGCGCTGACAAACCGCGAATCCCGTTCAAGAATTTTGGAGAACCCTGTGTCTGAAGGCATCATCAACCCGCCGATCGACGACCTGCTCGAAGCAGCCGATTCCAAGTACGCGCTGGTCATCTACGGTGCCAAGCGTGCCCGCCAGATCAACGCCTACTACTCCCAGCTGCACGAGGGTCTGTTCGAGTATGTCGGCCCGCTCGTGGAAACCAAGCTGAACGAAAAGCCGCTGTCCATCGCCCTGCGCGAGATCAATGACGGCATGCTGGTGGTCCGCCCGAACGAGACCGCCGAATAAGCAGCGGCAGTTCACCGGGGGAAGGCAGCAGCGTGCGCATAGTTCTGGGTGTGGGCGGCGGAATCGCCGCCTACAAGGCTGCGTCGCTGCTGCGGCTTTTTACCGAGGCCGGGCACACCGTCACCGTTGTCCCCACCGAATCCTCCACCCGGTTTGTCGGGGTTGCCACCTGGGAAGCACTTTCCGGGAACCCCGTGTCCACGTCGGTGTTCGACGAGGTGGACAAAGTCAACCATGTGCGCCTGGGCCATGAGGCGGACCTGATTGTGGTGGCTCCGGCCACCGCGGATCTGCTGGCCCGGGCTGCAACGGGGCAGGCCAATGACCTGCTGACCAACACCCTGCTGATGGCCCGCGGCCCGGTGGTGTTTGCCCCGGCCATGCACACTGAGATGTGGGCGCATCCCGCCACCGTGGCCAACGTGGCCACCCTGCGCAGCCGCGGCGCCGTCGTGATCGATCCCGCAGTGGGCCGGCTGACCGGCCGGGATTCCGGCCCGGGCCGCCTGCCCGAACCTGAAACCATCTTCACCGCCGCCCTTGCCGCTGTGGAAGAGGCCCCCGGTTCGGCCGGAGAGCTTTCCGGCCTGCTGTCCGGCATTACCGTCACGGTCACGGCCGGCGGAACCCGTGAGCCCCTGGATCCGGTCCGGTTCCTGGGCAACCGTTCGTCAGGGAAACAGGGCACCGCACTGGCCGAAGCAGCCCTCGCCGCCGGTGCCCGGGTACGGCTGATCGCCGCGCACATGGAGGTTCCGGCGCCCGGCGGCGTCGAACTGGTGCGGGTGGAAACCGCCCTTGAACTGCGCGAGGCGGTACACAAGGCTGCCGCCGACTCCGACGTCGTGGTGATGGCTGCTGCCGTCGCCGACTTCCGCCCGGACAAGGTGGTGGAGACCAAGATCAAAAAGAGCGACGACACTGCCGACCCGGTGATCACGCTGGTGCGCAACCCGGACATTCTCCAGGAGATCGTGCAGGCCCGGGGCACCGGTGCCACGCCGGCACTTATCGTGGGGTTCGCTGCGGAAACCGGCGACGCGACCACTGATGTCCTGGAATACGGCCGCCGGAAGCTGGCCCGCAAGGGCTGCGACCTGCTGGTCCTGAACCAGGTTGGCAAGTCGCTGGTCTTCGGCCAGGACCAGACCGAGGTGAGGATTCTCTCACCGGCAGAGCCCGCCGGGTCCGCCGGGGAAAGCGCGGCCGGCAGCAAAACCGAGGTTTCGGCACGCATCATTGCAAGGATTGCCGCCGAACTGGCTGCCCGCCGCCCCTGACAGACCTGAGCACGCATGCGGGCGGTTCGGGGAGTGTCCGGGCCGCCCGGTAGAGTAAATGCTGTGACTTCTACTTCCGCCTCTCCCAAGACGCAGTCCAACCTGCGCCTTTTCACCTCGGAATCCGTCACTGAAGGCCACCCGGACAAAATCTGTGACCAGATCAGTGACGCAATCCTCGACGGCCTGCTCAAGGTTGATCCCGAATCCCGGGTAGCCGTCGAAACACTCGTAACCACCGGCCTGGTCCATGTAGCCGGCGAGGTGACCACCGAGGGATACGTTGAGATCCCGCAGCTGGTCCGCGACACCATCCTGGACATCGGTTATGACTCCTCGGCCAACGGCTTTGACGGCGCCCGTTGCGGCGTTTCCGTTTCCATCGGCCAGCAGTCCCCGGAAATTGCCTCCGGCGTGTTCAACTCACTGGAGAACCGCACCGGCAAGGTTGAGGACCCCTACGACGCCCAGGGCGCCGGGGACCAGGGCATCATGTTCGGCTACGCCAGCGACGAAACCTCCGTCCTGATGCCCACCCCCATCTGGCTGGCCCACCGTCTCTCGGAGCGGCTCACCACAGTCCGCAAGGACGGAACGCTCCCGTACCTGCGCCCGGACGGAAAAACCCAGGTCACCATCGGCTACGACGGAGACCGCCCCGTATCCGTGGACTCCGTGGTGGTCTCCACCCAGCACGCCGCCGATCTTGATCTTGAGCAGCTGCGCGCCGACATGGCGGCCCACGTCATCAACCCGGTGCTGGCAGGCACCGACCTGGACATTTCCGAGGTCCAGCACATCATCAACCCCGGCGGTCCCTTTGTTATCGGCGGGCCGGTGGGGGACGCCGGACTGACCGGACGCAAGATCATTGTGGACACCTACGGCGGATTCGCCCGCCACGGCGGGGGAGCGTTCAGCGGCAAGGATCCGAGCAAGGTGGACCGCTCCGCGGCCTACGCCATGCGCTGGGTGGCCAAAAACGTGGTGGCCGCCGGCCTGGCCCGGCGCGCGGAGATCCAGATTGCCTACGCCATCGGCATGGCCCGCCCCGTGGGTATCTACGTGGAGACCTTCGGCACCGAAACGGTGGACCCGGCCCGTATTGCCGACGCCGTGCAGGAAGTCTTTGACCTGCGCCCGCTGGGCATCATCAACGGACTGGACCTGAAGCGTCCCATCTACCAGCGCACAGCCGCCCACGGCCACTTCGGCCGCGAGGATGAAGGCTTCACCTGGGAGCGCAAGGACAAGGTCGAGGACCTCCGCAGCTACTTCAACGTGTAGTACCGCCATGGCCGCGGATCGCTCCGATGAAGCCGTGCAGCTTTCCCTGCTGCACGGCTTCGCGCCGTCGGCCAAGCCCGTAGGCAAGGCCCGGCCTGCATCGGTGCTCCCGATTGCCCGCGTGCTGCTGGACTCGCCGCTGCCGCACCTGGACCGGCCGTTCGACTATCTGGTTCCTGACGAACTCGACCGGGATGCCGTGCCGGGAGCACGCGTGAAGGTTCGGTTCGGAGGCCAGGAACTGCCGGGCTTCATCACCGAACGTGCCGCCGAAGCGGATACCACCGCGCGGCTGATGCCGCTGGGAAAGGTTATTTCCCCCCAGCCTGTACTGACCCCCCGGATCCTGCGCCTGGCCGAAGCAGTTGCCGCCCGCTATGCCGGCACCGTGCATGACGTACTGCGAGTGGCCATCCCGCCGCGGGCCGCCAGGGTGGATAAGGAGTTCACCCCCGAGGCCCGGCTGCAGACCCGGGCGGGGGAGCCTCCGGCCGGGGTTCCGGGCGGAACGGAAGATGTCCCGCCCGGCCCGGAGGGCGCCGGAGTCAACCCGTTTGCGCGGTATCCGCACGGTCCCCGCTTCCTGACCCATCTTGCCGCCGGGCACAGTCCGCGCGCCGTACTCTCCTCGCTGGGCGGCTACGGCCCGCGCGACTGGCCCGCTGAAGTGGCCGAAGCGGTCCGGTCCACGCTGATCTCCGGCCGGGGCGCCGTGGTGGTGGTGCCCGACAACAAGGATCTTGCCCGGCTGCAAACGGCGCTCACCGCCCGGATAGGCGCCGACGCCTTCGTCCGGCTCACCGCCGAAGACGGCCCCACCCCGCGCTACCGCAGTTTCCTGCAGCTGCTGCACGGGGATGTCCGGGTGGCTATCGGCACCCGTTCCGCCGCGTATGCTCCGGTGGCGGATCTGGGACTGGCCGTGATCTGGGACGACGCCGATGATCTGCATGCCGAACAGCGGGCACCCTATCAGCATGCCCGTGATGTGCTGCTGCTGCGGGCCGAGCTGGAGGGGGCAGCATTGCTCCTGGCATCGCATTCGCGCAGCACGGAGGCCCAGCGGCTGGTGGCCAGCGGCTGGGCCGCAGGGATTGCTGCGGAGCGCTCCACGGTGCGTGCCTCGGCGCCCCGGGTGGTCAGCACCGCCGATTCCTTCACCATGGAGCGGGACCCGCTGGCTGCCAGGGCACGGATACCGCACACCGCCTGGAAAGCGGCACAGGACGGGCTGACCCGCGGTCCGGTGCTGGTCCAGGTGGCACGCACCGGCTTTTCGCCGGCACTGTCCTGCCAGGACTGCCGGGAACCGGCGCGGTGCCGGAACTGCTCGGGCCCGTTGGGGCTGGCCAGCCGCAACGGTACTCCGGCCTGCCGCTGGTGTGGCCGGCCGGAGCCTATGTGGCACTGCAGCAACTGCGGGGGAGTGCACCTGCGCGGCTCCACTGCGGGGGCAGGACGCACAGCCGAAGAGCTGGGCCGCGCGTTTCCCTCCACCACGGTGATCTCATCGGCCGGAGACCACGTCCGTGCCGAGATTCCCGACGCCCCGGCACTGGTGGTTGCCACGCCCGGCGCGGAGCCGGTGGCGCCGGGCGGCTACGCTGCAGCCATCCTGCTGGACGGCAACGCGATGCTTTCCCGCGAATCGCTGCGGGCCGGCGAGGATACGCTGCGCCGCTGGTTCAGTGCTGCGGCACTGGTGCGGCCGGCTGGCGAAAAGGGGCTGGTGGTGGTCACCGCCGATGACAGCACCACCGTGGGACACCTGCTGCGCTGGGACCCGGCCGGCGCAGCCGAACGGGAGCTGGAACTGCGGCGCGAACTCGGGCTGCCCCCTGCTGTCCGCTATGCGGAACTGACCGGGTCCAGGGAAGGCCTCGATGCCTTCATTGCACGGCTGGGGCTGCCGGACGGCACGCGAACCGTGGGACCGGCGCCGCTGGCGGATGTGGGTACGGGTACGGAGGTGCGGGAGGTCCGGGACGGCCAGCTCGGCGGGGCAGGCGGCCGCTTCCGCACACTGCTTTTCTTCCCCTATGCGGCGGCACCGGCCGTTACGGCTGCCCTGCGCTCCACCAAGGCCGCAGCATCTGCCAGGCGTACCGGAGATCCTGTTTACGTACGGGTTGACGGGATAGACGTTCTCTAACCCGGGCCCACGCCTACAACAGTTCCAGCAGCACCGCTGCCGCACCCAGCAGGGACAGCAGCGAGAGCTGGGCTGCGGTACCCAGCCGGGAGAGCCGGCCCAGGAGCCCGCGGGGCACGCCGTGGATCATCCAGCCTGGACGGTTGATGGTGGGCATTCGCAACGTCATCCCTCTTTCCCGTGGAGAAAAAGCCGATTAACACCCAGTATCCCGCCATCCGGAGACCGTGCCCGAATCCGCTGCCGGTGACATTGGCCACCGCCTGCGGCAGGCAAAAAAGGGGCCCGGGAGATATTCCCGGGCCCCTTGGCGCCTATCCGTGTCCCGCCCGCCGGACGGGCGTTCCCTTTTGCGTCCGTGCCGCTAGGCGGATACCGCCTCACGCTGTTCGTCCTGCTGAATTACCGCGCCATCCGCCGGCGCCTGGACGGCAATCTTGCGCGGCTTGGCCTTCTCGCTCACCGGAATGGTCACGCTCAGGACGCCGTTCTCGTAGCTGGCGGCAATCCTTTCGGTGTCGATGCCCTGTCCCAGGTTCAGCTGGCGCAGGAAGGATCCGCTTTCACGTTCCCGGGTCAGCCACTTCACCCCGTCAGCGCCGTGCAGCGTGCGCTGGGCACGGATGGTCAGGAGCTGGCCGTCAACGTCGACGTCGATGGATCCGGGGTCGATGCCCGGAAGATCGGCCGCAAGAATGTAGTGGTCGCCCTGCCGGTAGAGGTCCATGGGCATGCCGCGCAGGGAACCTTCCCCGCGCAGGGCCTGTGCCATCCGGTCGAGTTCCTGGAACGGATCAAACTTCATAGCCATAGGAAATCAACTCCTCCATTCGATCGCTTGAGACAAGCGGTATCCGGTTTCAAAGTTGAGTCAGTGTCACTCAACTTGCGAAAAGAGATTAGCACTCTCAGGGCTAGAGTGCCAAGTGTTATTTCTGTGCCCACCGGCTTACGGTCCAGGCGTGGATCAGCTGTGCAGTGTGCCGCCCGTGGCTGCGCAGTTGCGGGCTCGACTCGACGTCCGGCTGGCATCCGGAATGGACCATGTAGGCCAGCAGTGCCGCCAGGAATGCATCGATATGCTCGGGCGGAACCCCGCGGGTGAGCGCGGACCGCGTTAGCCAGGAATCGACGTCGAGCCCGCCGCCGCGCGCGTAGGGCAGCACCCCCACCCAGTCGATCCACGCCGCACCGGTGCCCAGGAAGTTCCAGTCACAGAACAGGGCCTTGCCCGAGCGCAGCAGGATATTGTCCGGACGAAGGTCACCGTGCAGCACGGAGTCCCCGGCCAGGGCTTCCGGGCTGAGCTCCCACAGCTCCTGCAGGCGGCGGGCGTCACCGGCGGTGAGGGACGGCAGGAACCAGGGCGCCGCCCCGCCGTCGGCCACAGCCTGGAACGGGGACGGCACCGCGGTGATGTCCTGTGAAACCGGGCTGCCGGAGAGGTGCCCCGGCAGGTTCGACAGAAGACGGATTGATGCGGTGCAGGACGCCTCTATCGCGGCGAGGTCCGCCCCGGTCCACGGGTGCCCGGGCATTGTTCCGTTCACGGCTTCGTAGGCCAGGAGAAGCCAGTCCGTGTCCCCGGCGGTGACGGTGCGGGTACCCAGCAGGCGGGGCGCCGGCATGTCCGGAGGCAGGAGCGGGGCCACCTGGGCCTCCCGTGCGTAGGCGGGGTAGACAAACGCGTCCGACGCCGGTGCGGCCTTCACGAAAATGCTGCGCGCTTCGCCGTGGGAGAGCACTGCGGCGAAGCCCGGGGTAAATCCTCCGCCGGCCGGCCGTACGGACGTGACGCTGCCGCCCAGCAGGTCCGTCAGTTCCTGCCGGACGGGCGCGGGCAGGCCGGCCCAGGGCCGGCGGCTGGCGGTGCGGCGGTAATCGGTGACCGGAACTGTAGGGGAGTGCATCCGCACAGCCTATGCGCCGGAGCCTGCTGTAGCCGGGAACCAACGGCCGGTCCCGGAAGTATGTCCGGCACAGCTGTGGTGCACCCACGGTAGGTGCACCACTTGGTTGTGCACAATTGAATCGTGTCCTAGGGTGGGCGGATGAACGAATCACTGCAGCGTCAGGTGTGCTTTTCGCTGTACTCCGCCTCCCGTGCGGCCACGTCCCTGTACCGGCCCATGCTCGAGGAACTGAACCTCACCTACCCGCAGTTCCTCGTGATGACCCTGCTCTGGGAACAGGACGGGCAAAGCGTCCGGGACCTGGGGCAGGCGTTGGAACTGGACTCGGGCACACTCTCGCCGCTGATTAAACGCCTGGAAGCGGCAGCGCTGGTGCAGCGCCACCGCGCCGTCGAGGACGAACGCCGGGTCCGGGTCCACCTCACAGATGCCGGCCGCGCCCTGGAACAGAAGTCCCGGGACCTTCCTGACCGCGTTGCGGCGGCTGCCGGCCTCGACCCGGAGGAACTGCGCAGCCTGCAGGACACGCTGGCGAAGGTGAATTCGGCACTGCGGCAGGCCGTGGTGAAGGACCATGAGGCACCGTCACGGTAAGACCATCCGCACCATCCATCCCAACAGTTAGGTTCAATTGATGAGCACGTACCCCGAAACCGGCCGCGAAATCCACCTTGCTTCCCGCCCCACGGGGTGGCCGTCGGAAGAGAACTTCCGCCTCACCGAGGTGCCGGTCCCGGAACTGCAGGACGGGCAGGTGCTTGTGCGCAACCTGCACATGTCCGTGGACCCCTACATGCGCGGGCGCATGAACGACGTGAAATCCTACGTCCCGCCCTTTAAGCTCGACGCCCCGCTGGAAGGCGGAGCCATCGGTGAAGTGGTGGAATCCCGCTCGGACGCGCACAAGCCCGGCGACAAGGTGGTTCACTGGCTCGGCTGGCGCGACTACGCAGTCCTGGACGGGGCCCGTGCACGTGTCATCGATACCGATCTGGCCCCGGCCAGTGCGTATCTGGGTGTGCTCGGCATGCCGGGTGAAACCGCCTACATCGGCCTGACCAAGGTGGCCGAGTTTCGGGAAGGGGACGTGGTGTTCGTCTCCGGGGCAGCCGGCGCCGTTGGCTCACTGGT
The DNA here is from genome assembly GCF_030410475.1 of Arthrobacter sp. YD2. Lineage (NCBI taxonomy): Bacteria > Bacillati > Actinomycetota > Actinomycetes > Micrococcales > Micrococcaceae > Arthrobacter > Arthrobacter sp. YD2. Next base: position 321,585 of record NZ_JAUHHB010000002.1, read on the forward strand.
CGGCCAGATCGCGAAGGTCATGGGAGCAAAGAAGGTCATTGGCAGCGCCGGTTCGGCGGAAAAAGTCCAGCGCCTGCTTGACCTCGGCTTCGACGAGGCCTTCAACTACCACGACGGTCCCGTGAAGGACTCGCTGAAGCAGGCCGCCGGTGCGGACGGCATTGACGTCTACTTCGACAACGTGGGAGGCGAGCACCTTGAAGCCGCACTCTCGGTGATGAACAAGGGCGGCCGGGTGGCCATGTGCGGTGCGATTTCCCAGTACAACGACAAGGGCGCCGCCTCCGGCCCCCGCAACCTGGCCCTCGCCATCGGCAAGGAAATCACCCTGCGCGGATTCATTGTGGGCAGCTACAGCCGGTATGTGGACGAGTTCAACACCCAAATGGCCACGTGGCTGCAGGAAGGCGCGGTCAGCTATGACGAAACCTTCGTGGACGGCCTCGAAAATGCGCCCCAGGCCTTCATTGACCTGATGAAGGGCGCCAACAAGGGCAAGATGATCGTCAACCTGGGCTGAGCAGCAGGACAGCTGGCGAGGGACTACGGACGAGGGACTACGGACGACGGCGGCGGCCGGGGAACAGGCGGACAGCCTCCCCGGCCGCTGCCATGAGCTGGCGGGCAGAGACGTCCCAGCCGTAATCGTTCGCCCGCCGGACACCGGCGTCGGACGCCTTTCGCCACCGGTCCGGCTCGGCCAGGGCACGTACCGCGTCCGCGAATCCGGCAGGGGAGTCCGGGTCCACCAGCAGTGCCGCGCCGCCCGTAACCTCCCGGAAAATCGGAATGTCGCTCGCCACCACGGGAGTGCCTACCGCCATCGCCTCGATGACCGGCAGACCGTAGCCCTCGGCCCTGGACAGCGTGACCAGGGCCGTTGCCCGGCGCAGCAGCCGGTCATAGTCCTCATCGCTGACGCCGTTGTGGAACCGGACCCGGGCGCCGGCCGGTACCAGCGCCTCCAGTTCGGCACGCCGTTCGTCACTGATCCGGCTCAGCAGATGCAGCGTGAAGCCCGGCAGGTGCTCCATGCCCCGGATGACGGTTTCCACGTTTTTGTACGGCATAAACGAGCCCATATACAGCAGGGACTTCTCCACCGGGGCATCCGGGTTCCTCGGCGTCGAACCCTCCTGCGGCGCGTTGGCCACCATCCTGACCGGACGGCGCGTGAGCCGGTGCCGGGCAATCAGGCCGCGGGTGGTTTCGCTGATGGTGGCCACAACATCGGCGCGGTTCAGCAGCAGCCGTTGCGGCCAGTACGCCAGGTGGTACAGGCGCCACAGTCCGCGCACGGGCAGCGGCAGGAACCCCGGGGGCGTGGGGTTCTGGTAATAGATCAGATCATGCAGGGTGAGAATCAGCGGATACCTGCGCCCCCAGCTGCCCATGGTCTGCATCGGCGAGAAAACGGCGTCAGCCCCCAGCCGGTTAACCCGGAGCGCTACGAAGAGCTCGGCAGGGGAGATCGGGCTGTTGATCTTCACCCACGGCAGATCCGGCAGCAGCGCCAGCTGGCGCTCGTCCGAAATCAGCATCAGCACGTCGGCATGCTCGCTGACCGCCCGGATCAGGCTGGCGCCGTACCGGCTGATGCCGTCATGGTGGTCGGTGCGGGTGAACCGGGCGTCCACCGCCAGCCGCATCCTCATGAATGCCTCCGGGCCAGGAAATCCTCGATGGCTGCCGCCGCTTCGTTCGGCTTTTCGTAGTGAACCAGGTGCCCCACGCCGGGCAGCATCACCAGTTCGGCATCCGGGATGGTCCGGGCCAGATGCTGCTGCCCGCGAACCGAACCGATGTCATCCAGTTCAGCGGCCACCAGCAGCACAGGCATGGAAAGCCGGGCCGCCACATCCCGCACCGTTTCGGAGATGGACGCCCGGAACGCGTCAAGGACCACGGTACGGTTGGCGAAGGCGCTGAAGTAGGCATCGTGCTGGCCGTGGATCCACCGGCGCAGCCCCGGTTCCCTGGTCTTGGCCATCAGCATGCTCATGCCGCGGACAATCAGCGAACTGCGCAGCAGCGCCATGCCTGGTTTCTCCGGCAGCGCCGCTGCCGCCCGGTAATACAGCTCCGCAGCCTTGCTGGTTATGGCCTTCGGTCCTTCGAGGGCAGGCTCGCAGATGGGGTTTACCAGCACCAGCTCGCTGATCAGCTCGGGGGACTCGGCGGCAACGCGGGAGGCGATGATGGATCCGAATGAGTGCCCGAGCAGAACCGTTTCCGCGCCCAGGCCCAGTTCCGCCAGGGCCGTGCGGACAAATCCGGCGTAGGCCGGCACGTCATGCCGGCCGGGCAGCGGGCTGCCTTCGCCGAAGCCGGGCAGATCGGGTACGAGTACGCGGTGGCGGGGGAGGGCCTCCACAATACGGAGCAGGCCGTGGTGGTCGCCGCGAAAGCCGTGGACCATAAAAACCGGCGGGAAGCCGGCGTCGTCCCCGGCACTGCCTGCGGCGCCGGTATCCGCGGGGGCGAAGTCCCAGCACCGCTGCGCCGTTCCGGCAACTGTGATGGGGCGGGCCTCAGCTGTCCGGGAGAGCTGCACGGGGACGGCATGCGACGCCGGGTCCGCCGTGGTGCCCGGCATCAGTTGACCTCGTCCGGGTGGGATCCCGAGCGCTGCCCACGGTCCAGGCCGTCAATGGCGGCTCGCTGTTCATCGGAGAGTTCGAAGGAGAAAACATCCAGATTGCCCGCGATCCGCTCCGGCGTGCTGGCCTTGGGGATCACCACATTTCCCGAATCCAGGTGCCAGCGCAGGATCACCTGGGCAGGGGTCCGGTTCAGCTCCGCCGCAATCCGCAGAACCACCGGATCCGCCAGGACGGCGCCGCGGCCGAGCGGGCTCCATGCCACGGTCTGAATACCCAGCCGCTCATGCAGGCTGCGCAGTTGGTCCTGCTGCAGCCAGGGATGCAGTTCAATCTGGTTGACCGCAGGAACAATACCTGTTGCCTCCAGCAGCTGCTCGAGGTGGGCGGGCTGGAAGTTGGAGACCCCGATGGCGCGGACCCGGCCGGAAGCGTAGAGCTCCTCGAGCGCCCGGTACGTGTTCACATACTCGCCGCGCTGAGGGCATGGCCAGTGGATGAGGTAGAGATCCAAGTAGTCCAGGCCCAGCCGGGACATCGAAGCATCGAAGGCCTGCAGAGTGGTGTCGTAGCCCTGATCGCTGTTCCAGACCTTCGACGTGACAAACACATCGCTGCGCTTGGCACCGCCGTCCGCCACGAAGCCACGGACAGCCTCACCCACGCCCGCTTCGTTGCCGTACAGGGCCGCGGTGTCCACATGGCGGTACCCGGCGGTGAGGGCCTCACGGCACAGTCCGGCCGCATCCTGGGACGGCACCTTGTAGGTGCCGAAGCCAACCTGGTCCATAAGGACGCCGTTATTGAGCGGGATTTTCGGTGCCGGCTGCATAGGACGACTTTACCGAGGCAGGGGCACAGCGCTGAAATCCTGCCCTGACTACCTGTTTCATTCCCCTAAGATTGGCGCGCCGACAAACAGGTCGGCTAAGGTAATGGCGCTTCTTGCAAAAGATTGGTTGCATAGAACCCAAGAGTCCGCACACCCGCTTGGGTTGTGGACAGATACGAATGATCGGAGGAGTCGATGGTGACTCTGGGTGAAGTTTTCATCAGTGAGCTGGCGGGTACCGCCATTCTCATTATTCTCGGCTGCGGCGTTGTTGCCAACGTGGCCCTGGCCAAGACGAAGGGAGCCGGCGGCGGCTTCCTGATGGTCAACTTTGGTTGGGCAATCGGTGTATTTGCCGGTGTCTACGCTGCCGCAATTTCCGGCGCGCACATCAACCCCGCCGTCACCGTGGGCCTGTGGGCAAGCGGCGCCGACGAGTATGCCCCCGGTGTCGAAGTTTCCTTTGCCTCAACGCTGGTGTACTTCGCCGGACAGATGGTCGGCGCGATGATCGGCGCCTTTGTCGCCTGGCTCGCGTACAAAAAGCAGTTCGACGACGAACCCGACGCCGCCAACATCCTGGGCGTTTTCTCGACCGGCCCGGCCATCCGCTCCTACGGATGGAACGTTGTCACCGAGGTCGTGGGCACGTTTATCCTCGTCTTTACCATCGTCGCCTTTGCAGGTACCCCGTCGGGCCTCGGCCCGCTGGCCGTCGCGCTGGTCGTTCTCGGTATCGGTGCCTCCCTCGGCGGCCCCACCGGCTACGCCATCAACCCTGCACGTGACCTCGGACCCCGCATCGTCCACGCCCTGCTGCCCATCCGCAACAAGGGCAACAGCGACTGGTCCTACTCCTGGGTTCCGGTTGTCGGTCCGCTCATCGGCGGCGCACTGGGCGGTCTGCTGGGGGCCCAGATCCCCCTTCCCGTCCTTCCGCTGTAACCCACACGGCCGCAGCCCGGCCATACGTCTAAACCCCCACTCAAGGAGCAGAACCAATGCCTGACAATCCCAGGTACATCATCGCCATCGACCAGGGCACCACCAGCAGCCGGGCTATCGTGTTCGACCATGACGGAAGCATTGTTTCCACCGGGCAGAAGGAACACGAGCAGATCTTCCCGCACGCCGGATGGGTTGAGCACGATCCGCAGGAAATCTGGACCAATGTGCGCGAGGTTGTCGGCACCGCGCTGTCCAAGGCCAACCTGACCCGGCACGACATTGCCGCCGTCGGCATCACCAACCAGCGTGAGACCGCCGTCGTCTGGGACCGGAAGACGGGCGAGCCGGTGTACAACGCCATTGTCTGGCAGGACACCCGGACCCAGCCGATCGTCAACGAATTGGCCAAGGACGGCGGCCTGGACCGCTTCAAGGACACCGTTGGCCTGCCGCTGGCAACGTACTTCTCCGGCACGAAGATCAAGTGGATCCTGGACAATGTCGAAGGGGCCCGGGAGCGGGCCGAGGCGGGGGACCTCATCTTCGGCAACACCGATTCCTGGATCGTCTGGAACCTGACCGGCGGACCCGACGGCGGTGTCCACATCACCGATGTGACCAACGCGTCCCGCACGCTGTTCATGAACCTGGAAACCCTGACCTGGGATGAGGACATCCTTCGGGAATTCGGCGTTCCGAAGTCCATGATGCCGGAAATCCGTTCCTCCTCCGAGGTGTACGGCCAGGTGGCCGGTTCGCAGCTGCTGCGCGAAACCCCGGTGGCCGGCATCCTGGGTGACCAGCAGGCCGCGACCTTCGGACAGGCAGCCTTCACCAAGGGTGCTGCCAAGAACACCTACGGCACGGGCTGCTTCCTGATCTTCAACACGGGCGAGGAAATTGTCCGTTCGGAGAACGGCCTGATCACCACGGTTGCCTACCAGCTGGGTGACGCCAAGCCGGTCTACGCACTGGAAGGCTCCATTGCCGTTACCGGGTCCCTGATCCAGTGGCTGCGGGACAACCTGGGCATGATCAACAGCGCTCCGGAAATCGAAGAACTGGCCCGCAAGGTGGAGGATAACGGCGGCGTGTACATCGTCCCGGCATTCTCCGGCCTCTTTGCACCGTACTGGCGCTCCGACGCCCGCGGCGCCATCGTTGGCCTGACCCGTTACGTGAACAAGAACCACATTGCACGCGCCGCTCTGGAGGCCACCGCCTTCCAGACCCGCGAGGTTCTTGACGCCGTGAACGCTGACTCCGGTGTTCCGCTGACCGAGCTGCGCGTTGACGGCGGCATGGTGGCCAATGATGAGCTCATGCAGTTCCAGGCGGACATCCTCGGCGTGGACGTTGTCCGCCCGAAGGTCATTGAAACCACCGCGCTGGGTGCCGCCTACGCCGCCGGCCTGGCCGTCGGATTCTGGAATGACACCGAGGAACTCTCCCAGAACTGGGATGAAGGCAAGCGCTGGAGCCCGCAGATGGAAGATTCCGAGCGGCAGCGCCAGATGCGCCTGTGGAAGAAGGCCGTCACCAAGACCTTCGACTGGGTTGATGACGACGTCCAGTAACCTACGGTCCCAACCGGCGACAGAGCTCGTCGGGTAACGGCTGGCAAATGCCCCGGCGGATATCCGCCGGGGCATTTGCGTACCCGGAGTTCGTCACATTCGGCGCGTTGGTTGGCGGCCCCGGGACAGGTTCGGTAGCGTTCGGTCAGCATCAATGGTGATGCAGATCACAGAAACAGGTAGAAGTGTCTTCCGAATCCAATACAACACATACGGCGCTTCCGGTTGCCGTTATCGGCGCCGGGCCCAGCGGCCTTGCGGCCATGCGTGCACTGGCAAAACAGGGACTCGACTTTGTGGGCTTCGAACGCCACACCGAGGTCGGCGGGCTCTGGAACATCGGGAATCCGGCCAGCACGGTCTATGAGTCCGCGCATCTGATCTCCTCCAAGTCCACCACCCAGTTCAGCGAGTTCCCGATGCCGGAGGGAACCCCGGACTATCCCGGGCATAGGCACCTGAAGGCCTACTTCACGGCCTATGCCGAGCACTTCGGGTTGAGCCACCGAATCCGCTTCGGCACAGCGGTCACGTCCGCAGTCCCGTCAGGGGATGCCTGGACCGTCAGCTGGGACGGTCCCGACGGGCCCGGAAACGGCAGGTTCAGCGCGGTGATGGTCGCATCCGGAACACTGCACACCCCGTCGGTTCCGCGTTTCGCCGGACAGTTTGCCGGCGAGATCCTTCATTCCGCGGCCTACAAGCGGGCAACTGAGCTGGCCGGGAAGCGGGTACTGATAGTCGGGGCAGGCAACAGCGGCTGCGACATAGCGGTGGACGCCGTGCATCACGCAGCCGCCGTTGATATCAGTGTCCGCCGCGGTTATTACTTCGTGCCCAAGTATGTTTTCGGCCGGCCGACGGACACCCTCAACCAGGGCCGGCCACTGCCGCGCCCCCTGAAGCAGTTCCTGGACAAGCGGCTCCTGCGCATGTTCACCGGGGACCCGCAGCGGTACGGATTTCCGAAGCCGGATTACCGTATCTACGAGTCGCACCCGGTCGTGAACTCCCTGGTGCTGCACCACCTGGGACACGGCGATCTCCGGGTCCGGGCGGACATAGACCGGCTGGACGGGCACACGGTGCACTTCCGGGACGGCACATCGGGGGAGTATGACCTGATCCTGCTGTCCACGGGGTACCTGCTGGACTATCCGTTCCTGGACCCACAGCTGCTGGGCTGGACCGGACCGTCACCGTCGCTGTACCTGAACATCTTCAGCCGGCAGGCAGCCAACCTGCTGATGATCGGCATGGTGGAAGCCTCGGGCCTGGGCTGGGAAGGCCGGTACCGGCAGGCCGAGCTGGCCGCGGCCTATCTTGCGGCCCAACGCGACGATCCGGCGTCGGCGGAGCGGTTCGCCCGGCGCATCGCCGGGCCCGGCCCGGACGTCACGGGCGGGTACCGCTACCTCGGCCTCGACAGAATGAGCTACTACGTCAACAAAGACGCGTACCGGGCCGAACTGGACGCCCACCTGGAACAGCTGGCTGCGCCCGCCCCGGCACGGGACGAGGTGAATGCCTGATGTCCATTGACGACGTTGTCCTGAGTTTCACCCCGGGGTCCCTGGTGATCCTGAACGTGGTCCTTGCGGTCATCATCCTCGGCATCGCCCTGGAAGTCCGGCCGGCTGATTTCCGAACCGTGCTGCGCAGCCCCAAAGCGGTACTGGTGGGCATTGCCGCCCAGTACCTGGTGTTGCCGGCAGTAACCGTGGGGCTGGCTCTGCTCCTGAATGTGCCGGCGTCGATTGCGCTGGGCATGATCCTGGTGGCGTGCTGCCCGCCCGGCGGGATATCCAACGTTCTGACGCACCGGGCCCACGGAAACGTGGCACTCTCGGCGTCCATGACCGCGGTGTCGAACCTGGTGGCCATTGCAGTGATGCCGTTGAACGTAGCCCTGTGGGCACGGCTGAACCCTGGCACCGAATCCCTGATGCGGGAATTCTCGCTGGACCGGTGGGAGATGCTGATCCAGGTCCTGCTGATCATCGGACTTCCCTTCGCCCTGGGGATGCCGCTGGCCCGGCGTTACCCGCGCATTACCGATAAAGTGCGGCCCTGGGTCCAGCGCATCGGCCTGATCGCCCTGCTGGTTTTTATTGTTTCGGGCACGGCGAGCAACCTCGGGCCGCTGCGCGAACACCTGGGCACCATCTTCCTGGTGGTACTGCTGCACGACGCCGTGGCTTTGGCCGTGGGCTACTGGACTGCGGCAGCCGTCCGGCTGGACGAGCCCAGCCGGAGGGCCTTCGCCTTCGAAGTGGGAGCCCGGAATACCGGCCTGGGCCTCGGCCTGACCCTGACCTTTTTCGCCGGGTTGGGCGGTATGGCCATGGTTGCTGCCTGGTGGGGCATCTGGGACATCCTGGCCGGACTCCTGCTGGCCGCCTGGTGGCGGCGCAGGGACGCCCGGGCAGGCAGGGCAGCGGCCCAACCGCCGGATGCTGAACCGCCGGCTGCTGAACCGCCGGCCGCGGCAACAAACGGAGCAGACCGGTGACCCGCGTCTGCGTTACGGGCGGCAACGGGTTCCTGGGCAGTGCCGTGGTGGCACGGTTGGCCGAACACCCCGATATCACCCATGTACTGAGCCTCGACATCCGGGAACCGGCTCCGGAGCGACGGCTCGACGGCGTCGCCTACGCCCTCGCAGACGTGTGCTCACCGGAGGTCGCGCGGCTGCTGGCAGAGCACCGGATAGACACGGTGGTGCACCTGGCGGCAATCGTAAACCCCGGGAAAAGCACCACCCGGGAACAGGAATACCGGGTGGACGTGGACGGGTCACGCAACGTCCTGGCGGCCTGCATTGCCGCCGGCGTCAAACACGTGATCATTTCCTCCTCCGGGGCCGCCTACGGCTACCACCCGGATAACTCCCCGTGGCTGACCGAAGCCGACCCGATCCGCGGGAACGACGAATTCGCCTATTCACAGCACAAACGCCTGGTGGAGGAGGAACTGGCCCGGGTCCGCGTTGAGCATCCGGAACTGAAGCAGACAGTTTTCCGGATCGGCACCATCCTGGGGGAACGGGTCCGCAACCAGATCACCGCCCTGCTGGACGCCCCGCGGCTGCTGAGGGTGGCGGGCAGCGAGTCACCCTTCGTTTTCGTCTGGGATGAAGACGTTGCCGGGGTGATGGTGCAGGCTGCCGTCACCGGCCGCAGCGGCATCTACAACGTGGCCGGCGACGGCGCACTGACCGTCCGGGAGATCGCCGCGCTCCAGGGACGGGGCACCATCACGGTCCCGGCTCCGGTGCTGGCCGCAGCGCTCTGGCTCGGCAGCAGGCTCCGGCTGACGGTGCACGGTCCGGAACGGGTGCGGTTCCTGCGCTATCGGCCGGTGCTGGACAACAGGGCGCTTAAAGAGGAGTTCGGCTACACCCCCGGCCGCACGAGCAGGGAAGCGTTCCTGGCCTTTCGGGCGGCGCGCGAGGCACAGGAAGCCGGGGAGGCGCAGGGAGCCCGCAGGCGCCGGGATGCGGCTGCACGCTAGGGCCGGGTGCACTTGGATGACGGAGGGGCCTGCGGCGCCGGGAAATTCCCCGGCGCCGCGGCGCTGCCGGTCAGGAGCCGCAGCACCGCCGGTCAGAAGTAGGACACTCCGTTGGTTTTGAAAGGCAGTCCCAGGCCGCCGGCCACTTCCGCCAGCAGTTCCGGGCAGAAGTAATAGACCTTGGTTTCGGCAATCAGCGGCACGCCGTCGGCTGCACGCATCCGGACGACGTCGGCCACCACCTCCGCAGCGTGCGGACTGTCCTTGGGCCGCTCCCACAGCAGGATAACTTCCTCGCCGTCGAACGCATGCACGGTGGCCCGGTAGATCTCGGGCGCATCCGGACCGAACGTGTGCTCCAGCGAACCGGTACGGATTTCCTCGTGTCCGGTTTCGCTGACGTTGCCCACCACCTCGGTCCGGCCGTTTGCAAGGAACAGGCTGACCATGGACTCAATGTCGTAGGAATTGAACGCATCCGCCAGCCGGCGCAGCAAGTCGGCGTGCCCGGCAGGAGCCGCCGCGGAACTGCCTGCGGGAGTGCCCGCCGCGGAACTGCGGGCCGAACCGTCGGCCGGACTATCGGCACGGGAGGACGGCTCCTGCGCGGCAGCCAGCGTACTCCGGCCGCGGTGCAGGGCCGATTTCACCGCACCGGCACTGGTCTCAAGCACGTCAGCGGTTTCGGCGAGGGAATAGCCGAAGACGTCCTTGAGGACCACGCAGACGCGCTCCCTCGGGGGCAGGAGAAGCACCAGGCGCAGCAGGGCGGCTTCCACGGCCACGGCTGTAAGGGGATCGGCGGCGCCGTCATCGGGGCGGTCCATCTCCGGTGTGCTGAAATCCGCCGTCGTGCTCCGGTTGCTGCGCCGGACGGTGTCCAGCCAGGTGTTGGTGGCAATGCGGATCAGCCAGGCCTGAGGGTTCCGGATGGGTTCGTGCCGCTGGGATGCCTCGGCCAGTGCCTTGGCCAGGGTGTCCTGGAGCAGATCCTCCGCGTCCCACACGTTTCCGGCCAGGCTTCGGCAGTAACGGTAAACGGAAGGACGAACCGGCTCCAATGCGAGCAGGAAATCGCGCCGGACCTGCCGCAGCCGATGCGGAATCCCGCCCAGTCCCGCACTGTTGCTTTCCATGCCCGCCAATGACACAGCAGGGGTTGTCTCCACTGACATTTCTCCGCTCCTTTTCCCGGGCCGCCCCCGGCGGTCCTGAACCAACAATGGCATTGCGCCAGAGTCTTTAACCGGTAGACGCACGGAGCCGCCAAAAAGATACGCTGCCGGTCGGAATTTCCCGCTGCGGCTCACCCCGTCATCCTGCTTCCGGAGCGCACGCTCTGTTGTAAAGTGGAGAAATGAGCGCAGTACTCCTCCTTAGCTAGCCGCGCACCGTCCGTGCGCGGCCGCCCCTTGCTTGTCGAGGGGCTTTTGTGTGTCTGGGGAGGACCCGGTTTTCCGGGACGGGGAACACGGGCCCGGAATGCGCGGATCAACATTTTTCTTTCAGGACAGAGGCGAAGCATAGTGAGCACGCAGTCACAGACTGATCAGCAGGAAGAGGCCGTCTACAGTTTCGCGGCCATCGAGCAGAAATGGCCTCAGGTCTGGGAGGACCTTGGCGTATTCGCCCCTGCCGACGACGGCTCGCGCGAGCGCCGCTACGTCCTGGACATGTTCCCCTACCCGTCGGGTGACCTGCACATGGGCCATGCCGAAGCGTTCGCCATGGGCGACGTCGTCGCCCGTTACTGGCGCCAGCTCGGTTACGACGTGCTCCACCCGATCGGCTGGGATTCCTTCGGCCTGCCGGCTGAGAATGCCGCGATCAAGAACAACGCGCACCCCAGCGACTGGACCTATCGCAACATTGAAACCCAGGCTGAATCCTTCAAGCGCTACGCCATCAGTGTTGACTGGTCCCGCCGCATCCACACCTCGGACCCGGAGTACTACCGCTGGACCCAGTGGCTGTTCACGCGCTTCTACGAGCGTGGTCTGGCCTACCGGAAGAACTCCCCGGTCAACTGGTGCCCCAAGGACCAGACCGTGCTGGCCAACGAACAGGTAGTCAACGGCGCCTGTGAACGCTGCGGCACCCAGGTCACCAAGAAGTCCCTGAACCAGTGGTACTTCAAGATCACCGATTACGCGGACCGCCTGCTCGATGACATGGAGCAGCTCAAGGGCCACTGGCCCGAGCGCGTGCTGGCTATGCAGAAGAACTGGATCGGCCGCTCCGAAGGTGCCCACGTCCGCTTCGTCATCGAAGCCGCCGGCGGCAAGGGCGAAGAGCAGGTCACCGTCTTCACCACCCGCCCGGACACCCTGGCCGGTGCCACGTTCTTTGTCGTGGCGGCAGACGCACCGCTGGCGATGGACCTGGTCACCGATGAGAACCGCGATGCGCTGACGGCGTACCGGGAACAGGTCAAGACCCTCTCGGACATCGAGCGCCAGTCCACCGAACGCACCAAGACCGGCGTTTTTACCGGCCGCTACGCAGTGAACCCGCTTAACGGCGAAAAGCTGCCCGTCTGGGCCGCCGACTATGTGCTGGCCGACTACGGCACGGGCGCCATCATGGCGGTCCCGGCGCACGACCAGCGTGACCTGGACTTCGCCAGGACCTTCGACCTGCCCGTGAAGGCGGTCCTGGACACCGGCGAAGAGGATCCCGCCGTCAGCGGCGTGGCCACCACCGGCGAAGGCACCCTGATCAACTCCGGCACCCTCGACGGACTGCCGAAGTCCGAAGCGATCCCGGCCGCCATCACCATGCTCGAAGAGCAGGGCACGGGGGAGAAGTTCGTGAACTTCCGCCTGCGGGACTGGCTGCTCTCCCGCCAGCGCTTCTGGGGCACGCCCATCCCGATCATCCACTGCGAAAAGTGCGGCGAGGTTCCGGTTCCGGATGACCAGCTGCCCGTCACCCTGCCCACCGGGCTGAAGGGCGAGGCCCTGGCGCCGAAGGGCACCTCACCCCTGGCCTCGGCCGAGGAATGGGTCAACGTCTCCTGCCCGAAGTGTGCCGGCCCCGCCAAGCGCGACACCGACACCATGGACACCTTCGTGGACTCGTCCTGGTACTTCATGCGCTTTGTCTCCCCGCACTTCACCGAGGGCCCGTTCGATCCCGAGGCTGCGAAGAACTGGATGCCCGTTGGCCAGTACGTGGGCGGCGTCGAGCACGCCATCCTGCACCTGCTCTACGCGCGGTTCTTCACCAAGGTGGTCCATGACATGGGCCTGCTGCCGGCAAGTGAGCCCTTCAGCTCGCTGCTGAACCAGGGCCAGGTGCTCAACGGGGGCAAGGCCATGTCCAAGTCCCTGGGCAATGGCGTGGACCTGGGCCAGCAGCTGGATAAGTACGGCGTCGACGCCGTGCGCCTGACCATGATCTTCGCGTCCCCGCCGGAGGACGACGTCGACTGGGCGGACGTCTCGCCGTCGGGCTCTGCGAAGTTCCTGGCCCGCGCCTGGCGCCTCGGCCAGGACGTCAGCAGCGAACCCGGCATCGCCTTCACGGGCGGGGACAAAAAACTCCGTGCCATGACCCACCGGACCGTAGCGGACGCCACCGAACTGCTGGAGAACAACAAGTTCAACGTGGTGGTGGCCAAGCTGATGGAGCTGGTCAACGCCACCCGCAAGGCCATCGATTCCGGCGTGGGCGGTGCCGACCCGGCAGTACGCGAAGCGGCCGAGGCGGTTGCCGTGATCCTGAGCCTTTTCGCCCCGTACACGGCCGAGGATCTGTGGAACCTGCTGGGCCGCGACGCCTCCGTGGTGAACGCCGGATGGCCGACTGTGGATGAAACCCTGCTGGTGCAGGACACGGTCACCGCTGTGGTCCAGGTCCAGGGGAAGGTCCGTGACCGCCTCGAGGTGGCCGCGGACATCTCCGAGGACGACCTGCGCGAGGCCGCGCTGGCCTCCGAGGCCGTGCAGCGCACCCTGGACGGCCGCGGCATCCGCACCGTGATTGTCCGGGCGCCCAAGCTCGTGAACATCGTTCCGGCCTAGGCACCGGAACCATGGACTGGCTGGAACGGCTCGCACTGCGGGCCAGGGGGCGGCAGCGGGCAACTGCCGCCGCCCCCGGGCCGGTCGTGGGCATAGTCACCGACTCGGCAGCCGCCCTGCCCGCGGGGTGGGCCGAAGCGGCGAAGGCGTCGGAGTTCGTGCGGGTTGTTCCGATGCCGGTGATGATCGGCGACCAGATCTACGGGGAAGGCTCCGAAGACCTGATCCCGGCACTGGCCATGGCCCTGGCCCAGGGGCACCCGGTACGCACCTCCCGTCCGGCACCGGGCCGGTTTGAGGCTGCGTATGCCGAGCTGGCAGCCGCCGGCTGCACCTCGGTGGTCTCCGTGCACCTGTCCGGGCAGCTCTCCGGCACCGTGGACTCCGCCAGGCTGGCCGCCCGCTCCGCATCCGTTCCGGTGGAAGTGATCGACAGCACGACGGCGGCCATGGGACTGGGTTTTGCCGTGGCCGCGGCTGCCGAGAGTGCCCGGAGCAGCAACTCGGCAGAGACCGTCTCCGCGTGCGCACGCGCCGTGGCCGCGGACTCAAACATACTTTTCTACGTGCCCAGCCTGGACCAGCTGCGCCGCGGAGGGCGCATCGGGGCTGCCGCCGGCTGGCTGGGTACCCTGCTGGCCGTCAAACCGATCCTGGTGATCCGTGACGGTCGGGTGGTCCCGCTGGAACGTGTCCGCACCGCCCCGAAAGCGCTGGCCCGGCTGGCCGAACTGGTGCAGGAGGATATTGCCGGCCGGACCGGAAAGGTCCGTGCCGCGGTGCACCACTTCGGCAATGCGGCCGAGGCGGAGCGGCTTGCCGGCATCATCGGTGCCGCGGCCCCGGAGGTGGAAATCCTTATCTGTCCGCTCCCGGCAGTTCTGGCGGCCCATGCCGGGCTGGGCGTTTTGGCGGTGGCGGTGGCCGGCGACGGGGCTGCCGGGTCCGGGACCCGCACACAGGAGGGGCCCGCAAACCCCGGTGAGCTGGGATCCGGCGGGGTTGCCCCTGCAGACAAGGCCTAGGGAAGCACGCCCGGGATTCCCGGGTGTTGTCCTCGGCGGCGTCTTCCTTCAGCATGTTCTTGTCCTCCACACTATGTTCTTGTCCTCCACACCGCGGCTGCCGGCAGCGTTCCGGCGGTCCCGCTCCACTCGCTGCCAATCGGTGCGCAGGGAGGGGCAGGCCTGCAGCTAGGTTCGGCGGATGGCACAGCATCGTTGGGACACTGCGGGCACCGCGGACACCGGGCAGGATGAGTCCCCGGATCCTCCCGGGTTTCGGCGCCGGTGGGCGCTTTCGCTGCCGGCGGCAGTGCTGGCAGTGTGTCTGCTGCTGGGATGCGCAGCGGCAGCTGTGCTGCTCCGCGACACAGGCCCTGCGCCCATCGCCAGCGTTGAGCTGTCCGCGCCCGCCTCCACTGCCCCGGCAGATGCCGAAGGAGCTGCCGGTACCGGCACAGCGGGGAGCACCCGGCCGGCTTCCCCGGTTCCTTCACCTGAGGCGGCGGAAGCGGATCCGGGTCCCGCCACGGTGGTAGTCCACATCGCCGGTGCCGTGCAGCGTCCAGGTATTGTGCGTCTGCCGCCCGGCAGCCGGATAGTCGATGCCGTTGATGCCGCCGGCGGAACGGCCGCCGACGCGGACCTCACCGCCGTGAACCTTGCCGCCCCGGCGCAGGACGGGGCGATGGTATTGGTTCCCCGGATCGGTGAAGAGGCACCTCCACCCGCCGGGGCCAACGGGGACACCGGCGGGGGAACTGGAGGCGGCGCGGCCGCCGGCGGTTCACCGACAGGGCCCGATGCCGGTTCGGCTGCCAAGGTCAACCTGAACACCGCCGACGCTGCCGAGCTGGAGACGCTTCCGCGGGTGGGGCCGGTCCTCGCGGAGCGGATCATTGCGTGGCGTACCGAGCACGGAAGCTTCAGCCGGCCCGAGGACCTGGACGCAGTGCCGGGCATCGGTGAAGCCATGATGGCCGCGCTCCTGCCGCTCGTGACGGTATAGCTGCTCCGGTATGAGTCAGCAGGGGGACTGGGCCCGGTATGTGTCTTCGGCCCGGGGCTCCATGCCCGGTGCAGCCGAACCCGGTGCAAGCGAACCTGGTGCAGCCGAACCGTGTTCAGCCGAGCCGGGAGCGGAGAAGCCGTTACCGGTGCCTGCTGCACGACGGCAGATCCGGCGGGAGGCAACCCGGCGGTCCAGGTTAGGGGCGGCGGAGCCGGTACCGCTGCGTGAAATGCGGCTGCTCCCGACGGCCGCGGCGGCGTGGGCTGCCGCTTTCCTCGCGGTCCGGCTGCCACCCTCGTCCGGATGGCTGACAGCAGGCATCGTGGCTGCGGTGAGTGTCGGTTTCCTGCTGCTAACGGGGGTCCTGGCACGCCGCCGCCCTGCCGCACTGTCCAATCGCGCCGAGCGGTCCAGCCGCGCCGAGCTGTCCAATCGCGCCGCACTGTCCGATCGCGCCGCACTGTCCGATTCCCCTGCCCGGTTCAATCCCGCTGCCCTGTTCAGGGGGACGGCAGTGCCCCTGGCGGCCGTGGCACTGGTCTGTGCCGGGGCGGCCGGTGCGTTGGCGGAGCGCAGCAACGGTCCGATGGCCGGGGTGATTGCCGCGGAGAGATCAGTAAGCGGAGAGTTCCGTGCCGTCTCCGATGCCCGGGCGGCCACACCGGACCGCTTCACCGGCAGGCCCCGCTATCTGGTGGACGCCGTCGCCGAGAGCGCTACGGCGGACGGGAAGCGCTTTGGCAGTGCCGCACCCATTCTGGTGGTCGGTGGAGATGACTATGCAGGCATCCGGTGGGGTGACGGGTTTAGCAGTGCCGGGGCACTGAGCAAACTTCCGCCCGGCGACCGGAACCTGGCGCTCCTTCGTGCAGCAGCGGCCCCGGACATCCGCCCCGCCGGAGGCTGGTACGGTGCTACCGCGCAGCTGCGGGCCGACTTTGTGCAGGCCGCTGCGGACCGCGGCGTATCCGTGGACGGGCTTTTAGCCGGAATGGTGCTCGGCGACCGCAGCACGTTGGACCCGGACCTTGGCCAGGCGATGAAGGACACCGGATTGACCCACCTGACGGCAGTCTCCGGCGCCAACTGCTCGTATCTCCTGGCCTTCATCTTCCTCACCGCCCGCGCGGCCCGCGTGCCCCGAGCAGCGGCAGTGGTGCTGGCACTGGCCGGACTGGCGGCGTTTGTCCTGCTTGTCCGGCCCGATCCCAGCGTGTTGCGGGCAGCGGTCATGGGCGGACTGGGCACGCTGGCAGTTCTCTCCGGACGCGGCCGCCTGCCCGTGGCACTGTTGCTCCTGTCCATTACCGTCCTGCTGGCCATCGATCCGTGGTTGTGTACCAGCTACGCGTTCATCCTCTCGGTCTGCGCCACGCTGGGCCTGGTGGTTCTCGGGCCGCACCTGGTGCTGGTGTTGTCCCGCAGACTTCCGCTCTGGTTCGCGGCATCGCTGGCCGTACCGATCGCCGCGCAGCTGTTCTGTGCCCCGGTGCTGGTTCTTCTGCAGCCGCAGCTGCCGGTATATTCGGTGCCCGCCAATTTAGTGGCCGCCCCTGTTGTCCCGGTGGTGACCATTGTCGGCATGCTGGCCGTCGCCGTAGTGGGCCTGGCCCCGCCGCTGGCCGCGGTGCCGCTGGTCGCTTCGGCCGCGGGTGCCTGGTGGGTGGCCGGCACCGCCCGCACCTTCGAATCCGCGCCCGGCGCGCTGCAGCCCTGGCCCGCCGGCGGACCGGGGTTCGTGCTGATGGCAGCGGCGGCGGCCGGAGGGACCGCTCTGGTCCTGTACCTGTCCCGCGGCAGAAGCAGGCATCGGGACCGTCCGCCCCGGCGCCGGGGCCATGGTTGGAAGGCGGGACGGTGGAGCGTCGTTCCCTGGCAGGCCAGGCCCTGCAAGGTTGGCCGCTGGACGGTAGCCGGCGCCGTCGTCGTACTGATCCTGCCGGCGGGAACGGTGCTGGCCCTCAGGAGCGTGGGGGAGGGGCTGCCGGGCCAGGCGGATGAGTGGGTTCTTGCTGCCTGCGACGTAGGGCAGGGCGACGGGCTGGCCGTCCGTACCGGGCCGGGCAGCGCCGTCGTGGTGGATACCGGCGGGGAACCGGCTGCCATGGAGACCTGTTTGGACAGGCTGGGTGTGCAGAACGTCGACCTGCTGGTGCTCACGCATGCACACCTGGACCACTACGGCGGAGCCGCCGGTGTTATCTCCGGGCGGACCGTACGGGAGGTGGGCTATTCCACGGCGGGAGCCGGGCTGCCCCGGGACCTCGATGTCGCCCTCGCCGGATCAACGGCGCCACGTACGCAGCTGACGGCGGGAATGACGGGCAGTGCAGGGGATGTGAGCTGGGAAGTTCTCTGGCCGCCGGAAACGGCCGGGAGCACGTCGGGGTCCGCTGCGGGGGAGGACGATGAGAACAATGCCAGCGCCGTCCTGCTGCTGAGTGTCGGCACGGCGGACCTGACGCCCCTGAGAATCCTGCTCACCGGTGATGCGGAGACAGACGCCGCGACAGCGGTGTTGGCATCCCATCCTGGACTGCGGTCCGGGGTGGATGTCCTCAAGGTGCCCCATCACGGTGCCCGCAACGGCGGCGACGCCTGGCTGCGTGCAACCCGTCCCTCTCTGGCGGTCATATCGGTCGGTGCGGACAATGACTATGGACATCCCGCTCCGCAGATTATTGAAGGGCTGGAACGCTCCGGTACGGCGGTGGTGCGCACCGATGTCCTCGGCACCATAGTGGTGGCCCGGGAGGAGGACGCCCTGCGGATCAGCGGGTTGCGGTGAATAATTGACCTGGCCGAGGAACCGGCAAAGACCCGGGACGGGTCAACCGGCAAAAACGGAGGAGTCCCGGAGTCTGCCCTTCGGAGGGAACCGGCCGGAAGCAAACACGGGCAGGTGCAAAATTGGCGGGGCCGGGCCGGCATGGCAATCTTGGAGTAGGCCGGTCCGCGCTGCGGATACGCGCCGCCCCGCTCAACCCGCTTCGGCCCGCCCCCTCGGCCCGCCCGCACCATCCCAGGAGATCCAGCTGTGAATCCGGCCGTTCCATCCAAGCGCAGCTCCGGCGGCAAAACCTCCGGCAGCAAGACATCCGCGACGGCCTCCTGGCGCGATGTGGAACCCGCTCCCGTTGTGCTGCTGGCCGGCTCGGAGGACTATCTGGCCGCCCGGGCGCGGGACCGGATCCGCACCCTGCTGCGGGAAAAACAGCCCGACACCGAACTGGTGCAATTTGACGCCGCGACCTATGCATCCGGGGAACTCACCCTCCAGTCCAGTCCCTCACTGTTCGGCGAAGCCAAACTCATCGAGGTGGTCAACCTGGCCTCCATGAACGAGGATTTCCTCACAGAAACCCTCGCCTACCTGAAGGATCCGTCACCGGACGCAGTCCTGGTGCTGCATCACAGCGGCGGCAACCGCGGCAAGAAGCTGCTGGACGCCGTCAAGGCAGCCGGTGCCCCCGTGGTGGAATGCCAGCCGTTCAAGAAGGACGCCGAAAAACTCGACTTCGTGACCTCCGAATTCCGTACCGCCCGGCGCCGCATCGACCCTGCTGCCGCCCGGGCACTGGTCAACGCCGTCGGCTCCAAACTCTCCGAACTCGCGGCCGCCTGCCAGCAGCTGATCAGCGACTCCACCGGCGAGGTCAGCGAGGAACTCGTGGAACGCTACTACGGCGGCCGCGTGGAGGCGACGGCGTTCAAGGTCGCCGATGCCGCCCTTGCCGGCCGGGCAGCGCAGGCACTGTCCATGCTGCGGCATGCCCTGGATACCGGAGTGGACCCGGTCCCGCTGGTAGGTGCCCTGGCCATGAAGGTACGGGCCGTAGCGCGGGTAGCCAATTTGCGCGGCTCCTCAGCCTCCATGGCCAAAGAGCTCGGCATGGCGCCCTGGCAGGTGGACCAGGCCCGGCGGGATGCCCAGCGGTGGACCTCGGAATCCCTCATCGAAGCCGTACAGGCCCTCGCCGAAGCCGACGCCCAGGTCAAGGGCGCCGGCCGCGACCCGGTGTACGCCGTGGAACGTGCCGTGACCGTCATTGCCCTGGCGGCCTCCGGGCGATAGCCGCGCCGCAGCGTCCTCTGGATGAAAGCAGACCCTGTGGCTAAAAGCTGACGGTCCTGGAGCAGAGACGGTGTTAAACCAAAAACGGCCGGCCCCCGAAGGGACCGGCCGTAGATGTAAGTCTGTACTGGCTGCTTAGAGCGCGCTGACCTTCTTGGAGATGGCCGACTTGCGGTTGGCAGCGTTGTTCTTGTGGATAACGCCCTTGCTGACGGCCTTGTCCAGCTTGCGGCTGGCGGTCTTCAGCGCTTCGGCTGCTGCGTCCTTGTCGCTGGCCTTGACTGCGGCATCAACCTTGCTGATGACGGTCTTCAGCTCGGACTTCACCGAGTTGTTACGCTGACGCGCCTTCTCATTGGTGAGGATGCGCTTCTTCTGGGACTTAATATTGGCCACTTATAAACTCTCTTTGTATTGCGGACTTGGTCGGTGAGGGAATTTCAGCCCAGGCATTGACTGAGTGGCGTGGGGATACCGTTTGTGGCGCCTGTGCTGAAGTGCCCGTCGACCTGCGCGGACACACAGCAATAAATGTTAGCAGAGATTGGGCACGTGTACGCCAACGCAGCCCTCAGCGTGCCGGGCGCTGCATAGCCAGCGCTGCGGCCACCCGCCGAAACACGGACTCGTCCATGACGGCGCCTTCCCGGCGGACGTCCTCCGGTGCCAGTTGCAGCACGCGGTCCAGCTTGACCTCGCTCGGGCGGCCCTTGCTGTCCCAGGGCCCGGTGCCGACATCAAGGTACCGCGGATCGGCGCTCCGGGAATTGTTCCGGTCCCGGCTGGTCATCATCAGCCCCAGCAGCAATCCCCGGTTCCGGCCGATCAGCAGGACCGGGCGGTCCTTGCCCTGCGACGGGTCATCCTCGTAGGGAACCCAGGCCCAGACAACCTCGCCCGGGTCAGGGTCGCCGTCGGGCTGCGGGGCGTAGACCGGGCTCAGCGGACCCTGGTAGTCGCCGGCAGCGCTGTTCTTCCCGGCACGTCCGGCGCCGGGTCTCAGGCCGGGGGAGGGAGACGGTGTCCGCGGCGACGGTGTCCGGGCGCCGGTGCCGGCACGGGGGCCCGAACGCGTGCCCGGCGGCTGGGCGCCAGTGGCGGAAACCTGGCGGAGCAGGCGTGCCGCCGAACGGGCCAGGGAGACAAAAGAGCGGGCGTTGAATGGCATGGCACTACGTTATGCCCCCGGCGCAGCAAACGGCCCGGCACCAAAGTTCCTGCCCGGACGGGCAAACGTGGGAGACTGTTAATTCGAAAGAACACCCATCAGCCCTCCGGGACTCCAGCACAGAATACCCGCGCACCCGCGTGATGCGTCGGAGAGTCCCGGGAACAGTAAAGGAACCGCCACAGTGTCACCTATGGCCCGCTTCTCGCCGGTGCCTGCCGCGACGGATCCGGCGATCATCAGAAACTTCTGCATCATCGCCCACATCGACCACGGCAAGTCCACCCTGGCCGACCGTATGCTCCAGTCGACCGGCGTGGTTGAGCATCGGAACATGAAGGCCCAGTACCTGGACCGGATGGATATCGAGCGCGAGCGCGGCATCACCATCAAGTCCCAGGCCGTGCGCATGCCGTGGGAACTGGATGGACAGTCCTATGCACTGAACATGATCGACACCCCGGGCCACGTGGACTTCACCTACGAGGTCTCCAGGTCCCTGGCCGCCTGCGAGGGAGCTATCCTCCTCGTGGACGCGGCGCAGGGCATCGAGGCACAGACGCTCGCGAACCTGTACCTGGCCATGGAAAACGATCTGACGATCATTCCGGTCCTGAACAAGATCGACCTCCCGGCAGCGCAGCCGGAGAAGTACGCCGAGGAACTCGCGAACCTGATCGGCGGCGATCCGGCGGATGTCCTGAAGGTCTCGGGCAAAACCGGTGTGGGCGTGGAGGACCTGCTGGACAAGATTGTCCGCGACATTCCTGCCCCGGTCGGAGATCCGGATGCCCCTGCCCGGGCCATGATCTTCGACTCCGTGTATGACACGTACCGCGGGGTGGTCACCTACGTTCGCGTGATCGACGGTTCACTGTCCCCGCGCGAGCGCATCCAGATGATGTCCACGCGCGCCAGCCATGAACTTCTGGAGCTCGGCGTCAGCTCACCCGAACCCACCCCGTCCAAGGGACTGGGTGTTGGTGAGGTGGGGTATCTCATCACCGGTGTGAAGGATGTCCGCCTGTCCAAGGTGGGCGACACCGTCACCAACCTTGCCAAGCCGGCCACCGAATCGCTGCCCGGTTACGCCGATCCCAAGCCCATGGTCTTCTCCGGGCTGTACCCGATCGACGGCGCCGACTACCCGGTGCTGCGCGACGCCCTCGAAAAGCTGATGCTCAACGATGCCGCCCTGGTGTACGAACCCGAGACCTCTGCGGCGCTGGGCTTCGGTTTCCGTGTTGGTTTCCTGGGCCTCCTTCACCTGGAAATCACCCGTGAACGCCTTGAGCGTGAATACAACCTGGACCTGATCTCCACCGCACCCAACGTGGAATACGAGGTGACGCTTGAGGACAAAAAGGTCGTCAAGGTGACCAACCCCAGCGAATACCCCGAAGGCAAGATCAAAGAGGTCCGCGAGCCGATGGTTTCGGCCACGATCCTGGCGCCGAGCGAATTTGTCGGCGCCATTATGGAGCTGTGCCAGGCCCGCCGCGGTGTCCTGGGCGGCATGGACTATCTCTCCGAGGACCGGGTGGAAATCCGGTACCGTCTGCCGCTGGCGGAGATCGTGTTCGACTTCTTCGACATCCTCAAGTCCAAGACCCGCGGTTACGCCTCGCTGGACTGGAAGGCCGACGGCGAGCAGGTGGCGGACCTGGTCAAGGTGGACATCCTGCTCCAGGGCGAGCAGGTGGACGCCTTCAGCTCCATCACCCACAAGGACAAGGCCTACAGCTACGGCGTGATGATGACGGGCAAGCTGCGCGAGCTCATTCCGCGCCAGCAGTTCGAGGTGCCCATCCAGGCCGCCATCGGTTCCCGCATCATTGCCCGCGAATCCATCCGCGCCATCCGCAAGGACGTGCTGGCCAAGTGCTACGGCGGCGACATCAGCCGTAAGCGCAAGCTGCTGGAAAAGCAGAAGGAAGGCAAGAAGCGCATGAAGATGGTGGGCCGCGTGGAGGTCCCGCAGGAAGCCTTCGTGGCAGCACTTTCCTCCGACGAATCCAAGGACAAATCCAAGAAGTGACACCCAGCGCACTGCCCCTCGGGGACCCGGCACCCGCCGACGGTCTTCTCCCCGCCCAGGCCGCGGACGGAGCAGCGGACCGGAATTTCGGGCTCTACGTCCACATTCCGTTCTGCTCCGTCCGCTGCGGCTACTGCGACTTCAACACCTACACCGCCACGGAACTCGGCGGGGGAGCCTCGCAGGCCGCCTATGCCGGCACGGCTGAACGGGAAGTGGTTTTCGCGGCCGGCGCCATGCGCCGCTCCGGCCTGCCGGAGCGCCGTATGGGCACGGTCTTCTTCGGCGGCGGCACACCCACGCTGCTGCCGGCTGAAGACCTCGCAGCTATCCTGCGCACCGCCGTCGACCAGTGGGGACTGGAGCCCGGCGCGGAGGTCACCACCGAGGCCAACCCGGATTCGGTAACCCCGGAGTCCCTTCAGCTGCTCGCGGACGCCGGGTTTACCCGTGTGTCCTTCGGTATGCAGTCCGCGGTGCCGCACGTGTTGGCGGTCCTGGACCGCACCCACACACCCTCGCGGGTGCCACAGGCGGTGAAGTGGGCGCGCGACGCCGGCCTGCACGTCAGCGTGGACCTGATCTACGGGACGCCGGGGGAGTCCATGGCGGACTGGAAAACCTCCCTCGAGGAAGCGCTGAGCTACGAGCCGGACCATATCTCCGCTTATGCGCTGATCATCGAAGAAGGCACCAAGCTCGCTGCCCGGATGCGGCGCGGGGAGGTTCCGCCCATTGACGACGACGACCACGCGGACAAGTACGTCCTCGCCGACGAGATGATGAGCGCCGCCGGCCTGTCCTGGTACGAGGTCAGTAACTGGGCACGCACACCTGCTGACCAGTGCAGGCACAACCTGGCCTACTGGCGCAGCGATGACTGGTGGGGGATCGGCCCCGGGGCGCACTCCCATGCAGGCGGTGTGCGCTGGTGGAACGCCAAGCACCCCACGGCCTACGCCCAGCGGATTGGTGCGGGCGAGTCGCCGGCGGTCGGGCGGGAGACGCTCGACGCCGACACCCGGTATGTGGAAGACATTATGCTGCGCACGCGGCTGGCCGAGGGGCTGGACCTGTTCAGGCTCCGGGAACCGGGGCGGCTGGCGGTGGCAGGACTGATGGCTGACGGCCTGGTTGATCCGCGTGCCGCGCTGACGGGACGGGTGATCCTGACCGGCCGGGGGAGGCTTCTGGCCGACGCCGTGGTCCGGCGGCTGCTGCCGGACTAAGCAGCGCAGCTTCCGGGGAAGGTGCCTACTTGATGCGGCGCAGGTTGAACGGGTAGCGGTAGGGCCTTCCGCGGTTGCACTCAATGCCCGCGATCACGGAGGACACCGCAACGTACACCCAGATCAGGGCGTTGAGCACGGCAAAGAATCCGCCGACAACAGGGATGAAGGACAGCATCCAGACAATCAGGGCAGCAATGCTGGGCGGAAGCGTGAAGTTAAGCGCTTCCTTTGATTCCTGAGCGGTGAACGGTCCGCGGTCGCGGAAAACAAGGTAAATGATCAGCGACGGAACAAAAGCAAGGATGCCGCCAAAGTGCGCCATGGTTGCCCACTGCCGGTCTTCGGAGGCGGTCAGGGGCAGGGCGTTGGCCGGTGCCCCCTGATAGACAGGGCGTTGTCCGCTGCCGTGTTCATCCGGTCGTGGCTGGTGATTCTGGCGTGTGTTGGACACGGCGTAATTTCCTTCTGACTCGTGCTGACACAGGGTCGGTCCGCTACTACGTATTGAACAAGAGTACTGGCTGGGCCGCTTTATAACGGAACGGCGACGGCGGATGAGTCGTGTGTCTCATTCCGGCACGGTCAGGAAATCGATGACTTCCTCGACCCTGCCCAGCAGCGACGGTTCCAGATCGGCGTAGGTGTTTACCTGCCCAAGGAGCTTCTTCCAGCCCACGGCCACATCCGTGTGGTCAGCGTGGGGCCAGCCCAGTCCCTGCAGGATCCCGGTCTTCCAATCCAGGTGCCGGGGGACCACCGGCCAGGCGCTGCGACCGATTACCGAGGGTTTAATGGCCTGCCAGACATCCACGTAGGGGTGGCCCACAATCAGTACGTTCCCGTGCGCGCCGGGGCAGGTCATGGCTTCGGCGGCGATGCGGGACTCCTTGGAGCCGGGTACCAGATGGTCCACCAGGATGCCGAGGCGGCGCCCCGGGCCGGGAGCGAAGTCCTTCACCGCGGAATAGAGGTCATCCACGCCGTGCAGGGGCTCCACGACAATTCCCTCCACCCGGAGATCATCACCCCAGACCTTCTCCACCAGCTCGGCGTCGTGCTTGCCTTCCACCCAGATACGGCTCGCCCGTGCGGTGCGCGCGCGCTGGTTGGCCACCTTCACCGAACCTGACGCCGTGCGTGCCGGACCGGCTTTGGTGCCGGCCGCCTGCGGGGCCGTGACCTCCACGGGCTCGCCCTCCAGCAGGAAACCAAAACCGAGCTCAAAGGATTTCCGCTTGCCGCGGCGGTCCTCCAGCACCATAAGGTGCAGCCCGCCGGACTTTTCCACCCGGATCACCGCTCCCACCCAGCCGGTGGCGACGTCTTCCAGGACCAGGCCGGATTCGGCACCGACTTTGCGCAGGGTGGTCCGGGCCGGCGCAGTAATGTCCTGCGGGCCCCAGGAGAAGTTGGACACGTTGCTTGCCTCGCTACTGTTGCTGAATCAGGGAGCTGACCGCAGCGGGGCCGCGGATCCCTCAATGCTAACAACGCTGCCGTTCCGTACTAGACTTAGCACTTGAACACTGTGAGTGCTAAGCGGCGCCCCGCGGCGCAGGTGCTCCGCACGCCGCATCACAAGGACGCGCCCTTCTGATGCGCCCGCCAATTAACAGGGAGGGAAAACCATGAGTGAGCCACGCCGACTCGAGGTCCTCCGTGCCATTGTTGAGGATTACGTCCATTCGCGTGAACCGGTGGGATCCAAGGCCCTGGTGGAACGCCACCACCTGGGAGTGTCTTCGGCGACGATTCGCAATGACATGGCGGCCCTGGAGGAAGAAGGGCTGATTACCGCCCCGCATACCTCGGCAGGACGCATCCCCACCGACAAGGGCTACCGTCTGTTCGTGGACCGGATCTCCGACGTCAAGCCCCTCTCGGCACCCGAACGCCGCGCCATTTCCTCCCTGCTGGAGGGTGCAGACGACCTCGACGACGTGATGGACCGGACCGTGCGGCTGCTGTCCCAGCTGACCAACCAGGTGGCGGTTGTGCAGTACCCGCACCTCGGCAATGCCAAGATCCGGCACATCGAGTTTGTGCTCCTGGCCCCGGCCCAGGTGCTCGTGGTGCTCATCTCCACCACGGGCCGGGTGGAGCAGCGGGTTATCACGGTCCCCGAACCCGTGACCGAACCCGACCTTTCGGACCTCCGCCAGCACTTCCTGTCCTCTCTGGCCGGGACGCCGCTCAGCAGCATTACCGGCCACGTCGCCGAAGCCCTGGCGACCGTTCCGGCGGCGCGCCGCCGGGTTGCCGACGCCCTCGGGCACAGCCTGGAGCTGCTCGCCGGAATTAACCGGGAGGACCGCATGGTGATGGCCGGAACGGCCAACCTTGCCCGCTCCACGGTAGACTTCCCGCTGACCATCGGCCCCGTGCTGGAAGCCCTGGAGGAACAGGTGGTAATGCTCCGGCTGCTCTCCGAAATGGAACAGGACGCCCGGGGTGTTGCCGTCCGGATCGGACGGGAAAACCCGTACGGCGGCCTCTCCGAAGCCTCGGTGGTGGCCACCGGCTACGGGCCGGATGCCTCCGCCAAGGTCGGCATCCTGGGCCCCACCCGGATGGACTATCCCAACACCATGGCGGCGGTCCGTGCCGTGGCCCGATACTTGTCCCGAATACTGAATAACTAGGCTTATTGAACTCCACGCGGCCAGCCGTTGGCGGGCCGCCCCGCCGGCCGGGAAACCTGCCGGACTCCAAACAACGCCTTCAGCCATGAAGGCAGGTAATGCAGGCAATGCAGGAAGCGATGTGCACGAGTGAGCGATCACTACCAGGTTCTGGGCGTCGGACGAGACGCCACCGGTGAAGAAATCAAGAAGGCGTACCGGAAGCTTGCCCGCAAGCTGCACCCGGACGTCAACAACGCTCCGGGTGCCGCCGACGAGTTTAAGGCCGTGACGCACGCCTACGAGGTCCTCTCCGATCCCGAGAAGCGGCGTATCTATGACACCACCGGGAACGAAAACGGAACCGACAACGGTTTCGGCGGTGGCGGCTTCGGCGGCCAGGGCTTCGGCTTCCAGGACATCTTCGACACCTTCTTCGGCGGCGGCGCACCCGGCGGCGGCCGGGGCCCGGCCTCGCGCAGCCGGCGCGGCCAGGACGCCCTGATTACTGTTCGGATTGACCTCAAGGATGCTGTCTTCGGCGTCAACAAAAAGATCGACGTCGACACCGCCGTGGTATGCCCCACGTGTGACGGGTCCTGCTGCCAGCCCGGCACCTCCCCGCGTACCTGCGACATCTGCCACGGTACCGGCCAGGTCCAGCGGGCGGTCCGCTCCATCCTGGGCCAGGTCATGACCTCGGCTCCCTGCGGCACCTGCAACGGTTTCGGCACGGTCATTCCGGATCCCTGCCACGAGTGCTCCGGCGAGGGGCGCGTCCGCAACCGCCGCACGCTGAACATCAAGATCCCGGCCGGCGTCGCCACCGGAACCCGGATCCAGCTGAGCCAGCAGGGCGAAGCCGGCCTCGCCGGCGGACCCGCCGGTGACCTCTACGTGGAAATCCGGGTCAATAATGACCCCACCTTCCTGCGCGAGGGCGATGACCTCCATGCCACCCTGACGGTGCCGATGACCGCCGCAGCGCTGGGCACCACGGTCACATTGGACACTTTCGACGGCGAACGCGACGTCACGGTCAAGCCCGGCACCCAGTCCGGCGAGGTCACCGTGCTCAACGGTCTCGGCGTCACGCACCTGCGCGGCCACGGACGCGGCGACCTGCGCGTCCACCTGCACGTGGAAACCCCGCAGAAGCTGGATTCCGAGCAGGAGGAACTGCTCCGCCGGCTGGCCCAGCTGCGCGGTGAGGAATACAGCGAAGGCCGGCTGAACAGCTCGGGCACCGGCGTATTTGCCAAACTGCGGGACCGGCTGGGCAACCTCTGAGATGACCAACCCCATCTTTTTCGGGGACCCGGCGCAGGTGGCCGCGGCCAGTCCGGGGGACACATTCCGCCTGGAGGGGCCTGAGGCCCGGCACGCCGTTTCCGTCAAGCGGATCAGTGCGGGCGAAAACGTGGACATTGTCGACGGCGCGGGCCGGCGCCTCACCGGTACCGTGTCCGCGACCGGCCCCTCGCTGCTGGAACTGAGCGTGGAACACGCGGCGGAGGAACCACCGGCAGCAGTTCGTTTCATCCTGGTCCAGGCCCTGGCCAAGGGGGACCGGGATGAGCAGGCAGTGGAGGCAGCCACTGAACTGGGCGTGGATCACGTCATTCCGTGGCAGTCGGACCGCAGCATTGTCCGTTGGAAGACGGAAAAGGCGGTGAAGGGGCAGGCCAAGTGGCAGGCTCTGACCACGGCGGCCGCCAAGCAGTCGCGCCGCGCCTGGATTCCCGGCGTGGAACCCGTCCTGGACAGCCGGGGCCTGGCCCGCCGGCTCGCGGACACGGACCTGGTCCTTGTGCTGCATGAGGAAGCCGACGCGCCCCTGGCGGACGCGGTGCGGAACCTCCCGGGCCGCAGCGCAGACGCAACCGGCAGGACGGCGGCGCCGGCAGAGATAGCGATAGTGGTCGGTCCGGAGGGCGGGATCAGCGCGGCAGAACTGGAACTGCTGCGCGGCGCCGGGGCGCTGGCTGTACGGCTGGGACCGCATGTGCTGCGCTCCTCCACCGCCGGTCCCGCAGCCCTGGCAGTGCTGAACCAGCTGCTGGGCCGCTGGTAGCGGAACGAAGTCCCGCTCCCGGTGTCAGCTCTCCGGGTCTCCCGGCGCTGCGGTGACCGTGATGCGTTTGGAATCGCCTGCCGCCTCATGGCCCTTGTAGTACACCTTGAGGCTGTAGGTGCCGGGGGCCAGGGTGGTTGAGAAGGTGAATTCCCGGGTGGAACCCGGTCCTTCGTGGAAGTCGACCCGGCCGGAGGCCACGGCGTCCGAGGAGGGCCGGCCATCCACTACGGGTTCGGCCCGCCAGTACAGGCCCTCCGGCTGCGATGCGGCTGTGCCGGTGACGGTGAGCGAGGTGGACCGGACCTGGGATTCCTGCGGATCAATGATCCAGATGGGGGCTACCAGGGACGGATCGCGCCGCAGCGGTTCTTCCAGGGATTCGTGGCCGAAGGCGCGGTAGCCGGCTTTGCCGTCCACCAGCACCACCACGGTGCTTTCCTGGCCTACCGTTGTCAGTCCGGCGTTCACCGCCGCGGCGGTGGCGGTGTACACCAGTTGCTGCACCGCTCGGTGGGCCATGCCGGCGTCCAGGGATCCCTTGAAGGCCTTCGACGGGATGTCCACCGTGATGACGTTTTTGCTGGAAATGGAAGCGGTCACCTTGTCCGCGGGCTGCCACGGCGTGAAGTAGTCCTGATCCAGCGGCTTCCCTGCCGTCATGGCGCGGACCGCTTCGCCGATGGGGTCGCCGGTATTGTCGGACTGCAGGAATTCGCGGTAAAGGCTCACCGTGGTGTCGTTCAGTCCGAGCCAGTAGACGGGCATCAGCGTGCCGGAACCTGCTTCCGCCGGCGGTGAAATGGTCATCGGTGCCAGGCTGCGGGACTCGGCGCTGAAGGCCGTGGGCATGGTGGTGGTGGGATACTCCGCCACCACTCCGCAGCCGCCCGTGGCCAGCATTGCCACGAGCAGTGCGGCACCGGCACCCGCACGGACCAGCCTGCGGCTGCGGCGGGCGGCGTCAGGGGAGGATGCTCGGCCCGGCAACAGGGTGACCATCAATCCTCCTCAGGCGGTCGGGGCAAAATGTACGTCTTCAACCTTTACATACGGTTTGGGGCCATCCGGCGCCGTTTGCGGCTGGCGTGCGGACTGAAACACGATTGAGACATCACCGTTGCGATGCCGAGATATTCCGGCTCCACTCCCGCCCGGGACGGGGCACATCAAGTAACATTTAGGTAGCCGGCAGACCCGCCGGCGCCGTCGCGCACCGGAAATAACCGGCGCCGTGCCGGCGTTGACATTGCGGGGTGCTGCGGGCGCGAGCCGGCGCCACCCGGCGACTGCACCATTCCAAACTCTGAACGCGACTTACCAAAAGGGGCGATGAAAGGCCTGCGAGGGCCGACTATATGACCGAATCTTCAATGGAAATCGGCACCATCCGGCGGGACACCCAGACAATAGTCTTTGATTCCACGGAACACATGGTCCAGTCGCTGGGGGCCAATGACGAGGCCCTGCGGATCATTGAGGCGGCCAACCCCGAGGTGAGCATGCTGGTGCGGGGCAATGAGCTTTCCGTGTCCGGCCCGTCCGCGGACGTGGAGCAGACGGTGCGGCTGGTCAACGAAGTGCGGATCCTGGCCCGCAACCAGACCCGGGTTACGCCGCAGGTCCTGGAGCAGCTGATCAGCATGCTGCGGGACCAGACCGCCGTCCGCCCGGCGGATGTCCTGACGCAGAACATCCTGTCCACGCGCGGCAAGACCATCCGGCCCAAGACCCTGAACCAGAAGAACTACGTGGATGCGATTGACCGCAACACGGTGGTCTTCGGCATCGGCCCCGCCGGCACGGGCAAGACCTACCTGGCCATGGCCAAGGCCGTCCAGGCGCTGCAGCAGAAGGAAGTCAACCGGATCATCCTGACCCGCCCCGCTGTGGAAGCGGGGGAGCGGCTCGGCTTCCTGCCCGGCACACTCAGCGACAAGATTGATCCTTACCTGCGTCCGCTGTACGACGCCCTGCACGACATGATGGACCCGGAATCCATTCCGCGGCTGATGGCGGCGGGCACCATCGAGGTGGCACCCCTGGCCTACATGCGCGGCCGGACCCTCAACGATGCCTTCATCATTCTCGACGAAGCGCAGAACACCACGCCGGAACAAATGAAGATGTTCCTTACCCGCCTCGGCTTCGGCTCCAAGATGGTGGTCACGGGTGACGTCACCCAGGTGGACCTGCCGGGCGGCACTGCCTCCGGGCTGCGCATCGTCCACGACATCCTCGGTGAC
This sequence comes from Arthrobacter sp. YD2, assembly GCF_030410475.1. Taxonomy (NCBI): domain Bacteria; kingdom Bacillati; phylum Actinomycetota; class Actinomycetes; order Micrococcales; family Micrococcaceae; genus Arthrobacter; species Arthrobacter sp. YD2. The sequence continues at coordinate 352,547 of NZ_JAUHHB010000002.1, forward strand.
ATTGACGACGTCGCGTTCTCCGAGCTGCAGGCCGTCGACGTTGTGCGGCACCGGCTGGTCAGCGACATTGTTACTGCCTACAGCGAGTGGGATGAAACCCGCCGGCTGAGCCGGACCCCGGCCGAAGGCGGCGGCGGACGTGCCAACAACCGCGGACTATCCAATCAGCACGGGCGGGAGGCCCGTAAATGAGCATCGAAGTCAATAACGAATCCTCAGCCCCGGCCATTGACGAGGAAGAGCTGGCCCGGCTGGGCCGGTACCTGCTGGACAGCCTCTACGTGCATCCGGAAGCGGACCTGTCCATCATCCTGGTGGACGAGGACGCCATGGAGAAGCTGCACATCGAGTGGATGGACCTTCCCGGCCCCACAGATGTCCTCTCCTTCCCCATGGATGAGCTGCGCCCCGGCACGGCAGGACGGATAACTCCCGCCGGCGTGCTTGGCGATATTGTGCTCTGCCCGCAGGTGGCAGCCCGCCAGGCGCAGGATGCCGGCCACGAGACCCAGGACGAACTCCTGCTCCTCACCACACACGGCGTGCTCCACCTGCTCGGCTATGACCACGCCGAGCCGGAGGAGGAGAAGGAGATGTTCGGCCTCCAGCGCCGCCTGCTCTCTGCCTACACGGGCAAAGAAGCGCCCAAGGAGACGCGCAGTTGAGTATTGGCGTCCTGATCGTTATGGCCATGGCGTTTATGTTCCTGGCAGGTCTGCTGACCGCTGCGGAATCCGCCTACGGCTACCTTCCCCGGCAGGACGCCGAGGCGTTGCTGAACGGCAAGGCCGGTGCCCCGCTGCGGCGCATCCTTGCCCACCCCGTGGCCCATATGCACGCCCTGCGGTTTTGGCGTGTCTGGTTTGAAATGGCCATGGCGGTGTCCGTGGCCACCCTGTTCCAGCTGGTACTGGACAACATCTGGCTCGCCGGGCTGCTGGCCACGGTCACCATGGCAGCCGTCGGTTTCGTCCTGGTGGGCGTTTCACCCCGGCAGATCGGGCGCAAGCACGTCACCGCCGTCGTCGTGATGACGGCAGGACTGGTGCGGGTGCTGCGCGCGGTGCTCGGACCGGTTCCCGGCTGGCTGGTCCGGCTCGGAACCGCCGTGGCACCCGGCACCCAGGGACCGGATGCCGCCTTCTTCACCGAAGAGGAATTCCGTGAACTGCTGGACCGCGCCTCGGATGCGGACATGATCGAGGACACGGAAGCGGAACTGATCCACTCCGTCTTCGAACTCGGAGACACCAAGGTCAGGTCGGTGATGGTCCCGCGTACCGACATGGTCTGCATTGACGCCGGGAGCAGCCTGCGCCAGGCCATGTCCCTGTTCCTGCGCTCGGGCTATTCCCGGGTCCCGGTGATCGAGGACAGCGCGGACCATCTGGTGGGCATCCTGTACCTGAAGGACGTTGCCGCCCAGGTCCACAGCGACCCGGATCACGCCTCCGTGCAGAAGGTCGAGGACTTTGCCCGGAGCGTGCGCTACGTGCCCGAGTCCAAGGCCGTCAGCGAACTGCTGCAGGAACTGCAGCGCGAGTCTACCCACGTGGCCATCGTCATCGACGAATACGGCGGCACCGCCGGACTGGTCACCCTCGAAGACCTGATTGAAGAGATCGTCGGGGAGATTGTTGACGAGTACGATTCCGAGCGCCCCGAGATAGAAAACCTGGGCGGCGGCCGCTACCGGGTGAGCTCCAAAGCCGGTATTGATGACCTCGGTGAGCTCTTCGACGTCGAACTGGAGGATGATGAAGTGGACACCGTGGGCGGTTTGCTCGCGAAGGTCCTCGGCCGTGTCCCCATTGTCGGCAGCGAGGTAGAGGTCGAAGGCATCACCCTGCACGCCGAGCGCCTGGAGGGACGCCGGAACCGCGTCTCCCACGTCCTGGCGTGGAAAGCGGCCCCTGCAGCAGAAAACGAAGAATCCCGCGACGACGGCAGGAACACTGCCCACCGCTCCCGCTCTACAGAATTGGTACCCCGAAATGACTGACCCGAAATTCCGCGCAGGATTTGTTTCCCTGGTGGGCCGGCCCAACGCCGGCAAGTCCACTTTGACCAATGCGCTGGTCGGTTCCAAGGTGGCTATCACCTCCGCCAAGCCGCAGACCACCAGGCACACCATCCGCGGCATCGTGCACCGCGAGGACTCCCAGCTGATCCTCGTGGACACTCCCGGCCTGCACCGCCCGCGTACCCTCCTGGGCAAGCGGCTGAACGAGCTGGTGGCAGACACGCTGGCCGAGGTGGATGCGATCGGTTTCTGCCTGCCTGCCAACGAGGCGGTTGGCCCGGGTGACCGCTACATCGCGGCCCAGCTGGCGGCGTTGAAGCGTACCCCCGTGATCGCCCTGGTCACCAAGACGGACCTGGTGGACCGTGCGGCACTGGCGAAGCAGCTGATGTCCGTCACGGCGCTGGGCAATGAGGTGCTCGGCGAGAAGGGGTGGGCCGACGTTGTGCCCGTCTCGGCTGCCGACGGGTTCCAGGTGGATACCGTAGCCGACGTACTGGTAGGCCACATGCCTGCCTCGCCGCCGCTTTACCCCGACGGTGAGCTCACTGACGAGCCTGAAGCCGTTATGGTCGCCGAACTCGTCCGCGAGGCCGCCTTGGAAGGCGTGCGGGATGAACTTCCTCACTCGCTGGCCGTTGTGGTGGAGGAGATTGTTCCCCGGGAAGGGCGCAGCGAGGACAACCAGCTGCTGGACGTACGGGTCAACCTCTACGTGGAGCGTTCCTCCCAGAAAGCCATCATCATTGGCCGCGGCGGATCCCGGCTGCGCGAGGTCGGTACCGCCGCCCGCCGCGGTATTGAAGCGCTCCTGGGCACCCGGGTCTACCTGGACCTGCATGTGAAAATAGCCAAGGACTGGCAGCGGGATCCCAAGCAGCTCGTCAAGCTGGGCTTCTAGGCCCGGCCGGTCCCTGCCTCCGGGCAGCGGGCCGGGCCGGAAGCACCGGCAGGGGTCTGTTCCCAGCAGCAGCCCTTACACTTTGAACATTCGTTTGAGCATATCGATTCATGAAGGGGACCGGCTATGTCATCTCGCCGTGCCGCAACGGGCGGCGGCCCCTCGGGAAAATCTACCGGAGGGTCGGACGCTTCCGCCGTGCCCGGCGGCAGACACCTGTCCCGCAGGGCGTCCGCCGGCCACCCGGTTCTTAAGGGCATTGCCGCGTTCCTTTCCCTCGTGCTCGTCGCCGGGGTTGTCTTCGGCGTGGTCCAGGTACTGCGCCTGCAGGGCAACTTCGATACACAGCCGCTGAACCTGGGCTCCGGCGACTCAGTGGAGCAGGTGGATGCCAACACTGATCCCATGCAGATCCTGGTCCTCGGCACGGACCAGCGTGACGGCCAGAATTCGAACAACTCCGATGTCATGATGCTGGTCAACCTTTCGGCCGACCGTTCCAACGTGACCGTTGTCAGCTTCCCGCGTGACCTGCTGGTTCCGCTGCCGCAGTGCCAGGATCCGGAATCCGGCCTTGTCTACGAGGCCATGGACCTGGGACAGCTGAACGGAGCCCTGGGCAACGGCGGCCCCGGCTGCACGGTCGCGGCCATCAACGAGCTGACCGGCCTGACCATCGACCACTTTATGATGGCTGACTTTGATGCCGTAGAAGAACTGTCCAATACGCTGGGCGGCGTGGAGGTCTGCGTCAATCAGCCGGTGGATGACCCGCTTTCCGGCCTGAATATCCCCGCCGGTGTCAGCAGTATCCAGGGTGAACAGGCCCTGGCCTTCCTGCGGACCCGGCACGGTTTCGGCAACGGCGGCGATGAGGGCCGTATCCGTGCCCAGCAGAGCTTCCTCGCCTCCATGGTCCGCAAGGTCAAGGACGAAGGCACGCTGAACAACCTGCCCAAGCTGTACTCGATCGCCGAGACTGTCACCAAAAACCTCACTGTTGATGACGGCCTGGCCCAGATCCCGGACCTGGTATCCCTGGCCACCCGGCTGAAGGATACCGACCTGGGCAGCATCGCATTCGTGACGGCGCCCGTGGTTCCGTACGAATACGATCCGAACCGCCTTGTCCTCGACGAACCCAACGCCCAGCCTCTTTTTGACGCACTTCAGGCGGACAAGGGCATCACCAACGGCACGGAAGAAACCCCGGCACCGACGGATGCCGCCACGGAGCCGGCAGCACCGGTTGAGGAACCGGCTGTCACAGTGGATCCGGCTGCCGTTCCCGTGACCCTGCTCAACGCATCCGGCACTGCCGGACGCGACTCTTCCGTAGCTCAGTCCCTGGTGTCCCAGGGCTTTGTCCAGGCCCTCGCCGGCGGCACGGCCGCAGCGGAGAGCCCGGCAACCCAGGTGTTCTTCGGCTATGGCTATGAAGAAATGGCACTGGAAGTGGCACGGGTCCTGAATATCCCCGATGTTCAGGTAGTGCTGAGCCCTGCCGCGGCCGGCGTGTCCGTGGAAATCGGCGCCGACTTTGCCTCGGGTTCGGCCATGAAGGACCTGGGCGATCTGGGGGACCTGAGCGGACAGACCGCAGCGCAGGTTACGTGCCAGTCCGCCTTTGGGAACTAGCGTTTGAAGCCGCGTAAGAGGTGCGTGTTAGTCTGATCACGTGCACGCAGAGACCCTACTTCTTAGCTGCCGCGGCGAGGCCACACAAGCACCTGCTTAGGCCGGTTCCTCGCTGCGGAGTTTGTGTTGCCGGCCACTCTCTTGCGAAGTTCGATTAGAAAAGGCCCTTTCAACACCATGCGTAACGCACAGCAGACATCCGGCATGCCGACGTCGAAGTACACCCCGTTCCACGAGCAGATCACGGTGGACCTGCCGGACCGGACCTGGCCGGACAAACGGATCAGCAAGGCACCGCGCTGGTGCGCCGTAGACCTGCGGGACGGCAACCAGGCGCTGATTGACCCGATGACCCCCGAGCGCAAGCACAAGATGTTTGACCTGCTCGTCAAAATGGGCTTCAAGGAGATCGAGGTCGGGTTCCCGTCAGCCTCCCAGCTGGACTTCGACTTTGTCCGCCAGCTGATTGAAGGGGACCGGATTCCGGACGACGTCACCATCCAGGTCCTGACCCAGTCCCGGGAACACCTGATCGAGCGCACCTACGAGTCCCTCGAGGGAGCGGACCGCGCGATCGTCCACCTCTACAACTCCACGTCGGTGCTGCAGCGGCGGGTAGTGTTCAACACCGACCGGGACGGCATCGTTGATATCGCCCTCTCAGGTGCCCGGCTGTGCAAAAAGTATGAAGAACAGCTGCGCGGAATCGATCTGACCTACGAATACTCGCCCGAGTCCTACACCGGCACCGAGCTGGACTTCGCCGCACGGATCTCGGACGCCGTGGCTGAGGTCCTGGAGGCCTCGCCGGACCGGCAGATGATCCTGAACCTGCCCGCCACGGTAGAGATGACCACCCCGAACGTCTACGCGGACTCCATCGAATGGATGCACCGCAACCTCGCCAGCCGCGATTCGGTGATCCTGTCCCTGCACCCGCACAATGACCGCGGAACCGGCGTCGCAGCCGCTGAACTGGGCTACCTGGCCGGCGCGGACCGCATTGAAGGCTGCCTCTTCGGCAACGGCGAGCGGACCGGCAACGTGGACCTGGTAACCCTGGGCATGAACATGTTCAGCCAGGGCATTGATCCGCAGCTGGACTTCTCCGACATGGACGAAATCCGCCGCACGGTGGAGTACTGCAACCAGCTGCCCGTTCCCGAGCGTTCCCCCTACGGCGGCGACCTGGTCTTCACCGCGTTCTCCGGCTCGCACCAGGACGCCATCAAAAAGGGCTTCGAGGCGATGGAAAAGGACGCGGCCGCGGAGGGCAGGACGGTGGACGAGATCCCGTGGGCCGTGCCGTACCTGCCGATCGATCCGAAGGACATCGGCCGCAGCTATGAAGCCGTGATCCGGGTTAATTCGCAGTCCGGCAAGGGCGGGGTTGCCTACCTGCTCAAGCACGAACACAACCTGGACCTGCCGCGCCGCGCGCAGATCGAGTTCTCCGGCGTCATCCAGCGCCGTACCGACACCGCCGGCGGCGAAATCACCGGGGCGGAGCTGTGGAAGGTCTTCCAGGACGAATACCTGCCGCACACCCCCGAGTCCGACGGCGAGGCGTGGGGACACTACGAACTCACCTCGGTGAACGCGGATACCCCCGCGGACGGCCGCTTCAACCTGACGGCCACCTTGAGCGCGAACGGGGTGTCGCAGCGGCGGATGGCCAGCGGTACCGGTCCCATCGCGGCGCTGCTGGAAATCCTGGGCCAGGACGGCATCGACGTCCGGCTGCTGGACTACACCGAGCACGCCCTCTCCGCCAGCGGAAACGCGCACGCCGCAGCATACGTGGAACTGGCCGTGGGGGAGCGGGTGCTGTGGGGCGTCGGTATTGACGCCAACACCACCATGTCTGCCCTGAAGGCAGTGATTTCGGCAGTCAACCGGGCCATCCGCGACCAGGCCTGAGCACCATCGGGGCGCGCCCGGACGGCAGCAGTCCGCCGGGCGCCCCGGGACGTGGGAAAATAGCAGCGTGGCAAAATCCTTTGCATCCCGCACCTACCGGGATGACGCAGTGGTCCTGCGCACGCACAAGCTGGGCGAGGCGGACCGTATCCTGGTCCTCCTGACCCGGGAACACGGCCAGGTACGCGCCGTGGCCAAAGGCGTGCGGCGGACCTCCAGCAAATTCGGTGCCCGGCTTGAACCGTTTATGGTGGCGGAACTGCAGCTCTCGCACGGCCGGAACCTGGACATCGTGACGCAGGCGCAGACCAAGGGGGCCTACGGGCACGGGATAGTCGCCGACTATGCCCGCTACACCGCCGCGGCCGCCGTCGCCGAAACCGCTGAACGCCTCACCGACATTGACGGTGATTCGGCGAAGGCCCACTACCAACTGGTCATCGGTGCGTTTGCCGCGCTCAGCCGGGGCGCGCATGCACCGGAACTTATCCTGGATTCCTACCTGCTGCGGGCCCTGGCCACCGCCGGCTGGGCACCGAGCTTCACCGAGTGCGCCCGCTGCGGTGCCCCCGGGCCGCACACGGCGTTTTCGGCGCCGCTGGGCGGGGCCGTCTGCGCAGCCTGCCGTCCCCCCGGCTCGGCGTCGCCGTCACCGGAAACGATGACGCTGCTGGCCGCCCTGCTCAGCGGTGACTGGAACACGGCCGATGCCTCCGGCCCGCAGCCGCGGCATGAGTCCGCCGGGCTGGTAGCCGGCTATCTTCAGTGGCACCTGGAACGGGTGCTGCGGTCCCTTCAACATGTGGAGCGTGTCTGACCTTGCGTTCGAAATCCGCGGCCGGTGTCCCGGCAGGATCCCCCGGCTACCCCGCACCCCACCCGTCCGGCGCTCTGCCTCCGGCGGTTCCGGCTGAACTGGTGCCCGCCCATGTAGCCATTGTGATGGACGGCAACGGCCGCTGGGCCAACCAGCGGGGACTGCCGCGCACCGAAGGCCACCGGGCGGGCGAAGCCGCGCTGCTGGATGTTATGGCCGGGGCCATCGAAATGGGGATCCGGCACGTGTCCGTCTACGCCTTCTCCACGGAGAACTGGAAAAGGTCACCCGAAGAGGTCCGTTTCCTCATGGGCTTCAGCCGGGACGTGCTGCGCCGCCAGCGGGACCAGCTCAACGAATGGGGTGTACGGATCCGCTGGTCCGGCCGCCGGCCCCGGCTCTGGCAGAGCGTGGTCAGGGAGCTGGAGGTCGCCGAAGAGGCCACCCGGGACAATACCGTCTGCACCCTGAACATGTGCGTGAACTATGGCGGCCGGGCGGAAATTGCCGACGCCGTGGCTGCGATCGCCGCCGACGTTCAAAAGGGCCGGCTGCGTCCGGGCTCCATTAGCGAGAAAACCATCCAGAAATACCTGGACGAGCCGGACCTGCCGGACGTTGACCTGTTCCTGCGGACCTCGGGGGAGCAGCGCCTCTCCAACTTCATGCTGTGGCAGTCCGCATACGCCGAAATGGTCTTTATGAACACCCTCTGGCCGGACGTGGACCGGCGGACCCTGTGGGAGGCCGTGGAGATTTACGCCCGCCGGGACAGGCGCTATGGCGGTGCGGTGGACCAGGCCGCCACGGGCGCCCTCTGACTAGCGCCCGAGCATAAACGCCCCGGCCCAGCGTGCCAGCCCTGCATATACGCGGGTACGCACCGGAAGGGCTGAGAGCAGGGTGTCGTGCAGGGCGCCGTCATACCGGAACACGGTAACCTCCGGGCCCAGCAGCAGGCCGCGCTGCACCATCAGGCCCACGTCCAGCACACTGTCGGTGCTGAGCATCAGCGGATTCCAGGTAGGCGCGATCGTGGAGGCAGCCGAAGCCATGAGCAGGACCGGCACCCGGATGTCCAAACCGCGGGCCACCTGCGCGTGCCCGGCCAGCACAGCCTTGATCCAGCCGGCGCGGACCGGAAAGCTGAACGGCGGGCGCCAGGCAGGGTCCACGTTCCACTCACCCTCCATCTGGGCGCTGATGCTCCGGTAGTAGAAGCCGAACTCCGGGATCTTCAGCCGGGCCAGCGGGCGCCGCCGGGCCACGGGTTCCAGCAGCCCGTTGGTCGCGAAGCGAAGCATGGCACTGCCGCTGAACTCCAGCCACGGACTGTTCAGGATCAGGGCCCTGATCCGCCCCGGGTTCCGGTGGGCCCACAGCGAGGCCACCAGCCCGCCCGTGGAGTGGGCCATCAGGGTGGTCCGCACCGCAGTGTCCGAACCGAAACGGTTCCTGAGATCGGTGTCCATGGCGGCCAGGGCAGCCTCAATATCGGCGTCATATTCCTGCAGGTCCGCGACATAACCCTCCGACTGCCCGGGGCGCAGGCTCCGGCCGTACTTGCGCAGGTCCACGGCGTAGAACGCCACGCCCTGCGCCGCCCAGAAGCGGGCCAGCTCGGTCTGGAAGAAATAGTCGCTCCAGCCGTGAATATAGAGGACGGCGTCCACGCCGCCCACAGTGCGGACGGGCAGGACGGCCGCCAGATCGGCCGGAGGAACATAGGAAACGAGGGTAGCCGCAACGGGGCCTTCCGCATCCTCTCCCAGGTCAAGGGTCAGGCTGCGGAATCCGTCGCCGAGAATGTCCGGAATCCAGTCCGCCTGCGTCTCACCCATGGTTTCGAGAATAGTCGACCCGGCGTAGCGGGAAGTGCGGGGTTTGGTTGCCGGTCCGGGTTCTGGAATCTTTAAGCCATGCGCATTTATCCTGCCTTTTTCCGTCTTGTGTTCTCCGGGATGGACCCCGAACGTGCCCACCGGATCGGTTTCACCCTGATCCGCACCGCCGCACGTACCCCCGCCGGGCCGGTGATGCGGCGGCTGATGAGCCCGTCCCCGAAGCTCCGGACCAGGGCCTTCGGCATCGACTTTCCCTCACCGTTCGGGTTGGCGGCCGGTTTCGACAAGGAGGGATCCGGCATCCTGGCGCTCACCAACCTGGGTTTCGGGCACGTCGAGGTGGGCACCGTGACGGCGCAGGCCCAGCCGGGAAACCCGAAGCCACGGCTGTTCCGCCTGGTCCAGGACCGCGCCGTGATCAACCGGATGGGGTTCAACAACGACGGCGCCGCGAAGGTGGCGCCCCGGCTCGCCTCGGCCCGGGCCGCCCTGGCCCGGACATCCGGTGCGGGACGGCCGGTGATCGGTGTGAACATTGGCAAAACCAAGAAGGTGGACCTGGCGGATGCCGTGGAGGATTACCTGCTTAGTGCCCGGGAACTCGCTCCGCAGGCCGACTACCTGGTGGTCAACGTCAGTTCCCCGAATACTCCCGGCCTGCGGCTGCTGCAGGACATCGAGTCGCTGCGCCCGCTCCTGACCCGGGTGCGGGAGGCCGCGGATGAGTCCGCCGGGCGCCACGTACCCCTGCTGGTGAAGATCGCCCCTGACCTCAGCGACGCCGATATTGACGACGTCGCCGATCTGGCCCTGTCCCTGCAGCTGGACGGAGTGATTGCCACGAACACCACCGTCACCCGGGGAAACCTGGTGACGGATCCGGAAACCGTAACCGCCTGCGGAGTCGGCGGACTCAGCGGCGCCCCGCTGAAACAGCGTTCGATCGACGTCCTGCGCCGCCTCCGCAGCCGGCTGGGAGCGGACGGCCCCGCCATCGTGTCCGTCGGGGGAGTGGAGACGGCCTCGGACGTGAAGGAACGCCTTGATGCCGGGGCCACGCTGGTGCAGGGATACACGGCGTTCCTCTATGAGGGACCGTTCTGGGCTGCCCGGATCAACCGCAGCCTGGCCCGGTCCCGCTAAGCGGGCGCCGCGCAGAGGAATCCGTACCCCGGGCGGGCCCGCGCATCAGACTCGTCCGACCATCAAACTCGTCCGCACATCAAAAAGGGACCACGCATCAAAAAGGGACCGCCCATCAAAAAGGGACCGCCGGAAGGCGGTCCCTTTTTGGTGCGGTGCGTGGGGATCAGGAGGGGTACTGTCCGCGGCTGACCTGCGGCTTCGGCAGGCGGAAGCGGCGCAGCTGGAGGGACCGGGAGACCCCGTACCAGACATCCCCGGGATTGGGGGCCCCGAACTTGGCGGTCAGGCGCTTCCTGATCTGCCGGCGCAGCATAAAACTGTCGGCGATGACCAGCAGGATGAGGACCCAGAAGGCCGCCATCACAATCAGCTGGACATCGATGTTCCGGATGAAGCTGAAGAGAACAAACACCAGGGCGGCAATCATGATGAACTCGCCAAGGTTCCACCGGGCATCCACTATGTCGCGGACAAAGCGGCGGTTGGGTCCCTTGTCGCGGAGCGGCAGGTAGCGCTCCTCACCGGTGTCCAGGGCCCGGCGGGTCTTCATGCGTTCTTCGCGCAGGGCCTCGCGGTTGGCTGCCTTGGCTGCCTTCCGGTCATCGGGTACCAGCGGGCGCCGGCGGGCAGCCTCCTGGTCCTTGCGGCGGGGCGTGGGCGCACCCTTGCCGACCCGTTCCGTTGCACCGGCTTGTGCGGCGGCTGCCTGGTCCACAGTTTCCTGCGCGGTGGGCGCTTCATTCTTTCGTCCAAACACACCCCAAGGATACCGCGAATGATCCGCCGGAAACTCCGTTTGCAGTCCGGGGGAGCGGCGGGTAAAGCCTGTGCTGCTGCCCGCCCGGCGGCAGGCAGCACACTTCAATGCGAACCCGGGCCGGATGTAGGGTTTTGGCTATGACTTCCAACCCTGCCCCCGAGCACGATTCGTCACCGGACGTGCATGAAGACTCCCTGCGCGCCAGCGTGGCCGCAGACTTCCCCCGCACCGTCGAACAGCTCAAATCCCTGGTCAGCATTCCGGGCATAGCCTGGGATTCCTTTGACCCCGAGCACCTCAACCGCAGCGCCGCCGCCGTCGCCGACCTCGTCCGTGAGGCCGGCATCGAGGATGTGCAGGTGCTGCGCGTGGATAACAACGGCACCCCCGGCGGCCCCGCCGTCGTCGCCCGCCGCCCCGCCCGCGACGGTGCACCCACGGTGCTGCTGTATGCCCACCATGACGTGCAGCCGCCCGGAGACCCCGATCTGTGGGAGTCCGATCCCTTTACGGCGCAGGAGCGCAACGGCCGCCTGTACGGGCGGGGTGCTGCGGATGACAAGGCCGGCATTATGGCCCACATTGGTGCCCTCCGGGCCCTGACGGACGTGCTGGGGGAGGACTCGCCGGTCGGCGTCACACTCTTTATCGAGGGTGAGGAGGAAGCCGGTTCGCCCACCTTCCGCACCTTCCTTGAGACGTATCAGGACCTGCTCCGCGCCGATGTCATTGTTGTCGCCGATTCAGGCAACTGGAAAGTGGGCGTTCCGGCCCTGACCACAAGCCTGCGCGGCCTGGTGGACGGCGCGGTGGAGGTCCAGGTCCTGGACCACGCAGTGCACTCGGGCATGTTCGGCGGTCCGGTGCTGGATGCGCCGACGCTGCTCGCCCGGCTGATCGCCACGTTCCACAACGACGCCGGCGACGTCGCCATCGAGGGCCTGGTCTCCGGTGATGACGCAGCTGTGGAGTATCCGGAAGCGGACTTCCGTGCGGATTCCTCGGTGCTCGAGGGTGTCCGGCTGGCCGGCACGGGGTCGATTGCCTCCCGGCTGTGGACCAAGCCAGCCCTTTCCATCATCGGCATCGACGTCCCCACCGTCGCCATGTCCTCCAACACCATCCAGCCCAAGGCGCGGGCCAAGTTCAGCCTGCGGCTCGCTCCGGGCCAGAGCCCCGAGGCAGCCATGGAGGCCATTGAGGCCCATGTGCAGGCCAACGCCCCGTTCGGCGCCAAGGTGACGTTCACGCCGGGGGAGCAGGGCAACGCGTTCGCAACCGATACCAGTGCCAGTGCGGCGCGCACAGCACTCTGGGCCCTGGAACGGGCCTGGGGCGTGGAACCGGTGGAATCCGGAATGGGCGGTTCCATTCCGTTCATCGCGGACCTGGTGGACCTGTTCCCAGAAGCCCAGATCCTGATCACCGGTGTGGAAGACCCGGATTCCCGGGCGCACAGCGCCAATGAGTCACTGGACCTGAATGACTTCCGCAACGCCATCCTGGCCGAAGCGCTCCTGCTTGCCCGCCTGGGTGCCCGGCAAGGCTAGAACTGCCTGCGTACGGATGCGGGGCGGGAATTGATTCCTGCCCCGCATCTGTTAGATCGATGGGGACCACCAGACGTACCATTGAGACACTGGCCGCGGTCCGCGGCAGGCGCGACGGCCTGCCGAACGGACGGCCAGCTGAGGAAAGAGAGAAACTATGAGCGTTTCCACGAGCGAAAACAAGACCGCTGCGGCAGAGGCAGAACTGCCCACGCATGAAGTACTGCTCTCGGATGTGGCCGCCCAGAAGGTCCGCAGCCTGCTGGAGCAGGAAGGCCGTACCGACCTCCGCCTCCGGGTGGCGGTGCAGCCCGGAGGCTGCTCGGGACTTATCTACCAGCTGTACTTTGACGAGCGCGTCCTCGATGGCGACGCCGTCCGGGACTTCGACGGGGTTGAGGTCATTGTGGACAAGATGAGCGTTCCGTACCTTTCCGGCGCTTCCATCGACTTCGAAGACACCATTTCGAAGCAGGGGTTCACCATCGACAACCCCAACGCCGGAGGATCCTGCGCCTGTGGAGATTCCTTCCACTAAGACGCAAAAGGCTGACGGCCCGTAACAGCAGAGCTTTTTTTGCCCGGCGCGGCGGCGATCTGTCACTGGATCGCCGCCCGTACGGGTAAGCTCTACACGTAGTAGTAAAACTAATGTCCGCAGCCGGGAACTTTTTTGTCTCCGGCCGGACAGCACTTGCACGCAACAAGAGGAAGGGCCGTCTGTGAGTTCGCAGGACCGAACCAGCAGCCGACGCGCCAGGATCTTAAAGATCTCAGCCGTAACGTCGGCCGGCGCGTTGTTTTTATCGGGGTGTACATCGGATGTCCAGAAGGGCTGGCTGCCTACGGACCGCGACACCACTAACCACACCGGCCGCATCATGGACCTTTGGGTCAACTCATGGATCGCCGCACTGGCAGTAGGTGTCCTTACCTGGGCGCTTCTGCTGTGGTGCATGGTTGCCTACCGCCGCCGGAAGAATGAGACGGGCTACCCCCGCCAGCTCAGCTACAACCTGCCGCTGGAAATCTTCTACACGGTGATCCCGCTGTTTATGGTCCTGGTGTTGTTCTACTTCACCAACCAGGACATCCAGGCGCTCAACGAGCGCAGCGATGATCCGGACAAGGTCGTCATTGACGTCCGCGCCAAGCAATGGTCCTGGGACTTCAACTACGTCAACGAAGACAAGTACAGCCAGGGCGTCCAGGTAAACCTCGACGGCCAGGAAGTCACGCAGGACAAGTTCCCGACGCTGGTACTGCCCGTTGACAAGACAATCGAACTGCAGCTGAACACCCGCGACGTGCAGCACTCCTTCTGGGTGCCTGCCTTCCTGCAGAAGATGGACGTCTACCCCGGCCGCACGAACTACATCACCCTCGAAACCGGCAAGATCGGAACCTTCGACGGCAAGTGCGCCGAGCTCTGCGGCGAGTACCACTCCGAAATGCTCTTCAACGTCGACGTGGTCTCGGAAGACGATTACAACGAATACGTAGCCGGTCTGCCCGACGGACAGGTCACGGGCGAGTACGACCGTATGTACAACTCAGAATCAAGCGAAGTAAGGAGGTAGGAGGACGCTATGACTACTCTCGAATACACTTCGGAAGATTCCGGCACCAAGGTTGCACCACGCGTAGTACCCGTCTCCAAGGGACGCATTGTCGTCAACTGGATCACCTCCACTGACCACAAGACGATCGGGTACATGTACCTGATTGCCTCATTCATTTTCTTCTGCCTCGCAGGCGTGATGGCACTGGTCATCCGCGCGGAGCTGTTTGAACCCGGTATGCAGATCCTGCAGACCAAGGAACAGTACAACCAGCTGTTCACGATGCACGGCACCGTGATGCTGCTGATGTTCGCCACCCCGCTGTTCTCCGGGTTTGCCAACGTCATCATGCCCCTCCAGATCGGTGCGCCGGACGTTGCCTTCCCGCGTCTGAATGCCCTGGCCTTCTGGTTCTTCCTCTTCGGCAGCACCATCGCGGTGGCCGGCTTCATCACCCCGCAGGGCGCTGCGTCCTTCGGCTGGTTCGCTTACGCGCCACTGTCGAACACCACGTTCTCGCCGGGTGTCGGCGGTGACCTCTGGGTCTTCGGCCTGGCGCTCTCCGGCTTCGGCACCATCCTGGGTGCGGTCAACTTCATCACCACCATCATCTGCATGCGTGCCCCGGGCATGACCATGTGGCGTATGCCGATCTTCACCTGGAACACCCTGGTCACCGCCATCCTGGTGCTCATGGCGTTCCCGCCCCTGGCTGCAGCACTGTTCGCCCTTGGTGCGGACCGGCGGTTCGGTGCAATGATCTTCGACCCCGAACGCGGCGGTGCCATCCTGTGGCAGCACCTGTTCTGGTTCTTCGGCCACCCCGAGGTGTACATCATCGCGCTGCCGTTCTTCGGCATCGTCTCGGAAATCTTCCCGGTCTTCAGCCGCAAGCCGATCTTCGGCTACAAGGGCCTGGTCTACGCGACCATCGCCATTGCCGCACTCTCCGTGACCGTGTGGGCACACCACATGTACGTCACCGGTGCTGTTATGCTGCCGTTCTTCGCCTTCATGACCATGCTGATTGCGGTGCCCACCGGCGTGAAGTTCTTCAACTGGATCGGCACCATGTGGCGGGGCTCGATTACGTTTGAGACGCCGATGCTCTGGAGCATCGGCTTCCTGATTACCTTCCTCTTCGGCGGCCTGACCGGCATCATCCTCTCGGCACCGCCGCTGGACTTCCACGTTTCGGACACCTACTTCGTGGTGGCGCACTTCCACTACGTGATCTTCGGAACCGTGGTCTTCGCAATGTTCGCCGGCTTCTACTTCTGGTGGCCCAAGTGGACCGGCAAGATGCTCAACGAACGCCTGGGCAAGATTCACTTCTGGCTCCTGTTCGTCGGCTTCCACGGCACCTTCCTGATCCAGCACTGGCTCGGTGTGCTGGGCATGCCGCGCCGCTACGCGGACTACCTGGTGGAGGATAACTTCACCGCAATGAACCAGTTCTCCACCATTGCCTCCTTTGTCCTGGCTGCCTCGATGATCCCGTTCTTCTGGAACGTGTACATCACCTGGCGCCACGGCAAGAAGGTGGAAGTGGATGACCCGTGGGGCTTCGGCGGATCGCTCGAGTGGGCTACGTCCTGCCCGCCGCCGCGCCACAACTTCACCTCGCTGCCCCGTATCCGCTCGGAGCGTCCGGCACTGGACCTGCACCATCCGGAACTGCAGCAGCACGTAACTGACGAATCAGCCGCGGCCAAGGTCTTCGGCCCCGGCGACCGGGAGGAAAAGGTCAAATGAAAGTAGAGACTAAGCTCTTCGCTTACATGACGCCGTTCTTCCTGGTGGTCGGCGTGGTCTACGGCTACCTGGTGGAATGGACGGAGCCCGTAGGTTACCTCGCGCTCTTCCTGACCGCCGGTATGTCCGGCATGATCGCCTTCTACATCGGCTTCACCGGCAAGCGCGTCGGACCCCGTCCCGAGGACCGGCTGGACGCCGAAATCCATGAAGGCTCCGGCGAACAGGGCTTCTTCAGCCCCTGGAGCTGGTGGCCGCTGCTGCTCGGTGCCGCCGCAGCCACCGGATTCCTCGGCATGGCAGTGGGCTGGTGGATCCTGTACATCGGTATGGGCATGGCCATCATCGCCCTGGTCGGCTGGGTCTTCGAATACAGCCGCGGAAACCACGCACACTAGGACAAGCGGCAACGCTTAGCCAGTAAAGAGAAGGACCTGCAGGTAACTGCGGGTCCTTCTTTTTCGTGCGTTTGCAGGGCGCAGCCGCACGCGGGGGGAGTGCAGTGTGTAGGGTGCTGCTATGCCCCAGCGCCTTATGCTGCTCGATACTGCCTCCCTCTACTTCCGCGCCTTCCACGGCATCCCGGAGACCATCCGGCGCGACGACGGCACACCCGTGAACGCCCTCCGTGGCCTGCTGGACATGATCGCCCGGCTTGTGGCCGAGTTCCGCCCCACCCATCTGGTGGCCTGCTGGGACAATGACTGGCGCCCGGCGTGGCGGGTGGAGCTTATTCCCACCTACAAGGAGCACCGGCTGTCGGCCGCCGGTCCTAGCGGCGCCGAGGAGGTGCCCGCCGGACTAACCGCCCAAATACCCCTGATCCGGGAGGTCCTGGCCACATCAGGGATCGCCGTTGTGGGCCGGGACGGATATGAGGCCGATGATGTCATTGGAACATATGCGGCAACCGCCGAAATGCCGGCAGACGTGGTTACGGGGGACCGGGACCTGTTTCAGCTGATCGATGACGCCCGGGAGGTCCGCGTGCTCTACACCGCACGGGGGATGAAGAACCTCGCCGTCCTGGACGAAAAAGCGGTGGTGGCCAAATACCGCGTCCTTCCGGGCCAATATGCCGACTACGCCACCCTGCGCGGAGACCCGTCCGACGGACTGCCGGGGGTAGCCGGGATCGGGGAGAAGACGGCCGCCGCGCTGTTGGGCGAATACGGCACGCTGCAGGCCCTCCTGACGGCCGCCGCGGAGCCGGACAGCCCGGTATCCGCCCCGGTCCGGGCCCGGCTCAGCGCAGCCCGTGACTACCTCGCCAACGCACCGAAAGTTGTCCGGGTGGCGCGGGACGTTGCCGTTCCTTCACTCAACGACGCCGGTGCACGCCTGCAGGCGCCGGCAGGGGAGGACAGGGCGCGGTTGGAAGCACTGGCAGCACAGTGGAACGTGGAAGGCCCCATGAAACGTTTCCTGCAGGCGCTGCAGGGCAGCGGAGGCTGAGTACCTGCGGCATGTCCGGGTCCCGGCGCCCGGCGGGATGTGCCCCGGCGATGCCGGTATTCTTAGACGGCACTGGTTTTCCCGGCGGAAGGGGCGAAGCAACAGAATGCAACGAATCGGAACAAGGCCCGGCACGGGAACTCTACTGTGAACAGCCATCGGCTCCGCCTGCTCAGCGAAGGCATAGATACCGGCACGGGAGTTGCCAAGCACGTCCAGCTGCAGGGTATCCTCCGCCGCTTCGTGGAAACGCACGCCCGGGCGGGCGATGTCATTCCATCCGAACGGGAACTCTCCGAACACTTCGCCGTGGCCCGCATGACCATCCGGCAGGCCGTGGACGCCCTAGTCGCCGACGGCGTCCTGGAACGGGTGGTTGGCCTGGGCACGTTCGTTGCACGCCCCAAAATGGACCTCCAGGTCCAGCTGACCTCCTACTCCGAAGAAATGCACAGGCGGGGGATGGTGCCCGATGCACATGTCCTCAGCTTCGAGCAGGTGGGCGCATCCCCGCTGGTGGCCAGGGAGCTGCAGATCGATCCCGGACAGCCCGTGGTGCGCTTTCGCCGCCAGCTCCTCGCAGACGGTGAACCCATGAGCGTTGACGAGAACTTCATCCCGGCACACTATGTGCCGGGAATCCTCGAGGAGGATCCGCCGACGTCCTTGTACAACGTGCTGAGTGAACGGTACGGCCTGGTGATGGAATGGGGTGAGGACACCATCGAGGCAACCGCAGCATCCGCGTCAATTGGGCGGCTCCTCAACGTGGAACTCGGTGCACCCGTGCTGAAGATCCAACGGCATGCCTATGTCTCGCGGTCGATGGTGGACTACTCCGTGTCCTACTACCGGGCGGACCGGTACAAACTGTGGGTGCCGCTCCAGCGCCCGGGCGTCCGCACACCGCGTTCGTATCACCCGCGCCGGCATCCCGGTTCCTAGCCGCCGGCCCCCGGCCAGCCAATTTCCTTCCATAGCCAGCCAGCCGCCTTCCCGGCCCTGGCGGCCAGCCGGCCACAGCGGCCATACCGCGGCCGGCACCACACCCCCAGCACGAAGAGGACAGAAAATCATGATCACCATCCGGATGTATAAGCGCGATGAAGCAGGGGTGCTGCACTTCCGCGAGGCCCTCTACGAGGAGGACGAGGGGCAGCTGATGCTGACCTCGGGCCCGGTGGGCCATGAAGGCTCAGCGAAGGTCCAGCAGGTGGCTCCGGAGGCGGCGGAGGGCCTGCTCCATGCCTTCGCCGTGGCCTCGGCGGAAGACGGCTACTCCGAGCTGGAACCGGACGAGCAGCACTGGGTTATCGCCCAGTACGCTCTCAAGACCGTCTCCGGCACGGAACGGGACCGCTACCTGGAGCACAAGGCCACCCAGGCCATCTCGTCCTACTTCCTGTGGCGAGGGCTGGGGGAGGTGGACCACACCGAGTTCGCACCGCGGAAACTGAACATCTATTGCCTGGTGCCGGACGTCAAGCTTGCGGTGGCCGGGCTCAAAGTGGTGCTGCGCGATCCGCTGCTGGACTTTACCAAGCTCTCCATCGGGTCCGCCCCGGTGACCGACCTAGGGGCCCTGCGTAAGCGCCACCCACTGCCCGCCAAGCAGCCTTTTACACTGGCCTAGCCGGCCGCGGCACCGGTACGTAGCCGGGGACAGACAAGGGAAGGGCCCGACCGGATGATCCGGTCGGGCCCTTCCCTTTGGTGCTGATACGCCTTGCGGCTGGATCAGTGCTGTTCGATCGATGCCTGGTCGTCGGCCTTGGCCTCAACCTCGGCAGGCGACTCGTGGTGATGTGCGTTCTCCAGCTCGGACGGCGTCACCGGGGCGACACGGTCTTCGAAGAAGAAGCGGGAGATCTTCGCACGGCGCTTTTCCTTGCGGGAGATCTTGCCGTTGGCATCCGGCTGGGCCGGCAGTGCCTTGTAGGACTCGAAGTCCACCAGGCGGTAGCGCTTGTACTCGTCCAGCGGCTCGTGCACCTCGATGTACTCACCGTGCGGCAGCCGGACAATGCGTCCGCTTTCCACGCCGTGGAGCACAATCTCGCGGTCCTTGCGCTGCAGTGCCAGGGCAATGCGGCGGGTAATGATGAATGCCAGTACCGGGCCGAGGAAGAACAGGACACGGAGCCAGTAGGTCACATCGTTGAGCGAGACATGGAAGTGCGTGGCGATGAGGTCGGAGCTGGCTGCAGCCCACATAACGCTGTAGAACGTGATGCCGGCAACGCCGACTGCCGTACGGAACGGTGCGTTTCGCGGGCGGTCAAGCAGGTTGTGTGTCCGGTAGTCCTTGGTGAGCCAGGCTTCGATCCACGGCCATGCGAACAGCAGGGTGAAGACCAGGCCTGCCGGCACCAGGGCCGGGAGCAGGACGTTTAGGACCAGGGTGTTATCGCCCCAGGGGAACGGGATAACCCATTCGAAGGGGAACGCACCCAGGAACCCTGGCATCAGGCGCAGCGCACCGTCAACCCAGCCGATGTACCAGTCAGGCTGGGTACCGGCAGACACCGGCGACGGGTCATAGGGACCGTAGTTCCAGATCGGGTTGATCGTGAACAGGCCCGCGATGATGGCAATCACGCCGAAGACGATGAAGAAGAATCCACCGGCCTTGGCTGCGTAGACGGGGCCGACAGGGTAGCCGACCACGTTGTTGTTCGTACGGCCGGGGCCGCGGAACTGGGTGTGCTTGTGAATGACAACCATAAACAGGTGCAGGGCGATCATCAGCAGGATCAGCGCGGGAACCAGGAGGATATGCAGCACGTACAGACGGCCGATAATCGCGGTTCCGGGGAATTCACCGCCGAAGAGGAAGAAGCTGATGTAGGTGCCCACCACGGGAACCGACTTGATCACGCCGTCGATGATGCGCAGGCCGTTACCGGAGAGCAGGTCATCGGGGAGGGAGTAGCCGGTGAAGCCGGCGGCGAGGGAGAGGATGAGCAGCGTACCGCCCACCACCCAGTTGAGTTCGCGGGGCTTGCGGAAGGCGCCGGTGAAGAACACGCGCAGCATGTGCACGGAGACCGCCGCTACGAAGAGCAGTGCGGACCAGTGGTGTACCTGGCGCATAAAGAGGCCGCCGCGGACATCGAAGGAGATGTTCAGGGAGGATTCATAGGCCACTGACATCTCCACGCCGCGCAGCGGCACGTAGCTGCCTGCGTAATGCGTTTCCGCCATGGACGGATCGAAGAAGAACGTCAGGAACGTACCGGTGAGCAGCAGGATGACGAAGCAGTACAGTGCAACTTCACCGAACATAAAGGACCAGTGGTCGGGAAAGACCTTGCGGCCGAACTCCTTGACCATGGCCGAACCGCTAACCCGGGAGTCAACGAAGTTCGTGATGCGGCCAAGACGGGTCTTGGCCTGGTACGGCGTAGCAGAGGGAACACTCATGGTTAGCCACGCTCCCAGTAGCTCGGTCCAACGGGTTCTTGGAAGTCGTCAGTTGCAATCAGGTAACCCTCATCATCAACGCCGATCGGCAGCTGCGGCAGCGCGTGGCCGGCCGGGCCGAAGATGACCTTGCATTCCTGGGTCACATCGAAGGTTGACTGGTGGCACGGGCACAGCAGGTGGTGCGTGTGCTGTTCGTACAGTGCCACCGGGCAGCCGACGTGGGTGCAGATCTTGGAGTAGGCCACGATGCCGTCAACGGCCCAGTCTTCCCGGCCGGGGGACGGGTTCAGCTCGGAGGGGTCCAGGCGCATCAGCAGGACAACTGCCTTGGCCTTCTCCTCGAGCTTGTGCTCCTCCAGGTCCTGCAGGCCTTCCGGAATCACGTGGAAGGCAGAACCGATGGTGACATCGGAGGCCTTGATCGGAGTGCCGCTGGGATCGCGTGCCAGACGCAGGCCCTTTTCCCACATGGTGTGCCGCAGCGTGTCACCGGGCAGCGGGCCCAGGTCGCGGAAGACGGCAATGGCGGGAAGGGGAGCCAGGATCATGGCGCCGAGGAGGGTGTTGCGGATCAGGGGACGGCGCTTGATGCCGGTCTCCTCGATGATGTCGCCCACCATCTTTTCAGCGATGACGCGGTCCTCTTCGGGCCGGATCTCGTGGCGTTCCTCCACGACCTCATGGTCCGGCATAAGGGTCTTGGCCCAGTGCACGATACCGACACCGATGCCCAGCATGGCAAAGGCGGTACCCAGGCCGAGGAGGATGTTCTGCAGCCGCAGCGTAGCGATGCTGGCATCATCCAGTTGGATGCTGAAGTACCCGATGAAAAACACGATGGTACCGATGATGGAGATGACGAACAGAAGCGCCACCTGCCGTTCGGCCCGCTTTTCGGCGCGGGGATTAACGTCGGCTAGACGAGGGCGGTGCGGAGGAAGTCCCGGATCCTGGAACTTCTCCCCATCTCCCTGGCCAGCCGTAGCGACGGTGCCCGAGGTGTTCGGACTGCCGTGACTATGGTCGCCCATGATCCCCCTCATCCTTCTCTGAAAACTGCATTTATAGACCTATGTGTAACTGTGATGTCACCCGTGCGGGTGAGCGCGGCGGTGGTTAGGAAGACCGGGAGGTCAACCAAATGGTGAAAGCGATGATGATTCCCAGACCAGCGGTCCAGATAAAGAGACCCTCGGAGACCGGACCCAGCGAGCCGAGCTGCGCTCCACCGGGGGAGCCGCTTGTCTCGATGTCCTTCAGGAACGTGATGATGTCCTGCTTGTCCTCGGGGGAGATGTTGGTGTCGTTGAAGACAGGCATGTTCTGCGGGCCGGTGACCATGGCCTCGTAGATGTGCTTTTCGCTGACGCCGTCCAGGGACGGGGCGAACTTGCCGCGGGTCAGCGCACCGCCGGCTGCGGCGGCGTTGTGGCACATGGCGCAGTTGACGCGGAACAGTTCGCCGCCGTTGGCGGAAGCTTCCTCGTCGGAGGTGTCCGGCTCAAGGTATTCCGAATCCGGAACTGCAGGGCCGGCGCCGAGGCTCGCAACGAAGGCAGCCATCTGAGCGGTCTGCTCCTCATCGAACTGGACAGGCTTCTGCTGGGCCTGCGGGCCCTGCATGGCCATCGGCATACGGCCGGTGCCCACCTGGAAGTCCACAGATGCGGCGCCGACGCCTACCAGCGAAGGCCCGTTCTCGGTGCCGGTGGCTTCAACGCCGTGGCACGTTGCACAGTTGGCGACGAAGAGCTTCTGCCCCTCGCTGACGTCTTCGGCAGTGTACGTGGTGGTCGCGGCCTGGGCCTGGTTGGTGCCGTTGGCTACGGCATAGAGACCACCCGTAACGAGGAGTCCCAACAGCAGCAGCGCGACTGCTGCGAGGGGATGACGCCGCCTTTGCGATAGTGCCTTCACTTCGTAGTTCCTAACTTATGTGGTCTTTGGGAAACAGGTGCCACTTTGGGGTATTTCGTGGGTGCGGTCCTCAAGCAGTGTTACTTGAGGAAATAGATGATGACGAACAGGGCAATCCAGACCACATCAACGAAGTGCCAGTAGTACGAGGTGACGATCGCCGAGGTCGCTTCGAAGTGTCCGAAGCGCTTGGCGGCGTAGGCACGGCCGATGATGAAGAGGAACGCGATCAGTCCGCCGGCCACGTGCAGGCCGTGGAAACCGGTGGTGAGGTAGAACGCGGAACCGTAGGAGTTCGACGAGAGGGATACGCCTTCAGAGACGAGCATTGCGTATTCGTAGGCCTGTACGGAGACGAAGATCGCTCCGAGTACGAAGGTCAGCAGGAACCACTCAGTCATGCCCCAGCGGGAAAGCTTCAGGAGCCCTCCGGTGCGGCGTGCCTGAAGCCGTTCTGCGGCGAAAACGCCAGCTTGGCAAGTGAAGGAACTGGAAACAAGGATCACCGTGTTAACGAAAGCGAACGGAACGTTCAGCTTCTCCGTCTCCATGGCCCACAGATCGCTCGACGTGGAGCGAAGGGTGAAGTACATGGCGAACAGGGCAGCAAAGAACATCAGTTCACTGGAGAGCCACACCACGGTTCCAACGGAAACCATATTGGGGCGGTTCAGCGTAGGGTGAGCCGGGGTACTGGGGGCATGGGTCGCTGTTGTCACATAGACATTATGGCGGTAAAACCGCCCAGTTCTCCAACAGATGGAGGCGCTCGGCGCGTCCAGGAAGGCGACCGGACCCCCGGATCCCAGTACTGGCGCGGAAATGGGGGTTCCAGAAACAATCCAGCAATTTCTACGAATCGTAGATAACCTAAGGTGTGTGACTACCATTCCGACTTCAACGGACACCTGGCCGAGCCTGATTACTGCTCTGATTGAGGGCAGGAACCTCGGGACGGAGCAGACCCGATGGGCCATGGCCGCGATCATGGCGGGGGAGGCCACGGACTCGCAGATTGCGGGCTTCCTGGTTGCCCTCCGGGCCAAAGGGGAGACCGTTGACGAGCTCACCGGGCTGGTTGAGGCCATGCTCGCCAGCGCACGCCCCATCCATATTCCCGGTGACACACTGGACATCGTGGGCACCGGCGGGGACCGGCACAATACGGTGAATATCTCCTCAATGGCTGCCCTGGTCTGTGCCGGCGCCGGAGCGAAGGTGGTAAAGCACGGCAACCGGGCGGCGTCGTCGTCCTCGGGATCAGCCGACGTGATCGAGGCACTCGGCGTGCGGCTGGACCTTCCGGTGGACCGCGTTGCGCAGGCTGCGGTGGAGGCGGGAATCACGTTCTGCTTCGCCCAGGTGTTCCACCCCTCCATGCGGTTCGCCGCCGTGCCGCGCCGCGAGATGGGGGTGGCCACCGCGTTTAACTTCATGGGACCGCTGACCAACCCTTCGCGGCCGAGCGCCTCGGCGATCGGTGTGGCGGATGCGCGTCTGGCGCCGCTGATGGCGGGGGTGCTGGCGCGGCGCGGCGTGCGTGCCCTGGTCTTCCGCGGGGATGACGGCCTGGACGAGATGACCACCACCGGCGTGTCCACCGTCTGGGAGGTCCGTAACGGGGCCGTGAGCGAGTCAGTAGTGGATCCCCTGGACCTGGGGATCAGCAGGGCCACGCTGGAGGATCTGCGGGGCGGAGACGCGGCCGCCAATGCCGCCGTTGTGCGCAGCGTGCTGGCCGGTGACAAGGGCCCGGTGCGTGATGCTGTAGTGCTCAACGCCGCCGCGGCCCTCGTGGCACTGGATCCGGAGGCTGAGGGCACCCTGCCTGAACGGCTGGCGCGAGGGCTGGAGCGGGCCTCTGCATCCATTGACAGCGGTGCGGCCCAGGCTGCCCTGGACCGCTGGGTGGAGGTAACCCGCTAGGTCCCCCGCGGCTGACGGCGGCGGGTCAGCTGTCGAAGCCGAGGGAGAAGGCGGCGTCGAGATCGTGTTGGGAGTATGCCCGGAACGCAATCTGTGTGGTGGTCCCGATGACGCCCTCGACCTTGGAGAGCCGGTTGGCGATAGCGTCCGCCAGGTCTTCGTGGCGGCGGACCCGCGCGATGGCGATCAGGTCGCAGTCGCCGGTGACCGAATAGACCTCGCTGATGCCCTCGATCTCTGAAATCTCTTCGGCACATTCCGGAATCCGGGCCGCATCCGTCTGGATGAGTACAAAAGCGGTGATCATGGCGGGCCTTTCGCTGCTGGGGTGGCGCCGGTGGCGCCTGTTTTCCCTTTGAGCCTAGTTGATCCGTTCCGGCCGGGGGTTCTGCGCCCCTCGCCGGGACACCACATGCCACACCAGCCGGTGGCCGAGAAGGAAGGCGCCCAGCACCAGCAGGGTTACCAGCTGGAAGCTCGGTGCGGTGCCACCGCCGGCCAGCGCCCGGATGCCCAGGCCTGCCGCCACGGTGATAAGCCAGATTACGACGCCGGCGGGCCACAGCTGCCCGGGACGGCGCCACGCCCGCATAACGGCCCAGGCGGCCAGGCAGGCAAGGATGAAGGGCAGTGCGGTAAGGAGGATTCCGGTCACGGCGAGCCCGTGCTCGTGGCTCTGCCGGCCCAGGGCGGCGAAGATGGTGATGAGCACCAGGTCCGCGCCCAGCAGTACCGGCCAGCTGCGGCGCTGCGCCCGGGAGGCGGCGGTGCCCCGCGAGGCGCCCGCAGGCTCCGCGGATCGGGGAGTGTTGGTCATGTTCATGCCTTCTGTCCTACCGCGTTTTCGCGCACATAGGGTCCGATCAGTTCGCGTACCCGTGCTTCCACTGATTCGCGCCCGGTGCCTGATTCGAGCAGCCGGGTGGAGGAATGCACAATCGCGTTGATGAGTTCGGCGGTGACCGCGGGATCCTCAACGCCGAGCAGGGTCAGTGTCTCCACCAGGGGCGTGAGCAGCTGCCGGTGCATCATGGCGCTTTGATTGTCCAGTTCCTCGCCCGGGGCAACGGCGGCCAGCGCGTTGCCTACCGCGTGTTCCCCCTCTGCCACCAGCGCAATGTTGGTCAGGACGTAGGCCATGATCCGGTCAGCGGGCTCCGGCTCCGCGTCCATGGCCTCCCGGACCCGGCGGGTCCAGCGGGGGAAGACGTCCAGTACCAGCGCGTGCAGCAGGTCCTGCCGTGATTTGTAGTATTGGTAGGCGCTCGGACGGGCGAGGCCCGCCAGCGCGGCAACTTCGGCCATGCTGGGTGCCTCGCCCGTGCGGGCCAGGAGGGTACGTGCCGCGTCCAGCAGCGCCCGCTGCTGTGCCGCCCGGTGTTCGGCCACCGTGGGGGCATTAATTCGGGGCACTGATCCTCCTGTTCGTACTGTCCAAGCGTTGTGCGCCGGGGTTAGCCGGCCAGCCGACCGTCGACCATCTCCACTACGCGGTCGCAGTGGTGCAGGACGTCGTGATCGTGCGTCACCATAACTGTAGCAACGCCACGCTCATGGGTTTCGCGTGCCAGCAGGGCCACTACGTCCTGGCTGCGTGCGCGGTCCAGGGCCGCCGTGGGCTCGTCCACGAGCAGCAGGGTGGGTCGGTTCACGAGCGAGCGTGCAATACCCACGCGCTGGCGTTCACCGCCGGAGAGCTGGTCGGGGTGGCTCTTGGCCTTGTGGTCCATGCCTACCGCTGCGAGCAGTTCCATGGGATCGAACCCGTCCCGACTGCCTGCGAGCTTGAGCATAAGCCGCAGCTGGTCAGCGGAATTCAGGGCCGGAATCAGGTTGCCTGACTGGAAGACAAAACCAATCTCCTTCAGCCGGAACCTGGCCCGGTCGGACTTGCTGAGGGTGCCCAGGTCCACACCGTTCACCTGTACGGTGCCCGAATCCGGGGTGGTCAGGGCGCCCGCCACGGCGAGCAGGCTGGACTTGCCGGCACCGGAAGGGCCAACAACTGCCACCATTTCCCCGGGTGCAACCGACAGCGTGACGTTGTCGAGTGCCTGGACGGTGCTTTCGCCGTCGCCCAGTGCGAGGTTCGCTGCCTCGATGAGCAGCCCGCCGGTACGGGTGCCGGGAGTGTGTGCCTGTGTTTCGGTGCTCATCGCTGTCCTCCAAGTGCCACCAGGGGATCTACGCGGGAAATCCGGACAATGGCAAGGGCGGCGCCCACCAGGCCCAGAAGGATCGTCAGCACGGTTGCAGTGGCGATCGGAGCGGCTTCCAGGGCGAACGGCATGGCCGTGCCGCTCAGGCCGGCGCCCATGCCGAGTCCGGCGAGGATGCCGATCACGGTGGAGACGACGAGGATGATGGCGGCCTGGAGCAGTCCGTCACGCAGCAGGTAGCCGGTGGAGGCGCCGACGGCGCGCAGCACGGCCAGTTCGTGACGGCGCTGGATGGTCCACACCGTGAAGAATGCGCCGACCACCAGTGCGCAGATCGCGTAAAGGAAGACCTGGATCATTTCCAGGGTCATGGTTTCGGCGGAGTAGCCGGGGGAAGCGTTGAAGGATTCCGCCAGGGTGGAGGTGACGGTGCCCGCGGCGGCGTCGCCGGCTGCGAAGTCGATGTCCGCGCCGTCGGCGGCCTTCAGGGCCACGGTGCTGGCCGTGGCGAAGTCCACGGAGTCAATGGCGTCCTGTGTCGGGGTGCCGGGGGCGCTCTGGCCGCTGGCCAGGTACTGCCAGGTGTCCAGCGGCAGGTAGGCGAGGTCAACGTGTCCGAAGGTTGCCTGCCCGTCGGTGTAGCCGACCACGGTGAGGTCGACGCCGATGCGCTCGAGCGTCACGACGTCGCCGATGGCCAGGCCGGCGTCCGCGGCCGTGGAGGAGACCACGATCTCGTCGGGAGCGCTGATGCTGCGGCCTTCGCCAATCTGCGGAGCCAGGAAGGAATCCGTTTCGACGCCGAACAGTGCCAGGTCAACCTGGGTGCCGTCGCCGGTGGTGCCGTTCATCATGGCGGTGCCCATCAGGGCCGCTTCCTCGACGCCGGGCTGCTCGGCCCAGGTTTCGGCCTGGCCCCTGTCCACCACGCTGCGGGAGAACGCATTATCGGTTTTGGTGCCTTCATTAAAGGCGAAGGCGGTGGCCGGCATGGACTTCAGGCCGGACACACCGTCATTGACGAGGCCTGAGGACAGGCCGGAAAGCAGGACCATAAGAACGGCTATAAGGGCGACAACGCCACCCATCAGTCCGAACCTGGCCCGTGCGAAACGCAACTCGCGAAGCGCTAAAAACATCGGAACCCCTTGCTGGATCGTATGCAGATGTTGCCAACAGCTTGTCGGTAACATACCAACATACTGTCAGAAACATGCTGGAGGAACAACCGGGATCTGACCGCGGCGGAATCTGGGGGAGCCGTGTCTGGCGGCTGCCCCGCCGGGGTGGTCTGCTTAACTCATGGCCAAACGCGGAGGACCCGCCTCCCGCTCCGGGCACGGCCGCAGGCGCTATCTGCGCTGGTTGGCGGTGTTCGTCGTCCTCGCGCTTACCTTCGAGTACGTGGTCCTGCCGCAGCTTGCCGGCACGGAGAACGTCCTGAAGTCCCTGTCCAGGCTCCCGCCGTTCCTGATGATCGGAGCACTCTGCCTGCAGGTTGGGTCCTGGCTGAGCTACAGCGCCCTGACCAGCGTGGTACTCCCGGGGAGCGCCCGGCCGTCCTATTTCACGCTGATACGGATAGACCTGTGCGACAGTGCCGTCAACCATGTGGTGCCCGGCGGTGGCACTACGTCGGCGGCTGCGCGCTACCGGCTGCTGACGCTGGCCGGGGTGCCGCCGCGGGAGGCTCTGAGTGCTGCGACCATCCAGACCCTGGGCGCGTATCTGATCCTCGGCGCCCTGTTTGGCGTGGGGTTGGTCTTTATGGCTGGGCAGGTAAGCGTGAACAGGAACTACGCCGTCGCCGGGGCCGTAGTGCTGGTGCTCTTTGGTGTGGCGCTGGTACTTCTGGTGCTGCTGGGCCGGCATCTCGATGCCGCAGTGCGGGTGGCGCGGGCCGTGGCGAGGGCCGTGCCGCGGCTGCACCCTGACGGCGCCGAACGCTTTGTCCGAACCGTCGCCGGGGAAACCCGGATTTTCCATGCGGAACCCCGGAGGTCTGCGGAGGGGATCGGACTGGCAACCCTGCGCTGGGTTCTGGACGCCGCGAGCCTGTGGGTGCTGTTGGCGGCATTTGGGCACCAAGTCGGTGCAGGGCAGCTGATCGTGGCCTATTGCCTGGCCAATCTGGTGGCCATGGTTCCGCTCACGCCGGGTGGTGTGGGTTTGGTGGAGGGGCTGCTGGTGCCAACGCTGACGGGGTTCGGCACACCGGCCGGGGTGGCTGTCCTGGGAGTGTTGTCCTGGCGGATCCTGCAGTATTGGCTGCCGATCCCGGTGGGCGCCCTCGCATATCTGACGCTGCGCCTGGGGGTTCTGCGGCATGCCGCCCGCCGGCCCCGGGGGATAGTCCTTCCCGGTGCCGGCGGCACGCGGCGAAGCTAGGACCAGATATCGTCGCCGCGCAGCGTCGCGTCAGCGCCGCCGTCGGTGTAGATGGTCTGGCCGGTGGTGTGGGTGTTCTCCTCGGAGGTCAGCCAGATCAGCAGGCGGGCAATGACCTCGGGCTCGGAGTGGCCGTTGAGCGGCATTGGAACGTTTTCATCCACCATGGCCCGGCCTTCGGGGGTGGCGAGCAGTTCGCGGGTCATCGCCGAGAGTACGGTGCCCGGGGCGACGGCGTTCAACGGGATGCCGGCTCCGGCGAAGGCCGGGGAGATGCTTTCGCGGCGAACCCAGCGGCTCAGGGCACGCTTGCTGGACGGGTAGTTCAGGTAGCCGGTCTGCGGGCCCTGGTCTGCCAGTTCCTTGCCGATCCGCAGGGCTTCCTCCTCGTTGCCGGCCAGCATTGCCTCGACCAGTTCGGGGGAGTTGGGCTGCAGGCTGGCCATGGAGCTGACGACGGCGGCGCGCGGGGCGCTGCTCTTGGCCAGCGTGGGTGCCAGGGCGGTAAGGAAATCGGTGACGCCGAAGAAGTTCACTGCCACGGTGATGGGTGCCGGGGCGGAAATGCCGGCGCAGGCGATCACGGCGTCGACGTTGCCGCCGGCCAGCTCAACGGCCCTGGCGACGGCGGCCGAGCGGCCCTCGGGGGTGCTCAGGTCCGCTTCGACGTCGGCGTTGCGCAGGTCAACGCCAATGACGTTGTTGCCGGCCTCCTTCAGCAGGTTGGCGGTGGCTGCTCCGATGCCCGAAGCTGATCCGGTGACGATATATGTTCTAGTCATGTTTACAGTGTAAACCCGTTAATGGAGCAGTGGCAGGGCCGCTAAAACCCGCAACTGGTGGCCAGCGCAGGCCGGCAGTCAGCGCAGGCGTTCCGGCCAGTCCGGCGGAACCCGGTCTGCCGGGCCGGGGACTGACTGGTCAAGCGGATGATGCTCCGGCGGAGCCAGCACGGGGCCGGCAAAGACCGAGGCGTCCGTGTAGTTCCAGAACCAGTCCTCGCCGGGCTCGTAGCTGCGGATGATCGGGTGCCCGGTGTCCTGTTCATGGGCGGTGGCATGCCGGCCGGGGGAGTTGTCGCAGCAGCCTATGTGGCCGCATTCGGCGCAGCGTCGCAGGTGGTACCACCAGCCCTGCTGCTGCGTGCATTCCACGCAGCCCGGGCCGCTGGGCGGAACCGAAGCATTGATGCCGGGGATGGAGGGGACGGATTCCATCGGGGCTCCTTCCGAAAAGCGGTAGGTTCCACGCTAACCAGCCGCGGGCTTCGGCAACAGGGCCGCCGGCCGCCTCGACCAGGTCGCCGGGGGGAGTCAGCGGTCCGCTCAGCCCAGCCAGGCGGTCGTGTCGGGCGGCAGCATCCCGTCCTGCAGCGGCGCGCTGGTGTGCAGTACGGTCCCGGCGGGCAGAGCGACAGCAGTATGCCCGAAGTTGGTAATGCTCTGCCAGCCGCCGGGACGCTCGAAGTGCAGCACCGAATCCGCGCTGGGCAGCCAGGCCAGTTCCTCCGCGCACTGCTGCTTGTCCCGGAGTTCCAAAGCACGCCGGTAGAAGTTCAAGGTGGATTCCGTGTCGGCATCCTGAACCGTCACGGCCGCCGGCCCGTACTCCTTCGGCTGGGGCAGATGGGCCGGGACGGTACTGAATCCGAAGGACGGCCCGTCCGTGGTCCACGGCAGCGGCACACGGCAGCCGTCCCTGCCCTTTTCCACGCCGGCATTGCGGAAGAACGTCGGATCCTGCCGGTCGGCATCCGGAATGCCGGCTACCTCGTGAAGACCCAGTTCCTCACCCTGGTAGAGATAGGCCGAACCGGGCAGCGCCAGCATCAGCAAGGTGGCTGCCCGGGCACGGCGCAGGCCGGCCGTGCGGTCCAGCTGGTCCTCGGGTCCTCCGGCGAACACCCAGGCCTTGCCGTCCTGCCCCTTCCCGCTGTCCTCCGGCGCGGGCGGCAGCCCGTACCGCGTGGCATGCCTGACCACGTCGTGGTTGGAGAGCACCCACGTGGAGGAAGCGCCGGTGGCAGCTGCCTGCTCCAGATTTGCCGTGATGACCGAACGGAAGCGGGCGGAGTCGAAATCGGCCTGCAGCAGGTCGAAGTTGAAGGCCTGGCCCAGGCCCTCGGGGCTCGCGTAGCGTCCGCGGCGGGAAGCGTGGACCCAGGCCTCGGCCACCGCCGTGCGCGGAGGCGTGTACTCATTAAAAAGGGTGCGCCATTCGGCGTAGATCTCGTGCACCTCGTCCCGGTCCCAGAACGGGTGCCCGCCGTCGGTGCCCTCACCTTCCGCTATGAGTTCGGCTTGTGAGGGCAGCGGTTCGCTCAGATCCTTGGCCAGGGCATGGGCCACGTCGATCCGGAAGCCGTCCACGCCGCGGTCGGACCAGAACCGCAGGGTCGCCAGGAATTCGTCCCGGACCTCCCGGTTCTCCCAGTTGAAGTCCGGCTGTTCCGGGGCGAACAGGTGCAGATACCACTGTCCGTCCGGCACCTGCTCCCAGGCGCTGCCGCCGAAGACCGACTGCCAGTCCGACGGCGGTTCACTGCCGTCCGGGCCCGTGCCGTCCCGGAAGATGTACCGCTCACGGGCCGCGGAACCCGGGGGAGAGTCCAGCGCTTCACGGAACCAGGTGTGCCGGTTGGAGGAATGGTTGGGGACGATGTCGACGATGAGTTTGATTCCGGCGTTATGCAGGGCGGCGGCCATCGTATCGAAATCTGCCAGGCTGCCCAGGCGCGGATCGACGTCCCGGTAATCGTCGACGTCGTATCCGCCGTCCGCAAGGGCGGAGGGATAGAAGGGGCTCAGCCAGACGGCGTTGATCCCGAGTGCGGAGAGGTAGGGAACCTTGGCGGTGACCCCCTGCAGGTCGCCCAGGCCGTCGCCGTTGGTATCCGCGAAACTGCGCGGATACACCTGGTATACGGCGGCTTGCCGCCACCAGTGGGGATCCGTCATGGGATCGGCGTCGGAGGGGAAGGGCTGCGGGGTTGTGGTCAAGGTGGTCCTTTGGCGATGGGGTGCGGTGCCCGTGAAAATGGTCTGGTTGGACTCTACTCTGCCCGCGGTGCGGCCGCGTTCGGAGTTGCTGACGGCTTCTCCGCAGGATCCCCGGTTCCTTCCCGGCTCCTGTCCCGGTGCCTGTCCCGGGCTTCCCGGGGACGCTGCGGAGTTCTAGAGTGTGCCCATGCCCGGGGCTGCGCCGCACACAGCAGCCCCTCCCGGCCCGCATTTCCCGGGAGCCGGGCCTAACCGGACCCGGGAGCATTTTCCAAGGACGTGAGGATATGGCCACATTTCCGGACGACGCCGGTGCGGACAGGGAGATCAAGGACCGTCTGCGGGCCATCTGGTCGATGGGGGACTATGCGGCCGTGGCCGCGCAAACCGTTGAGCCTCTGGGACCGGCCCTGGTTCGGGCCGCCGGGGTCAGTGCCGGCGACCGGGTCCTGGACATTGCCGCAGGGACCGGAAACGCGGCCATCGCGGCTGCCGAAACGGGAGCGGACGTTACGGCGTCGGACCTGGCACCGGATTTACTGAATGCCGGCAAACGCCTGGCGCTGGCCCGGTCCGTCCGGCTGACCTGGTCTGTGGCCGACGCCGAGGATCTGCCCTATGCCGACGCGTCCTTTGATGCGGTGGTTTCCTGCGTGGGGGTGATGTATGCCCCGCACCATCGACTGGCTGCCGCTGAACTGGTTCGCGTCTGCCGGCCCGGGGGAGGCCTCGGGATCATCAGCTGGACGCCCGAAGGCTTTATCGGCAGCATGTTCGCCGCCATGAAGCCGTACTCACCGCCACCGCCGCCCGGAACGCAGTCTCCGCCCCTGTGGGGAAACCGGGAGCATGTGGAGTCCCTGTTGGAAGGCCGGGTGCGGGAATTCCGTGCGGAGCGCAGCACCCTGCTTATTGACCGGTTTTCGACGCCGAAGGACTTCCTGGTGTTCCTGAAGGCACACTACGGACCGGTCATGGCGGTTTACGCGTCCCTGGCGTCGGCGCCGGAGCGGGGCAGCGCCCTGGATGCGGAACTGCTGGCTCTGGTGAAGAGGTACAGCACGCAGGCGGGCGGCATGACCATGGACTGGGAATATCTGCTCGTAACCGCCAGACGGGCCTGACGGAGGCGGACATCCGGGGGCCGGGGCGGCCAGAACGGCAGGCCGGAACGGCAGGGGAGTGGGCGGGGTTTGATCGGATCCGGGAGTTCGGCGGTGTGGGCTGTTGGCGGACATACGCCGGGGTTATCTGCTTTATCCGGACTCAGCTGCCGGTTTGCGGGCCCATGACCGAAACCTTCGCGGATGGCAGGGCCTGCCGCAGGCACTCGGCAACGCGCTGTGCGTCTTCATCGGTGGCGGCGCCCGCGAGGGAGATACCCAGATGCGAGGCGGGGTAATCGGCGGACACGTATGATTCCTCAACCAACGGATCCTCCAGGCACTGCTCATATAAACCGGTTCCGGGGTCGGAAGCGCTCACCGTCCAGCGGTCCGGGCGTCCGTCGGGGCTGTCCGCTCCGCCGGTGCCGCAAGCAGTCAGGGCCAGCACGGCAGCCAGCACAGCGGCGCTGCGTGCCGCCACCACGGAAAGCCAGCCATACCTGCTCATTGATGCACCTTCCGGGAAGCCGGACAATTAGCGGAAGCCTACTGTAGCCCGATGGCCGTCCACAGGTGCTCCCGCACGGGTCGGGGGACCTCTTCCAATACGCTAGTTGACATAATGTGGATTATCGGCGTTTATCCGGGGTTCGCGGAAGGAGCTTTACTGTCCGTATTCTGCCTCTGGTACATATAACTCCTTCTGTGCCTGATCCCCCGGATTTTTCACCGATTTGAGTGTTTTTTCGGCGCGCGGCCGGCTGTGCCTCAGTTCTGCGGTGTTGCCGCCTAGATCGCCGGGTGCGCCGCGCAGGCGTCCGAATCCCGGAAAACGGCTGACCTGGTCACGCAGATTCCCGTCGCCGGGCGGCCCGCAGCGCACCGGTGAACGAGTTGACATAACGTCCCCCGCAGGCTGGCAGAGGTATCCGGGCAGGTTGACATAACCGCGCAGTGACGCCTGTGGCTGCCGTTGCCTCCCCCGGCTGCCCTGGCACCGGCGGCGGCGGAGCCCTGAGCCCGCACGGCATGCCGGTCCGGTCCAACAAACGGGATGTTGGTCACTTTGACGCTATATTTCGCCATGACGGGCCCGCCGTCGCTGTACGGTTTGGTGCAGCGACTTTGATTGCCTATATGATCTACGCTCAAACCCCCCCAAATCAGGAGATAAACACAACAAAATGGCTACCGATTACGATGCCCCGCGCGTCAAGGAAGAAGACCAGCCGACAGACTCCCTGGAGGGACTGAAAGCTCAGCAGCGCGGCGGAGCGATGACTGCCGTCATTGATGTCGAAGAGTCGGACGCGATCGACGGTTTTGACCTTCCGGGTGCGGACCTGTCCGGCGAGGAACTCCTGATCAAGGTTGTTCCCCCGCAGGCTGACGAATTCACCTGCATGTCCTGCTTCCTCGTCCGCCACCGTTCGCAGATTGCCCGCGAAAAGAAGAACGGCGAGGCCTACTGCCTGGACTGCGAAGGCTAAGCACTCCCCGCTTGGACCAGCCGGGTTCCGTCCGTAAGGCGGGGCCCGGTTTTTTGCTGCCCGAAACGCCCCCGCCGCCTGCCGGGGGCCACCCCCTTCGCGTCTAGGATTTCCGGATGAGCATCACACTTCCCGCCTCAGCCCGGCAGCTTGGCCCGGCAGACCACGCCCTGGTGGAACTTGCCCGCCGGACCATCGACGCAGCCACCGATGCCGGCCCGGACGAGGACGGCATCCACACCATGGGTGCAGCGGTCCGGACAGCCGACGGCGGCGCGTATGCGGGCGTGAACCTCTATCACTTCACCGGAGGTCCCTGTGCGGAACTTGTTGCCCTGGCAGCAGCCCGGGCCGCCGGAGCGGGGCAGCCGACCCATATTGTGGCCGTCGGCAACCACGGCCGCGGCGTGCAGAGCCCCTGCGGCCGCGACCGGCAGGTGCTCAGCGATTACTATCCCGGCATCCGCGTTATTGTGCCGGCACCGGAGGGCCCGGTAAGCGTTGAGGCCCGCGATCTCCTGCCGCTCGGGTTCGTTCCCCCGGCGGACTGAGAGCATGGCCGGAACCTGCCCCGCCGTCAGTCCCCCGGCCCCTCCACGTCCTGGATGACTTCATTGCGGCGCAGGAACCACGGCCGGTACGGCGGATCGAACCGGGCGAAGCGCGGACTGCCCAGCGGCGTGAAACCCTCTGCGGAGACGGCCCCGAGCAGGCCGGCCAGGTGGCCCTGGAAATTGGCCTCGCTCCACCTCCCGCTAAAGGAAGCGGCTGCGCCGGTCCGGCCCGGGACCGGGACAATGCTGACTGCCGGATCCGCCGGTACCGGTGCGGTAGGGGCGGTCAGATCGGCTGGAAGGACAAAAGCCACGCTGTAGGCGCCGGGGACAGGGCTCGGCTCAAGCAGCACCGGCGCCGTCATGGCCAGAGTTTCCGCGAACCGCACCTCCCCCGGGGGATCCGGCTCCAGCACGGCCCGGGAGGAGTTCTGCCCGCTGATGTAGGCAAACAGATGTCTGAACCCGGTGTTGCCGGCGCCTTCAAACCCGGCATTTACCGTCACCTGGGCCAGGACGTGCGCCGGGTAGTGGCGCAGTTCGAAGCCGGGGTATTGGCCCAGGACGGTATAGGGCTGCTGCTCTGTCATGGTCCAGCCGAGGGTACGCTTCACGCACGCACAACAACAGCGTGGAGGGCACTAGGATAAAGCGGTGCCCACCGATTCGACTGCCCTGCTGCGCGACCTGGTTCTTCCCATGCTGGAGCAGGATCTTGTGCCGATTGTCCAGCTCGGGCACCCTGCCCTCCGGCGTACTGCCCTGCCCTTCGACGGCGAACTGGACGCTGCCGAACTGCAGGCCCTGATCAGCCTTATGCGCAGGGTGATGCATGCTGCCCCCGGCGTGGGGCTCGCGGCACCGCAGCTGGGTATCCCGCTGCAGATCGCGGTGCTTGAAGACACCTTCGAGGTGGGCGCTGAAGTGGCGGCGGTCCGGGAACGGTCTCCCCTGCCCTTTTTCACCATCATCAATCCCCGTTATGAGGCCGACGGCGAGCAGTCCGCCGAGTTTTATGAGGGGTGCCTGTCCTTTGAGGGATACCAGGGGGTGGTCCGCCGGCACGCGTCCGTGGTGCTGGATTACACCGACGCGCAGTCCCGGCAGCACATGGAGCGGTTCAGCGGATGGCAGGCCCGTATTGTCCAGCATGAAACGGACCACCTCTACGGAACCGTGTATGTGGACCGGATGCTGACCCGCTCCCTGTGCAGCAATACCGAATATGCCCGGCGCTGGGCCTCGCCGGATATCGGCGAGGCCCGGCACGTGCTTGGGTTCTAGCCCCTAAACAGGGGCGGCCTCCGTTTTCCGGGCTTCGTCCGGAGCGGGGTTCTGCGCGGTCGGAAGCCATCGCGCCCACCAGTCCAGCAGGTGCTCGAAGCGCTGCCGGCGGTGCCATGGCGTGCCGCTGCGTGAGAGTTCGTGGTTCTCCCCCGGGAAAAGCAGCATCTGCGTGGGCACGCCCCGGAGTTTCAGGGCAGTGTAATAGCGCTGGGCCTGCTCCACCGGGCAGCGCAGGTCATCTTCGGAATGAACCACAAAGGTGGGTGTCCGGACGGACTCCACACACGCCATCGGGCTCTGAGCCAGTACGCCGGCATGGTCAGTGCCGGTGTACCCGGCACTGAAGAACCAGCCAATGTCGGCGGACCCGATGAAGGAGAGCGGGTCCAGGAAACCGCGTTCCACCACGGCAGCCGTGAACCGGTGATCGTGGGCAATAGTCCACGCGGTGAGGTATCCGCCGTAGGATCCCCCCATGATTCCCAGCCGGCTGCTGTCCAGCTCGGGGTGGGCGGCCAGGGCGCCGTCAACATACGCCAGGACATCGGCGAGGTCATGGGTTCCCATGGCGCCCTTGATGGCCCTGCCGTGTTCCTGCCCGTATCCGGCGGATCCGCGCGGATTGCACATGAGCACCGCATAGCCTGCGCGGGTGTAGATCCGGGTCTCATCGAAGTATCCCCAGCCGTACTGGGCAAAGGGGCCCCCGTGGATGTTGAGCAGCACCGGATGCGGGCCGGGGCCGTCGGGCAGTGCCAGCCAGCCGTGGACCGGATAGCCGTCCGCGGAGGAATACGTCTCTTCCATGGGTGCTGATACCGGGCACTTTTCCCGCAGGTCGGCGGAGAAATCCGTGACGCTCCGCAAGCCGCCTTCCTCGACGACGGCGAGGTCCCCTGCAGTGCCCGCGTCCGTGTAGCTCACCACCACGGTGCCGTCCGCGGACCCGGCGGCGGTAACCACCCGGGGCCCCGAGACCAGCGTCTGAACACCACCCCGCGGATCCGCGGACAGGAGTTCACCCGTGCCGCGGTGCCGGTTGAAGACCAGTGCCTCGGCGCCGCGGTGGGCCAGGACGGTGCCTTCGGCAAGGTCCGTGTGTTCCGGATCCGTGAGCCTCCGGACGGCGGCCGGATCTGCGGTCGGCGCGGCATACAGGGCAGTATTGCGCGACACGAAGTCCGTGCCGCTTTCCGCGAGCTCCTGGCCGAGGTAGAACAGCCAGGCCCCGTTGGTGCTTTCCACCGGATCCGAAACGGACAACGGCGTCCGGCCGCCCGGGTTGGTCAGCTTCCGCAGCCCGGTACCGTCGGTGGTGATGCTGTAAACGTCGCTCACGAGCGTGGTGTCATCCTGCTCCCGGGAGTAGAGGATGCGGGTCCCGTCTGCGGAGAAAACCGGCTGCAGGTGATCGGCCGGTGCAGTGGTGAGCTGCAGAGCCGCAGGTATGCCGCCGGAATCCGGGCGGGCCTCGGGTCCGGCCGCCGCGCGTCCCCGGGGTTCAACATACGGCTCGGCATCCAGGTCCGGCAGGTCCAGCAGGAAAACCTGGGTGGGTTTGTCCCCCGTGTAACCCGTCCCGTTCATCCGGTACTTCAGCGTGGTGATCAGGCGGGGGTCCTCTGCAGCGGCGGGAACGCCCTTGACGGTGCCGTACCGGCCTTCCTCGGGCACACGCGCGGAGAAAACCACCTGCTGCCCGTCCGGCGAGAAGGAGAACCAGCTTACGCCCAGCTTCGCATCCGTCACCCGGACGGGTTCGCCGCTGCCGGCACCCAGCACAAACAACTGGGGCGGCTCCCCCGCCCCGGCGCGCAGGAAGCCGAGGGAGGCGCCGTCGGGACTGTACTTCGGCATGGTGTCCCGGAAGCCGCGGGTGAGCCGGCGGGGCTGGCCGTCCCCGGCCAGGGGAACCCGCCACAACTGTCCGGTGTACGCGTCGGAGGCAAAATCGGGGCGGGTCACCGACACGACACAGTGCAGAGCATCGGGATGCACGGCGGGGGCGGAAAGGGAATTGAGGAGAGGCAGGTCACATGGATTCACGCTTCGAAGCCTAATCATCACCGGCTTCCCGGCCAACTGCCGCCTTAGGATGGACATATGCCTCCCCAGCCGCCCCTCGCCTGCCCGGTCTGCGGCGGCAGGCTCGAACCGGATTCCGCCCGCACAACACTAACCTGCCCTGCCGGACACCGGTACGACGCCGCGAAGCAGGGGTATTTCAACCTGCTCACCGGCAGCGGCACGAAATTCCAGGCCGATACCGCCGCTATGGTGGCAGCCCGCACCGATTTCCTGGCCGCCGGGCATTACCGTCCGCTGGCAGCCGAACTCGCCCGGCTGGCCGCGGAATCGGCGCCGGAACAGGCAGTGGTGCTCGACGCCGGCGCAGGCACCGGCTACTACCTTGCTGAGGTACTCGCGGCCCTTCCCTCCGCAACAGCGGTGGCACTGGATATCTCCAAGTACGCACTGCGCCGGGCAGCCCGCGCGCTGCCCGGCACGTACTGCCTGGCCTGGGATGTGTGGCGGCGGCTGCCGCTGCCGGACGCGTCGGTGGACGTGGTGCTCAATGTCTTCGCCCCGCGGAACCCCGCCGAATTCCGTCGGGTGCTTACGCCGGGCGGGCTCCTGGCCGTGGTGACGCCCCGCCCCGAGCATCTGCAGGAAATCCGCGGTGCGGCCGGGATGCTGGACATCGCCGGCAACAAGGAAGGCGATGTCGCCGCGGCCGTCGCGCCGGGATTCACCCCCGTGTATACAGGCACCTGCACGTATCCGATGCAGCTTTCTTCCTCCGATATTCAGAACGTGGCACTCATGGGCCCTTCGGCCCGGCATCTGGACGAGGCAGCCCTCCGCGCTGCGGTTGCAACACTGCCGGATCCGATGCAGGTGACCGCCTCGTTCACCCTGCAGCTGTTCCGGGCGGAATAGGCACACCTTTACAAAACGTTATCCATCCGGTGCCCCGGGCCCTAGGTCTGAGGCGGAAATTCAGGCAGAATGAACGCATACGCCCGCAAGATACCGGAGACCGGCGCCCAACATCAGCACCACAGGCGGCGGACCGGGGAACCGAGGGGATCACACGATGCAGGACGTTTTCGAATGGATGCTCAGCTACGGCTGGGCGCTCTGGCTGGTGCTCTTCCTGGGCTTTGCAGCTGTTGAAGCACTCACCCTGGACCTGTTCTTCGGGATGTTGTCAGTCGGTGCGCTGGCGGCCATGATCGCCT
This sequence comes from Arthrobacter sp. YD2, assembly GCF_030410475.1. Lineage (NCBI taxonomy): Bacteria > Bacillati > Actinomycetota > Actinomycetes > Micrococcales > Micrococcaceae > Arthrobacter > Arthrobacter sp. YD2. The sequence goes on from NZ_JAUHHB010000002.1 coordinate 392,412, forward strand.
CCCTCTTTGCCGCACCGCTTTTCCTGCAGGTGGTGATCTTTGCGCTGGTCTCGGTGCTGATGATCGGCGTGGTGCGGCCGCTGGCCCTGAAGCACCTGAGGCACAGCACCAAGGACCAGCTGTCGAACATCGACCGGCTGCTGGGTGCTCCCGCGCTGACTCTGGAACCCGTGTCCGGCACGGCGGGAACGGTCAAGCTCGGCGGAGAGACCTGGTCTGCACGCAGCGCCGATTCCACCGTGCTGCCGGCCGGCGTGCAGGTCAGCGTTGCCCGGATAGACGGCGCCACCGCCGTCGTGGAAGCGCCGCACAGTGGCGGCCCTGCGGAGCATCCGGCTCCGAACCAAAACGAAGCACGCTGAGACTACAGCCGGGACGGCGCCGCCGCACCGGAGACAACAGAGCAGGATCCGCGGATCCCGCGCAAACCCGAGGGGGAACATGGGAACGGGAACAGCCGTCCTGATAGTAGTACTAGCCGTCCTGGTGATTTTTGTCCTGGTGGTCCTGGTCAAGGCCGTCAAGATCGTTCCGCAGGCGCGGGCCGGAGTAGTGGAACGCCTCGGCAAGTACCAGCGGACCCTGACCCCGGGCCTGACCATCCTGATTCCTTTCGTTGACCGCATGCTGCCGCTGCTGGACCTGCGCGAACAGGTGGTGTCCTTCCCGCCGCAGCAGGTCATCACGGAGGACAGCCTGGTTGTCTCCATCGACACGGTGGTCTACTTCCAGGTCACCGATGCCCGTGCAGCCACCTATGAGATTGCCAACTACATCCAGGGTGTGGAGCAGCTGACCATCACCACCCTGCGAAACGTGGTGGGCGGCCTGAACCTGGAAGAGGCGCTGACGTCCCGCGACCAGATCAACGGCCAGCTGCGCGGCGTGCTGGATGAAGCCACCGGCCGCTGGGGCATCCGGGTGTCCCGGGTGGAACTGAAGACCATCGCTCCCCCGCTGACCATCCAGGATTCGATGGAAAAGCAGATGCGTGCCGAGCGGGAACGCCGCGCCACCGTCCTGACGGCCGAGGGTTCGAAGCAGTCGCAGATCCTGACCGCCGAAGGACGCCGGCAGGCGGCCATCCTTGCTGCCGAAGGTGACGCGAAGGCAGCAATCCTGCGTGCCGACGGCGAGGCCCAGGCCATTGCGAAGGTTTTCGGTGCCATCCACAAGGGGAACCCGGACCAGAAGCTGCTCGCCTACCAGTACCTGCAGACCCTGCCCAAGCTCGCCGAAGGCAGCTCGAACAAGGTGTGGATCATTCCCAGTGAACTCGGTGAGGCACTGAAGGGTGTTGGCAGTGCGCTGGGCGACTTTGTACCCGACCCCAAGCAGCATTCCGCGAACGGCAATGTGCCGGCGCAGAACGGGACCGGCCCGTCCGCGGATCCGAAGGCCTAGACCGCCCTGTGGTATCCGGTGCCGGCCTGCAGCCGGTATAATTGACTGTTTGCCGGGCAGTAGCCGCTAAACGCGGCAGGACGCGGGAACAGCGACGGCGTCGCCGGCGTTGTTCCAAGTGCAACAACAGGCGGCCAGGGGTGGCCGGCCGGATGCCTACCGGGGACGACAGGGCGACGGCACCGGCATGACAGAGGGTCCGCCAGCGGATCCAGCGTATTGATGAGGGAGAAAAGATGAGCGATCGTAGCCTGCGGGGTATGCGCCTGGGCGCGCAGAGCATGGAGACAGAATCCGGCGTAGAGCCGGCTCCCCGCCAGCGGGTGGAATACCGCTGTGAGGACGGCGAGCGTGTTTTCGTAACTTTCGCTGCCGAAGCGGACATTCCCCCGGTCTGGATTTCCAAGACCGGCAAGGAAGCGCTTCTGGTAGACGGTGAGAAGCCGGACACCAGCAACGACAAGCCGGTGCGTACGCACTGGGACATGCTGCTGGAGCGCCGCAGCATCGAGGAACTCGAGCAGATCCTCCAGGACCGCCTGACGCTTCTGCGCGAACGCCGCGGAGAGCGCACCAGCGCCTAGTCTTCCTGCATCCGCACGGGCCTCGGCCCGGCGCCACTGAAGACACAAGCAGGGCGGCTGCCGTAACGGCAGCCGCCCTGCTTTTTTGTGCCCGGAATCCTAGCCGCGGCCGGTGAGCTTCTTCCAGCGTGCCGACAGGCCCCAGCGGGTGACGTTGGCGATGGCTTCGAACACAATGTTGCCGCTCATCTTGGAGGCACCGAATTCACGCTCGACAAACGTGATGGGCACCTCGGTAATCCGCAGCCCCATCCGGGCCACCCGGAACGTCATATCCACCTGGAAGCCGTAGCCAACGGACTCAACGGCTCCGAGGTCCAGCTGCTCCAGGGTGCCGCGTCGGAAGGCGCGGTAGCCCGCGGTGATGTCCCGCACCGAGATGCCGAGCATCAGGCGGGAATAGGTGCTCCCGGCCCGGGAGAGAAGCTTCCGGCGAAGCGGCCAGTTCACTACGGAGCCACCGGGTACCCAGCGCGAACCGATCACCAGGTCCGAGCCGGCCTTGGACGCCTCCAGCAGGCGCGGCAGTTCTTCGGGACGGTGCGAACCGTCCGCATCCATCTCTACAAGGATGTCGTAACCGCGCTCCAGTCCCCACCGGAAGCCGGCGATGTAGGCAGCGCCAAGACCTTCCTTGCCCCGGCGGTGCAGCACATGCACCTGGGGGTCCTTGGCGGCGATTTCGTCTGCGTAGGCGCCGGTACCATCCGGGCTGTTATCGTCCGCAATCAATACATCCGAGTCGGGGACGGCGTTCCGCAGACGCGTGAGCGTTTTGGGCAGCGACTCGATCTCGTTGTAAGTAGGGATGATGGTCAGGACACGCACTCGCTAAGCCTTTCGTGGACGCACGCCGCCGCTGTTCGCGGCCGGCACGGGGATCTCTCCCCCGGCAGAGTACCCAGTATATGGGAGTGCGTGTTGGTGTTCTTCCGGCCGGCAGCTGCGGAGGCGCACACATCCGGGCGGGTTCAGCCGTCTTCGGGCCAGTACCGGCTGAATGCCGGGCCTGTTTTCTACTGACGGTTGAACCCACCCGAGTGCGCTAATACTGGACCCGGAGACCGGCGGCCTGCGGCGTACGCGAAACCCCGGCGCGTTGTATCGCGGCCCTTGCAGCACGGTCACGGCCGATCTGAGCAGCACAAAAACGACGGCCGGGTGTAGCCGGACAAGGCCTCTGTGCGCCTTCGAAACGGACGGTCCCGACTGCGGTTCTCATAGCCTACGTGCTGACCCTCAACTGTCAATAAGGCTGCTGACTAGGGGTTTTCCGTATTGTCGCAGGTCAGAGCGGCATTCCGCGGTGCATGGATTGGTTGGCATTTTTGCCGGGCTGCCAGCTACCCGGCGAGGTCCGATGCGCGGTACAGCTCTATGCCGTTATGAACGGTCTGCAGGCAGCGCGGTTCATCACCGGTATCCAGCGCCGGGAGCAGCGGCGTACCGGCCCTCGGGTCCGTACTCCAGGCCGACACGTTGGCATCCGGGGTTTGCACCATAAGCTCCTGCACCTCCCAGACGGCAAAGGATGCCGGCGCGCCCGGGGCCAGCTGGCCGAGCATGAAATTGCTCTCACCTGCCGCCCGCCAGCCTGCCCGGGTGTGTCCGATAAATGCGGCCCGTGCGGAAACCCGTTCCTTGGGGTTCGAGTGGAAGACGGCTGCCCGGACCCCGGCCCAGGGATCCACGGCCAGGACGGGGGTGTCCGAGCCCAGGGCCACGGGGACCCCGGAGGAGAGCAGCGAAGCCATCCGGTTCATCTGCCGGCTCCTCTCCCCCAGCCGCTGTTCGTACAGCCCGCCCGGGTTGCCCCAGGCAGCGTCAAAGCCCGGTTGCAGGCTTACGCCCACTCCGAAGCGGAGGAGCCCGGCAATAGCCGCATCGTCGGTCATTTCGGCATGCTCGAGCCGGTGGTGGGCGGCACGGATGGCTGCCTCGCCCACCGCGTCGGCTGCCAGCTGCAGCCCGGCCAGGGCAACATCCATGCCCGCGTCGCCAATGACGTGGAAGCCGCCCTGCAGCCCTGCCCGGGTCATCAGCTCCAGATGCCGGCCTACCTGTTCCGGGGTCAGGTACAGGGTTCCGGTGCCGCCGGGTTCGTCGGTGTAAGGCTCACGCAGGGCTGCCGTCCTCGCGCCGATGGAACCGTCTATGTTCAGGTCTCCTGCCAGACCGAGCAGCCTGCCCTCAAAGAAGTCCAGCAGCCCGGCTACCTCCGCCTCCGTTTCCACCAGCTGGCCCCAGTACGGCAGTACCTGCGGCAGCGGAGTCTCCGGAAGGGCGCCGTCCAGTCCGAGGAGCCGGCGCAGGTCCTCGGGAGGCGCAATGTGCGGGGCCGCCATTTCCGTCACGGCCACTATGCCGCGGGAAGCGGCATGCCTCAGGGCTGCCTGCTGGAAGGCCGCACGCTGGTCCGGGTCAATGGCGCGGGAGACGGTACGGGCCGCTTCGTGCGCGGCCCTCACCACAAAGCCGTTGTCCCACCCGTCATATTCGTGGAGCTGCATGTCGGCTGCAAGGGTGCCGGAAACCACCGCGCAGTGGACATCGGTGCGGGAGAGGTACACCGGACGGTTGCCGGAGGCCGCATCCAGTTCGGCGGCGGTGGGGACCCGGCGCTCGGGCCAGGACGATTCATCCCATCCGGAACCAAGGATCAGTCCCGCGGTCCCCTTCGCGTAGCTGCTGACCCGCCCGAGCAGGTCCGCCAGGGAGCTGCAGCCGCTGAGGTCCAGCGTTTCCAGGGACATGCCGAGTTCGGTGGTGTGGACGTGTGCATCCACGAAGCCCGGGGCCACCAGCGCACCGTGCAGGTCCACCACCTCCATCCTGCTGTCCTGGATGGAGGTGGCGGCGTGTTCGGAACCCACCCAGGCCACGGTGTCGCCATCGACGAGCATGGCGGTGGCGAAAGGGTCAGCGGCACTGTAGACCGAGCCGTTGCGGTAGAGCGTCAGGGTGGGGGCGCTCTGGATGGGACTGCCGTTCAAGGACTCACCTGTTTTCTGTAGAACTATCGGTAAAACGTACGGAACGTGGTTAGCCCACGTTGGAGTAGGCGACGACGCCGCGCCGCACCAGGGCAATGGCGTCAAGGAAGCGGCGGCGCATTCCCGGCGGCAGGTCCGGCACCTTCGCCAGCTGGTCGAGCAGGTCAATCACCTGCTTGGCCCAGCGCACAAAGTCGCCGGCGGCCAGCTCGGTGCCGTTCAAGGCGACCTGCAGATGCTTGCCCTTGACCCACTTGTACATTGGCCAGACCAGCCCGAGTTCCGGTTCCCCGGTCTCGGGCAGCCGGGATGCCTCTTCCATATCGGTCAGCTCGGACCACTGCCGGATGACGGTGTCCACGGCGACCTCCAGCGAGATACTGGGCATCTTGGGCCGCAGGCCGCGTTCCTCACGCTTGGCCTGGTACACCAGTGCCGTGGCAAGGCAGGCGAGCTCGGCTGCATCCAGGTCATCGAAGGCACCCTGTTCCAGTGCCAGGGCAACCAGGAGGTCCTTTTCGCCGTAAATCCGCCGCAGCTTCTGGCCGGCCGGTGTGACGGCGTCAGTACCGGAGGCATCCGGCGCCACATAGCCGTAGCGGGTGAGGACGTCGCAGACCCGGTCGAAGGTTTTGGCAATCGTGTTGGTCCGGCCACGGATCTGGCCGACCAGGTTGTCGGTCTCGCGGCGAAGCTTCCACCAGCGCTCAGCCCAGCGGGCATGGTCTTCCCGTTCGCTGCAGCCATGGCAGGGATGCGCACGCAGCTTGCGGCGCAGCTCGGCAATGGCCTTCTCCTGCCGTTCGGTTCCGGACGTGTGCAGCGTATTGGCACGTGCAGCGGCAGGACGCGGCGGCCGGTGGTCATGCAGCGCGTTACGCAGTGAGGAGGCAAGGTCGCGCCGGTCCTTGGGGGAACGGGAGTTAAAGGATTTGGGGATCCGGATGTGCGAGACGGCCTCTGCAGGACCGTCCAGGTCCATGCTGCTGATCCGCCTGATTTGCTTGTCCTCCGTCAGGACCGAGGGACGCACCTCGTGTGCGGCGGCATCCACGTCCAGGACCACGGCGTGGCCGCCGATGCGGCCGCCGGGTATGAGGATGATGTCGCCGGGACGCAGGTTCTCCAGCGATGCGGCGGCGGAGCTGCGCCTGTTCCGGGCACGGGACTTGGAAGCTGCGGATTCCAGGTCCGATAGTTCCCGGCGAAGCGCCGAGTACTCGGTGAAGAACCCGAGATGGCAGGTCATCGCCTTTTCGTACCCGGCCAGTGATTCCTCACGGGAACGGACCTGTTTGGCCAGGCCCACCACTGAACGGTCGGCCTGGAACTGGGCGAAGGAGGATTCAAGGATTTCGCGTGCCCGTTCCCGGCCGAACTGGGCAATGAGGTTGATGCTCATGTTGTAGGTGGGCCGGAAGCTGGAGTTCAGCGGGTAGGTCCGCCGTGATGCCAGGCCGGCAACGGCAGCGGGATCGGTTCCGGGCTGCCACAGCACCACGGCATGGCCCTCGACATCGATCCCGCGGCGTCCGGCACGTCCGGTGAGCTGGGTGTACTCCCCTGCCGTGATGTCCACGTGGGCTTCGCCATTGAACTTGTCCAGCTTTTCCAGCACCACTGATCGTGCCGGCATGTTGATGCCCAGGGCCAGGGTTTCGGTGGCAAAAACGGCACGGACCAGCCCGGCTGCGAAGAGACGTTCCACCACCTCCTTGAAGGTGGGCAGCATGCCGGCATGGTGGGCCGCGAATCCGCGGACCAGGCCTTCGCGCCAGGTCCAGAAGCCCAGCACTTCCAGGTCATCCTCCGGAATGTCCTGGGTAGCCTCATCCACCACCCGGGCTATTTCCCGGCGTTCCTCCTCGGTGGTCAGCCACAGACCGGCGTCGACGCACTGTCGCACGGCGCCCTCGCAGCCGTTGCGGGAGAAAATAAAGGTGATGGCCGGCAGCAGGCCGTTGCGGTCCAGCTGGGCAATGACCTGCGGGCGGGATGCACGCGGAATCCGGGTGATCGGCGGACCGCCGTTTCCATGGCCGCCCGGACGGTTGCCGCGGTGCCGGTCGCTGCGCCCGCCGCGGGATGATCCCCGGGCGCCGCCCCAGTGCCCGCGCTGGTTCACGCGGGACTCGGCCCGCGCGAGTTCGGCCAGTTCAGGGTTTACCCGGTAGCGCTCCTTGATGCCGGGCTGTTCGCCGGCGGCTTCGTCGAACGAGACATCGGATTCGAACAGGTCGTAAATGTCCCTGCCCACCATGACGTGCTGCCACAGCGGAACCGGCCGGTGTTCGGAGACCACCACGTCGGTGTCTCCCCGCACGGTGTCCAGCCAGGCCCCGAACTCTTCGGCGTTGGAAACCGTGGCGCTCAGTGAGGCAACCAGCACATCGGAGGGAAGGTGGATGATCACTTCCTCCCATACCGCTCCGCGGAACCGGTCAGCCAGGTAATGCACTTCATCCATGACCACATAACCAAGGTCCATCAGGGCATCGGAGTCGGAATAGAGCATGTTCCGCAGCACTTCGGTGGTCATCACCACTACGTCGGCGTCCGGATTGATACTGGTGTCCCCGGTGAGCAGCCCCACGCGTTCACTGCCGTACGCGGCCGCCAGCTCCGTGTATTTCTGGTTGCTCAGCGCCTTGATGGGGGTGGTGTAGAAGGCCTTCAAACCCTTTTCAAGGGCGAGGTAGACGGCAAACTCTCCCACCACCGTTTTTCCTGCCCCGGTGGGAGCGGCCACCAGGACGCCGCGGCCGGCTTCCAGGGAACGGCACGCCTCCGACTGGAAGGCATCGAGTTCAAAGCCCAGCGACTTCTCGAAGATTCCGAGGGAGGTTTTGCGATGTTCGGAACGTTGTTTTGCGGCGAGATACCGCTCCGAAGGAGACGTCATAAACCCAGCCTATGCTCTGTGTGCCCGGCACTGCGCCATATCATCGGTGGGCGAACGTGGACGGGGCCGGTTCAGAGCTCGTGTACGGGCGTGGCGGTGTTCACGTCCGCTGCCACGGCGGCTTCCCTCGATGCCTGCCTGCGGATCCGGCGCTTGTCATTGATCAGGCAGATGCCAACGGCAACGGCAAACAGCAGCAGCAGCGGCGCGGCGAGGTAGAACATGCTCAGGGCGTCGGCACCGGGGGCTGCCATGGCCGCAAACAGGCAGATCACAAACACCGTAATCCGCCAGTACTTCAGCACGGTTTTACCTGTGAGCAGGCCGGCAAGGTTCAGTCCCACCAGGAAGACAGGGATCAGGAAGGCGATGCCGAAGGCCAGCAGCAGCCGCAGCACAAAGGCCAGGTAGACGGAGGCGGTGATGACGTTGGAGCCGCCCTCGGGGGTGAACTCGGTCAGCACACGCACGGCGTTGGGCAGGATGAGCCAGGCCAGGCCGACACCGGCCAGGAACAGCGGGACGGCGGCAGCGAGGAACCCCAGGGCCGCCCGGCGTTCCTTGGTCTTTAACCCCGGCGTGACAAAGGCCCATGCCTGGTAGAGCCAGACAGGGCTGGAGACCAGCAGGCCGATAAAGACCGAGACCTGGATCATCTGGTCAAAGGGGGTAGCCACACCCTCAAAGTTGATCGTGGTGAAGCGGCCGTCGCTGTTGCCCGCATCGATGAGGGGCCTGGTCAGGGCTTCGAAGACGGGCAGGTACAGGAAGAACCCGCCCACGGTGCCCAGGACCACGGCGACGGCGGCCTTGACCAGGCGGTTGCGGAGCTCCCGCAGGTGCTCCTTGAGGGCCATCCGACCCTCAGGGTTGGATTTGCGCCCTTTACGCAGCGCCACGGCTGCTAGCGGCTGGCGGGCGGGTTACCCGCGGAATCCGGGGAACTTCCGGGGGTACCGGACGGCGGAGTCTGACCGGGGAAGAACGTCTGGGACTGTGCCTGCTGCTCAGGGTTCACCACGTGGCCCTCCACCGGGTCGGTGGCGGGTTTGGGGTCTTCGTCCTTCATCTGGCGTACCTCGGACTTGAAGATGCGCAGGGACTGACCAACGCTCCTTGCCAGGCCCGGAAGTTTCGGGGCGCCGAACAGCAGGATAGCCAGTACAACAATGACAATGATTTGCCAGCCTTCAAGCCTCATGGCGGGGTCCTTTCGTTGAGCAATAATTCTATGTCAGAGATCCGGGAGATCGCGCCATGCGCGCGGCTGTCCCTTGGCTGTACGGCGTTCAATGCGCCGCTGCCGGCGTGCGTCGCGGCGCGCGGCCTTCCCGGCCTCGTAGGACGTTCGTGCCGTTGCCGGTTCCATGAAGATCCCGCCGCCGCCCTCCTCCACGACGGTGGAGGACACCGTCTCCGGGACGCTGAAGGACAGTTTCGCTGAAGCGGTCTCGAACTCGCGCAGGATGCCGAGGAACCGCTGGAAGAGCCGGTAGCCGATCAGGGCGTAGAACGCCGCCGCGCCTGCCGCGAGGGCAAGCCAAATGAGTATCCAGGACCACCAAGGCATAGTCCCAGCATAGTGGAGTCTGCTGTGCGGGAACGCAACGGTTCCTAGGCGGGCGGATAGTTCGCTGCGGCCTCCCTTAGCCAGGCCTGCGTTGCTGATCGCAGCTCCGGCGGTGATGCGACGGCGGCGGCTCCGCCCAGCCGGGCAATGAACGCCGGAATCCAGTCGGTATGGGCTGTGCGCAATTCAACTGCCGTCCTGCCGTCGGGAAGGTCCGCGCGCCGTTCGGCGTCGTAGGCTTCGGCCACCCACAGGGCTGACGGCTCCAGCACCAGCACAACCAGGCTGTCCAGCGGCCCTGGCGTGAAGAGGCTCGACGGGAAGGCGGCATCCGTTCCGGGGGCATGGGTCAGGGCCGGCCCGCTGTCCCGGACGCCGTGGATACGGTCCAGCCGGAAATGCCGCATTGCTTCGGCCCGGTGGCACCAGGCTTCCAGATACCAGGTGTTGTCCACGGAGAACAGGCGCCGCGGGTCCACCGTGCGGTCGGTGAGCTCGTCACGGCTGGGTACCAGATAGCGCAGTTCAAGCTGGCGGGCGCCGGCAATGGCCTGCTGGAGCTGGGCCAGGACCGGCGCGGCCGCGGAGTCGTCCAGCCGTGCGGCGACGGCGGTTCCGACTCCGCCTGACTCCCCCGCTGCCGCAGCCAGCTTCTCCAGTGCACTGGCGACCGCCGCTGAGGAGCCGATTCCGGGAAGCGCCGAAAGCGTGTCCAGTCCTACGATCAGTGCCGCTGCCTCGTCCATCCCGAAACGTACCGGCTCGGACAGGTCATCCGCGTTCTCAATGTAGATCCGGTCATCATCGAAACTGACATCCATCAGGCCGTTGGGGTAATGCCGGGGTCCGCTGACAAAGAGCAGGTTCAGGTCCTTGGCCAGCTGTTCCTTGCTCACCCCGAACACGGCGGCGGTTTCCGCCATATCCGCGCCCTGGTTGGCCAGGACATAGGGCACCAGGTCCAGCAGCCTGGTGAGATGGTCCTGGGCGCCGGAGGCCTGCCGGTGCCCGGGCGCCGCGGGTACCTGCAGCTCGAATGCCGGCAGCGGTCTGTCCTGGACTTCAAGGGATGCCGTCAGGGCGGTCCGGACGCGGTCCACGTACTCTGCCGGCTCGACGGCGACGGCGGCGGCTCCCAGCGCCGCCGTGTCGGCAGCGAGGGCATCAAGGTCACGGACCCGCAGGTGCAGCCGGTCCCGTCCCCCGGATCCTTCGGTTACGGTCAAGGCCTCAAGGCGCAGTGCGGCGCCGGACCCGGGACGCACGTCCACGGCCGCCGGGCGTGGGGGAAACACGCCGTCGAGCGAGGCCAGGGAGGCATCCATGTCAAAGTCCGCGGGCACGGGGTAGGTGCCGGGCCGCAGCCGGACGGGTCCGTCCATCCGTGAGAGCCGGAAGATCCGCTCGGCGTTGCGGTCAAGGTCATAACCGGCCAGGTACCAGTGGCCGAAGCGGCTGCCCATGCCCCACGGCTGCACGCGGCGCAGTGAGTGCTCTCCGGCCCCGGCCGGCCGGTAACCGAAAGTGACCGGAGTGCGTGTCGTGGTGGCCTGCCAGATTTCGTCGAAGTGCGGGTCATTGGTGCGGATGGTGGGCTGCAGCGGAATCCGGCCGGCGTCTTCGGGCAGCACGCCGCGGGCCTGGAGTTTGCGCAGGGCACGGGCGGCGGCGGAGCCCAGGGAGGCCTGGTCCCACATGCGCGCTGCCAGGCCCAGGACCGCTGATTCCTCCGGTGTGAAGCGGACGCCGGGCAGACGGTACGCGTCCTGCCGGATGCGGTAGCGCTGGATGGTGTTGTCCTCGAACATGGGGTCTTCGCTATAGGACTCCACGGGGATGCCCTGCTCGCGCAGGAAGGCCTTGTCCCGGTCGAAAAGCTTCTCCCGTGCTTCGGGCGAGGAAGCCTCTGCATACAGTTCGATCTCTTCGAACAGCTCGTGCTTGGTAAAGCCCCTGCGGGTGGAGAGCAGGGCAATGACCAGGTTCAGCAGGCGTTCGGTTCTCTTGGCGGACACGGGAGCTAATCTACCTCCCTTCCGGACAGGGCAGACGACAAAGGGCGGAACCGCCGTCGGTGATGACGGCGGCTCCGCCCTTTGCGGAGGATTCGGATTAGCGGACGCCGAGCAGGTCCACCACGAAGATCAGGGACTCTCCCGGAGCCACGGCGGAACCGGCACCCCGGTCGCCATAGGCCATGGAGGACGGGATTTCCAGCCGGCGGCGGCCGCCGACCTTCATGCCCAGCAGGCCCTGGTCCCAGCCCTGAATGACCTGGCCGACTCCGACACGGAAGTCCAGGGGCGTGCCCCGGTTCCAGGACGCGTCGAATTCCTCGCCGGTGGAGAAGGCAACGCCCACGTAGTGGGTGGAAACCGTGTCGCCTGCCTTCACTTCCTGGCCGTCGCCAACAACGATGTCCTCGATGACGAGATCAGTGGGTGCGTCGTGTTCCGGGAAATCAATCTCCGGCTTCTGACGGTCGTATTCGCGCTTTCCGAATGACATGGTGCTCCTCGCGGTTGAGTCAGGTGTGTCTGGTGAATCAGGTGTTAAAGGCTACTTGACTTCCTGGATGTCTACGACAAACACCAGCGGACCGGACGGGCTGCTGCCGGAGGCCGGATCACCGTAGGAGAGCTCGGACGGCAGGACCAGGAGCACCTTGGAACCGGCCTTCTGGCCGGCCAGGCCATAGGTCCAACCGGAGATGACGTTGCTCAGCGGGAACTCGGCGGGTTCTCCCCGCTCGTAGCTGGAGTCGAAGGTGGCGCCGTCGCGCAGTCCCACGCCCAGGTAATCGGCCACAACCGTGCCGCTGGTCTCGAGCACAGGACCGTCGCCCTCCTCGAGGACCTTCACGATCAGCTTCTCCGGCTCCTCGGCGCCTTCGGGGATGGTGACCGACGGCGTTCCGTCCTCGGCGAACGTGACCTCGGGCAGCTTGCCGTCAGCGCTCAGGGATTCGACTTCCTCCGGGGCCATCAGCAGGGTCCCGTCCGCGTTGCGGGCGGCTGCTTCATCCTGGGTCAGCGGCTTCACGGTGTCCTTGGCGTCGGTGACGGTGAAGACGAGGAAGTTCTCCTCACGGCCCGTCTCTTCGTCAGCCGGAATGTAGTACGCGAAATCGGAGCCCACGGGTGCACCGAGCAGTGCGTCATACATCTGGGAGTTGCCGGTCTTGAGGTTTTCGTCCACGGCAATGCCTTCGGCCTGTTCCGCGGTGTAGGTCTCCTGGCTGATGGAACCGTCTTCAGGGTTCACAATGGCCAGACGGATCATCGCCGTCTGCTCGGCCGCAACCTCGGCACCGTCACCGTTGTTCACGCGGGTCAGCGTGGGGTCTTCCGCGCTCAGCGGCTTATCAAACTCCACGGTGGGGGCAGCACCGTCCTCTCCCCGTTCGATCTTCACAGAGGACAGCGGGCCGGCGTCGTTCCCTTCGCCCTCGCCGCCGGAGCAGGCGGTGAGGAACAGCAGGAAAGGAAGGAGGATGGCTAGTACTTTGCGCACAGTACTTCTTTCAGTGGTGGACATGGGTGTGATGCGGGCGGGCACAAGGGCCCCGGGGCGCACGGGGCTTCCCGGCCGGGAGCCGGGCGCCGCGCAACACCGCAACAGGCCCACCCTAACGGGTTCTCCTGAGTGAATCCTAGGCGCGGCGCAGGAGCCGGTCCTAAAGGCACGGCCTTAGAGGGTGGACAGAAGCGCTTCCACCCGCTCGTCCACGGAGGCAAACGGATCCTTGCACAGGACGGTCTGCTGGGCCCGGTCATTGAGCTTCAGGTGCACCCAGTCCACCGTGAAGTCCCGGTTGGCGGCCTTGGCGCGGCGGACAAAGTCACCGCGCAGCTTGGCCCTGGTGGTCTGCGGCGGCTGGTCCACCGCCTCCTTGATGTCACTGTCCTCCACCACCCGCGCGGTTTCCCCGCGTGCCTGCAGCAGGTAGAACAAACCCCGGCGCCGGGAGATGTCGTGATAGGTCAGGTCCACCTGGGACAGGCGCGCGGAGGACATCTCCAGGCCGTGCCGTTCACTGACCCGGTCCACCAGCTTCTTCTTGATGGCCCAGTCAATCTCGGTATCGATACCTGAATGGTTCCCGGATTCAATTGCGTCCAGGGTCCGTTCCCAGAGGTCCACCACGCGTCCGGTATGCCGGTTGTGCCCGCCGTTCACGGCCACGAAGTCCTTGACCCGCTGCAGGTAGATGCGCTGCAGTTCCAGCGGCGTGATGGTGGAGCCGTTGGCCAGTCTCAGCGGCTGCCGGCCCGAGAGGTCATGGGAGGTTTCCCGGATGCTGCGGATGGGGTTTTCCAGCCGCAGGTCACGCATCAACACCCCGGCTTCGATCATCCGCAGCATGAGGTCCACGGATCCGGCCTTGAGGAGCAGGGTGGTTTCGGACATGTTCGAGTCCCCGGCGATCACGTGCAGGCGCCGGTAGTGCTCGGCGTCGGCATGCGGCTCGTCACGGGTGTTGATGATGGGCCGGGACCGGGTGGTGGCCGAGGAGACCCCTTCCCAGATGTGGTCGGCGCGCTGGGAGAAGGCATAGAGGGAACCGGACTGGGTCTTGAGCACCTTGCCGGCGCCGACCAGCAGCTGGCGGGTGACCAGGAACGGGATCAGCACATCGGCGAGCCGGGAAAACTCCAGCCTGCGCGGGATCAGGTAGTTTTCGTGGCTGCCGTAGGAATTCCCGGCAGAGTCGGTGTTGTTCTTGAACAGGTAGACGCTGCCGTTGAAGCCTTCGGCCTTCAGCCGGTCTTCGGCCTCGTCCACCAGATCGTCCAGGATCAGCTCACCGGCCCGGTCATGGGCCACCAGCTGCGCCAGGTCGTCGCATTCCGCGGTGGCGTACTCGGGGTGGGATCCGACGTCGAGGTAGAGGCGGGAACCATTGGTGAGGAACACGTTGGAGGAACGTCCCCAGCTGACCACCTTGCGGAAGAGGTAGCGGGCTACTTCCTCCGGGGACAGGGGCCGTGAGTCCGGCCCTGAGTAAGCAATGCCGAATTCCGTTTCGACGCCGAAGATCCTGCGGTCCATCAGTCTCCTTCCGCGCTGGACAGCAAACGGTCCAGCTCAACGGTGTTTATCCTGCGGAAGGCCCTGACGGTCCCCCGTGTGGAGAGCGGGTCCCTGTCGAGGACGGCCACTTCGAGCAGGCCGGCGCCCAGGGGTTCAGCCGGCTGCCCGGATCCGGCGCCCTCGGGCGTGCGGGTGGCAGCCAGTGCACGCACTGCCGTCCGGATGGCGGACGGGAAGTCCGCGTCCTGGTTCCAGGTGCGCGCCAGTGCTTCGTTGACAATTTCGGCCTGTCCGCCCATTACCGTGTAGTTGCTTTCATCGGCGATTGAGCCGTCGAAATTGAGCCGGTACAGGTGGTCGGAGTAGGGATCGGCACCGACCTCCACTACAGCCAGTTCCACCTCGAACGGCTTGCCCTCGGTGGTAAAGACCGAGCCCAGGCTTTGTGCGTAGACACTGGCAAGGCCGCGCGCGGAGACGTCCTCCCGGGAATAGGAGTAGCCGCGCACGTCAGCGAACCGGATGCCTGCCTGGCGCAGGCTTTCGAATTCGTTGTATTTGCCAACGGCGGCGAAACCGATGCGGTCGTAGATTTCGCTGAGTTTATGCAGTGACGGCGAGGGGTTCTCCGCCACCAGGGCAATGCCCTCGCGGCAGGTAAGCACCACCACTGAGCGTCCCCTGGCGATGCCTTTCCGGGCGAAATCCGCCCGGTCCTTCATGAGCTGTTCGGGCGAGACGTAGAACTGCTGGGTCACGGTTACGCCTCCAGTCCGGCGGCGGAGCGCCGTTGGATCAGGTCAGTCGAAAGTTCCTGCAGCTCGCGTTCGGGGATTTCCCGGTTCCCGGCGCTGTTGACCACGTAGATCACGGGCCAGAGGCGGCGCACCACATCGGGCCCGCCGGTGGCCGAATCGTCGTCGGCGGCGTCGTAGAGGGATTCCACCGCCACCCGGACCGCTTCGTCCTCGTCCATATTCGGCCGCCAGAGTTTCTTCAGGGCGCCCCTGGCAAACACGGATCCGGAGCCTACCGAGTGGTGCTCATATTCCTCATAACGGCCGCCGGTGACGTCGTAGGAGAAGAGCCGCCCGGTCCGCCGCTGCGTGTCGTAGCCGGCGAACAGCGGAACCACGGCCAGTCCCTGCAGCGCCAGCGGCAGGTTGGAGCGCACCATGGCTGCGAGCCGGTTGGACTTGCCGTCCAGGCTCATGGGCGTGCCTTCGATCTTTTCGTAATGCTCCAGCTCCACCTGGAACAGGCGGATCATGTCCAGGGCAAGCCCAGCGGTACCGGCAATGCCCAGGACGGAGTAATTGTCCGCCGGGAACACCTTCTTGATGTGCCGGCTGGCAATCATGTTGCCCATGGTCGCCCGCCGGTCCCCCGCCATCAGGACGCCGCCCGCGTAGGACAGCGAGACGATGGTGGTGGCCTGCGGAGCCAGCCCGGCTCCGGATCCCGCGGATACGGGCCCGAGGGTCCGCGATGAGGGCAGCAGTTCCGGGTTATGCCTGGTGAGATGTTCGGTGAAGGAGGACGAGGGTGCTTGATGGACAGCGGCAGCAGGGTCCCGGGGGCCCATCCGTCACTGACCGCCCTTTTGGATAAAACCGCGGACAAACTCTTCCGCGTTGTTCTCGAGGACACCGTCAATCTCATCCAGCAGGTCGTCCACGCCTTCTGTTTCCGCGCTGGCCGCGGGTGCCTCCGTCTCGGCTGTGGGAGGAGGAACTGCTTCGGTTTCCTCCTGTTCGGCGGGATGCGTTCCGGTGGTTTTGCGGTCCTGGGTTGCCATGATGCGAAGCCCTTTCTTGCCCGGGGGATGAATCCTAGTCCTATGGTGCCACGGTGGCCGCTGAACCGGTCAGGAGTCTGGCGACAAAATCCTCCGCATCGGCGGAAGCGTTGAAAAGTTCCTCGGTCAGGGCCCTGGTTCCGCGCAGCGGCTCCCGGGTGGGGATGCGCTGAAGCCGCCGGCGGGAGGGCAGTTCAAAGATGATGGAATCCCAGCTCGCCCCGATCACTTCACGCGGGAAGCGTCGGAGGCAGTTGCCGCGGAAATAGGCGCGGGTGTCCTCGGGCGGATGCGTCACGGCCCGGGCGATCTCCTCATCGGTGAGCACCCGGTCCATCTGCCCGCGTGCGGCCAGCCGGTAGTACAAACCCTTTTCCGGGCGCATGTCCGAGTACTGCAGGTCCACCAGATGCAGGCGTGCATCGGACCAGGCCAGCCCGTCGCGTTCCCGGTAGGCCTGCAGGATTTTCAGCTTGGCCACCCAGTCCACCGAGGCTGCGGCTTCCAGCGGATCCCGTTTCAGCGTGCCCACCAGCGACGTCCAGCGGGAGAGGATGTCCTCGGTGTCCGCGTCCGCCTCCCCTGCCGCGCGGGCGTGGGCGGCGGCGGCCTGGAGATACATCTCCTGCAGGTCCAGGCCGGTGACCATCCGGCCGTCGGCCAGTTCAACCAGCTGCTGCAGGGTGGGATCGTGGCTGATCGCCTGCAGTGCGCCCACCGGATCCCGGAGCTCTATGGCGGGAACGGTGCCGGCCTCGATCATGGACAGGACCAGGGAGGTGGTGCCCGTCTTCAGCAGCGCGGACACCTCACTTAGGTTCGCATCACCGATGATCACGTGCAGCCGGCGGTATTTTTCCGCCACCGCGTGCGGCTCATCCCGCGTGTTGATAATCGGCCGCCGGATGGTGGTCTCCAGGCCGACTTCGGTTTCGAAGAAATCCGCCCGCTGGCTCAGCTGGAACCCCTGGCGCTGGTTGTTGGTGCCGATACCCACCCGGCCCGAGCCGACAATGACCTGGCGTGAAACAAAAAACGGCACCAGACCGCTGACAAGGCTGCCGAACGGGACGCTGCGGGGCACCAGGTAGTTCTCGTGGGAACCGTAGGAGGCGCCTTTGTTGTCGGTGTTGTTTTTGTACAGGTTCACGGGAGCAAAACCCGGCATACGCGCAATGTGGCGCATCGCCGCGAGCACCACCGCGTCCCCGGCCTTGTCCCACAGCACTGCGTCGCGCGGCCGGGTGACCTCCGGGGACGAGTACTCCGGATGGGCATGGTCCACGTACAGGCGTGCCCCGTTACCCAGCACCATGTTCATCAGCACCGGATTATCGGAGGTCTGCTCCCCGTAGAGGGCAGCGGGTCCCCCGCCCTCCAATGCGATCTGTTCGGCGTCGAGCACCGGCGGATCATCGGTGAGCTGGGTGGGATCCGCCGCCGCCCGGGGCACCGCAAATCCGCGGGCATCATTGAGCGGTGCCTCGTCCGTGTAGTCCCAGCGCGTTCCGGAGAGGTTGCCCGCTCCGGCACGCAGGCTCGCCGCGTAGGCGTTGACAATCTGGCTGGAGAGCACAGTGGCGTTGGCCGAGGGCAGCGACGGCGCCAGGATCCCGTATTCGGTCTCGGTTCCCATCACGCGGCGCACGGTCACAGATACTGCCCCGGGTTGGCGGCGGTTTCGATGGTGCGGCCCGGTTCCTGACCGGCCTTGCCCTGGACGATGGTGCGGATATAGGTAATGCGCTCGCCCTTCTTGCCCGAGATCCGTGCCCAGTCATCCGGATTGGTGGTGTTGGGCATATCCTCATGCTCGCGGAATTCATCCACGACGGCGCGCATCAGGTGTTCGATGCGCAAACCGCGCTGATGCAGCTGGAGCAGGTCCTTGATGGCGTACTTCTTGGCCCGGTCCACAACGTTCTGGATCACCGCCCCGGAGTTGAAGTCCTTGAAGTACAGCATCTCGGTGTCCCCGTTGGCGTAGGTGACTTCCAGATACTCGTTGGCCTTGTCCTCTGCGTACATCTTTTCCACTGTGCGGCGGATCATTTCACGGACCGTGGCCACCGGATCGTAGCCGTGTTCGGCCAGGTCTTCCCGGTGCAGGGGAAGGTCCGGGGTCAGGTACTTGGTGAAGATCTCTGCGGCTCCTTCCGCGTCGGGCCGCTGGATCTTGATCTTCACGTCAAGCCGTCCCGGCCGCAGGATGGCCGGATCGATCATGTCTTCACGGTTCGAGGCGCCGATGACGATCACGTTTTCCAGCTTTTCGACGCCGTCGATCTCGCTGAGCAGCTGCGGAACAATGGTGGTTTCGACGTCGGAGGACACTCCGGTTCCACGGGTGCGGAAGAGCGAATCCATTTCGTCGAAGAACACGACCACGGGGCTTCCGTCCGAGCCCTTTTCCCGTGCCCTGCCGAAGATCAGCCGGATGTGGCGCTCGGTCTCCCCCACGTACTTATCCAGCAGTTCGGGACCCTTGATGTTCAGGAAGTAGCTGCGTGCCCCCTGCATGCCGGTCTGTTCCATCACCCGGGCAGCCAGGGCATGTGCCACGGCTTTGGCAATCAGGGTTTTGCCGCAGCCGGGAGGGCCGTAGAGCAAAATGCCCTTGGGTGGCTTCAAGCCGTGTTCGCGGTACAGGTCCGGATGCATAAAGGGCAGTTCCACTGCGTCGCGGATCTGTTCGATCTGCGGACCCAGGCCGCCGATGTCTGCGTAGGAGATGTCCGGGACCTCTTCCAGGACGAGGTTCTCCACTTCACTGCGCGGAATCTTCTCCAGCGCGTAGCCGATGCGGGTGTCCACGGTCAGCGCGTCACCCACCCGCACTTTCTCCCGGCCAAGGGGACCATTGAGCCGGACCACGCGCTCGTCGTCGGCCCGGCCGATCACCAGCACCCGGTCCGATCCCAGGAGTTCCTTCACCGTGAACAGTTCGCCCGCCCGTTCAAAGCCGAGCGCAGCTATCACGGTGAGGGATTCGTTGAGCAGTACCTCCTGGCCCGGGACTATCTGTCCCAGGTCCAGGAGGGGGGAAACCGCCACGCGCAGTTTGCGCCCGGACTGGATGATGTCCAGGCTCTCCTGGACGGCTGCCGCGGTGGTCACACCGGGCTGCGCGTCACCGCGCTGGTTGACTCCGATCACGGTGCCAAAGCTGAAAGGTGTGGCACCCTCGTTCTCCAGGGCATCCTTCAACCGGATGATCTCCGACTTCGCGGTCTCCAGCATGGCCACGAGCCGGGCGTTGTTGTGTGTCAGGGCAGCAAGCTGCCGGTCCAGATTCCGTAGTTTGTCACGAAGGACATTCAACTGCCGTGCTTCCGTGCTGGTTCCAGCCGCTGAGGATACGGGCCGGGTTTCCCCGGTTCCCGGTCCGGTGTTCTCGGGTTCAGCCATCATGCCGACCGCCTTCACGTTGCTCTGGGTCTGTCCAACGACAGTAACCCAGGGCGCCGTGAGAAACACGGGGTCAGGTCTCTTGTGTTTCGGCAGTTACCCGTTATGGGGTGCCGGACTCCTGCTGGAACTTTTCAGCGCTTTCCAACGCACCCCGCTGGACGGTGGAACTGGCGTCCCGTGCCGCCCGGCGCAGCTTGTGGGCTGAGACCTCCCGCTCGCCCACCGCAGCGGGGGTCCAGGCGTTCATGTCCTCTTCGCTGAAGTTGGTCTTGGACGCCCGGCGCTTGGCCACGAGGCCGGTGGCACCCTCGGCCAGCCGGCGGGCTGTCAGAAGGAAACCGGTGTGCGCCACCATGCGGTGGTCCGGCCGTACGGCAAGCCCCTCCAGGTGCCAGCCACGGACCATGGATTCCCAGCCATCGGGTTCGGTGAAGCGGCCGTCAGCCCGGATGGCCTCTGCGGTGCGGGAGAGCTGGGTAACCGTGGCGACGTAGGAAATCCATACACCGCCCGGGGCCAGGACGGTGGCAACGGCGTCGGTGCATTCCCAGGGGGCGAGCATGTCCAGGACCACCCGGTCCACGCTGCCGGGTGCCTGGGTCTTCACCACTTCGTCCTGGAAGTCGCCCAGGCTGATGTCCCAGGCCGGGTGCGGTCCGCCGAAGAAGGTCTCCACGTTGCCGCGGGCAATCTGTGCGAATTCCTCACGCCGTTCGTAGGAGTGCAGGCTGCCCTGGTCGCCCACGGCACGCAGCAGTGAAATGCTCAGCGCACCGGAACCGACGCCGGCTTCCACCACCCGCGCGCCCGGGTAGATATCCGCCATGGTGACGATCTGCGCCGCGTCCTTGGGGTAGACCACGGCCGCACCGCGGGGCATGGAGAGGACGAAGTCGGAGAGCAGCGGGCGAAGGATCTGGTACTGGTGGCCGGCCGTGTTCGTGACAACGGACCCTTCGGGCAGCCCGATGACGGAGTCGTGCTGCAGGTAGCCGCGGTGCGTGTGGAATGCCCCGCCCTCGGTGAGGGTGATGGTGTTCCGGCGTCCCTTTTCGTCGGTGAGCTGGACCCGCTCGCCGGGGCGCAGCGGCCCCCTGCGGATTTCAGCTCCGTGCGGCGCTGCGGCGGTGTCCTGCTCCTGGTTATCGGAGTTCATGGTGTTTCCTTTGGTTCTTGTGCGGGTCTGTACTGCCTCGGACCGGTGAGGGGCGGGGCGGGGTCAATGTGGGATACGGGAGGCTGCGGGTCCGGTGCTACCGGGCCGGGCGGGCCGGCTTGCCGGTCATTGCGGCGATGACTGCGGCCTTGTGGAGCAGGCCGACCACCCGGCCCTCCCGGTTGATCACGGCGTACTCACCGCCGGTCAGCTTGGAAAGGTACTGCACCAGTTCCTGCCCGGAGGCGGCATCGGGTACGTAGGCACCCGGGGCCAGCGGGCGGGAAACGGCATTTACCGTGACGGTGGCCGAGTGTTCCGGCGGCACCTGGGCCAGGGCACCGCGGTCCACCACGGCTTCCGGCTGACCGGTTGGCGCAGTGATGACCACAGCTGCGTCCGGGTGTTCGCGGATCAGGTGCGCGGCGACGGCGGCGGTGGACCCGGCAGGCAGCGAAACGGCCGGTTTCATCAGGGCTTCGGCGCTGACCTGCGGCAGCCGCAGCCGCATCCGGGCGTTGGTGATGGCAGCCCCGGCGCCCATCCAGAGGAAACCGCAGAGCAGTGCAGCCACCAGGACCAGGCTCAGCGACGGCGATTCACCGCGCAGGTAGGGAGGAACAAACAGTGCCGCCAGCAGCAGCACCACAATGATGCGGCCTGCCCAGCCGGCTGCCACGGTGCCGCGCTCCTGCGAGCCCGTAGCCTTCCAGACGGCGCTCTCCACAATCCGGCCGCCGTCCAGCGGCAGGCCCGGCAGGACGTTGAAAATGGCCACCAGCAGGTTGGCGTAGACAAAGATCAGAGTGACCAGCTGGCCTACGCTGCCGGCCGGTACCAGCTGCAGCACGCCGAAACCGATGGCTGCCAGGACGAAATTGGCCGCCGGTCCGGCAAGGGCGACCACCAGGGAACGCCCCGGCGTCGAGCGGAGGTCGCCGAACTGTGTGTGACCGCCCCAGAGGGTGAGGACAATCCTGGCGGTGGGCCAGCGGTAGGCCCTGGCGGTGAGGGCGTGGGCAACTTCGTGGGCGAGGACGGACAGCAGGAGCAGCAGGGCATAACCGAACGCGACGGCGTAGGCACCGATTCCGAGGTACGGGAACGCGCCGCGGACCTGGGGGCCGAACACGGCGACGATCAGCGCGGCGATAATGAACCACGAATAAGCCAGGATGATCGGCACACCGGCGATGCTGCCCAGCGGTATGCCTTCCCTGCGTCCGGTTCCCGCCGGATCGGTACTGCTCACCTGGCGGGCTCCGGGACAGTGGCGGGGAGCAGGCTGATCAGATCGCGGACACCCCGGCCGGCGAGCGTATCCCATTCGTGCTCCACCGTCCCGGGTGGCAGCGGAACGAAGTTGGGGATGCCAAGGGTCACGAGGCCGGCGGCACGGGCGGAGGCGGTTCCGGGGAGCGAATCCTCGATGGCCACTACCCGGTCGGGGCGCAGATCCGGAACAGTCCGGGCGAGCGTCTCGAATGCCTGCAGGTACGCCTCCGGGTGCGGTTTGCCGGCGTCGACCATGTCACCGGTGACCACCAGGTCGAAGCTGCCGGCCGGCAGGGACTCGACAATCACCTTCGCCAGGACCGGTTCGGACATGGTGACCATGCCGCACGGAATGCCTGCCTCCTTCAGCCCGGCCAGCAGCTCGCGGGCCCCGGGGCGCCACGGCACGTCCTGCCGCACCTGATCGGCCACGCGGTTGATGAGGCGGTCGACAATCGTACGGACGGGGAGGTCCACGCCTGCCTTACGGAGCATGCCCGCTCCGAATTCCAGGGCCTGGCCCACCATGGCCTCCGCCTGCGCCTCGGTCCATTCCACTCCGAAACTCAGGGCAAGGTCCTTCTCGGCGGCGATCCAGTACGGTTCGGTATCCACGATGGTGCCGTCCATGTCCCAGAAAACAGCCTGCAGGGACGGATCGGCGGAACTGCGGACGGAATTGGCTGAGGCGTGTTCGGGCATGTCCTCAGTCTAAGGGGCGGCGGCAGAGTGTGTTTCTTTTGCTCTCCGCGAAGCCCCGCTACGCGGTCCTGACACGAGGTGGTCCGGGGCATAGTGTGGTCGTGTGAGCAATACTGATGGCTTTGGCGCCGCTGGCCTCCAGGACTATTTTGGTGACGATTCGCCCTCAGGGCGCGTCACGGTGATGCTGGCTGCCTTCGAAGGATGGAACGACGCCGGCGAAGCCGCCTCCGACGCCCTGAAGGTCCTGAGCAGGCACTGGGACAGCGAAAAAATAGCCAGCATAGACGCCGACGAATACTACGACTTTCAGTTCACCCGGCCCGCGATCAGGCGCACCGCCTCCGGGGCCCAGCGGATCAAGTGGCCCACCACGCGGATTTCAAGGGCGGAAGTCCCGGACAGCAACCTGGACGTCATCTTCGTCACCGGGGTGGAGCCGTCCTACAAGTGGCGCGCCTACACCGCCGAGATTATTGCCCTGGCCAAGGAACTCGATGTGGACTGTATTGTCCTGGCCGGGGCCCTGCTCGCCGATGTTCCGCACTCCCGGCCCATTCCGGTCACCGCCACGTGCGAGGAAGCGGACCTGCAGGATGCCCTGACCCTGGAGCCATCGACCTATGAAGGCCCCATCGGCATTGTCGGCGTGGTCTCCCATATGGCGGGGCTGGCGGACATTCCCTCGGTTTCGCTGTGGGCCGCGGTGCCGCACTATGTAGGGCAGGCGCCGTCGCCCAAGGCGCAGCTTGCCTTGCTCAACCGCATCGAAGAACTCCTGCAGGTGCCGTTGGAAACCCAGCTGCTCACCGAAGAGGCCGAAGCCTGGGAACGCGGGGTGGATGAGCTGGCTACCGAGGATCCGGAAGTGGCAGCGTATGTGCGCCAGCTGGAGGAAGCCAAGGACACCGCAGAGCTGCCCGAGGCCAGCGGCGAGTCGATTGCCCGCGAGTTCGAGCGTTACCTCAAGCGCCGGCGCCGGGACTGACAGCACTCCCCCGGCCGGCAGCATCCCGCGGGACGCGCGCAGCCGGGGGCGGGTTCCTAGAGGCGGGTTCCTAGAGGCGGATGCCCAGCAACGCGTTGACTGCGGCGGAAACCAGTTCCCCGCCGCCCCGGGTGCCCGGTGTGCCCGCGGATACGGCTGCGGATGCCCAGGCATCCACGGCCCGCAGCGCGGCAGGTGCGTCCAGGTCCTCTGCCAGTGCGGCGCGGATCTGCTGCAGCAGCGTCCTGGCGGCGTCTTCGGCAGTATATTCAAGCGCCCTGCGCCAGTCGGCGAGACGCTGTTCGGCCGCGCGCAGCTGGTCAGCCGTCCAGAACCAGTCGCTCCGGTAATGGTGTCCCAGGAGAACCAACCGGATGGCCGCGGGCTCCACGCCGTCGGCACGCAGCCGCGAGACGAGCACCAGGTTGCCCAGCGACTTGCTCATTTTCTCGCCGTCAAGGCCCACCATGCCGGCGTGGGCATAGTGGGAGGCCAGCGGCGCACCGGAACAGGCGTAGGCATGGCCGGCACTCATCTCATGGTGCGGGAACACCAGATCGGATCCGCCTGCCTGCACGGTAAACGGCCGGGGAAGGAACCGCTGGGCAATGACGGAGCACTCAATGTGCCAGCCCGGACGGCCGCGGCCGAGCCGGCCGCCGTCCCAGGACGGCTCGCCGGTGCGTGCCTGGCGCCACAGCAGCGGATCCAGGGCGTTGCGCTTGCCCGGCCGTTCAGGGTCGCCGCCGCGTTCGGCGAACACCGGCAGCATCTCCTCCCGGCTCATGTGGGAGACCTGCCCAAGCCACCAGGCATCCGGGTCTGACGGGGCCAGCGCTGACGCGGCGTCGACGTCGAAGTACAGATCGCCGTCGGGTTCCCCGGCGCTGCCGGGCACCCGGTACGCCAGTCCGCGGTCCATGAGGGCTTCAACTGCCGGGACGATCCATTCAACGGACTCCACCGCACCGATGTAGTGGTCCGGTGCCAGGACGTTGAGGGCTTCCATGTCGTCACGGAAGAGCTGTGTCTGTTCCGCGGCGAGCTCCCGCCAGTCCACTCCCGTGGCGTTGGCGCGCTCCAGCAGCGGATCATCCACGTCGGTGACGTTCTGCACGTAGGTGACGGTGTGCCCGGCGTCCCGCCACTGGCGGTTGAGCAGGTCGAAGGCAACGTACGTGGAGGCATGGCCCATATGGGTGGCGTCATAGGGGGTGATTCCGCAGACGTACATGCTGGCGGCACCGTCCGGCTGCACGGTCACATGTTTTTGTGCAGCCGTGTCATACAGACGGATGTCATCCGAGGTTCCGGGCAGGGAGGGCAGGGAGGGGGATTTCCAGGCAATCACCTAACAAACTCTACTGCTCACGGCTAGGCCGTAATGACGCCGAAGCCCAGCAGCAGGTAGATGCACACGCCCAGCAGGATGCGGTACCAGACGAACAGGCGGTAACTGCGGGTTGAGACGTAGCGCAGGAACCAGCCGATGATGACAAAGCCCACAACGAAGGCAACCACGGTGGCGGCGCCGGTCTGCAGCGCCGTGTACGGCATGGGCTCGTCGATTGACTTCACCAGCTGGAAGAGTCCGCTGCCGAAGACGGCGGGTATGGCCAGCAGGAAGGCGTAGCGGGCAGCCGCTTCACGGGTGTACCCCATCAGCAGGCCGGCAGTAATGGTGCCGCCGGAACGCGAGACGCCGGGGATCAGTGCCAGGGCCTGGGCGAATCCGTACAGGATGCCGTGCTTGTAGGTCAGCTTGTCCAGGGTGCGCTGCTGCCGTCCAACAGTGTCCGCCACCGCCAGGATGATGCCGAAGACAATCAGCATGGTGGCCACGATCCACAGGCTGCGGAAGGTGTTTTCGATCTGGTCCTGGAAGAGGAGCCCCAGGACCACAATGGGCAGTGTGCCGATAATGATCAGCCAGCCCATCCGGGCATCCGGATCGCTGCGCGGCACCCGGCCCACCAGGGAGCCCCACCAGGATTTGATAATCCTGACGATGTCCTTCCAGAAGTACACGGCCACCGCCGTTTCAGTGCCCAGCTGGGTGATGGCGGTAAAGGCGGCACCCGGATCCTGTGCACCGGGCAGCAACTCACCGACAATGCGCAGGTGGGCGCTGGAGGAGATGGGGAGGAATTCTGTCAGGCCCTGGATCAGGCCAAGGAAGATCGCTTCAAACCAATTCACACTAGAACTCTATGACACGAACTCCGTGCCCCGCGGACGGGGTCCCCGGTGCCGGCAGCGGGTTCTTCCGGGATTACCAGCCCGCCGGGCGGTTGCTGCCGTTGTCTCCGGTGTCCGGAGTGCGTCGGCTTTCGGGCCGGGTTGACGGGGCATCGCCGGTAAGGTCCGGGCCGATGACGTCGATGCTGTCGTCTTCGGCCGGATCCAGCTCGTCACCGGTTTCATAGTCCTCGTCATCGTCCTCATAGATCTCCAGCGGGGTGACTTCCCCGTAGGCGTCGTAGAGGACTTCCTCGTAGACTTCGAAGGCATCCGCAATTGCCAGATACGCGCTCTCCACCACCGGGTCCTTCTCGCCGCGGCGGGTTGCGGCGGCGGCAAGGTGCTCCTCCAGGGCGGTAATCAGGGACTGGAGCGCGATGCGCGGATCTATGCTCATGCACTAGACGTTAGCTGTAAAGTAGGCAAAATTGGAGGGAAATGCGCGAACAAATTCTTGCACCGGATGTCTCCCGCCGGCCGGAAAACGCCCGGGACTATGAGTACCTGGTGGTGTCGGTAGATCCCACTGAGCCGCTTCACGAAGCGCGCCGACGGCTGGTTGAGCACGCCGAATACGGGAAGTGGGAGCTGCACCGAAGCCGGATTTACAGCGGCGGTGGCCGCCGTTTCTGGCTGCGCCGCCGGATCCTGCGGGTACAGCGCACCGCCTGAGCCCGGATTACCCGCTGTCCACCGGCCCCAGGACAGCATTGGCCACACTGGCATGCACCGAGTCCTCGCTGGAGGGATGGAACATGCCCGCGAGGACATCGCGGTACAGCCGCTCCAGTTCCTGCCCGCGGGAGTAGGCCTTTCCCCCTGCCACGCGCACCGCGGTTTCCACGACGCTGCGGGCGGTCTCCGTGGACCGGTATTTCAGGCCCGAGAGCAGCGGGAACCAGTAGGTCCCGTGATCGACGCCCTCTTCCAGGTCCCGGGCGACGGCTGCGAGCTGCAGGTGCACCCCGTCCATGCGCAGTGCCGCATCGGCGATCTTCCACCGGGTCTCCGGATGGGCCGACGCCGGAACCCCGTCGGGCGAGACGCGCCCCGCCGCTGCCTCGGCTGCCAGCTGTACGGCCCGGTCGCCTATCCCGGTGTACACGGCAGAGAGCAGGGTCTCGAACATGCTGAAGATCCCGAATACAAAAGCGTCCCCGTGTGGGCCTACGGGCGTGGACCGGACCATCCGGCCCGCCGGAACCTCGGCTCCCTCCAGTCGTGTGGTGCAGGACTGGCTGGCACGCATGCCCATGGTGTTCCAGTCATCAGCCGTGCTGATGCCTGCCGTGCCCCGATCAGCGAATCCGAAGACCAGCCGCGGCTCGCCGGGGTCCGTGGCGTCCTTGCCGAAAATCCCCAGCCGCGTCCATGCCGGGGACAGGCTCGTGAAGATCTTGGTTCCGGTGAAGGCATAGCCGCCGTCCCCCAGCGGACGCGCGGAGGTGTGCGAGTCAAAGAGCACCGCCGGGTTGCCGGGTTCGGAGACCCCGAAGGCGAACAGCTCCCCCGCGGCAGCCTCCCGGAGAATGAACGCCAGGGAATCATCTCCGCGCAGGGCCAGCAGGTGGGCAACCCCGCACCACACCAGGTGCATGTTCACCGCCAGGGCGGTGGCGGGTGCCGCGCCTGCCAGCAGCCGCTGGCAGGCCACGACGTCGGGCACCCCCATACCCGACCCGCCCTCGGTGAGCGGCGTGAACAGGGCAAGGTAACCTGCTGCGCGCAGATCCTCCAGGTCCTCCGTGAAGAAGGAATTGGTATCGTCATAGCCGGCTGCGCGGGAGCGCAGCCGCTCCAGCAGTTCGGGGCTGAGGATTTCGGTGGCCGGCACGGCGGCGCTCCTTTCGCAGAAGGCGGTCTGGCCCGGGGGCCTAGTAGTCCTGCAGCAGGCGGGAGAGTACCCGCGTGCCGAATTTGAGTGAGTCCACCGGTACGCGTTCATCCACGCCGTGGAACATGCCGGTGAAGTCCAGGTCCTCCGGCAGGCGCAGCGGTGCGAAGCCGTAGCCGGTGATGCCCAGCCGGCTAAGCGACTTGTTGTCCGTGCCCCCGGAGAGGGTGTACGGCAGTACCGGTGCGCCCGGATCCTCTGCATGCAGGGCGGAGATCATCGAATCCACCAGGTTTCCGCTGAACGGGACCTCCAGTGAAACGTCCCGGTGTTCATAGCTGACGTCTATTCCCTCGCCGGCGAGTTCCCGGATGGTGGCAAGCACTGCCTCTTCCTGGCCCGGGAGGGTCCGGGCATCGATCAGGGCCTCGGCGGTCCCCGGGATGACATTGTGCTTGTAACCGGCCTTCAGCACGGTGGGATTTGAGGTGTTCTGCAGGGTAGCGCCCACAAACCGGGCCACGGTTCCCAGTTCAGCCAGGATCCGGTCCGGGTTGTCCGGATCGAACTCGACGCCGGTCAGCTCCGTCACGCCGTCGAGGAAGGCCCGCGTGGTGTCGGTCAGTTCAATGGGCCACGGGTGGCTGCCGATGGTGGAGACGGCGCGGGCCAGCCGCGTGACGGCATTGTCCGTGTTGATCTGGGAGCCGTGACCTGCGCGGCCGTGGGCAACCAGCCGGAGCCAGGAAATGCCTTTTTCAGCGGTCTGCAGCAGATAGGTGCGGCGTCCGCCGATGGTGGCCGAAAACCCGCCCACCTCCGAGATGGCCTCCGTAGCGCCGTCGAACAGTTCCGGGCGGTGCTCCACCGCCCAGCGGGCACCGTAGTCCCCGCCCGCCTCTTCGTCAGCGAAGAAGGCAAAGACAATGTCGCGGCGGGGCCTGGTGCCGGTGGCTGCCATGGAGCGCATAACGGACAGGATCATCGCGTCCATGTCCTTCATATCGACGGCGCCGCGCCCCCAGATCAGGCCGTCACGTTCCTCGCCGCTGAAAGGGTCAACAGTCCAGTCCTGCTTCTGGGCAGGAACCACGTCCAAATGCCCGTGCACCACCAGTGCCGGCAGGGACGGGTCGCTGCCCTCCATCCGGGTGACCACCGAAGCGCGGCCGGGGGCTGATTCAAACAGATCAGCTGTGAGTCCGGCCTCCTCAATCAGCCCTGCGGTGTATTCGGCCGCTGCCCGTTCCCCCGGGCCGGAATTGTCGCCGAAGTTGGAGGTGTCGAAGCGGATCAGGTTCCGGCAGATCCCAACAACCTCGTCTTCGGCGCGGAGGTGTCCGGACGCGGACTCTGGACGGACATCATCGGGCATGCGGGTTCTCCTTCGTAGCTGTCCAGCAAGCTTAGCCAGAATGGAGGTGCGGACGGTCACATTTGGACCTTGGAAAGTGCACAACCGCCCTCCGGCTTGGGCCGATTCGTTGTTACGGCCAAAAGCGTGTTAGAGTTTTTTCCGTTGCTTTTGAAGCTTTCAAACAGCGGAAACGCTGCAGACAAGGCAGATAAACCACTCTCTGCGCGGGTGGCGGAATGGCAGACGCGCTAGCTTGAGGTGCTAGTCCTCTAACGAGGGTGGGGGTTCAAGTCCCCCTCCGCGCACAGCGAAGTCCCCCGGGAATCTTTGGATTCCCGGGGGACTTTTTTGTTATCTGTTGCGCCGGTGCCCCGAATCCGGGTTGCCTTGATTACGTCAAGGCAAAAGGAGGCCCCCGTGGCTTCGGAGACAGAAGGTACCGGCAGGGCGTCCGCGCTTCCGCGGAGCGCCGTTATCCTGCTCACTCTGGCGGGAGGGACCGTAGCAGCCTTCGGCCTTGCCGCCGTCAGGGATGTTTTCACCCCGGCCTTTCTTGCTCTGGTACTTACCCTCTGCGTCCATCCGCTGAGTCAGTGGCTGCATGGCCACGGCGTTCCCCGTGGTCTGGCAACCGGAACGGGGATAGTCACCGTTTTTGCCCTGCTCGCCGGTTTCGCCGCGGTGCTGGTGGCGGCCTTGGGCCGGTTTTCGGCTCTGCTGCCGCAGTACGCCGGGCAGCTGGAAGAGGCCGGGGCGTCGCTGGCGGACGCACTGACCGCTGCGGGCTTCGGGCCGGAGCAGGTGCAGGCAGCCGGTGAGAGCCTGACCCCCGAACGGCTGCTCGGATTCATCGGGGGTCTGCTGGGCAACGTCACCGGGCTGGTCGGGGCCTTGGTCATTATCCTTACGCTGCTCATCCTGATGGCCGTGGACGGTTCCCGGATCCCCGCCCTGCTGGAGCACCTGGGCGGCCACCGTCCCGTCCTGGTGACGGCGCTGAAGGACTATGCCTGCAGCGTGCGCCGCTACATGGTTGCCACCACTGTCCTGGGGCTGCTCCAGGGGCTTTTCAACTGGCTGGTCCTGCTCATCCTGCAGATTCCCGGGGCACTGCTGTGGGGGCTGCTGTCCTTCATCTGCAGCTTTATACCGAACATCGGGTACTTCATCGCCCTTATTCCGCCGCTGTTTTTCGGCTACCTCACCGGGGGCTGGCCGACGGTGGTTGCCGTGGTGATCATTTTCGGCGGCGTCAACGCCGTCATCCAGTCAATTGTGCAGCCCCGGTATGTGGGCAACGCGGTGAATCTCAGCGAGTCGGTAACCTTCATCTCGGTCCTGTTCTGGGCCGTGGTGCTCGGACCGGTGGGTGCCGTCCTGGCCATCCCGCTCACCCTGCTGGTGCGGACCATCCTGCTGGACTCGAATCCGTCCCTGTCCTGGTGGCGGCCGGTCACCGGCGACCGGACGGAGCTTGAACCGCTGCTCTCGGCGGAGGACGCCGCCATCCGGTCGCGGCGCCGGAGGATCAGCCGGCGAAGGGCCGGCGGTGCCGGGGCCTCCCCCGCGTGACGGCCCGTCTTACTTCCCGCGGCGGCTGACGGCACTGCATACGCGCCGGACTGGCCGCCCGCGTCCCCGGGATTCCGGTGGAACGTGTCCTGTACGCCCGGGCGCCGGTACGCTCGGAGTCATGGACGGCGGTACTGGCTTTAACCTCCTGCTGGTTGTCTTCTTCATCCTCCTTGGCGGAGTATTCGCCGGTGCCGAAATGGCACTGGTGTCCCTGCGCGAGAGCCAGATCAACCGGATCGAAGCAACGGGCACCGGCGGAAAGAAGATCGCGGCGTTGGCCCGCAACCCCAACCTCTTCCTTTCGTCCATCCAGATAGGCGTCACGCTTTCAGGCTTTTTCTCGGCCGCATACGGCGCCTCGGCACTGGCCCCGGCCGTGGCACCGCTGCTGCGCGGCGCGGGGCTGGGACCGGCAGCCGCAGATGCTGCCGCCTTCATCCTGCTCACCCTCGCCGTCGCCTATTTGTCCCTGGTGCTGGGAGAACTGGTCCCCAAACGCCTGGCAATGCAGAACGCGGAGCGGGTGACCAGGATCCTCGCCCCGCCGCTGAACGTCTTTGCCGTGGTGATG
This sequence comes from Arthrobacter sp. YD2, assembly GCF_030410475.1. NCBI lineage: Bacteria > Bacillati > Actinomycetota > Actinomycetes > Micrococcales > Micrococcaceae > Arthrobacter > Arthrobacter sp. YD2. The sequence goes on from NZ_JAUHHB010000002.1 coordinate 423,807, forward strand.
CGCCCAGTGATCAAGGCGCTGTCCGTATCCACGGACGCGGTAGTCCGCCTGCTGGGCGGTGACCCGCGGGTCAAAACCCCGCCCATTAGCTCGCAGGAACTGTGGGACATGGTCGCGGCCAGTCCGGTCCTGGCGGAGGACAGCAGGCGGATCCTTTCGGACGTTTTTGGCGCAGGCCAGCGCCTGCTCCAGGAAGTGATGCGCCCGCGGCCCGAGGTACGTTTCCTGCAGGCGGACCTGACACTGCCCCAGGCACGGGTGGCAGTCCATTCGCTGCCGTATTCCAGGTACCCCGTCATCCGGGACTCCCCGGATGACGTCATCGGCTTCATCCACGTCCGTGACCTCCTGCGGGGAGACGGGGACGGCGGGGCGAACGCCACGGGCGGAAGCCGGGGCGAAACTCGGACCATCGCGGATATTGTCCGCCCGCTGCTGTTCCTGCCCGGGACGGCCACCGTAGTGCCCTCGCTGTCGCGAATGCGGGCCGAGCAGAGCCATATTGCGGTTGTGGTGGATGAATACGGCGGAACGGACGGCATTGTCACGCTGGAGGATCTGGTCGAGGAACTCGTGGGCGAGATTTACGACGAATATGACACCGGGCGCGACCCGGAAGACCGGTTCCGGAAGGAAAAGGGCCAGCTGGTGGTGGACGGGGCGCTGATCCTTCAGGAGTTTGAACGCCTGACCGGAATCGGCCTGCCGGAGGGGCAGTACGAGACGGTGGCGGGATACATCCTTGAACAGCTTGGCCGCATGGCCCGCCCCGGGGACAGTGTCGCTGCACCGGGGTGCCGGCTGGAGGTCCTGGGCGTACGCCGGCGCAGGATCGGGGCCGTCCGGGTGATTCCCGGGTCAGCCGGGCAGCCGGGTGGCCCGGCGCCATTGCCTTAGCCTCGCGCACCGCGCAGAATACCGACCAATGCGGTATCGGTGAACGTCCGGGAGGACAGCCATGGCTGACATCAAAGCGGAAACCGGTCAGACCGAGCTCAAGCGGGTCATGGGGACCAAACTGCTGCTGCTGTTCATCGTCGGTGACATTCTGGGAACCGGTGTGTACGCCCTCACCGGGCAGGTCGCCGGTGAGATCGGCGGAGCGGCGTGGGCGCCGATTCTGCTGGCCTTCGCAGTGGCCACCATCACGGCACTGTCGTATCTGGAGCTGGTCACCAAGTATCCGCAGGCGGCCGGAGCGGCGCTCTACACCCACAAGGCCTTCGGGGTACATTTCCTGACCTTCCTGGTCACGTTCGCTGTGCTCTGTTCGGGTATTACCTCCGCGTCCACTGCGGCCAAGTTCCTGGCCGAAAACTTCATTGTCGGATTCCGGCTGGAATGGGGGCAGACCGGAGTCACCTGGATAGCGGTCGCCTTTATGCTGCTGCTGGCCGCGATTAACCTGCGTGGAGCCGCGGAGAGTGTGCGCTTCAATATCGTCCTGACGGCCATTGAACTGACCGGGCTGCTGATTGTGATCGTTATTGGTTTCTGGGCCATGGGCCAGGGGAATGCGGACTTCTCCCGCGTGGTGGTGTTCGAGACCGAGGCGGGCAAGAGCGTGTTCCTTGCGCTCACGGGCGCCACCGCCCTGGCTTTCTTCTCCATGGTTGGCTTCGAAGACAGCGTGAACATGGCGGAGGAAACCCACGACCCGGTGCGGATCTTCCCGAAAGTGATGCTGACTGGCCTGAGCATCACCGTGACGGTCTACCTGCTGGTGTCCATCGCGGCGGTGGCCGTGGTCCCCGTGGGCCAGCTCTCCGAAAGCGCAACACCGCTGCTGGAAGTGGTGCGGGCAGGAGCCCCGAACCTGCCGGTGGACAGTATCTATCCGTTCCTGTCCATCTTTGCCGTAGCCAATACCGCCCTGATCAACATGCTGATGGCCAGCCGGCTGCTCTACGGCATGGCGCGGCAGGATGTGCTGCCGCGCGGGCTCTCGCTGGTACTGCACGGACGGCGGACGCCGTGGGCGGCCATTGTTTTTACGACGGCGATTGCCGTGGGCCTCATTGTGGTGGTCACCAACTTCATGGGCCGGGGAACGGTCACGGCCCTCGGCGGAACCACCGCGCTGCTGCTGCTGGCCGTCTTCACGGTGGTGAACATTGCGTGCATCGTGCTTCGCCGGACGCCAACGGACCGGCCGCACTTCCGCTCCCCCGGCATCATGCCCTTCATCGGCGCCCTGACCTGTGCCTTCCTGCTCGGCCCGTGGGCCCAGGATCCCATCGAATACCGCATCGCCGGGATCCTGCTGCTCCTGGGCCTGGTGCTCTGGGTGCTGACCTGGTTCTGGAACCGTGCCGTCAAGGCACGCAGGACCCGGTTTACCGACCCCACGGAGTTGAATTAGGTGCGAAGGCACGGCCCGTACACATCAGGAAGAAGGAGACCATGAGCGTCGTCGTCGGATACGTCCCCACACCGGAGGGCGAATCGGCCCTGAGCGCCGGCATCCGTGCTGCCAGGGAACTGGGTACCGGGCTTGTGGTGGTGAATGTGGAGAGCAGCCACGGCGCCCGGAGTGCCGCCCCACGGGACTACCTCCAGGCACTGGAGACGGTGCTGCAGGGCTCACGGCTGCCCCATCAGCTGCTGCATCCGGTAGGCGACTACGATTCCGCGGAGGAGATCCTCAAGGCAGCGGAAAGCCATGACGCGCGGCTGATCGTGCTGGGGCTGCGGCCCCGCACCCCGGTTGGGAAACTGCTGATGGGCAGCACCGCCCAGCGGGTCCTGCTGGAGGCCGGCTGCCCGGTGCTCGCGGTTAAGGCCGGGCAGGCCTAGAGTTCCGAGAGCACCGCCTCAACGCCGGTAAACGTCTCTTCAAAGGACGTGGACAGCGGCGAGAGCCCCAACCGGATACCGTCCGGGTTGCGGTAGTCGGGAATGATCCCCTGTTCCCAGAGCCTGGCAGTCACCGCTTTGAAACCCGGGCCGTCAATGGTGATATGGCTGCCACGGCGCTCCGGATCGCGCGGTGAGGCAAGCACGACGCCGTGCGGCGCCAGCAGCGCGTCCACAGCAGTTACGGCATACGCGGTAAGGGCCTCGGACTTGGCCCGGACAGCCTCCATGCCGGCTTCGCGGATCAGGGCAATCATGTCCTGCATGGCGAGCATGCCCAGGATCGGGGGTGTGCCGGACACCAGACGGCGGATGCCGTCCGCCGGAACATAGCCCTGGGCCATGCCGAACGGATCCTGGGAACCCAGCCAGCCCTGGATCGGCTGGGAGAAATCCGGCTGGTGGCGGGCAGCAACATAGGCCCAGGCCGGCGCACCGGGACCGCCGTTGAGGTATTTGTAGCTGCAGCCTACGGCGTAGTCCGCGTTCCAGGTATCAAGCTCTGCCGGAACCGCCCCCGCGGAGTGGCAGAGATCCCACAGCACCAGCCCGCCGGCCCGCTGCACGGTTTCGGTAATGGCGGCAGCGTCGGCCAGGTAGCCGGACCGGTACGCCACATGGCTGAAGACAGCCAGCGCGGTCTGCGGTCCCACGGCATCGGCAACCGCCCCGGCGCTCACGCCGCCGGCATAGTCTGCGCTGACCCAGCGAAGGGTCAGGCCGCATTCGCGGGCCACACCCTCCAGCACGTACCGGTCGGTGGGAAAATTGTCCGCGTCCAGCAGGATCTCGGTGCGGTCCGGTCGGGCGGCGACGGCGGCCCGGGCAAGTTTGTAGAGCAGTACGGTGGTTGAATCTGCCACGATGCACTGGCCGGGTGCCGCGCCCAGGGCTACCTCCCCCAACTCGTCACCGATGCGGGCGGGCAGCTCCAGCCATTCCTCGTCCCAGCCGCGGATCAGCCGTCCGCCCCACTGCCGGGCAACAAATTCCTGCAGGTGTTCGGCAGTGGCACGCAGCGGACGGCCCAGCGAATTACCGTCCAGATAGGCACGGACTCCCTCTGCGGGCAGGAAACGGTCCCGGTAGCCCGCCAGCGGATCAGCCGCATCCAGTTCCTTGGCCCGCAGCAGCAGGGCGGCAGCATCAATCATGAGCAAAACATTAGCAGCGCCCCGCCTGCACGGGACCGCCGTCCCGCCGTCCCGCGGCACGTTAAACGGGCCTGCCCGGTACCGGAGACTGGCTCGGGTACCGGGCAGGCCCACCCGGGGAACTGCGCCGGAATCAGGCGCGTGTGCCGGCGGCGAACCCGCCGGCAGGTGCATCTCCGGAAACCAGCGGAGCAACAATCCCGGAGAAGTGCCGGCGCTGGGAGCGCGGGTTCCAGCCGGTGAAGCTGGAACCGGACCATCCGGCGTCCTGCTCCTCGTCGGTGATGGCCACGGCAACCGTGGCGGGCAGGAACACCGGCGACTCGAAGTCAATGCTCCATTCGAAGGGCCCCTCGTGGGTCTGCACCGCATCGGCCACCACCCGGGAGGCCAGGTACATGCCGTGGGCCAGGGACCGCTTCATGCCCAGTGCCTTCGCCGACAGGCGGCTGAGGTGGATGGGATTAAAGTCCCCCGAGACCCGGGCATAGTTACGGCCTGCATCCGCCCCGAGGCGCCACGACGCCGTCGGCAGCGGCGGAATGAACTCGGGGCGGGGACCGGCCGCTGCCGGCCTGTCGATCTTCGGCAGGAAGACGCCCTTGGCCAGGTAGGTCGAGCGGCCGCGCCACAGGACCTCACCGGCATCGGAAGTAACCTCGGCAACCAGCTCCACCTGGGTGCCGGCACGGTGGCCGTCCAGGTTTTCCGCCCAGGCGGTGACCGTCAGCGGTTCGGTGTAGTGGATGGGACGGAAATGCTGGACAACGTTGCGCAGGTGCACCATGCCCAGCAGCGGAAGCGGAAAGTCCTCCCGGGCCATCAGGCTCATGGCGACCGGGAAGGCAAACGTGTGCACGTATCCGGTGGGCAGGTAATCCGTGGCGCTGTGCAGGACCAGGCGCTGGAAATCGGTCAGCTTGGCCAGATCCACAACGGCGCCGCGGACTTCATGCCGGTCAGCCGGGAGCAGCCCGGTCCCCTTGGCCGGGGACAGGCGCGACTTCGCCGCGCTGCCCACGGCGCCGGCATACAGCTTGCCCAGTGCCGGGATTTCGGTGAGCTGGGTAGTGCTCATGCGCCCACCATGTTCTGGCCGCACACCCGGACCACCTGGCCGTTGACCCCGGCAGCCGCATCGGAGGCAAGGAAGGCGATCGTCTCTGCCACATCCACCGGCAGGCCGCCCTGCTGCAGGCTGGACAGCCGGCGGGCCACCTGACGGGTCAGTGCGGGGATGGCTGCGGTCATGTCCGTCTCAATGAATCCCGGGGCAACGGCATTGATGGAACCGCCGCGCGGAGCCAGCAGCGGTGCCGTGGCCCGGACCATGCCGATCACGCCGCCCTTTGAAGCGGCGTAGTTGGTCTGGCCCCGGTTGCCGGCGATTCCGCTGGTGGAGGCCAGCGACACAATCCGGCCCTCCGGGCTGAAACCGTCGGAGGCCAGGAAGGTTTCATTCATGCGCAGCTGGGAGGCAATATTCACTGCGATGACCGAGCCCCAGCGGGATTCGTCCATGTTGGCAAGGAGCTTGTCGCGGGTGATCCCGGCATTGTGGATCACGATGTCCAGGTGCCCGTAGCGCTCGGCGGCGTGGGCGAGGATCCGGTCAGCGGCGTCTTCGCGGGTGATGTCCACCTGCAGGGCAGTGCCGCCGATTTCGTTGGCCACCTTCGCCAGCTGTTCACCGGCTGCCGGAACGTCCACCACAATGACCTGCGCGCCGTCGCGGTGCAGGACCTTGGCAATGGCTGCGCCAATGCCGCGGGCAGCACCGGTCACCACCGCCACCTTGCCTGCCAGCGGCGCATTCCAGTCCGCCGGCAACGTTCCCGCATCGGAACCGACCGTGACGAACTGGCCGCTGACGTAGGCACTCTTGCCCGACAGCAGGAAACGCAGGGCGGCGGCCACCGAGGGAGCAGTAGCCTGTGTCCCGTTGGCCAGCACGATGCCGTTGGCAGTGGCACCGCCACGCAGCTCGTGGGCGATGGAGCGCAGGGTCCCGTCAATGCCCTGCCGCGCTGCTGCTGCGGCAGGGTCCTGCGCCTCGGCAGCGGGACGGGAAACAGTCACTACGCGGCCGCCCGGGGCGAGGTCGCGCAGGGCAGCACCGGCAGCCAGCACCGGCTCGCCCAGATCGGCAGGGGCCGCGGCGTCGTCGAGCACAATCACGATGGCGCCGAGCTTCTCCTTTGGCATCGCGTGGCGGCGGACGTCCTGGTCCCAGGACAGCAGCAGCTGGGCCAGGTCATCGGCGCTCTCGCCCTTGCCCAGTACCAGCACGGGGCCGGGGACCAGCGGCTTCGACGGATCGAAGCGCCGCAGGATGGCGGGACGCGGCAGGCCGAGCTTTTTGGAGAGGTCCCGGGTGATGCCGGTGTTGACCAGCTTGAGGTAGGTATCAGTCATGGTTAGCGCGCCTCCAGGATCGCGACGAGGCCCTGTCCGCCGGCGGCACAGATGGAAATCAGGCCGCGGCCCGAACCCTTCTCATGCAGCATCTTCGCCAGCGAGGCGACGATGCGGCCGCCGGTGGCAGCGAACGGGTGGCCGGCTGCCAGTGAGGAGCCGTTGACGTTGAGTTTGCTGCGGTCGATGCTTCCCAGCGGTGCATCCAGTCCCAGGCGGGTGCGGCAGAACTCCTCGTCCTCCCAGGCAGCCAGGGTGGAAAGGACGGTGCCGGCGAAGGCCTCATGGATCTCGAAGAAGTCGAAGTCATCGAAGGTGAGGTTGTTGCGGGCCAGCAGGCGGGGCACTGCGAAGGCCGGAGCCATCAGCAGCCCGTCCTTGCCGTGCACAAAGTCCACGGCACCGGCTTCGGCGTCCACAACGTTGGCCAGCATCGGCAGGTCGTGTTCGCGTGCGTAGTCTTCGGAGCCAAGCAGTACCACGGAGGCGCCGTCGGTCAGCGGGGTGGAGTTGCCGGCGGTCATGGTTGCGGCGTCGCCCAGGGATTTGCCGAAGACGGGCTTGAGCTTGGCGAGCTTTTCCATGGTGGTGTCCGGACGCAGGTTGGCGTCCTTGGCCAGGCCGCGGTACGGGGTCACCAGATCATCAAAGAAACCGCGGTCATAGGCTGCGGCCATGTTCCGGTGGCTGTTGAACGCCAGTTCGTCCTGGGCCTCCCGGGTAATCTTCCACTGCGCCGTGGTCAGTGCCTGGTGCTCGCCCATGGACAGACCGGTGCGCGGTTCGCCCGTGGTCGGGGCGTTCGGGGACAGGTCCTTGGGCCGGATCTTCGCGACGGCGGCGAGCTTCTGCTTGGTGGTGCGTGCACGTGAGAGGTCCAGCAGGGCCCGGCGCAGACCTTCGCTGACTGCGATGGGGGCATCCGAAGCGGAGTCCACGCCGCCGGCAATGGCGGATTCCAGCTGTCCCAGCTTGATCTTGTTGGCCAGGCTGACCACGGTCTCCAAGCCGGTGGCGCAGGCCTGCTGCACGTCGTAGGCGGGGGTTTCCGGCGACAGTGCCGAACCCAGGACCGCTTCACGGGTGAGGTTGAAATCGCGGGAGTGCTTCAGGACGGCGCCGCCGGCCACTTCGCCGATCCGTTCGCCCTGCAGGCCGAAACGGGCAATCAGCCCGTCGAGGGCAGCAGTAAGCATGTCCTGGTTGGAGCTGTAGGTGTACTTGCCGCCGGAGCGGGCGAAGGGAATGCGGTTGCCGCCGATCACTACGGCCTTGCGGGGTGCGGTGGTGCCGTTTGCGGGCGTGGCGCGGGCGGGTTCGGGCTGTGCAGCCATGTCGTCGCTCTCCTTGGAATCCAGGGGGGTGGGTGGAACGGTTCGGTGTGACGGTAGTTACTGTTACCCAGCGTACCTGATACGCTGGGTATCGTGAACAACGCAATGGAGGATCCGTCCTCTTCTCCCCCGGCCGGGGACGGCCGCTCGCTCCGCTGGGAAGCCCACCGGGCCGAGCGACGACGTACCCTGATCAAAACGGCGCGCGGCGCCGTGCATACCCTGGGCTACTCCGCGTCCATGGAGGAAATTGCGGCAGCCTCAGGGACATCCAAGTCCGTCTTCTACCGCTATTTCGGTGATAAGGCCGGTCTGCAGCAAGCCATGGGCGAGATGGCGGTAGCCCGTATGCAGGACAAGATCCTCGCCGCCGGCCGCACCGCTGACTCGCCGCGCTCGGGCCTGCGCGCCATGGTCTCCGCTTACCTCCAGATGGCCGAGACCTCTCCCAATGTCTACCTGTTTGTCACCGGCCGTCTTGCCGAGGGCGGACCGGAGCAGCAGGCGGAAACACCGCTGTCACATTTCTTCGAAACCATCACTTCCATGATGGATTCCGCAATGCGGCAGTACCTGGCCGGCCGGGAGGTTCCTCCGCAGGCCACCGCCACCGCCCAGTACTGGCCCTCGGCGGCACTGGGCATGATCCGTGCCGCCGGTGAACGCTGGATCGCTTCACCGCCCAGCCCCGACAAGCCCACGGAAGAGCAGATGACCGATCAGCTCACGGCGTGGCTGTTTGACGGCATCGGCCATGACCAGGGGCGTTCGCCCCTCCCCCGACTTTCTTCTGATACGCCCCCAACCACCACGAAGGACACGCAATGACGCAAACGCTTTCAACCACGGAACGCCAACTCCCGGCAAGTGCCGCTATCAGCGACAATGACGCAGCCGTCGTGGACACCGATTCCCTCAGCCGCGCTCTGCTGGGCAAGTGGGCGGATATCCGCCTGCAGGCCCGCGCGCTGGCAGGCGAGGATGCCCTGCATACCCCGGCCGGGCTGAGCCACCACGAGCACCGCGAACGGGTCATGGGACAGCTGAAGATCCTGGTGGATGCCGGTGCCGTGCACCGTGCCTTCCCCAAGTACGTGGGCGGCGAGGACAACCACGGCGGCAATGTTGCCGGTTTCGCGGAACTGGTCACCGCCGACCCCTCCTTGCAGATCAAGGCAGGCGTCCAGTGGGGCCTCTTTGGCTCCGCCGTGCTGCACCTGGGTAACCGGGAGCACCACGAGAAGTGGCTCCCGGGCATCATGAGCCTGGAGATTCCCGGTTGCTTCGCCATGACGGAGACCGGCCACGGGTCCGATGTTGCGAGCATCGCCACCACTGCGGAGTACGACGCCGCAACGGAAGAGTTCATCATCAACACACCGTTCCGCGCGGCGTGGAAGGACTACATCGGCAACGGCGCGGTCAACGGCAAGGCGGCCGTTGTGTTTGCCCATCTCATCACCCGGGGCGTTGACCACGGCGTGCACGCCTTCTACGTTGAACTCCGCGACGACAACGGCTTCCTGCCCGGTGTCGGCGGCGAGGATGACGGCGTCAAGGGTGGCCTGAACGGCATCGACAACGGCCGGCTGCACTTCTCCAATGTCCGCATTCCCCGGACCAACCTGCTCAACAAGTACGGCGATGTGGCAGCGGACGGCACTTATACCTCCGCCATTTCCAGCCCGGGCCGGCGCTTCTTCACCATGATCGGCACCCTGGTCCAGGGCCGCGTGTCCCTGGACGGCGCCGCGGTGGCGGCCAGCAAGCTGGCCCTGAAGACAGCCATCCAGTACGGCACCGAGCGCCGCCAGTTCAATGGCGCCTCGGATATCCGCGAAGAGGTGCTGATGGACTACCAGCAGCACCAGCGCCGGCTGCTGCCGCTGCTGGCCACCACGTTCGCTGCGTCCTTCGCGCACGACGAGCTGCTGCAGAAGTTCGACGACGTCTTCTCCGGCGCGCACGACACCGACGAGGACCGCCAGGACCTGGAGACCCTTGCCGCCGCCCTGAAGTCCCTCTCCACCTGGCACGCCCTGGAAACCCTGCAGGAATGCCGCGAGGCAACCGGTGGTGCGGGCTTCCTGGCGGAGAACCGGTTCACCGCGCTGCGGGCCGATCTGGATATCTACGCCACCTTCGAAGGTGACAATACGGTGCTGCTGCAGCTGGTGGCCAAGCGTCTGCTGGCCGACTATGCAAAGGAATTCGCAGGAGCGGACTTCGGCGTGCTGGCACGCTACGTTGTGGGCCAGGCGGCCGATGTCACAGTGCACCGCACGGGCCTGCGGCGGATCGCCCAGACCGTGGCGGATTCCGGTTCGGAGAAGAAGTCCGCGATTGCCCTCCGGGATCCCCGTGCCCAGCATGATCTGCTCGCTGACCGGGTGAACACCATGGTGGCGGAGGTAGCCGGTGCCCTGAAGGCGGCCCGCGGCCTGCCGAAGGAAAAGGGGGCGGCCATCTTCAACGAGAACCAGCACGCCCTTATCGAAGCCGCCCGCGCCCACGCCGAACTGCTGCAGTGGGAAGGTTTCACCCGTGCACTGGACCGCATTGACGACGCCGGCACCCGCCAGGTCATGACCTGGGTCCGGGACCTCTTCGGGCTGTGCCTGATTGAAAAGAACCTGGGCTGGTACCTGATGAACGGGCGCCTCTCGGCCCAGCGTGCGCGCACCCTCGGCCCGTACATCAACCGCCTGCTGGCCAAGATCCGCCCGCACGCCCTGGATCTGGTGGACTCCTTCGGATACGGCCAGGAGCACCTGCGCGCCAGCATCGCTTCCGGCGCTGAAAAAGCACGCCAGGATGAGGCCTTTGAATACCAGCGGCTGCTCCGTGCCAGCGGTGCCGCACCGGTGGATGAAAAGGTCCTGATTGCCCGCGAGAAGGCGGCCAAGAAGAAGTCCGGCAAGAAGAAGTAGAACGCCCTCGTCCGCACGGGCAATACAAAGGCGCCGCCGCACTGCAGCAATATGCAGGACGGCGGCGCCTTTGCCGTATCGGGGCCGTGCCCGGGAGGGCCTAGGGCAGTACCGAGCGGTAGACGGCCAGGGTGGCCTCGGCGATGGATTCCCAGGAGAACTCCCTGGTGGCGCGGAGCCGGCCCGCCTCCCCCATCCGTTCGGCCATGGCCGGGTCGGTGACCACAGTGGTCAGCGCCGCGGCAAAGTCGCGTACAAAAGCCTCGGGGTCCAGCGGAGTGCCCGTGCCGTCGGTGACCTGCTCAATGGGCACCAGCAGGCCGGTCACGCCGGTGTCCACCACCTCGGGAATCCCGCCGGTGGCACTGGCCACCACCGCGGTGCCGCACGCCATGGCCTCAAGGTTCACAATGCCCAGCGGTTCATACACGGAGGGGCAGGCGAACACGGTGGCAATGGAGAGGATCCTGATCAGTTCAGCGCGCGGCAGCATCCGTTCAATAACCACAACACCGGTACGGGTACGCCGCAGATCCTCGATCAGCACGGCGGTTTCCGCTGCCAGCTCGGGTGTGTCGGCAGCACCCAGGCACAGGACCAGCTGTACGTCCGGGGGCAGCAGCGCTGCCGCGCGGAGCAGGTAGGGCACGCCCTTCTGACGGGTGTTGCGGCCCACGAACACCACACTGGGCCGGTCCGGGTCGATTCCGAACGCGCGCACGCCGTCGGGATCGGGGTCCGGCTGCCACTGCTCCACGTCGATGCCGTTGTGGACCACCCTGACCTTTTCCGGATCCACCTCCGGGTAGCTGCGCAGGATGTCCTGGCGCATGCCCTCTGAAACGGCGATGATGGCTGCGGCTGCCTCGTACGCGGTTTTCTCCACCCATGAGGACACCGCATAACCGCCGCCCAGCTGCTCCGCCTTCCAGGGGCGCAGCGGCTCCAGGCTGTGGGCGCTCAGTACGTGCGGGATGCCGTGCAGCAGCGATCCCAGATGCCCGGCCATATTGGCGTACCAGGTGTGCGAGTGGACCAGGTCCGCGCCGGCCAGCCCGCCCAGGATTTCCAGGTCCGTACCCAGGGTCTGGACGGCCGGATTGGCGTCCCCCAGTTCCGCCGGTGCCCGGTAGGTACGCACCGTGGCCCCGTGGAAATCCTCGGGCCGCTCCGCCCCGAAACAATGCACATGGAGATCAACTTCTCCGGCCAGGACACGGCTGAGCTCGGCTACATGAACGCCTGCTCCCCCGTAGATTTCCGGCGGGAATTCCTTCGACACAATATCTACTCGCACTAAACCAACGTAGTGCACCGGGCAACCTGTGATCTAGTGTGAAGTCAGCAGACTTACTTCCGGAAGAGGTTCAACACAATGGCGCCAAAGAAGGTCCTGGCAGTAGTGCTTGCAGGCGGCGAGGGCAAACGCCTGATGCCCCTGACGGCAGACCGGGCAAAACCCGCGGTACCCTTCGCGGGGCGTTACCGCCTCATCGACTTCGCACTTTCGAACCTGGTGAACTCCGGGTACCTGCAGATAGTGGTTCTCACGCAGTACAAATCCCACAGCCTGGACCGGCATATTTCCGAGACCTGGCGGCTGTCCACCCAGCTGCAGAACTATGTGGCTTCCGTGCCGGCGCAGCAGCGCGTGGGCAAAAGCTGGTTCCTCGGCAGCGCCAACGCGATCTACCAGTCCATGAACCTGATCGATGATGCCCAGCCGGACATCGTGGTTGTTATTGGTGCCGACCATGTGTACCGGATGGACTTCTCCCAGATGGTGGAGGCACACATCGCCTCGGGCGCCTCGGTCAGCGTTGCCGCGGTGCGGCAGCCGATGCACCTGGTGGACCAGTTCGGCGTTATCGAAACCGATCCGGAGAACCCCGGCCGGATCGGTGCGTTCGTGGAGAAGCCCGATTCCACGCCCGGCCTGCCCGATGACCCGGACAGCTTCCTGGCCTCCATGGGCAACTACGTCTTCAACACCGATGCCCTGGTCTCCGCACTGCAGGCCGACGCCGAGCGGCTGATCACCAAGCACGACATGGGCGGGGACATCATTCCCTACTTCGTGGAGCGCAACGATGCCGCGGTGTACGACTTCACTACCAACGTGATCCCCGGGGCTACCGGAAGCGACCATCAGTACTGGCGCGACGTCGGCACCCTGGACTCCTATTACGACGCCAACATGGACCTGATTTCCCCGCTGCCGGCGTTCAACCTGTACAACCTGCAGTGGCCCATCTATACCCGGCAGAGCATCTCCCCGCCCGCCAAGTTTGTCCGCAGCGCGTCGGAGCAGGCAGGGACGGCCTTCGATTCGATTGTCTCCGACGGGACGGTCATCTCCGGCGGAACGGTCACCGGTTCGGTGCTGGCCCAGGACGTCTACGTTTCCGCCAATGCCGAGGTCACCGACTCTGTCCTGATGGATAAGGTGCACGTGGGTGAGGGTGCCGTTATCCGCCGGGCCATCATTGACAAGAACGTGCGGATCCCGGCCGGTGCCACCATTGGCGTGGACCGCGAACTCGATCTGAGCCGCGGGTTCACGGTGACGGAATCCGGGCTGACGGTGCTCAGCAAGGGCCAGCGGATCCCGGCGGAAGCACCCCGGGAAACCGTTTAGGCCCGGCATAATGCCGGTCTGACAGGCGGCGGGGGCAGCGGATGTGAGATTCCGCCGTGCCCCCGCCGCCGATACGGGTGCCGTGCCGCTTCTCCGGTATCCTCGAAGTGCGCACTCCAGTTGCGCCGCGCCGTGAATCCGCCGGTGTCGATGAGCAGAAGGCCCCGATGAGCACCCCTGAACTGAGCCCGGAAGAACTAAGCCCGGAAGAGATCCAGACCGCCCTGCGCGTCCTGGCCTCCATCCACGTCCTGGATGAGGAGAACCCGGATTACGTCGCGGTCCGGCGGGCAACCGCCAAGATGTTCAAGTCAGTGAAAAAGCACCGGAAGAACGAAAAGCGCAGCGCCGTCGCAGAGGCGGACCGCGCCGTCGTCGCCCTGACGGCCACCGGTGCGGCAGACCGGATCGACGACGAGACCCGTGGCGCACAGCTGACCAGCGCCGCCCACGGGCCTTCTGCCGGAACGCTGCTGAAGCCGCGCAACTGCTACATCTGCAAGCAGCCGTACACCGTGGTGGACGCCTTCTACCACCAGCTTTGCCCCGAATGCGCAGCGTTCAGCCATGCCAAGCGGGATGCCCGCACCGACCTGACCGGCCGCCGTGCACTGCTGACCGGCGGACGGGCCAAGATCGGCATGTACATTGCCCTGCGGCTGCTGCGCGACGGGGCACACACCACCATCACCACCCGCTTCCCCAAGGACGCCGCCCGGCGGTTTGCGGCCATGGAGGATTCCGCGGACTGGCTGCACCGGCTGCGCATTGTCGGCATCGACCTGCGTGATCCGGCCCAGGTCATCTCCCTGGCGGAATCGGTTTCGGATGCCGGCCCGCTGGACATCCTGATCAACAACGCGGCCCAGACCGTGCGCCGTTCCGCCGGTGCCTACCGTCCCCTGACCGAGGCCGAACTGGCCCCGCTGCCGGACGGCCCCATGCCCGAGCTGGTGACCTTCGGCCACACCTATGACGCGCACCCCACCGCGCTGGCCGGTTCCGTGGCGGCACACCCGGTGCTGGCCGCCGACGCCGTCACCTCCCTGGCGCTGACCGCGGGCTCCTCCTCGTTGGCACGGATGGAGGCCGGCACGGCCATCGACGCCGGCGGCCTGGTGCCGGACACGGCACCGATCAACAGCTGGACGCAGGTGGTGGACCAGGTGGATCCGCTGGAAATGCTCGAAGTGCAGCTCTGCAACGTCACCGCCCCGTTCCTGCTGGTGAACCGGCTCCGCCCGGCCATGGCGGCGTCCTCCGCCCGCCGGAAGTACATTGTGAACGTCTCCGCCATGGAGGGACAGTTCTCCCGCCGTTACAAGGGCCCCGGCCATCCGCACACCAACATGGCCAAGGCGGCACTGAACATGCTCACCCGCACCAGTGCCCAGGAAATGCTGGACACCGACGGGATCCTGATGACGGCGGTGGATACCGGCTGGATTACCGACGAGCGTCCGCACCCCACCAAGGTCCGCCTGGCCGAGGAGGGCTTCCACGCCCCGCTGGACCTGGTGGACGGCGCGGCACGGGTTTATGACCCGATTGTGATGGGCGAAAACGGTGAAGACCAGTACGGTGTCTTCCTCAAGGACTACAAGCCCTCACCCTGGTAGGACGGGCGCGGGGCCGGTGCCGCCGGCTCCGGTGTGCCGGCGCCGTGTGGCCAGCCGCTGAACCGCCTTCCCGATTTCCGAAACCACCAGCACGGTAGCGCCCACTGCGATGCACAGGAACCACTGCGCGGAGGTCAGCGGCACCGTGTCGAAAAAGCCTTCGAAAATGCTCAGCTGTACCACCAGTATCTGCAGAACCACCACTGCCGCCAGCGAAACCCAGATGGCCCGGTTGGTGAAGGTCAGCAGCGAAAAAACGGAACCGGTTTCCGAACGCACATTGAGCAGATTGAACACCTGGTAGAAAACGAAGGTTGTAAAGGCCATGGTGGTGGCGAAGTTAGCACTGCCGGCGCTCTCGGGGAACAGGCGGGGAGCACTGACCAGCACGGCGCAGGTGCCGATGGCCATGACTATGCCCAGCATGGCCAGTACCGCAATCCGCCGTCCGGTCAGCAGCGGTTCCCCTGCCCGCCGGGGCGGACGGTTCATCACGCCCGGATCCGTTTTGTCCACGCCAAGGGCCAGGGCGGGCGGGCCGTCCATGATGATGTTCACCCACAGAATCTGCAGCGCGGTGAACGGGGCCCCGCCGGCAAAGCCGAAGGTCGCCGAGGCCAGGAAGATCAGCACGAACCCCCACGCCGTGGTGAGCTGGAAGCGGACAAACTTCACGATGTTGTCATAAATGCCCCGGCCTTCCTCGACGGCCGCCACGATGGTGGCGAAGTTGTCATCAGTGAGGATCATCCTCGCTGCACCCTTGGAAACATCGGTGCCGGTGATGCCCATGGCGATGCCAATGTCCGCCCGTTTCAGCGCCGGTGCGTCGTTCACGCCGTCGCCGGTCATGGCCACTACATAACCGTCAGCCTGCAGCGCCTTGACCACGCGGATCTTGTGCTCGGGTGAGACCCTGGCCAGGACCCCCAGCCCGGGAGCCTCCGCCTGCAGCTGCTCGTCATCCATGGCATCAAGTGCCGAACCGGCCACGGCCCTGCCACCAATACCCAGGTCCCTGGCAATCGCCGAGGCGGTGACCAGGTGGTCTCCGGTAATCATGTGCACATCAATACCGGCGGCCTGGGCCCGGGAGATGGCTTCGCCGGCCTCCTGCCGGGGCGGGTCAAGGATTCCGACAATGGCGTAAAGGACCAGATTCGCCGCCTCCGCAAACAGCCCCTCCGGGCTTCCCGGCAACGGTGCGTCCAGAACCCGTCCGGCCACCGCCATGGTCCGCAGTCCCGCCTTGGCAAGCGAGTCGACGTCGGCCGAAATGCGTGCCCGATCCTGAGCGTCCAGCGGCTCCGGCCCGTCCGCGCCCATCACAAATGCCGTGCGTTCCAGGACGACGCCGGGTGCACCCTTAACGTTGCAGTGCACGGGCGCTCCCGCGGACTCACCGCGGTTGAACGTGGCCATGAACTTGTAGTCGGAATCAAACGGAACCTCGGCGATGCGCCGGTGCGTGGCCCGGGCCCCGGCCACGTCAATGCCGCCCTTTTCGGCCAGCACCACCAGCGCCCCTTCGGTGGGGTCACCGGTGAGGCGCCCGTCTTCCACGGAGGCGTCGTTGCACAGCGCCATGGCCAGGTACGCCTCGATGAACGCCGGCACGGACCGCCCGTCCGGGCTGAGGATCTTGCCTTCGGTGGAGTAGCCGGATCCGGTAACCCGGAAACGGCTGCCCGACGGGGAATACAGCCGCCGGACCGTCATCTCATTCAGAGTCAGGGTGCCGGTCTTGTCGGTGCAGATCTGCGAGGTGCTGCCGAGGGTTTCCACGGCCGCGAGCTGTTTGATGATGGCGCCGCGGGCCGCCAGCCGGGAGGCGCCCATGGCCAGGGTGAAGGCGACGACGGCGGTCAGCCCTTCCGGAATGGTGGCAACTGCCAGGGACACGGCAGTCAGGAACAGGTCCTGCCAGCTGTCCCCGCGCAGCAGCCCCAGGATAAACACCAGGGTCACTACTGCCAGGGCGATGTAGGTCAGGACGCGGGCGAGCTGGTCGATGCTGCGCTGCAGCGTGGTTTTTTCCTCGGCAGTGCTGCCCAGCAGATCCGCGATGGTACCGATCTGGGTGTTCATTCCGGTGCCGGTAACCAGCAGCACTGCCCGGCCGCGGGTGACATCGGTATCCATGTACAGCAGGTTGGTGCGGTCCGCGACGGGGAGCTGCGGGTCTGAGAGAGCCCCGGCCACCTTGTTGGAGGGCCGGGACTCCCCCGTCAGCGCCGCTTCGGCCACCTGCAGGCGGACCGCTTCCAGGAGCCGGCCGTCGGCAGGAACGGTGTCTCCGGCTTCCAGCAGCACGATGTCCCCGGGTACCAGGGCGGTGCGCTCCACCGTGGCCTGCGTGCCCGAGCGCAGGACCCGGCAGGCATCCACCGCGGCATTCCGCAGTGCTTCGAGACTGGATTCGGCGCGCTGCTCCTGCACATAGTTCAGCGTGGTATTCAGGATGATCACCAGGAGAATCACCACCGGGGTTTCCCATTCCCGGGATACCACGGCGCTGACGACGGCGGCAATGATGAGGACGATGGTCAGCCGGTCCGAAAGCAGCCGGAGGACTTTCCGCCACGCCGGCACCTTTTTGCCCTCGGCCAGTTCGTTGGGTCCGTAGCGTCCCAATCTCTCCCGGGCCTCATCCCCGTCCAGTCCCGTGGACGGATCGGTGCCGAGCTCTGCCGCGACCTCTTCCGCGGGATAGAGCCAGGGGGTCGCGAGAACCCCCGGCTCCGCGGGAAGGGATTGTTCCGCGGAGACGTGTTCGGCGCCGCGGCCGTTGCTGTGCGTGCTCATGGGCGCTTCCCCTGATGCTCGAGGATGGTAACCCATGGTAACAACGCCCGGCCGCGCAGCAGTACGTTGTGCGGGTCCGAAGCGTGCGCCGGGGTGAACTGCTTTGGTTATCCGTTCCGACTCGGGCAGGGTATAGACGTGCCTGATTCCCCCGCTGATCCGCCCCGGCCGCAGCAGCCCGCCGACGGGCGGCTGCCGCGCGGGTTCGCCGCGCTCAAAAAGACCGCGCCCGGGCTGCTGGCGGCTGCGGCCGCCGTCGCCCTGTCCTACCTGCTGCATCTGCTGGTTCCGGCTGTCCCGGTACTTACTGCTGCGGTGATCCTGGGACTGGTGGCCGCAAACCTGCCCGGTGCGGCCGCGGCAACAACCGGTCCGCTTAAGCCGGGGCTGGCGCTGGCTGCGCGGAAATTCCTGCGTATCGGCATTGTTCTGCTCGGGCTTAAGGTGTCGCTGGTGGACATTGCCGGCCTGGGGTTCGGTGCACTCGGGTTGGTTGTCCTTCTGGTCCTCACGGCCTTTGCCGGCACCTACGCCATCTGCAGGATGTTCCGGCTCCCCGGAGACGAACCGCTGCTGATCGCTGCAGGATTCTCCATCTGCGGTGTCTCCGCGATTGGCGCCGTTGCTGCCGCCCGCCGGTCCCGCAGCGGGGATACCGTGGTGCCGATTGCCCTGGTGACCCTCTGCGGTACCCTGGCCATCGCCGCCCTGCCGGTGGCCGGAGCGTTGCTCCGCCTCGACCCGGTGGTTTTCGGTACCTGGGCCGGCGCATCAGTGCATGACGTCGGCCAGGTAGTGGCCACGGCGCAGACGGCCGGCACCGCTGCGCTGGCCGCCGCGGTAGTGGTCAAGCTGGCCCGGGTGGTGCTGTTGGCGCCCATGACAGCCGCGGTGGGACTGCAGGCCCGCCGCGCGGACCGCGCCTCCGGCTCCGGGGCGGGTCCGCGGCCGCCGCTGGTTCCCCTGTTTGTGCTCGGCTTCCTCGCCCTCATCCTCGTGCGTACCTTCGGGCTGCTGCCTGCACCGGCACTGGAGGTGGCATCCGTGCTCCAGGAACTGCTTTTTGCCGCCGCCCTGTTCGGACTGGGCGCCGGGGTGCGGGTCCGGGCGCTCTTTGCTTCCGGCATCCGTGCCGTCGCCGCCGCCCTGGCATCCTGGGCGCTGGTGGCGGGGCTGGGGCTGGGCGTGGCGGTGGCCATGACCGGCTGACCGACGGCAGCTCAGGCAGCTGGTGCATCCGGTGCAGGGAAAGCACCGGAGGCGCCGGGGAACGCACTGCCGGTAGCGGCGCCGGCAGGCCGGAATCCGCCCCTCTACTTGTGGCTGGGATGCACGCCGCCTAGTGTCCAACGAGGAGGAGCACAGCCATCCCATCAGGAACGGAAGGCGGGTTTCCGCGCGCCGTGGATTGGAGCCTGAATGGCCTCGGATGCCCGCCTGCCCGGAATGCTTCCGGACTCCGCGCACCCTTCCGGCACTGCCGCAGGACGTCGCCGCGACCGGCGTGCAGGACGTCGCCCGGGCCGGCCCGCAGACGGACCGGGAACCCGGCTGACCTTTGCCGCCCGCCTGCCGGCGGCGGCCGGACTGGTCTTCTGCGGGATTGCGGCCTGGTCCGTGATCGGCAATCTGCTCAGCCCGCACTACGGGTTTTCGCAGTATCCCCGGGGGTGGGCCGCAGCAGCTGCCGGCGCCGTCCTGGTCCTGATGGCCGGGCTGTACCTGCTGCAACAACGGAGTACCGGTGCGCTCTCCCGGCACCGCGGGCTGCGGAACCTGATGCGCGTGATCCTGTGGGCAGGTCTTTTTGCGCTGCAGGTCCGGCTGGTGTTTGCCGTGCGTCTGCCGGCGGACTGGGATTCCCATGCTGTTTTTGAATCCGCTGCCGGGTTGGCCCAGGGCACACAAACAGCGCTCTCCTCCTATTTCGGCATCAACCCGAACAACACCCTGCTGGCGCTGCTGCTGTCCGCCTACCTCCGCTTCGTCACTGCCTTGGGCGTGACGGACCTTGAGATGGCCGCCGCGTTCCTGAACGCCGTCGTCCTCTTTGCCGTAACGGTGCTGACGTACTGGGCGGCGCGGATGCTGGCCGGCACCAGCGCCGCCGTGCTGGCACTGCTGCCGCTGGGCATCTTTGTGCTCTTTTCCCCGTGGGCGGGAGTGCTCTATTCGGACACCGTGGGGATGGTGTTCCCCATCCTGATCCTCTGCCTGCTGCTTGCCGCCTGCCGCAGCGGGCACTGGCAGGTCCGGATACCTCTGTGGATCCTTGCCGGCGCTGCCGGTGCAGTGGGCTACGGCATCAAGCCCACCGTACTCATCTGCCTGGTGGCCGCCGGCCTCACTGCCCTCTGCCTCCTGCCCGGCAGGCAGGGTACTGCCGGCCTCCTGGCGGGACTGGCTGTGGTCACGGGCAGTTTCCTCGCGGCATACGCAGGCATCAGCACCTTTGAGCGGAACAGCGCCGCGGTGCCGGACACGGACCGCGCCCTGCCCGCCACCCATTTCCTCAAGGTGGGCGCCCAGCAGGCACCCGGGCCGCACGGGCCGTACTACGGCAGCTACAACCAGTCCGATGCCGAAACAACGGTGCAGATTGCAGACCCGCAGGAGAGGTTCCGGCATGGCCTGGACGTTTATGCTGCCCGGGTCCAGGCCATGGGTCCGGCAGGCTACGCGGGGTTCCTCAACCACAAACTGCTGTGGATCACCGGCGACGGGTCCTTTTTTACCTGGGGTGAAGGCACCGTTGACGGCAACGACTTTGTCTCCGACAACCCGGCAGACCAGGCCATCCAGGACTTCTTCGGCAATACCCGGCCCCATTTCCCCTGGACGCTGTCACTGTGGCAGGGAACCTGGTTCCTGCTCCTCGCCCTCGCCGCGGTGCCGCTGGCGCTCCGGACCCCGGTCCTGCTGCGCCCGGAACTCTCCGCCGTGCGAATAGCGCTGCTGGGCCTGCTGCTGTTCCTGCTGCTCTCGGAAGCGAGGTCCCGTTTCCTGTACCTCTACACCCCGTATTTCATTCTCCTGGCCGTTGTCTCCTTTCAGGCACTCGGCCGCCGTTTCCTGCCGGCGCGCACCGGACAGGACCCCGCTCGACACCGCGGCCCGGCGCGCACCGGACGGGCCGCCGGACGCGCTAAGTACGGTGAAGGTGATTGAATGAACAAGTGTCCAACCAGAATCTGAGCCGTGACGAAGCCGCCCGGCGCTCCCGCCTGCTGTCCGTGACCTCCTACAACGTCCATCTGGACCTTGGTAATGCCGAAGATGCCGGCGCCGCCGGTTTCCGGTCCACCAGCACCATCGTGTTCAGTTGTTCCGAACCCGGGGCGGCCACCTTCCTTGATTTCATCCACGGCGGGATCTCCTCCGTGGTGCTGAACGGCCGGGAGCTGGACCTCGCCACCGCCGTGGACTCCTCGCGCATCCATCTGCCCGGCCTGCAGGCAGAAAACACCGTCACCGTGGACGGTACGGCGCTGTACAGCCGCAGCGGCGAGGGCCTGCACCGTTTCGTTGACCCGGCTGACGGGCAGACGTACCTGTACACGCAGTACGAACCCGCCGACGCCCGCCGGGTGTTCGCCAATTTCGAACAGCCGGACCTGAAGGCCTCCTTCAGCTTTTCCGTCACAGCCCCGGCCGGCTGGCACGTGGCCTCCAACGGTAGCGAAACCTCCCGCACGCAGACGGACGACGGCGGCCTGAGCCGCTGGGAGTTCGCGCCCACGCAGCGCATTTCCACCTACATCACCACCGTGCTGGCCGGCCCGTACCACCGGGCCGAAGACCAGTGGTCGATGACACTGCAGGACGGTTCGGAGCTGCAGGTGCCGCTGGCGGCCTATTGCCGGTCTTCCCTGGCGGAGTACTTTGATCCGGAGAACATCTTTGCGGTCACCAAACGGGGCCTGGACTATTTCCACCGCCTCTTTGCCTTCCCCTACCCGTTCGGGAAATACGACCAGGCCTTTGTTCCCGAGTACAACCTGGGGGCCATGGAAAACCCGGGCCTGGTGACCTTCACCGAGGCGTATGTCTTCCGCTCCCGGGCCACGGAAGCCCAGTACGAGGCACGCGCCAACACCATCCTCCACGAGATGGCCCACATGTGGTTCGGCGACCTGGTCACCATGGCGTGGTGGGATGATCTGTGGCTCAAGGAGTCCTTCGCCGACTACATGGGCGCCCTCGCAGTGGACCGCGCCACGGATTTCGCCAATTCCTGGGTGAGCTTCGCGAACCGGCGCAAGGCCTGGGCTTACGTCCAGGACCAGCTGCCCACCACGCACCCCATCGTCGCTGACATCCCGAACCTGGAAGCAGCAAAACAGAACTTCGATGGCATCACCTACGCCAAGGGCGCTTCGGTGCTCAAACAGCTGGTGGCCTACGTAGGGTTCGACACGTTCATCGAAGCGGCACGCGGTTACTTCCGCGACCATGCCTTCGGCAACACCACGCTGGCGGACCTGCTGGCTGCCCTGGAAGCGGCTTCCGGCCGGGACATGGGCCAGTGGTCGCGGCAGTGGCTGCAGACCGCCGGGGTGCCGGTACTGGTGCCGGAGACGGAGACCGACGACGCCGGGAACTATACCTCGGTAGTGATCCGCCAGAACGCACCGGATCCGGTGAGCGGGGAACAGGTTCCGCGGCCGCACCGGCTCCGCATCGGGCTGTACAACTTTGACGACGCCGGGTTCCTGATCCGCACCGACAGCATTGAACTGGATGTGGCGGGCGCCCGGACCGAGGTCCCCGAGCTGACCGGTCGGAGCCGCCCGGCACTGCTGCTGCTCAATGACGAGGATCTGACGTACGCGAAGATCCGCTTTGACCAGCAGTCACTGCTGACGCTGATGGATTCCCTGCACCGCCTCACCGATCCCCTGGCCCGGGCAATCAGCCTCTCCGCCCTGTGGAACAGCGTCCGCGACGGTGTACTCAGTGCGCGCGACTACGTCCGGCTCATCCAGCGCGTGGCCCCGCAGGAGTCCGGTGCAGGGGTGCTGCAGGTCCTGCTGGACAACGCGCTCTCCGCCGTGGAGTACTACGCGCCTGCTTCGCTCCGCGGAGAGCTGCGCGAGGAGCTCTATGCCGCCATGGTTTCCGCACTCCACGCTGCCGAGCCGGGCAGCGACCGCCAGGTCATCTGGGCCCGTGCTGCTGCGGCAGCCGGACGCCGCAGCAGCACCCATCATCAGCTGCTGCGGGGATTGCTGGACGGCAGTACCGGCATCAGCGGACTGACCGTTGATTCCGATCTGCGGTGGCGCCTGTGGCTGGCCCTGGCGGCGACCGGGCTGGCGAACCGTGCGGAACTGAACGCGGAGCTGGAACGGGACAACACGGCGTCGGGCCGCGTGGGGTACACCACCGCTGCCGCAGCCTTCCCCGAGCCGGCGGTCAAGGACTCGGCCTGGCAGGCCGCCGTTCATTCGGATGCCCTGTCCAATGAGCTGCTTTCGGCCACCATTGCCGGCTTTACGCTGGGCAGCCACGAGTTGCTGGACGGCTACACAGAGGATTACTTCTCCTCCCTGGCCGGAGTATGGGCAGGCCGCAGCATCGAGCTGGCCTCTCGTGTGGTGGGCGGACTGTATCCCGGCCACCAGGACGCGCTGCCCGGCACTGTCCCGGCGGACCACCCGGTAGTGCAGAAATCCGTGGAGTGGCTGGAGCTGCATCCCGACGCACCGGCAGCCCTCCGCCGGATCATCATCGAAGCGCAGGACCAGCTGCTGCGATCGCTGCGGGTGCAGGCCGCCGCGCAGTGACGCCGGAAGGGCAGTGACGCTGGAGGAGCAGTGACGCCGGAAGGGCAGTGACGCTGGAGGGGCAGTAACGCTGGAGGCGCAGTGTGAACCTGAAGGGCAGCGACGCTAGGGCGCTGCCCGCTTGGCGACCGTCAGGAGTACAGCCGAATCCTCCAGGGCCTTCAGGGAGTGCCGCGCCTGCGGCACAATCAGCAGGTCCCCGGCGGAACCGTCCCAGGTGATGCCTTCGGAAATCAGGCTGACCCTGCCCTTGAGCACGTGGACGGTCGCCTCCCCCGGGTTCTCATGCTCATCGAGCATGAACCCTGCCTGCAGGGCGATGACTGTCTGGCGCAGGACGTGTTCGTGTCCCCCGTAGACCGTGGCGGCACTGCGTCCGCTGGACGCCTGGCGGGCAGTTTCCATCTGCCGGCGGGCGAGGGCAGTGAGTGACTTTTTCTCCATGGCCGCAGTCTAGGCCCGGTACCGGCGGCCGGGGTAGCATCCAGCCCGCCCGCACTGCACCGTGGCCACTCTGCCCCGCGGCCGTACCGCGGATCAGGGTACCCGGTTCAGCCACTCCGGCGTGTTGAACTTTTCCTTGACCTTTTCTTCGGCGAGAGCCATCTCTTCCTCGCTGATACCAGCCTGCACGGCACCGTACCGGGTGGTGAAAGTGTCCATCATGGTGGCAATGATGTCTTCGCGCGAGAGACCGGTCTGGCGCTTGAGGGGATCCACCCGCTTTTTCGCGCTGGTGGTGCCCTTGTCGGAGAGCTTTTCCTTGCCGATCCGCAGCACCTCCACCATCTTGTCCGCATCGATGTTGTAGGACATGGTGACGTGGTGCAGCATGCCGCCGCTGCTGAAGCGCTTCTGGGCGGCTCCGCCGATCTTGCCCTGCTCCGTGGCCATGTCATTGAGCGGTACGTACCAGGCCTGGATGCCGAGCTTCTTCAGGGATTCCATCACCCAGGCGTCGAGGAACGGGTAGGAATCGGCGAAGCTGAGCCCGTCCACCAGGGACTGCGGAACATAGATCGAATAGGTGATGGCGTTGCCGTGCTCCATGAACATTGCCCCGCCGCCGGTAATGCGGCGGACCACCGTAACACCGTGGCGCCGGGCGCCTTCGGGGTCCACTTCATTCTTCAATGACTGGAAGCTGCCAATAACCACTGAGGGCGATTCCCACTCCCAGAACCGGAGGGTGGGATTCCGGTGGCCCGTGCCCACTTCCTCGGCCAGCACTTCGTCCATGGCCACGTGCATATGCGTGGACAGCGGCGTGGGAGGAATGATTTCCCACTGGTGATCACCCCAGCCGGTTGCCTTCCCCAAGGCGCGGCGCACCGCGGTGGCTACGGCCTCCGGAGAGAAACCGAAGAGCACTGCGTCGGGGGCCAGGCGCGCATGTACGGCGGCGGCAATCTCACCGAACGGGGTTTCGGCCGGGAGGCCCTCCAGGGCCGCGTTGATATCCAGCAGGGCTTCGTCCGGTTCCAGGAAGAAGTCTCCGCCCAGGGACACGTTAGCCAGACGGCCGTCGCGGACGTCCAAATCCACTACCACGAGCTTGCCACCGGGAACCTTATATTCCCCATGCCGCCGCGTGCCGTACTGTTCTTCGCTTGCCATCAAGGACTCCTCTGCTGGAACCGGTGCCGGAACCGGTCGGCCCCGTGACGGGGAAAGGCCCGCCGGGCAGATGCCGACGGACCTTTCTCCAAGTAATGCTCTTTATCCCAAATGGGTTACTTCTTGGCGCCGAAGCCCTTGAAGCGGGCGTTGAAGCGCTCCACGCGGCCGGCGGAGTCCATGATGCGCTGCTTGCCCGTGTAGAACGGGTGCGATGCGGAGGAGATTTCCACCTCGATGAGGGGGTAGGTGTTTCCGTCTTCCCACTCGATCGTCTTGGAGGAGGTGGCGGTGGAGGCCGTCAGGAAAGCGGTGTCGGACGCCAGGTCACGGAAGACAACCGGTGCATACTTGGGGTGGATATCAGACTTCACAGTTTTACCTTCTTTTGGTACCTGGATTTTGCCAGGCACAGGTGGTTAAAAGCTTTAGCGGCCGGAGTTTTCGGCCAGCAACCCATACTAGCGCATCAGCGCCTCCGCATGGAAACGGTTCCCGGGCGCGGCGTCAGGGAGCAGGGAGGGTGCCCCACTGCGAGTTTACTGCCGTAATCCGCGAGGATATGCCCTGGTTCAGCCCGAGAATTTCAATCCGCACCGGCCGGTAGTAGTCATCCAGGAAAAGGGTGAAGGAGCCGGCCGGTATTTCCGCTCCGGAAGCCGGGTCCGGCGGCGCCTCCCGGCCTGCGGTGTCGAAGCTGCCACTGATCCGGGTGAAGAGCGCGCCGTCCAGCGGTGCGGCATATGCCACCTCCACCGGCCGGGCCGAGGCCACCATTCCCGCTAAGCGCTCCGGCCGGACTGTCAGTTCGGCGGCGTTTGCCATGACCGCTGCATACGCTTCTTCCGCCGTACCGTCGGGATTCGCCGATACGGCTGAGCCCGCCTGGCGTAACTCCCTGCGCCCCTCCCGGATACTCACGTGCACGTCCAGCTCTTCGTTGTTCAGCTCCAGGGCAAACTCCGGGGTGGTGGCGAAGGCAACGGTGTAGGTGCCCGCCGGCAGCCAGCTGGTCTCCGTTTCCAGGGTTTGCACTGCTCCCCCGCCGGCAGCCATGGCGGCGGAGATGCACTCCCCGGCTTCGGCAGCGGGCATGGGCGCCGTGTCACGGCGCAACAGCCACTGGCAGGCGTCCTGCACGGGCGCGGGCATGCCGGCCTGGCTGCCGGTGACGCCCACGCGGGCGGGGGTGGTGGGTGTTGGCTGAACCGGTGTGGGGACCGGCGTCTCTGTCGGACGCGGGGCAGCCGTGCGGGGTTGAAGGGGGGTGGCTGAGGCCGATTCCTCGCGGGCACGCAGCTGGTCCGCTGTCGGCCCGCAGGCTGAAAGGGGAAGGAGCAGGGCAGCGGCGAGGGCCAGGGCAAGGCCCGGGCTGGCGATCGCACGGCTTTCCATGGCGGCTCCACTGGCTTTTCCAACTGACTGGCTGGGCACAGTCTGGCACCTGGGCCGCCTCAGGGTAAGAGCAAAGCGCCTGGCGGGCCTTTACGGCCGGCACTCCCAAAAGGCCACGGCGCTGGCGGCTGCCACGTTCAGGGAGTCGACGCCGCCGCTCATCGGGATGCGCACGGCCAGGTCCACACCTGCAAGGGTGCTCCCGGACAGTCCGTCCCCTTCGGTGCCGAGGATCAGTGCAAGGCGTTCGTCGCGGCGTGCGCTGAGTTCATCCAGGGTCAGGGAATCCTCGCGCAGGGCCAGCGCCGCAGTGACAAAGCCGGCGTCCCGCAGCTGGGTGAGCTGGCCGGGCCAGTCCGTCAGGCGTACCCACGGGACCTGGAACACGGTACCCATGCTGACCCGGATGGCACGCCGGTACAGCGGATCGGCGCAGCGCGGCGTCACCAGCACCGCGTCGACCTGCAGTGCCGCGGCGGAGCGGAAGATCGCTCCGATATTGGTGTGATCGACAATGTCTTCCAGAACGGCAACGCGCCGTGCGGTGGACAGCACTGCGGCCAGGTCCAGCGGGGCAGGCCGTTCCATTGCGGCGAGGGCACCGCGGTGCAGATGGAAGCCGGTAATTTCCTCGAGGATGTCCGCCGTGCCGACAAAGGCCGGAACCTCGGGGAAACGGTCCAGGATGTCCTGCAGGTCCGGCAGCCACTTCTCCGCGAGGAAGAAGGACCTCGGCCGGTGGCCGGCGTCGACCGCCCGGCGCAGTACCTTGGAGGACTCGGCAATGTACATGCCCTCAACCGGCTCCCTGCGGCGCCGCAGGGAGGTGTCCGTGAGGGAGGTGTAGTCGCTGACGCGCGGATCGTCGGCGGAACTTAGGTACTCAAGGCTCACCCGTGCACCGGTCCTAGCTGCGGCGTGCGGTGGCGAAGTACCGGCCGCCGTCGCGGCGCAGCTCCAAAGGCAGGTCGAAGGCGGTGCTCAGGTGCTCCTCGGTAAAGACGTCGTCAATGGGACCTGCTGCCACTACGCCGCCGTCGCGCAGCAGCAGCGCGTGCGTAAAGCCGGTGGGCACTTCCTCGAGGTGGTGGGTGACCAGCACCATGGCGGGGGCTTCCTCGTCCCTGGCCAGTTCCCCGAGACGGAAGAGCAGGTCTTCGCGGCCGGCCAGGTCCAGGCCCGCGGCCGGCTCATCCAGCAGGAGCAGTTCGGGGTCCGTCATCAGGGCGCGGGCAATCTGCACACGCTTGCGTTCGCCTTCGCTGAGCGAGGAGAACCGGCGGTTCATAAAGGTGGACATACCCCAGTCATGCAGCAGGCGGAAGGCGCGGCGTTCGTCCAGTTTTTCGTACTTTTCCCGCCAGCGGCCGGTCATGCCGTAGGAGGCGGTCAGCACGACATTAAGAACTGTTTCGTCCTCGGGAATCTGTCCGGCCAGGGCAGCCGAAGCCAGGCCGATGCGGGGGCGGAGTTCAAAAACGTCGACGGCCCCCAGCACCTCCTCGAGGATCCCCGCGACGCCGCGGGTGGGGTGCATTCGGCCGCCGGCAACCTGCAGGAGCGTGGTTTTACCGGCGCCGTTGGGTCCCATGATGACCCAGCGTTCCCCCTCCTTGACCTGCCAGTTCACGCCGTCCAACAGGGCCTTGCCGCCGCGAACCACGCTCACGCCGGCAAATTCAAGAACATCACTCATAGCACTAGACACTAGGCTAAAGAAAGGGACATTGGCGAAACGATACGCCGCAGCGGCCGCTCCGAGAACGGCCGGGGAACCCCGTACCCACCAGGTACCTACGCCTGCCAAGCAGAACGGATGCCATGCCGAACGCCCCCGAATACAGTGTTGTCAGCTACGGACGGGAGATCTCCGACGCCTACCTCGGCACGGTCCAAGGCGCGGTTACGGGCCTGGGAGCGCGGATCCTTGAACTGGAGAACACGGGCGGAGACGGGTACACGGTGTGCAAGCTGTACGTCGGGTACGACGGCGGCCTGGACCGCCTGCGCGCCGCCGTCGCCACCGCGGCGGCGTCGGTGGATGTCCGTGCCGGAGGAGAGCAGAGCGCGGTGGTGCCTCCGTCGCTGCTGCAGGAGGCGCGGAAGCTGCTGGTCATGGATGTCGACTCCACCCTGATCCGCCAGGAAGTTATTGAATTGCTGGCAGCCCACGCCGGTCGCGAAGCGGAGGTGGCGGCCGTGACCGAGGCCGCAATGCGCGGGGAACTGGATTTTGCCGCCAGCCTGCATGCCCGGGTCAAAACCCTGGCCGGACTGCCGGCGTCCGTCATTGACGAGGTGGGGGCCCGGATTGAGCTCTCTGTTGGTGCCGAGGCTCTGGTGAAGGAATTCATGGCCGCAGGCCACGGTGTGGCAGTGGTGTCCGGCGGCTTCAGCCAGGTCCTGGAGCCGCTGGCCGCCCGGCTCCAGCTGACGTTCTCACGCGCAAACCTGTTGGAAATCGAGGACGGCGTACTGACGGGCAGGGTCAGTGGCGCCGTGGTGGACCGCGCGGTCAAAGCACGGTCGCTGGCCGAATGGTCCGATCAGCTTGGTGTCGCCCGGGAGCATACGGTTGCTGTGGGCGACGGTGCCAATGACCTGGACATGCTGGCGGCGGCCGCACTGGGCGTGGCGTTCAACGCCAAACCGACCGTGCAGGCCGCCGCGGATGCCGTGCTGAACCTGCCCAACCTGGACGTGGTGCAGCACTTTGTGAAGCTCTAGGCGGTCTCGCCGGCCTTCAGGTAGTCGGCCCCGCCCACATACTCGGTATGCCCTGAGGGAACGTCCGCGGTAGCCATGCGGGCCACTTCGGCACCGAACTCAGCCACCGAGTACAGCTTGCCGGCTTCCTCGCGGCGGGCCTCGATGGCTCCGGGATTGGCGCGGTCCAGCAGGGTGGCGGTGACGGTCCCCTCGATCATGTCGCCGGAGACAACCACCAGCGAGATGCCCTTCCTCTCGAGGTCCGGCAGCAGTGCCCGCAGGGCGTCCTCGCCGGCACGCTTGCTCAGCGCCACTGCCTCGTATTCGGGCATGGTGGGCACTGACTTGATGAAGTGCGCCTGGTGGCTGGTCACGAAGACCACCCGGGAACCGGCGGGCATCACGTCCAGGGCCGCCTTAAGCATGTTGACCTGCGCGTCGCGGTTCAGCTTCAGCGCGTAATCCTCTCCCATGCCGGTTTCCATGCCGCCGGAGGCATTCAGCACCAGGACGTCGAGTCCGCCGAAACTGTCCTGCGCCGCGGCGACCAGGGCGGCGGGGCCTTCGGGGACGGTCAGGTCCGCACCCACGGCGACAGCGCGGCCGCCGTCGGCCTCAATGGCCGCAACCACCTTGTTGGCGCGGGGCGCCTTCTGCCGGTAGTTGACGACGACGCCGGCGCCCTCAGCGGCGAGGAACTTCGCCACCTCGGCTCCGATACCGCGCGAGGATCCGGTGACGATGGCGGCTTTGCCCTCCAGCAGGCCCATGGGAACTCCTTTTTGTGGAAAGTATCTAAGTGTTGTGCTCCAAAGCCCATCCTGCCAGCCGCCGGTCCCGGGAACAGTTGAGGAAACCTCCAACGAATCCGGGACCGGCCATTACCTGCGGCTAATGGCCCATGCCCAGGCCGCCGTCGACCGGGATGACCGCACCGGAAATGTACCCCGCTTCGCTGCCGGCAATCCAGCGCACCACGTTGGCCACTTCCTCGGGCTCGGCAAACCGGCCCGCGGGAATGGAGGAAAGATAGTTCTTCTGTGTGTCCTCGGGCAGGGCCGTGGTCATGTCGGTGTTGATGAATCCCGGTGCCACAACGTTGGCAGTGATGTTCCGGGAACCCAGTTCCCGGGTGAGTGACCGTGCGATGCCGATCAGGCCGGCTTTGGAGGCTGCGTAGTTGATCTGCCCGGGCGAGCCGTAGAGTCCCACCACCGAGGAGATCAGCACTACGCGGCCTTTTTTCATCCGCAGCATGCCCTTGGAGGCGCGCTTGATCACCCGGAAGGCGCCCGTCAGGTTGGTGTCCACAACATCGGTGAAGTCGTCTTCGCTCATCCGCAGCAGCAGCGTGTCGCGGGTGATCCCGGCGTTGGCTACCAGAACCTCGACCGGCCCGTGCGCCGCCTCAACTTCGGTGAATGCGGCGTCCACGGATGCCATGTCCGTCACATCGGCCTTCACTCCCAGCATGCCGTCGGGCACTTCGCCGCTGCGGTACGTGATGGCCACCCGGTCGCCGCCGGCCAGGAAGGCCCGGGCAATTGCCAGCCCGATCCCGCGGTTTCCGCCGGTAACCAGGACGCTGCGGCCGGACTCGTGCTCTGGGGTGTTCTGCAACGGATATTCCTTCTTTCCACGTTCGGCAGGGGTGCTCCGATCCTACGTGGGACCGAATCAACTTCTACAACGCGGCCGGGAATGAGAGAATGGACGAACCTGTTTGGAGAGTGATGACAAAGCACACAAACCGCGGGGACGGCGTTCCCAGAATCACGGCCGCACCCACGCCGCACACTGATGAGATGCACGCCCGGATGGTCAAATACGGCGTGTCCATGGGCATCCGCGTCGTCTGCCTTTTCCTGCTGTTTTTTGTGCACGGATGGCTGCTGTGGGTGGTGATAGCGGGCGCCGTCGTTATCCCGTACTTTGCCGTCATCCTCGCCAACGGGGGTTCGGACACCAGGAACATGACCGCCTCGGACGCCATGATCTCGCAGCCTCCGGCTGCGGCGGTGGAGGCCCCGGCAGCGCCGGTATCCCCTGACCGGACCGAATCTCCCGAAACCAGCGTGGTGCAGGGCGAGATTATCGATAACGACGACGAAGACAAGGCTCCGCCCACCGCATGAACCTCCTAGACTCACTCTCCGGTGCGCCGTCGCCCGATCAGGGGGCTCCCGTGTGCTCGCGGAAAGCCTGCCGGAATGATGCCCGCTGGCAGCTGCTGTGGAACAACCCCCGGATCCATACCCCGGAGCGAAGGAAAACCTGGCTCTCCTGCGAGGACCACCGCGGCTGGCTGGAAGACTACCTGCGGACCCGCGGGCTGTGGAAGGAAACCCTTCCGTTGGGACCCGATGCGGGTTCCGGGGCAGCCGGAACCGATGAAGGCGGGCAGGAATAGATGTACCGCTTTCTTCTTTCCAGCCGCTGGCTCGGCTGGTTTGTGCTCGTCTGCATTTTTGCTGCCGCCTGCGCCTGGCTCGGGTCCTGGCAGATGGACCGCCGTGCGGCATCGCTGGCGGATACCAGCCGGATTGAGGCCAATTACGACGCCGACCCGGTCCCCTATGCCGAGGCCGCGCGCTATTTCGACAGCTTTGAGGAATCCGCCGAATGGCTGCCGGTACGCCTGGAAGGCACTTACGATTCCTCGGAACTGCGGATTATCCGCAACCGGCCGCTGAACGGCCGCGCGGGTTATGAGGTGGTGGTGCCGCTGAAGCTTGATGACGGCACGGCTATCGCGGTGAACCGTGGCTGGCTGCCGATCGGCAATAACGAGGCAGGGCGGCCGGACACCATTCCGGCGGCCCCCGAAGGCCGGGTGAGCGTGGTGGCCCGCGTGAAGCCGGGGGAACCTGCCCTGGACCGCAGCGCACCGGAAGGGCAGCTTCCCTCCATTGACCTGGCGGCCTTCGGTGAGCAGCTGGACTACCCGCTGCACCAGGGATCCTACGGCCTGATGGCCGGCGAGGACCCCTCCGCAGCCGTTGTGCCCGAAGCCGCTCCGCGCCCCGAGGTAAATGAGGGCCTGCACCTTTCCTACGGCCTGCAGTGGTACGCCTTCGGCCTGATGATGTTTATCGGACTGGGCTATGCCGCCCGTCAGGAAGCCCTGAACCGCTATTACGGGCGGATCGAGGACGAGGACGAGGACGACGACGAAACGATCTCCGCGCACCCGGCACCCTCCCGGCGCCGGCCGCCGCGCAAAAAGCGGCGCCCGACCGGTGAAGAGGAAGAGGACGCGATCCTGGACGCGCAGGGGCTGTAGCCGGTCCGGACCCGGCTACTGGTAGGAAATGAACCAGGGTTTGGGTGAGACGTCGATGTACGTCTGTTCCGGCGTCAGAGTCGGCAGATCTTCGTCGTAGAAGTTCTTCCACCCGGGCCAGATCCCGGGCTGCAGGCCGGTCAGGAGCGTATTCCACGTCTCCAGTTTCTGCCCCGGGGTGCCATGGCCGTCGGCATGCAGGCTGACCGCAAGTTCGTCATGGCTGACGTCAACCTGGTCACGGTTGGTGATCATGGCGGTATTGAACTGGTGCAGCATAAATACCTTTTGCGGAAGGGCATGCTCCCGGGTCAGCTCCGCCAGCCAGCGGGCCGTCGCATTGATCTCCCCGGCGTCCACGGACCCGATCTGCTCCATGTGCCGCTGTCCCGGTGCGAGCCGCCATTCAGCGTCCAGGGCCAGGCCCACGGACGGCCGTTGCAGCAGCTCCGTGTAGGTTTTGGCCTGATCCATGAACGTGCTGCGCCCGGGCTGCAGGTCCAGCACCACATACACACCGGCGGCTTCTGCAGCCTCAATCCACGGGAGCAGATCGGCGGCGGGGGTAACGCGGGAGTAGTTGCCGTCCGGACCGGCCTCGGCACTGGCCACGGTGGCGATAATCTCCAGGGCCGGAATGACCGGCTCAGCGCTATGCGGCTGGTACTGGGCCGCGGTGTCCTTGGCGCGCTGGATGGTTGCCGCAATCCCCTGCTCCCCCAGAACACCCAGGCTGCCCCCGCCGGGATGGCCGTAGAGGGCCACCATGCGCCGCTGGGGGAACACGGTCTGGCCACCGCCGGGGAGCTGGACACCCGTCCGGGCCACCGCTACGCGGTCCGCGAGGAGCTCGGGGGTGCCAAAGGCTTCACCGGCCGCAAAGACGTCCGCGTCAGGACGCCCGTGCAGGAGCGCTACCGTGTCGGGGTCGGCCCGCGGGTCTCCGCCAGGCAGGCGGAGAACCGTGGCTCCGGCAGCCCGAGCCGTGGCCTCCGCGGCCGCAGCGAGGGGGCTGCCGTCACTGAGGAACACGGCGTCAGCCTTTTCTGCGGGAGCGGCAAATTCCGGCAGCGCACCGGCGTCGTCGGTTAGTTCACGGTTCCCCAGTACCGGCTCCCAGCCGGCGTCCGGGGTTCCGTAGGTCAGGACGGACGTGGTTTCCAGCCGGTCGAGTTCAGCCCGCAGGCCGTCCCTGGCTGCGGGATCCTCCCCGGCAGCATCGTCCACCTGCAGCAGGGGGATACCGAGCCTGGCGGCGTCCTCACCCGCTGCCGCCAGATGGGGCCCGCTACCGGCGGTGACCACGGCGACGGGGGCCGTGCGGAAAAAGGCGGCGCTGGCCGCCTGCGAGGCCGCTGCCGCACCGCCGTCGAAGAACCCGGTCCTGCCGTCCTCCTCTGTCAGCACCACGGCCGGAACCGCAGGGGTGTCCCCCGCCGCTGCGCAGCCGCCGAGTGTGAGGCTCAGCGCCAGCGCCGAGCCGATCAGAAGCCGGGATCGCGGGACAGCGGACAGGACGGGCAGGGACAGGTAAAACGAACGGATGGCGCAGTGGCTTTCTGTAGTGCGGCGGCTGCGGGCGGCGGAAATCAGGCGGTGTGCCGGATCAGGGTCAGGCCAGCGTGACCAGGTCCAGGTAGTTTTCGTTCCAGTGGTCCTCGTCGCCGTCGGGCAGCAGGACCACGCGTTCCGGGTTCAGCGCGGCAACGGCACCCTCATCGTGGCTGACCATCACCACGGCCCCGGTGTAGTTGCTCAGGGCACCCAGGATTTCCGCGCGGGAGGCAGGGTCGAGGTTGTTGGTCGGTTCATCGAGAAGCAGCACGTTGGCCGAGGAGGCCACAATGGTGGCCAGCGCCAGGCGGGTTTTTTCACCGCCGGAGAGCACCCCGGCCTTCTTCTCAACGTCGTCGCCGCTGAACATAAAGGAACCCAGGACGCTGCGGACCTCGGCATCATCCATGTCCGGCGCCGAAGAGCGCATGTTTTCCAGGACGGTACGCTCGGTGTCCAGGGTTTCGTGTTCCTGGGCGTAGTAGCCCACCTTCAGGCCGTGCCCCGGAATGATCTTTCCGGTGTCGGGCTGGTCCACTCCGGCCAGCATGCGCAGCAGCGTGGTCTTGCCGGCACCGTTCAGGCCCAGGATGACCACCTTCGAACCCCGATCAATGGCCAGGTCCACGTCGGTGAAAATTTCCAGCGAGCCGTAGCTCTTGCTCAGGCCTTCAGCCATCATGGGGGTCTTCCCGCAGGGGGCCGGATCCGGGAAGCGCAGTGCGGCAACCCGGTCCGTGGCGCGCACGGCGTCGAGCCCGCCCATCAGGCGGTCCACGCGCTTGAGCATGCTCTGCGCGGCGGAGGCGCCCGAGGCGCGGGCCTTCATCTTGTTGGCCTGGGCCAGCAGGATGCCGGCCTTCTTCTCCGTGTTGGCGCGCTCACGCTTACGGGCGCGCTCGTCGGTCTCGCGCTGGACCTTGTAGCGCTTCCAATCCATGTTGTAGATGTCGATGGTGGCGCGGTTGGCGTCCAGGCTGAAGACCTTGTTGACGGTGGCTTCGAGCAGTTCCGTGTCGTGGCTGATCACAATCAGGCCGCCGGTGTGGTTCTTCAGGAATTCCCGCAGCCAGGCAATGGAATCAGCGTCAAGGTGGTTGGTGGGCTCATCGAGCAGCATGGTGTCGGCGTCGGAATACAGGATCCGGGCCAGCTCCACGCGGCGGCGCTGGCCGCCGGAGAGGGTGCTCAGCGGCTGGTTCAGGAGCCGGTCCGGCAGCGCCAGGTTGGCGCAGATGGTGGCTGCTTCGGACTCGGCGGCGTACCCGCCGGCGGAAAGGAACTCCGCCTCGAGCCGGTCGTAGCGGTTCATGGCCTTCGAGGAGATCTTCGGGTCATCGCTGGCCATCTCGTCCTGGCACTTCTTCAGCTGCGCGGAAACCTTGTCCAACCCGCGGGCGGAAAGGATCCTGTCGCGGCCCAGCTGCTCCATGTCCGGGGTCCGCGGATCCTGGGGCAGGTAGCCGATCTCGCCGACCCGCTTCACGTGTCCCGCGGCAGGCAGTGCCTCGCCGGCGAGGACCTTGGTGAGCGTGGTCTTCCCGGCGCCGTTACGGCCCACGAGGCCGATCTTGTCTCCCTTGTCCACACGGAAAGAAACCGCTTCCATGAGAAGGCGTGCGCCTGCGCGCAGCTCGAGACCAGATACGGAAATCACTCAGTGGACCTTTCGAAGGTTTTTGGTGTTGCTTGATGACGCTGCGCGGGGCGCGGGCCTCGTACCGGGTGGGAATCCACCGAGGCGGGGAGGGTCACAGGGACCGGTTGGGAAGGCCTTGTTGGCCGGAACAGCCTTCCCAGTCTAGCCGCACGGACCGTTTTGTAGAAAACCTCCAATGGAATCGCGTCTGCGCGCCGCTAATGTTCGAAACGCGGGACGGTTCGGTTTTCTTCCAACTTCGGAAAGTGCAGCGATGAACAACACACGGGCAAATGCGGCGGATCCAACTCCCGCAGCAGGCAGCGGTCCTGCCACAGCAAAGACCTCCCCCGACGGCGGAGTACGGGCGGCAGCAGGTGCCCATCAGGGCCGGGAGCGCAGCGCTCCGCGACGGTCCTGGACCCCCACCGACCTGTCACTGATAGCCGTCTTCGCTGCACTGACAGCTGTGTTCTCCATTCTTCCCGGCATTCCGCTGGGCGCCGGCGTGCCCCTGACGCTCCAGACCCTGGCCGTTATGCTGACCGGAATGATTCTCGGTCCCGGCCGCGGTGCGGCAGCGGTGGGGTTGTTTCTGCTCGCCGGGCTGGCGGGCCTTCCGGTGTTCAGCGGGTTCCGCGGCGGATTGGGAGTCCTGGCCGCACCGTCAGCCGGATACCTGCTGTCCTTTCCCGTAGCGGCATTTGTTGTGGGCGTCCTGTCCGCGGTGGTGCTGCGCCGGATCAGCCGGGCACGGTATGTGTGGCTTTTCGCCGCCGCCATAACAACCAGTTTCCTTGTGGTCCACCCGGCCGGGATCACCGGCCTGATGGTGAACGCACACCTGGACTTCAGCGCGGCGCTGGCCGCTGACATGGCCTTCTGGCCCGGCGACGTACTGAAGAACCTGTTGGCTGCAGCCGTGGCGGTCAGCGTTTTCAAGGCCTTCCCCGGGATGGCCCCGGCCGGCCGCCGGACACGGCGCTGATGCCCCGGATCCTGCTGCAGGACGTCAGCGTTCTGCCGGCATCGCCAGGAACGGATGCAGAACCGCCGCCCATTCTGCATCCGCTCTCCCTTGAACTGGCCGGCCCCCGCACAGCGGTGATCGGCGCCAACGGGTCCGGCAAATCGACCCTGCTGAAACTCCTCAACGGTTTGGTCCTGCCGGACACCGGGTCCGTCACCGTGGACGGACTGGACACGGCTCACAAGGGTGCGGCCGTGCGGCGCCGGGTCGGCTTTGTCTTCACGGATCCGCTCTCACAGCTGGTTATGCCGACCGGCAGGGACGACGTCGAGCTGTCACTGCGTGCCTCGGTGCCGGGCCGTGCCGCGCGGCGGCACACAGCAGAAGCCCGGCTGGCTTCGCTGGGCCTGCTGGACCTGGCGGAAAGAAGTATCTATGACCTATCCGGCGGTGAGCGCCAGCTGATGGCACTGGCCTCCGTACTCGCGGTGGAGCCGGACATCCTGGTTGCGGATGAGCCCAGCACGCTGCTTGACCTGCGCAACACTGCACGCCTTCGCGGGATCTTTTCCTCGCTCCCGCAACAGGTCATCTACACCACGCACGATCTGGAGTTCGCCGCCGACGCGGACCGCGTCATTGTGATGGAGAACGGTTCGGTGGTGTTCGACGGCGGTCCGCAGGAAGCCATAGCCGACTACCGGGCGCTGGCCCTCGGAGTGCGGTGAGGCGCCGGGCCGGCCGCGCGGCGGCAACCGACCTCCTTGGCGGCTACACGGAGGGATGTTCCCTGGTCCACTCGGCGCCCCTGTGGACCAAAGCCGCAGTGCTGGTGGCACTGTCCGTCACGGTGCTGGTGTTCTCCTCCCCCACTGTGCTGGGTGCCGCCGCGGTGCTGGTTGCCCTGCTTTACGCCGCAGCCGGGCTGCTGCGCCGGATCTGGCAGCCGTTGCGGCCGATGTGGCCGCTGCTGGTGCTGCTCGGTGCGTTCCAGATCTGGTCCGCCGGGCCGGTAACCGCGGTGCTGGTGACCGGCAATATCGTGATCTGTGTTGTTGCCGCCCGGCTGCTGACCCTCACCACCTCTCCCCAGGAGCTGCTGGACGGGCTTGTGTCGCTGGCGTGGCCGCTGCGCTTTGCCGGTGCCGACCCGGAACGGTTTGGACTCACGCTGGCCCTGATGCTGCGCAGCATTCCGTTCCTGCTGGGGTCCGCCAGGGACGTGCGGGAATCCGCAATGGCCCGCGGGCTGGAGCGCAATCCGCGGGCGTTGACGGTGCCGGTGGTCATCCGTTCGGTGGCGTACGCCAGGCAGACCGGTGATGCCCTCGCCGCACGCGGCCTAGGCGAAGCGTCACCGTCCCGGGAGGGACGGGTCCCGGAACGGAAGCATGCTGACGGCCGGGGATAATCGGGTTCATGAGTTTTAACGAAAATGCACAGCTGGATTCCTCGCGCGTCAGTGACCGGCGGGGCAAAGGCAGGGGGCTCGCCGTCGGCGGCGGCCTCGGCGGCGGATTGCTGCTGATCCTGTCCCTGTTCTTCGGTTCGGATGTCATCGACGGCCTGGGACTGAGCGACGGCGGGTCCGTGGCCGCCGGGCAGGGGCAGTCCGAAAGTATCGACACGTGCCTGAACGGCGGGGACGCCAACGCGCGGCTGGACTGCCGCATTCTGGGAACGGCCGAGAGCCTGGACAGCTTCTGGGCGCCGTACCTGGCGGACTATGGCACGGAATACACAGAGCCGGGCGTGGTGCTTTTCACCGACCGGACCGCCACCGCCTGCGGCTCAGCAACCAGTGCAGTTGGCCCCTTCTACTGCCCGGCTGATCAGCAAACCTATTACGACACTGCTTTCTTCTCCGATCTGGTCAGCAACTACGGATCTTCCGGCGGACCGCTGGCACAGGAATACGTGGTTGCTCACGAGTTCGGTCACCATGTCCAACAGCTCACCGGCTTTTCCGCAGGCCGGAACGCGGATCCGCAGGGCCCTGAGTCCGCATCCGTGCGCAGCGAACTGCAGGCGGACTGCTATGCCGGTCTCTGGGCCCGCCACGCGGCTTCACAGCCCGCGCCCGGCGGCGGGGAGCCGTTCCTCGCTCCGTTCACCGAGAGGGACATCAGCGATGCTCTCTCCGCCGCCTCGGCCGTGGGCGATGACCGGATCCAGTCCGCCGCCACCGGAGGGGTGAACCCGGAAACCTGGACCCACGGTTCCAGCGACCAGCGCCAGGCCTGGTTCCTCGCGGGTTACGAGGGCGGAAGCCTGGAGACCTGCGATACCTTCAGCGCAGCGGAGCTGTAACTAACGGCGGTAACGGTAACTAGCGGCCGAACCTCTAAGGGACGGCAGACCCGCCCGAACGGCGGTCCTGCACGGGGCAGCTAGTCCCGCAGGTCCGCCAGTTCCTGCAGGAGATTGGTCCATGGTCCGAAATGCACCGTCCGGATCCCCAGGTTCTGCGCCGCCTCAATGTTCCGCGCGTTGTCGTCGATGAAGACCACGTCTTCGGGCGCAGCATGCATCCCGGCCAGGACGTGCCCGAAGATCTCCGGCGCAGGTTTGAGCAGGTCGAGCTCTCCGCTGAACCAGGCGGTGCGGAAGAACTTCATCCACCGGGATTCCCGCCGGTACCGTTCCGCCATCCCGGCCGGCATGTTGGACAGCAGGGCCAGGCGGGCCCCTTCGCCGCTGAGCGTCTTCAGGACCCGCAGTGTCGCCGGGTTCAGGTGTGCCCACTGCCGCGCGTCGAGCTCCTCCAGAGTGGAGACCTTGCCGGCGTCCACCGCCGGCGTTCCCACTACCCTGGCCCAGTAGCTCCCGGGACTGAGCCGGCCGGCGTCGAACTCTTCCCGGTGCCGCCAGTAGGAACTCCCCGGCGCGGCCAGGTCCAGACCGGTTTCGCGTTTCAGGGCCGCCCAGTCCCCCGGCGTGGGGGCGGTGGAGATCACCATGCCGTAGTCGAAGAGGTACCAGGGGCCGCCGGACTCCCGCAGGGAAGGATCAGGCGGCGGGCTGGCCGACATTCACTTCCGTGAAATCCCGGCAGAGCAGCCACGCCCCGTTCGTGAGCCGCCAAGACTCCAACAGCAGTGCGCGGCCGGTGATCTCGGCGCCGCTGCGGTAGGTCATTTCATAGAAGACAACTGCCTCATCCCGCCCCCGGGGAGTCACGGTGCGGAAATCCGCGTGTACGGTACACCCCCGCATGTCTGCCACGGTGCCGGCAAAGCCTTCCCGGGCGGTGGCGGCATCAAAGGGGGCGGTGGCAGCAGCCTCCTGCCCCAGCCAGCCGTGATACTCCGGGGAAAGGAACTCCTCAATCGGTGCGCTGCGCCCGGTGCCCATGGCCTCATTCCAGGCGTCGATATACCGGTCATGAAAATGCGTGGTCCCGCCGGCCATAGTGTTCCCCATGGCGAGAACGTAGCACCGCCGGAGTGTGCCGCCGCCGCGACACGCAGAAGGGCCGCCGCCGGAGTGGTTCCGGTGGCGGCCCTTCGTGGATGGCGCAGCGAACCTGCTAGATGTTGAAGCCGAGGGCCCGCATCTGGTCGCGTCCGTCGTCGGTGATCTTTTCAGGTCCCCACGGCGGCATCCATACCCAGTTCAGGCGCCACTCGTCGACAACGCCGTCGAGTGCCTGGGCGGTCTGCTCTTCGAGCACGTCCGTCAGCGGGCAGGCCGCCGTCGTCAGCGTCATGTCGATGAGCAGGGCGCCGTCGTCGGCGTACTTCAGCCCGTAGAGCAGGCCGAGGTCCACCACGTTCACCCCCAGTTCGGGGTCAATGACGTCCTTGAGGGC
The DNA here is from genome assembly GCF_030410475.1 of Arthrobacter sp. YD2. Classification (NCBI taxonomy): domain Bacteria; kingdom Bacillati; phylum Actinomycetota; class Actinomycetes; order Micrococcales; family Micrococcaceae; genus Arthrobacter; species Arthrobacter sp. YD2. Next base: position 464,322 of record NZ_JAUHHB010000002.1, read on the forward strand.
CTCTTCGACGTCCTCCAGGGACGTCTGGGCCAGATCGGAGTCGCTCATATGTTGCTCCTTCAGCTGCTCTGTGTCGCGTGTATCAGTTACGCGCCGGCTGCGGCGTTGGCGCCGGTGAAGCGGTCGTAGCCTTCTTCTTCGAGCCGGTCTGCCAGTTCGGGGCCGCCCTGCTCGGCGATGTGGCCGTCAACAAAAACGTGGACGAAGTCAGGCTTGATGTAACGCAGGATACGCGTGTAGTGCGTGATCAGCAGCGTACCCATGCCGCCCTTGGAGTGCTCACGGTTGACGCCCTCGGAGACAACCTTCAGCGCGTCCACGTCGAGGCCGGAGTCGGTCTCATCCAGGATGGCGAACTTCGGGTGGAAGAGCTCGAGCTGCAGGATCTCCACACGCTTCTTCTCACCGCCGGAGAAGCCTTCGTTGACGTTGCGCTGGGCAAAGTCGGCGTCAATGCGCAGGTCGGACATGGCTGCCTTGACGTCCTTGGTCCAGTGACGCAGCGAGGGAGCCTCGCCGTCCAGTGCGGTCTTGGCGGTCCGCAGGAAGTTGGTCATGGTGACGCCGGGGACCTCTACCGGGTACTGCATGGCCAGGAAGAGGCCGGCGCGTGCACGCTCGTCCACGCTCATGGACAGGACGTCTTCACCGTCGAGGGTGATGGAGCCGCTGTCCACGGTGTAGCGCGGGTGGCCCGCAATGGTGGAGGCCAGGGTGGACTTACCGGAGCCGTTGGGGCCCATGATGGCGTGCGTCTCACCGGTGTTGATGGTCAGGCTGACACCCTTCAGGATCGGCTTGCGGCCCTGTTCGGTCTCAATGCTGACGTGAAGATCCTTGATCTCAAGAGTAGACATGCGAGTTGGCTTTCTCCTTTGCACCCTGTGGTGCGTTACTAAGCTTTGGGGATGGAAGGCGGGACATCCGAAGGTGCCGGAAGGATCCGGCACCTTCGGTGAGGTCCTAGTAGGCTCCGGAGGCTTCGAGCTCGCGCTCGACGGCGTCGGTGAGACGCTCTTCCAGGGCCGGAACCTTGATCTGCTGGATGATCTCGGTGAGGAAGCCGCGGACCACCAGACGGCGGGCGGTTTCCTCGGGGATGCCGCGGGCCATCAGGTAGAACAGATGCTCATCGTCGAACCGGCCGGTGGCGCTGGCGTGGCCGGCACCCTCGATCAGTCCGGTTTCGATTTCCAGGTTCGGAACGGAGTCGGCACGGCCGCCGTCGGTCAGCAGCAGGTTGCGGTTGACCTCGTAGGTGTCGGTGCCTTCTGCTTCCTTGCGGATCAGGACGTCGCCAACCCACACGGTGTGCGCGTCGCGGCCCTGCAGGGCGCCCTTGTACATCACGCGGGACTTGCAGTTGGGTACTGCGTGGTCCACGAACAGACGCTGTTCCAGGTGCTGGCCGGCGTCGGCGTAGTACAGGCCGAACATTTCCACGTCACCGCCGGTGGCGGTGAACTTGGACGACGGCGTGATGCGCACCAGGTCGCCGCCGAGGCTGACGACAACATGCTTGAACTTCGCGTCGCGGCCGATCCTGGCGTACTGGGCGGAGGCGTGCACGGCGTCGTCGTCCCAGTCCTGGACCGAGACCACGGTCAGCTCTGCACCGTCCTCAACCACGATCTCCACGTTCTGGGACAGCACGGCCGAACCCTTGTGGTCCAGGACCACAACACCCTTGGAGAACTTCTGCGCGGTGATCACAATGTGCTGCGCGGCGGGATCCTTGCTGACACCGTTGATGGTCAGCGTGACGCTGCCGTCCACCACGGTTTCGGCAGGCAGGGTCACAGCGGTGGCTTCACTGAAGTCCTCCCAGGCAGCCGCAGCCACCCGGTCCTCCGGAATACCGGCCGAGCCGATGCGGGCATCGGTGCGGGCAATGCTCTCCACGAGAACACCGTCCGGAGCCACTACTGCCAGCTCGGGTGCGGAACCGTTCAGGTCCGCAGTGTGCAGGCCGCGCAGGCGCTTAAGCGGGGTGAACCGCCAGTCCTCTTCGCGTCCGTTCAGTTTGCCGAAGTCAGCCCGGTGGTAGGAGGTCATCCGGCCGGCGCGGGAGCTGTCCGGGATGCCCTCTCCGCCGCCGTGGCTGTGGGCCTTGCTGCTGTCGCCGCCGAGGGGCGAGGAATCGTCATTCAGCGGGGAAAGGTTTTCGCCTTCCTCGGTGAAGCCGTCAATGCGGATGCGGTTGGACTCGGAGGAGCCGACCTTCGCCTTGACCTCCTCCACTACGTTGCTGACCTTCTCGGTCACTGTTTCGACGACGTCGTTAAGCTTCGACATTAACCGACGGCTCCTTCCATCTGGAGTTCGATGAGGCGGTTGAGTTCAAGGGCATATTCCATCGGCAGCTCACGGGCGATCGGCTCAATGAAGCCGCGCACGATCATTGCCATTGCCTCGTCCTCGGGAAGGCCGCGGGACATGAGGTAGAACAGCTGCTCCTCGCTGACGCGGGAAACAGTGGCTTCGTGGCCCATGGTGACGTCATCTTCGCGGATGTCCACGTACGGGTACGTGTCCGAGCGGGAGATGGTGTCCACCAGCAGGGCGTCGCAGCGCACGGTGTTGGCCGAGTGCTTGGCGCCTTCACGGACCTGGACCAGGCCGCGGTAGGCAGCACGGCCGCCGCCGCGGGCCACGGACTTGGAGATGATGGAGCTCTTGGTGTTGGGGGCAATGTGGACCATCTTGGATCCGGTGTCCTGGTGCTGGCCTTCGCCGGCGAAGGCGATGGACAGGGTCTCACCCTTGGCGTGCTCGCCGACCAGGTAGACAGCCGGGTACTTCATGGTGACCTTGGAACCGATGTTGCCGTCGATCCACTCCATGGTGGCGCCCTCGTGTGCAATGGCACGCTTGGTGACCAGGTTGTACACGTTGTTGGACCAGTTCTGGATGGTTGTGTAGCGGACGCGGGCGCCCTTCTTCACGATGATTTCGACGACGGCGGAGTGCAGCGAGTCCGAGGTGTAGATGGGCGCGGTGCAGCCCTCGATGTAGTGGACGTAGGAATCTTCGTCCGCAATGATCAGCGTGCGCTCGAACTGACCCATGTTTTCCGTGTTGATGCGGAAGTAGGCCTGCAGCGGGATTTCCACGTGGACGCCCTTGGGGACGTACACGAAGGAGCCGCCGGACCACACGGCGGTGTTCAGCGAGCCGAACTTGTTATCGCCCACCGGGATAACCGTGCCGAAGTACTCCTGGAACATTTCCGGGTGTTCCTTCAGTGCGGTGTCGGTATCCAGGAAGATAACGCCCTGGCGTTCCAGGTCCTCGCGGAGCTGGTGGTAAACAACCTCGGACTCGTACTGGGCGGCAACGCCGGAGACCAGGCGGCCACGCTCCGCTTCGGGGATGCCGAGCTTCTCGTACGTGTTACGGATGTCCTCGGGCAGGTCCTCCCAGGTGTTCGCCTGCTTCTCGGTGGAGCGCACAAAGTACTTGATGTTGTCGAAGTCGATGCCGGAGAGGTCTGCGCCCCAGGTCGGCATGGGCTTGCGGTCGAAGTACTTCAGGCCCTTGAGGCGGAGGTCCAGCATCCACTGCGGCTCGTTCTTCTTCGCGGAGATGTCGCGGACGACTTCCTCGCTCAGGCCGCGGCGGGCGGTTGCACCGGCGACGTCGGAGTCGGCCCAGCCGTACTCATAGTTGCCAATACCCTCTAGCTCAGGGTTTTTCTCCAGGATGTCTGAAATCACAGAATCCGGCACCGTGGCAGGTGCCGATGGCTTCTGGGTTACTTGATCCGTCATCACGGCCTTTCTTGCTGATGAATGGATGTGGTCTGGGTGGTCTCGGCGTGCAGGGGTACCTGCGGCGCAGATCTGGTCCGGCCCACGGGAATGTGGGTCGTACAAACGTGTCCGCCCCTGGACAGCGTGGAAAGTCTGCGGACATCCACGTCCAGAAGGCGGGCGAAAACTTCGGTCTCCTTGTCACAGAAGACGGGGTAGGCCGTGGCCAGGCCCTGGATCGGACAATGGGCCTGGCAGAGCTGGACGCTGAGAAGCGTGCTCTTTTTTGCCGTGGCGCCGATCATCGTGGTGGACGCAACGAAACCGTCCTTGGTCAGCTCCGCAGCCAGCGCCTCGGCCCGGTCCGCCGTTTCCGGCCCCGCGGCGTCGACCACGGGACGGTACCGCTTCTCCATTTCGGCGAACCGGTTCGCGGCGAACGCCTCAATGGCCTGGGGTCCGAGTCCGGCACCGAGCTGCCGCAGTGCCTCCGTGGCAATATCCAGGTAATCGTTGCCCAGATACGCCTGGCCCTGCGGGCTGAGGACATAGCGCCGTGCCGGCCGTCCGGCTCCGGAGGCCGAGTTGCGGACCAGTTTTACCTGGATCAGCCCCTTGGCGGAAAGTGCGTCAAGGTGGCGGCGCACGGCGGCGGGTGTGAAGCCCAGCCGTTCGCCCAGCTCGGCCGCGCTCACCGGGCCGTGTTCCAGAACCGCACCGAGTACCTTGTCCCTGGTGCGTTCCTCCGCTTCGCGGGCAGCGCCTGGCGCGGCCGCCGCCTTGGTTTCAGAGTTGCTCACAGAATACACAACACAAGCATGACCTAATCTGTTCCCCGTTTCCACTAAGGCAAGGCTTCCCATTGCCTGCCTTCCCGTGCCGGAACCACTACTACCTAACGTAGAATATGCAGGTGCCTATCGATGAACCCTGCCTGACCATTAAAGGTCTGATCAAGGACTGTGGCCCGGTTGCTGGTCTCGACGGCAAAATGATCCGCGTACTCGCCGGCGTAGACTTCACAGCCCGCCGCGGTCAGGTCACCGCCCTGCTCGGTGCCAACGGCGCCGGCAAGACCACCACGCTTGAATGCGCCCAGGGCCTGCAATCCATTAACGGCGGTGAAGTGCGGCTGCTGGGGCAGGACCCGTACCGCGCTGACGCCAGGCTCCGCAGCCGTGTCGGCGTGATGCTGCAGGACGGCGGGCTGCCGCCGTCAGCCCGACCCGTGGCCCTGCTGGAGCATGTGGCCCGTATGTACGAGGCGCCCCGGCCGGTGTCCGAGCTGGTGGAACGCCTGGGCATCCGCAGCTTCGCCAATACCGGGATCCGCCGCCTCTCGGGCGGGCAGAAACAGCGCCTGGCCATGGCCGCGGCGCTGATTGGCCGGCCGGAAGTGCTGTTCCTGGATGAACCCAGTGCCGGGCTGGACCCGCAGTCGCGGCAGATTGTCTTTGACCTGATCGCCGAACTGCGTGCGGAGGGACTGGGCATCATTCTCACCACGCACCTGATGGATGACGCGCAGAAGCTTGCGGACTACGTGTACATCATCGACGCCGGGAAAACCGTCGCCTCCGGCACGGTCGCCGAACTGACCTCCGCCACCGGGCACCAGGCCGAACAACGGCTGCTGACGTTCGACGCCGATCCGGGCCTGGACCTCACCGGTTTGGCTTCAGGGACGCTGCAGCACCTGGACGTGGCCGAAGCGGCCCCCGGGCACTATGCCCTGCGCGGCGCGCTTACCCCGCAGGACCTCGCTGACGTGGCCGCATGGTGGGCCCGGCGCGGGATTCTGCCGGCCTCGGTCCACATGGCCTCCCGCACGCTGGAGGATGTCTTCCTCGACCTTTCCGGAAGGACAATCCGTTGAGTGCTCCCGCCTCGCTGCCCGCGCGCATCCTGAATCAGGGCCGCTACGAAGCAGTCATGATGCTGCGCAACGGGGAGCAGCTGATCCTTGCCGTGGTGCTGCCGCTGCTGGCCATGGTTGCCCTGGTGGTCACTCCCCTGTTGGACGGTTACGGGACCAGCCGGATCAATATGGCCACCCCGGGGATTTTCGCGCTCTGTGCCATGTCCACGGCGTTCACCGGCCAGGGCATCGCCACCGGCTTCGACCGCCGCTACGGGGTGCTGCGGTACCTGTCCACCACTCCCCTTGGCAGGGCCGGGCTGATCGCCGGCAAGGTGATCGCAGTGCTCGCCGTCCTGGTGATCCAGGTTGCGCTCGTCTCCATAGTGGCGCTGCTCTTCGGCTGGCGCCCGGAGCTCAGCGGGCTGGTGCCGGCGGTACTGCAGCTCCTGCTCGGCGCCATTGCCTTTACCGCGCTGGGACTGCTGGTGGCAGGCACTGTCCGGCCCGAGGCCACCCTGGCCATCACCAACCTGCTCTGGATCCTGCTGGCTGCGGCCGGCGGTATCATCATCCCCGCAGGCAACCTGCCCGGCATCGTGCAGCCGTTTGTGGAAGTCCTTCCCTCGGCTGCGCTTGGGGATGCCCTGCGCTCGGCTCTGATCGACTCGCAGTTCAATATTTCCGCCACGCTGATTCTTCTGGCGTGGACAATACTGGGCGGCCTGGGTGCTGTCCGCTGGTTCAAATGGAGTTAGCTACCGTGTCACAGACCTCGGCCGGTGTTCCGGCCCGGCAATCCAACAGCCGACAGCCTGCAACGGGCCGGCTCATCCGTTCACTGGCAGTCGCCTCCCTAGTAGCCAACATCGTCATTGTGGTCACCGGCGGCGCCGTCCGACTGACCGCTTCCGGACTCGGTTGCCCCGAGTGGCCGCTGTGTACCGCTGATTCGCTGGTCACTACCCCGGAAATGGGCGTCCACGGAATCATTGAGTTCGGCAACCGCCTGCTCACGTTTGTCCTGACCGCCATTGCGTTCGCCACCCTTTTCTCCGTGTGGCGCCTGCGGGCCGAACGCCGCGACCTGTGGTGGCTGTCCATCGGCCTGCTGGCAGGCATTCCAGCGCAGGCCGTCATCGGCGGCATTACCGTCCTCACGGGACTGAACCCCTGGGTTGTGGGCCTGCACTTCATTGTGTCCATGGTGCTGATTGTTGCCGCCGTCGTCCTTGTGAACCGGGCCTGGCTCTCGCCGGAAGACCTGGCGGTGCGCCACGCTCCGCTCGCTGGGAGGACTCTTCGCCCGCTGCTGGGCGCCGTGGGCGTGCTTGCGGCCATCACCGTGGTGCTGGGCGTGGTTGTGACCGGCTCCGGCCCCCATGCCGGTGACCACGGAGCGGCCCGCAACGGGCTGAACCCGGACCTGATGACACGCATCCACGTAGTGCCCGTCTACCTGCTGGTCTTCACCCTGGCCGTGGCCCTGTACCTGGTCTTCCGCCGGGTGACCGATGCCCGGCTGCGCAATGCCGTGGTGCTGGTGACCGTTGTTGTCCTGGCGCAGGCCGTCATCGGGTACGTCCAGCACTTCCTGCATCTGCCCATCGCCCTCGTGGCGCTGCACATGCTCGGCGCCTGCCTGCTGACGGCCGCTGCGGCGCAGGCTGTGTTCGTCGGCTTCGCCAGGCAGGTCCCCGGTGGCGATACCGTCCCCGCGGCCGCTGCTGCGCCTGTGGACTAACCGCCGCTGCACCGCCCGTTGAAAGGGCCGGCCCCCGCATTGGACTGCGGCGGCCGGCCCTTTTTTGGTGCGCGGGGTCTGGTGGGCGGCGGTGTCTGGCGGGCGGCGGGGCGTTTAGGGGTCTTGGGACGGGCCCGTCCCTATCCTTATCCCCGTCCCGGGCGTTAGGGTGTGCCGAACCAGTGCCGGCTCCAGCTTCAGCTTCAGCTTCAGCGTCAGGCTGCCCCAGCCCCAGAGTCAGGCTGCCCCGAACCAGTGCCGGCTGCCGGCTCCAGCTTCAGCTTCACCGTGCCCCGAACCAGTGCCGCCGAAGCCCGTGCAGCTGATCCTGCGCAATTATCCGTTCGGGATACGCGCAGTGCACCGGATGCTGTCCTGACCTGGTCCGGGCCGCGCCTTCTGCTGTATTGATGCCAGTGTCCGGGTATTTGGCCCTGGGCCGCGCCGATAGTACAGATGAGGGCCCTATCGGCATCGTTTAGGGCCGTTATCTGTACTATCGGCAGCCGAAGCCGAAGCCGGCAGCCGGCAGCCGAAAAAGCGCGGCGAGCCCCGCACGAAGCAGCCCGGAACCCACGAAGCCCGAACATGCAAAAGCGGCCGGAGCCCGAAGGCCCCGGCCGCTGCCAGTCTGCTGCTGCGCACGTACCGCGCGCAGAAACCGCTCCTAGACCAGTGCACCGCCAACAAAGGGGTCCACGGCCAGGGCGAGGAAAAGGATGGTGAGGTAACTGATCGACAGGTGGAAGACCTTCATGGCCGACTTGTCGCTGAGGTCTTCACGCTGTGCCCGGGAGTGCAGCTTGTGGGACTCGGCAATAAACCAGACACCGGAAAGTACGGCCGCGCCGGTGTAGACCCAGCCGGCGCCGCCCACGGGTACCAGCAGCAGCGAGCAGGCCACGGTGGCGTACGCGTAGAGCACCACCTGGACCGAAACCAGCTTGGCGCCGGCCACGGCACCGAGCATGGGAACGCTGGCGTTGCGGTAGTCCTCCCCGTACTTCATGGACAGCGGCCAGTAGTGCGGCGGGGTCCAGAGGAAGATGATCATAAAGAGGATGATGGCCGGCCATTCGACCTTGCCGGTCACGGCGGCCCAGGCAATAAGGACGGGCATGCAGCCGGCCGCACCGCCCCAGACAATGTTCTGCGTGGTCCGCCGTTTGAGGATCAGCGTGTAGAAGACCACGTAGAGCAGGATGGCGCCGAGGCCAAGCAGCCCGGTGAGGGGGTTGGCCCCGAACCACAGCATGGCAATGGAAACAATGCCCAGCACCCAGGCGAAGACCATTGCCTCCCGCGGGGAGACCTCGCCGGTGACGAGCGGACGGTTTTTGGTCCGCTTCATCAACTTGTCCATGTCGCGGTCGATGTAGCAGTTAAAGGCGCCGGCACTTCCTGCCGCCAGCGCACCGCCAACCATCGTGACCAGGATCAGGCCAAGCGAGGGCAGTCCCTGCTGGGCAAAGATCATGGTGGGCAGGGTGGTTACGAGCAGGAGCTCGATGACGCGGGGTTTGGTGAGCGCCACGTATGCCCGGACCTTGCGGCCCGCCGTCATCTTCCCCGAGTAGACAGGGGATTCGGCATGCTGGGTAGTCACGAAGCGATCACTGTATCCAATCTGGAACGAAAAAGTCCGTCCTCATCATAGCCTCTATCGGCTGTAGAAATCGAAGTACAGCCCGCCGGGGCGTATATACGCGCGCGGCGCCGCCGCATTTGCGGGTGACAGCAGGCTACCCGCACAGTGTCCGGACCGGGAGTCGATGCCGCCCAAATCGGCTCCGTTGCCGCGTTCGCAGCGTTGCGGGCCCGTCATCGTGCGGCAATAAGGCAGGCAGGAAGCACCCGCAGAGGATAAGGTTGGAGCGGACCTTTCCTGCAGCCAAATAAGGTATCGCGGCTGCGAAAGCGACCCGCAGTATGAAAAAGGTTTCCGCAGCGTGAAGCTGCGAATAACGGAAGCAGCGAATCCCCCGGTGGGGAATCGATTTCCTTCCAACGTTGGTTGTAGTGGTAAAGGCACCGGTAACACCCGCTGTCCGCGGGGGTTTCCGGGCATGTCCGGCACTGTACGGTGCCGGTTATCTGCACAGAGAGGGGCCCGTAAACGTGCCACATATGGAAGAGCAAGAACTGACCTGGACGGATACGGACCGCAAGGCAGTGGACACCGTCCGCGTCCTGGCCGCCGACGCCGTGGAAAAGGTCGGCAACGGACACCCGGGTACGGCCATGAGCCTGGCCCCGGCCGCGTACCTCCTGTTCCAGAAGGTTATGCGCCACGATCCGAGCGATCCCCACTGGATTGGCCGCGACCGCTTTGTCCTCTCCCCCGGGCACACTTCACTGACCCTTTACATTGAACTCTTCCTCTCCGGCTACGGCCTGGAACTCGAGGACCTGAAGTCCCTGCGCACCTGGGGCTCCAAGACCCCGGGGCACCCCGAGTACCGGCACACCGACGGCGTGGAGATCACCACCGGCCCCCTCGGCCAGGGCCTCGCGTCCTCTGTCGGGTTTGCGTTTGCCCAGCGCCGCCTGCGCGGCCTGCTCGATGCCGACGCCGCCGAGGGCACCAGCCCGTTCGACCACACCATCTGGGTCATTGCCTCCGACGGCGACCTGCAGGAAGGCGTCACGGCTGAGGCCTCCTCGCTGGCCGGCCACCAGGAACTGGGCAACCTCGTGGTGATTTACGACGAGAACCACATCTCCATCGAAGACGACACCGACATTGCCTTCACCGAAGACGTGCTCAAGCGCTACGAAGCCTACGGCTGGCACACCCAGCGGGTGGACTGGACCAGGACCGGCGAATACGTCGAAGACGTCAATGAGCTCTACAACGCACTGATGGCAGCCAAGGCCGAGACGAACCGGCCGTCCATCATCTCCCTGCGCACCATCATCGGCTGGCCTGCACCGAACAAGCAGAACACCGGCAAGATCCACGGCTCTGCCCTGGGTGCCGACGAAGTGGCCGCGCTGAAGGAAACCCTGGGCTTCGACCCGGAGAAGAGCTTCGACGTCGACCCCGAGGTCCTCGAGCACGCACGCCAGGTGGTCAGCCGGGGCGCGAAGGCCCACGAAGAGTGGAACGAAGGATTCCAGGCCTGGCAGGATGCCAACGCCGAGGGTGCTGGCCTGCTGTCCCGCCTGGAGAAGGGTGAACTTCCCGAGGGCTGGGAAGACAGCCTTCCCGTCTTCGAGGCCGGCAAGGACATGTCCACCCGTGCAGCCTCCGGCAAGGTCCTTTCCGCCATCGGCCCGGCACTGCCCGAACTCTGGGGCGGCTCGGCGGACCTCGCCGAATCCAACAACACCACCATCGAAGGCTCTCCCTCCTTCATCCCGGCCGGCAAGCAGACCAACGCCTGGTCCGGCAACCCGTACGGGCGGGTGCTGCACTTCGGCATCCGGGAACACGCTGCCGCGTCGATCGTCAACGGCATCACGATGCACAGCAACACCCGGGCCTTCTCCGGAACGTTCCTGATCTTCAGCGACTACCAGCGTCCGGCCATCCGCCTCGGCGCCCTGATGGGTGTTCCCTCCATCTACGTCTGGACCCATGACTCCATCGGGCTCGGCGAAGACGGACCCACCCACCAGCCGGTGGAGCAGCTGGCTTCGCTGCGCGCCATTCCGGGACTCGACGTCGTCCGTCCCGGAGACGCCAACGAGGTAGCCGTTGCCTGGCGGACCATTTTGGAGAACACCGAGAACCCGGCCGGCATTGTCCTCACCCGGCAGAACATCCCCACCTACGCCCGCGGCGAAGGCAGCGCCACAGCCGAGGCGTTCGCATCGGCCGAAGGCGCGGCACGCGGCGGGTACGTACTGGCTGAGGCCGTCCGCGACGGCGCCGTCGTGACGCCGGACGTGATCCTGATCGGCACCGGCTCCGAGGTGCAGCTGGCGGTGGAGGCCCGCGAGGTCCTGGCAGCCGAGGGCGTGGCGGCACGCGTTGTGTCCATGCCCAGCATCGAGTGGTTCAACAAGCAGGACGAGGCCTACCGGGAATCCGTACTGCCCAAGGACATCCGTGCCCGGGTTTCCGTTGAGGCCGGCATTGCCATGGGCTGGCGCGAGATCATCGGCGACGCCGGCCGCAGCGTGTCCCTGGAGCACTTCGGCGCCTCGGCCGACTACAAGACGCTGTACCGCGAGTTCGGCATCACCTCCGACGCCGTGGCACAGGCTGCCCGCGATTCCCTGACCGCCGCCGGCGGCAGCGGCTCTGCTCCCGACGGCACCCCCGGTGCCGCTTCCGGGGCACAGTCCACCGAGACCGGCGACCAGCAGTAACCCCTTCACAAAGGAGCACCACCATGACTTCCACACCCACTGCCGCGCTTTCCCAAGCCGGTGTGTCCATCTGGCTGGACGATCTTTCCCGCGAACGGATTGTGTCCGGCTCCCTGAAGAAGCTCATCGACGAGAAGAACGTCGTCGGCGTGACCACCAACCCGAGCATTTTCGCTGCCGCTCTGGCCAACGGCGAGTCCTACGCCGCCCAGGTGCAGCAGCTTTCCCGTTCCGGTGCCGACGTCGACAAGTCCGTCTTCGAAATCACCACCGATGACGTCATCCAGGCCTGCGACGTGTTTGCGCCCGTGTACGAGGCAACCCACGGTGTTGACGGACGGGTCTCCATTGAGGTTGATCCGCGGCTGTCCCGGGATACCCAGGGCACCATCAACGAGGCCAAGGAACTCTTCGACAAGGTCGGCCGCGCGAACGTGCTGATCAAGATCCCCGCCACGAAGGAAGGGCTGCCGGCCATTTCCGCCACGCTGGCTGCGGGTATCAGCGTCAACGTGACCCTGATCTTCTCCCTGGAGCGCTACCGCGAGGTCATCAACGCGTTTATGGTCGGCATTGAGCAGGCCAAGGAGAACGGACACGACCTTTCCACCATCCACTCCGTGGCTTCCTTCTTCGTCTCCCGCGTGGACGCCGAGATTGACAAGCGCCTGGACGGCATCGGCACCGACGAAGCCACGGCCCTGAAGGGCAAGGCCGGCCTGGCCAACGCCCGCCTGGCCTACCAGGTCTTCGAGGAACAGTTCGCGACCGAACGCTGGCAGGTGCTGGCTGCAGCCGGTGCCAACGCGCAGCGTCCGCTCTGGGCGTCCACCGGCGTCAAGGACCCGGCCCTGCCGGACACCCTGTACGTCACGGGGCTCGTGGCTCCGGAGACGGTGAACACCATGCCGGAGAAGACCCTGGAAGCCACCGCAGACCACGGCGAGGTTACCGGCAACACCATTGCCGGCACGTACGAAGAGTCCAACGGCGTCCTGGACCGCCTGGACGGGCTGGGCATCTCCTACAACGACGTCGTGGAGCAGCTGGAAACCGAAGGCCTCGATAAATTCGTGGTCAGCTGGGGCGAACTGCTTGAAACCGTTCAGACCGCACTGGATACCGCGAAAGAGGCGTAGGAAAAAATGACCACACTGTCCTTTGAAGCAGCCGGAGCAGCACGTGCAGCAGTAGATGCCCATGTGCCCGAACTCGTGGGCGACGAAGTAGCGTCGCGCCTGGTAGCCCAGGACCCCACTCTCTGGGGTCCTGATGCCGAAGCTGAGGCGTCGATCCGCCTCGGCTGGCTGAACCCGGGGGAAAGTTCCCGGCCGCTGCTGGGACAGATTGCGGCGCTTCGGGAGGAGCTCGCCGCCGAGTCGGTGACCCGCGTGGTCCTGGCCGGCATGGGCGGCTCCTCCCTGGCGCCGGAGGTTATTACCCGCACAGCGGGAGTGGACCTGACGGTCCTTGATTCCACCGACCCGGACGTGGTGGCAGCCGCCCTGGGTGAGCGCCTGGCGGAAACCGTGATTGTCGTGTCCTCCAAGTCCGGCTCCACCGTAGAAACGGACTCCCAGCGCCGGGTCTTCGAACAGGCCTTTACCGATGCCGGGATTGACGCCAAGTCCCGCATCGTCGTCGTGACCGATCCCGGATCACCCCTGGATGCAGCGGCGCGGGAAGCCGGCTACCGTGCCGTCTTCAACGCCGACCCGAACGTGGGCGGACGTTACTCGGCGCTGACCGCCTTCGGGCTGGTGCCTTCCGGCCTGGCCGGGGCCGACATCGAAACACTGCTGGATGACGCGGAAATGACCGTGGAGATCCTGCGCGACGACGCCCCGGACAACATGGGCCTGGAGCTCGGCGCAGCGCTGGGCGGTACCGAGCCGCTGCGCAACAAGATTGTCATTGTGGACGAGGGTTCCGGACTGGCAGGTTTCCCCGACTGGGCCGAGCAGCTGATCGCCGAGTCCACGGGCAAGCTCGGGACGGGTGTGCTGCCCGTTGTCGTTGAGGCCGGCGCACCGGAAATCACCTCGGACGCGGCCGACATCCTGACCGTCCGCATTGTCCCCGCGGACTCCGAGGCCCTCCCGGAGGGAAACCAGGTACTGGTTGCGGGCAGCCTCGGCGCACAAATGGTGCTGTGGGAGTTTGCCACGGCCGTGGCCGGACGCCTGCTGCACATCAATCCGTTTGACCAGCCGGACGTGGAAGCCGCCAAAAAAGCGGCACGCGGACTGCTGGATGCGACCCCGGAGCCCACGCAACCCGCCTTTATTGACGGATCCGTTGAGGTTCGCGGCCCAGCGTCCCTGCTGGGAACGGCCAACACCCTGCGCGGTGCACTGACGGCGCTGCTGGGCGAACTGGGGCCGGAGGGCTACCTGAGTGTCCAGGCCTACCTGGACCGCGACCGGCAGGCTGGCCTGGCCGATATCCGTGCCGACCTCGCGGCCGCCACCGGCCGTCCGGTGACCTTCGGGTGGGGACCGCGGTTCCTGCACTCCACCGGCCAGTTCCATAAGGGCGGACCGGCGGAAGGCGTCTACCTGCAGATCACCGGCCGTCCCGCCACCGACGTCGCGATCCCCGACCGGCCCTTCACCTTCGGCGAGCTCATCAGCGCCCAGGCCGCCGGCGATGCCTCCGTGCTGGCCGATCAGGGCCGCCCCGTGCTGCGCCTGCACCTGCTCAACCGCGAGGAGGGCGTCCGCGAAATCGAAAACGTCGTGCGGTCCCTCTCCGCTCAAGGCGGTAACAAGTAAATGGCCGCAAAGGAGAAAACCGGCAGGAGGAACCCGCTCCGGGATCCGCGGGACCGGCGGCTGAGCCGGATCGCCGGGCCGTCCTCCCTGGTAATCTTCGGGGTGACCGGAGACCTGGCGCGGAAGAAACTGATCCCTGCCGTCTATGACCTGGCTAACCGCGGGCTGCTTCCGCCGAGTTTTTCGCTGGTCGGTTTCGGCCGCCGGCCCTGGAGCCACGAGGAATTCGCCGCGCAGGTGAAGGAGTCGGTGCAGGCCCACGCCCGCACCGACTTCAACGAGAACGTCTGGAAGCAGCTGGCCGAAGGTATCCGTTTCGTTGAAGGCGGTTTCGACAGCGACGAGGCTTTCGGACAGCTCAAGGCAACACTGGAAGACCTCGACGCCCAACGCGGAACGCGCGGCAACCATGCCTTCTACCTTTCCGTCCCGCCCAAGTCCTTCGAACAGGTCTGCCAACAGCTCTCCGAACACGGGCTGGCGAAAACCTCGCAGGGCAAGTGGCGGCGGGTGGTGATCGAGAAGCCGTTCGGCCACGACCTGAAGTCCGCACGCGAACTGAACAACGTGGTGGAATCGGTGTTCCCGGCCGACTCGGTGTTCCGCATCGACCATTACCTGGGCAAGGAAACCGTCCAGAACATCCTGGCCCTGCGGTTCGCCAACCAGCTGTTCGAACCCATCTGGAACGCCAACCACGTGGACCACGTGCAGATCACCATGGCGGAGGACATCGGCATCGGCGGGCGCGCCGGCTATTACGACGGCGTGGGTGCGGCCCGCGACGTCATCCAGAACCACCTGCTCCAGCTGCTGGCACTCACCGCCATGGAAGAACCCATCTCCTTTGACGCTGACCACCTGCGGGCTGAGAAGGAAAAGGTCCTGGCTGCGGTCCGGCTGCCCAAGGACCTCTCCCGCAGCTCGGCACGGGGCCAGTACACCGGCGGCTGGCAGGGCGGTGAAAAGGTCACCGGTTTCCTGGAGGAGGAGGGCTTCAATCCCGAATCCAGGACTGAAACCTTCGCCGCCATCCGCCTGGACATCAACACGCGCCGGTGGGCTGGTGTCCCGTTCTACCTGCGTGCCGGCAAGCGGCTCGGCCGCCGCGTCACGGAGATCGCCGTGGTCTTCAAACGCTCCCCCAACCTGCTGTTCCGGGAGCATAATGATGACGATTTCGGCCAGAATGCGGTTGTGATCCGGGTGCAGCCGGACGAAGGTGCCACCATCCGGTTCGGCTCCAAGGTGCCCGGGACCCAGATGGAGGTCCGCGATGTGTCGATGGACTTCGGCTACGGCCATTCCTTCACCGAATCCAGTCCCGAAGCCTACGAACGGCTCATCCTGGACGTGCTGCTGGGCGAACCGCCGCTCTTCCCCCGCCATCAGGAAGTGGAGCTGTCCTGGAAGATTGTGGATCCCTTCGAGGAGTACTGGGCATCGCTCGATGAGCAGCCTGAGCCGTATGCCCCGGGCAGCTGGGGTCCCGACTCCGCCAACGAACTGCTTGCCCAAGATGGAAGGACCTGGAGAAGGCCGTGATAGTAGACCTGCCGGACACCACTACGTCCAAGGTGTCCAAGGAAATAGTTGCCATGCGCGAAAAGGGCGGCGTGGTGACTCTTGGCCGGGTGCTGACTCTGGTGGTGGACACGCAGCCCGACTTCGTCGAAGAGGCCATTGCTGCAGCCAACGAAGCCAGCCGGGAACACCCCTGCCGGATTATCGTGCTTGCCGAAGGCAGCTCCGCTGATCCCACCCGGCTCGATGCGCAGATAAGGGTCGGCGGAGACGCCGGCGCCTCCGAGGTTATTGTCCTGTCCGGGCACGGGGAACTAGCCGGTGAAAGCGAGTCCCTGGTCTCGGCGCTGCTGCTGCCGGATGCGCCCATTGTGGTGTGGTGGCCGCACGGCGTTCCGGAGAACCCGGCAGAGACTCCGCTGGGGTGCATAGCGCACCGGCGGATTACCGACGCTGCGACCGAGCCCAACCCCAAGGAAGCGCTGCTGCACCTGGCGGACACCTATGCGGCGGGGGATACGGACCTGAGCTGGACGCGGCTGACCAACTGGCGGGTCCAGCTGGCAGCCGTCCTTGACGGCGCAGGATCGTCGCCGGTGCAATCCGCCGTGGTCGAAGGTGCTTCGGATTCGGCCAGCACTTTCCTGCTCGCCGCCTGGCTGAAGAAGGCCCTGGCCGTACCGGTGGAAATCATCGAAGGCGAAGCGGGCACTGGAATCCACCGGGTGCAGTTCCGCAGGCCGGAGGGAGACGTGGTGCTGGCGCGCCCGGACCAGGTCACGGCCCACCTTACCCAGCCCGGCCAGCCCGAACAGCAGATTTCGCTTCCGCGGCGTACCCTGCGGGACTGCCTCGCCGAGGAACTGCGCCGGTTGGACCCGGACGAAGTGTTTGGAGAAGTACTCACTGAGGGACTGGCCGCGTGCCTGTCCCAGGAAGGGGCCAGCGCATGAGGCACTCCCCCAACGGCGTCAGCATCCACCCGGACCCGCAGGCACTGGTCTCGGCCATTGCTGCCCGTCTGATCACCAAACTCGTTGACGTGCAAAGCCGCCGCGGCGAGGCCACGGTGGTTCTCACGGGCGGAAGCGTGGGGATCGCCGCACTGGAGGCCGTCACTGCGAATCCTGCCCGGACTGCGGTGGACTGGACCCGCGTCAACTTCTGGTGGGGCGATGAACGGTTCCTGCCGCAGGGCGATCCGGAGCTGAACTCCCTTCAGGCCAGGCAGGCCATGCTGGCACCCCTTGGGGTTCCGGCCGAACGCATTCATGCCGTGGCCACGTCCAACGAGGTAGCCACTGTGGAAGAAGCGGCAGCGGATTATGCCCTGCAGCTGGCCGAAGCGGCCGCAGCCGAGGAGCTTGCTCAGGGTTTCGAGCCGGTTGACCCGCGGCTGCCCCGCTTCGATGTACTGCTGCTCGGTGTCGGTCCGGATGCGCACATTGCCTCACTCTTCCCGGAAATGCCGGGGGTGCGGACGGTCGGTGCAACCACCGTGGCAGTTCGGGACGCGCCCAAGCCGCCGCCGGAACGTATCTCCCTGACCCTGGAAACGATCAATACCGCCGAAGAGGTCTGGCTGGGAGTTGCCGGCGACGATAAGGCCGGCGCCGTGGGCCTGGCCCTGGCAGGCGCCGGACCCATCCAGGTGCCGGCAGCCGGTGCCCGCGGGCGAACCAAGACCCGCTGGCTCATCGACCAGGCGGCAGCAGCCCAGCTCTCCCGCCGCCTGCTCGATTCCGAGCAGGAGCACGCCGGCACGGACGACGACGAGGAATAAGGCACCACAGCACAGGAAAGGCCCCCGGCGAAACCGCCGGGGGCCTTTCCAGTGCTGAGTCTGTTATTAGGCTTCGCCGGCGAAGCGCTGGATCAGTCCGAGGGCCACGATGACCAGGCCCCAGGCCAGTGCAAGCCCCACCGTGAAACGGTTCAGGTTCTTTTCCGCAACGCCGGAGGAACCGAGGCTGCTGGTCATGCCGCCGCCGAACATGTCCGACATGCCGCCGCCGCGTCCCTTGTGCAGCAGGATCAGCAGGGTCAGCAGCAGGCTCGTGATGGCAAGAAGCACCAGCAGGATGATCTTCAGAATTTCCACTTACGGCCTTTCGGGTGACTCATGGATTGGGGACGCCGCTGCGGCGCCCTTCAGCGGCAGTTCAGTCAGTCACCAGATGTTGTTCGAACCTGACAATATTAGCAAACTCGCCTACATCCAAACTGGCGCCGCCCACCAGCACGCCGTCTACGTCACGCTCGCCCAGAATACTGGCGGCATTGGCAGCCTTGACCGAGCCGCCGTACAGCAGGCGCGTCCTGGCTGCAGTGGCGTCGTCGTACAGATCCGCGATTTCCGCGCGGATGGCAGCGCACATTTCCTGAGCGTCCTCCGGGCCTGCGACTTCACCGGTGCCGATGGCCCATACGGGTTCGTAGGCGATGACGAGGTTGGCCACCTGCTCCGCGTCGAGGCCCGAAAGATCCTTGCGGACCTGCTCCAGGGTGTGAAGCACGTGGTCCCCGGCCTGGCGGACTTCAAGGCCCTCACCGACGCAGAGCACGGGCACGAGGTTATGCCGGTAGGCCGCCTTGAGCTTCTCGTTCAGCAGCTCATCGCTTTCTCCATGGACGGAGCGGCGTTCGCTGTGGCCCACCAGGACGTAGCTGCAGCCAAGCTTGGACAGGAACTGGCCCGAAACGTCGCCGGTGTACGCGCCGGAATCAAACGGAGACAGGTCCTGAGCGCCGTACTCCACCTTGAGCTTGTCACCCTGGACCAGGGTCTGGGTGCTGCGGAGGTCGGTGAACGGCGGGAACACCACTACCTCCACCCGTCCGAAGTCGTGGCGGGCGTCGCTGAGCGTCCAGGCCAGCTTCTGCAGCAGGGTGATGCCCTGGACGTGGTCCATGTTCATCTTCCAGTTGCCGGCGATCAGGGGTGTGCGGTCGAACTTCCCGTTCGTGGAGGTTGTCATGGTTGCTCCGGTTTCTAACTCGCGGTGCACCGGCCGTGCGGGCCGGGCGGGATGGGACATGCAGGTGCGGGCCCCCGCCGGTTACCCGGCGGCGGACCCGCACCGAAAAACTACTTATCCAGGACGGTGAGGCCCGGCAGGGCCTTGCCTTCCAGGTATTCGAGGCTGGCGCCGCCGCCAGTGGAAATGTGCCCGAAGTCCGCTTCGGAGAAGCCCAGCTTGCGGACGGCCGCCGCGGAGTCGCCGCCGCCGACGACGCTGAAGCCGGAGGAGTCCTTGAGCGCCTGGGCAACGGCACGCGTGCCGTTGGCAAAGGCTTCGAACTCGAACACACCCATGGGTCCGTTCCAGAAAATGGTCCGGCCCTTGCCGATGTGTTCGGCAAACGCGTCCGCGGAGTCGGGCCCGATATCCAGGCCGATGCCCGAAGCACCAAAACGGCTGGACTCCATGGCATCGGCAGGGACGGTGGCAACATCGGCGTCGGCGGCGAACTTATCCGCCACCACAATGTCGGTCGGCAGGACAAATTCGCAGCCGACCTCCTTGGCACGGCTCAGGTATCCCTTAACATTCTCGATCTGGTCTGCCTCCAGCAGGGAGGCACCCACCTGGTGGCCCTGGGCGGCCAGGAAGGTGAAGACCATGCCGCCGCCCACCAGCAGGTAGTCGGCACGGTCCATCAGGTTCTCAATGACGGCGAGTTTGTCCGAAACCTTCGATCCGCCCAACACCACCACATAGGGCTTTTCGGGGTTTTCGGTCAGGCGCTTGAGCACCTCGACCTCGGTGTGCACCAGATCCCCTTCGTAGGCGGGCAGGATCTCAGCGATGTCGTAGACGCTGGCATGCTTGCGGTGGACGGCGCCGAAGGCATCATCCACGTACGCGCCGCGATCTCCGGTCAGTGCCGCAAGGTCCCGCGCCAGGGCCTGCCGTTCGCCGTCGTCCTTGGACGTCTCCCGGGGGTCGAAGCGGATGTTCTGCAGCACCAGCACGGACCCTGCGGCCAGGGAGCCTGCCAGTTCCCGTGCGCTGTCCCCCACCACGTCTTCGGCGAACTCCACCGCGAACGGGGAAAGTTCGTCAAGCCGCTCGACGGCGGGGCGCAGCGAATACTTTTCGTCCGGCGTGCCCTTGGGGCGGCCGAGGTGCGCCATGACAATGACTTTTGCGCCGTGTTCCACCAGCTTCTGAAGCGTGGGAATGGAAGCCCGGATACGGCCGTCATCGGTGACACGGCCGTCCGCCAGCGGCACGTTCAGGTCCGAGCGGACCAGGACATACCTGCCGTCGACGCCGTCACTGATCAGGTCGGAGAGAGTTTTGACAGTCATTTCTACCTTTGCGTGCGGTCGGTTAAAGTTTCGAGGCGACGAGGGACGTCAGGTCCACCAGGCGGCAGGAGTAGCCCCACTCGTTGTCGTACCAGCCCACAACCTTCACCTGGTTGCCCATCACCCGGGTGAGCCCGGAATCGAAGATACAGGAGGCCGGATCGGTGACGATGTCGGAGGAGACAATAGGCTCGTCCGTGTAGCGCAGGATGCCCGCCAGCGGACCGTTGGCCGCCGTCTTGTAGACATCGTTGATCTCCTCAACCGTGGCTTCGCGGCCGACTGTCACGGTCAGGTCCGTCACCGAGCCGGTGGGAACCGGCACCCGGAGGGCGAACCCGTCCAGCTTGCCGTCCAGTTCGGGAAGCACCTGCCCGATGGCCTTTGCAGCACCGGTGGTGGTGGGCACAATGTTCAGGGCGGCGGCACGGGCCCGGCGCAGGTCACGGTGCGGGCCGTCCTGGAGGTTCTGGTCTGCGGTGTAGGCGTGCACGGTGGTCATCAGGCCGCGTTCAATGCCGAAGGCTTCGTGGAGCACCTTAGCCAGCGGGCCCAGGCAGTTGGTGGTGCAGGAGGCGTTGGAAATAATGTTCTGGGTGGCGGGATCATAGTCCGCATCATTGACCCCCATCACGATGGTGATGTCTGAGCCCTTGCCCGGTGCGGAAATCAGCACTTTCTTGGCGCCCGCATCCAGGTGCTTCTTCGCGTCTTCGGCCTTGGTGAAGAAACCGGTGGACTCAATGACGATGTCCACGCCCAGATCCGACCAGGGCAGGTTTGCGGGGTCGCGTTCCGCCAGGACCTTGATGGTTTTGCCGCCAACAACAATGTTGCCGTCCCGTACTTCAAGGTCGGCTCCCAGCCGGCCGGTCACGGAATCGTACTTCAGCAGGTGGGCGAGGGTTTCCGGGCTGGTGAGGTCATTGACGGCGACGATGTCGAGGTCCGCGTTCTGCTCCAGGGCGGCACGGAAGTAGTTGCGGCCGATACGTCCGAATCCGTTGATTCCAACACGAGTAGTCACTTTTCTGTCTCCTTGATAGGGGGTCAATTGAGAACTGAGTGACCTCGGTAAGAAGCCACCGGACTGACTGCGGCCTGACAACCTCCGCTTGGGGAACAAATCCGGCCGCGGCGCCGTGTCTCCGTCCTGCCCGGATGCCGGAGCATCGGGCAGGACGGTGACCTACGGAATATCTTACGCGTCACAGTCTCCGTAGGGACCGGGACGGGAGCACATTGGTGCTCTTTGGGTACGGACTAGGCCGGGACGATCAGGCCCTTGGCACCGGTGCGGGCAGCGTCGAAGCGTGCTGCGACATCGGCCCAGTTGACAATGTTCCAGAAGGCCTTGACGTAGTCAGCCTTGACGTTGACGTAGTCCAGGTAGAAGGCGTGCTCCCACATGTCCAGCATCAGCAGCGGAATGGTGCCTACGGGGACGTTGCCCTGCTGATCGTAGAGCTGCTCGATGACCAGGTTCTTGCCCAGCGGTTCGTAGGCCAGGATGGCCCAGCCGGAGCCCTGGATGGAGTTGGCCACAGCGGTGAACTGGCCACGGAACTTGTCGAAGGATCCGAAGAACTCGTCGATGGCCGCTGCGAGTTCGCCTTCGGGCTTGTCGCCGCCGTCCGGGGACATGTTGTTCCAGAAGATGCTGTGGTTGGTGTGGCCGCCCAGGTGGAAGGCCAGATCCTTGGAGAGCTTCGTCATGGTGCCGAACTCGCCCTTTTCGCGGGCTTCGGCCATCTGTGCCAGTGCCGTGTTGGCGCCTGCTACATAAGTGGCGTGGTGCTTGTCATGGTGCAGTTCCATGATGCGCGCGGAGATGTGGGGTTCCAGGGCTGCGTAGTCGTACGGCAGTTCCGGCAGTGTGTATTCGTTCACGAAAATCCTCCGTTGATATGTCGGATCGATGATCCGGACGGAATGCCCGTCCGGAAACTCATGGTGCCGCCAAAAGGCAGCATGCTTAGTCCATCCTATGCAATATCGCTATTCATCCAACATTTCCGGCGTGACACTGGACTCAGTACCCGGAATCCCCAGTTCAGCTGCCCTCTTGTCGGCCATGGCAAGCAGCCGCCGGATCCGGCCGGCGATGGCGTCCTTGGTCATGGGCGGTTCGGCCAGGTGGCCCAGTTCGTCGAGGCTGGCCTGCTTGTGTGCCACGCGCAGCTCCCCCGCGTAGCGCAGGTGCTCGGGCACGTCCTCGCCCAGGATTTCCAGGGCACGCTCCACACGGGCGCCGGCAGCGACGGCGGCCTGGGCCGAACGGCGCAGATTCGCGTCGTCGAAATTGGCGAGCCGGTTTGCGGTGGCCCGCACTTCCTTGCGCATCCGCCGTTCCTCCCACACCATCAGCGCATCGTGGGCGCCCATCCGGGTAAGCAGGGCGGCGATGGTGTCGCCGTCGCGGATCACCACGCGGTCCACTCCGCGGACCTCGCGTGCCTTGGCGGAAATGCCGATCCGGCGGGCGGAACCGACCAGGGCGAGGGCGGCCTCGGGTCCCGGGCAGGTGACTTCCAGGGAGGAGGAACGGCCGGGCTCGGTGAGGGACCCGTGTGCCAGGAAGGCGCCCCGCCAGACGGCTTCGGCGTCGGCTGCGGAGCCGTTGACCACCACTGAGGGCAGGCCGCGGACGGGACGGCCGCGGGAGTCGAGCAGCCCGGTCTGCCGGGCCAGGGATTCGCCGTCCTTGACTACGCGCACCACGTAGCGGTTTCCGCGGCGCAGGCCGCCGCCGGAGACCACAATGATGTCGCTGGCATGCCCGTAGACCTCCGCGATGGCCGAGCGGAGCCGGCGGGCGGTGGAAGCAAGGTCCACTTCGGCTTCGATGACTATGCGTCCGGAGATGATGTGAAGCCCCCCGGCAAAACGCAGCATCGCCGATACTTCAGCCTTGCGGACTGAGGATTTTTTCACCTCGAGGCGCGAAAGTTCCTCTTTTACTGCTGCGGTCAGCGCCACAAAAACACTCCTAAATCTCCCCAAACATATCGTGGAAGGCGGTCGCGAGGCGGAGCGGATCATGGATCGGACGCCCCGACGCTGCCCCCACCTTACCGAAGACCGCGCGGCCGCCCAGTTCGGCGACGGCCTCTTCGAACGCTTCCCGGTCCCCTACCACTGACGGATCCACCAGGACGGCATCCACCTTGAACTCCGGGGCGTAACGCCGGATCACAGCCAGGTGGTCCACGGCGCTCATGCCCGCGGTTTCCGTGGTTTCGTTGCTCAGGTTCATCGTCAGGCAACGCTTGGCGGAGGTGGCGCAGAGCGCATCCCGCAGCTGCGGCAGCATCAGGTGCGGAAGCACCGAGGTGTACCAGGACCCCGGGCCAAGGATGACCCAGTCGGCAAGGTCGATTGCCTCCAGGGCAGCCGGGCAGGCCGGTGCGTCAGCCGGCAGCAGCCTGACCTCATGGACATTGCTGCGGGTTCCGGCGGCGGCCAGGCGGGCCTGCCCGGTTACCGTTTCGATCCGGGTGCCGGCAGCGGTCCGGCGGATCACGTCGCCTTCAATGGTCAGCGGCAGGGTGGACATCGGCAGTACCTGGCCGCGGGCACCGAGCAGCGCACCGGCCCACTGCAGTCCGGCTACCGGATCCCCCAGCAGCTCCCAGAGGGTGACAATCAGCAGGTTGCCCAGGGCATGGTCATCCAGTGAACCGTCCACGCCCGGACGGGAGCGGAAGCGGTGCTGCATCACGTCACGCCAGGTCCTGCCCCAGTCGGTGTCGTCGCAGAGCGCGGCCAGCGCCATCCGGAGGTCGCCGGGCGGCAGGACACCGAGCTCCCGGCGCAGGCGGCCCGAGGACCCGCCGTCGTCGGCCACGGTGACGACGGCGGTGAGGTCGGTGGTGAGCAGCCGCAGGGCAGAGAGGGACGCAGAGAGGCCGTGGCCGCCGCCCAGGGCGACAACGGATCCGGCCTTACCGGGTTCCCCCCGTCCCTTCGCCTCCGGTATCAGGGGCAGCGGTCCGGTGAGAAAGGACATTATTCGCGCCCCAGATCCCGGTGGTGGGAGCTGACGGTGACGCGCGGAAGCTGGGCCAGGCGCTTGGCCAGCTCTTCGGTAACCGCTACGGAGCGGTGCTTGCCGCCGGTGCAGCCCACGGCAATGGTGGCGTAGTGCTTGTTCTCCCGGCGGTAGCCGTCGATGACCGGCTCCAGGGCTTCCACGTAGCGGTCCAGGAACTCGGCGGTTCCCTTGGCCTGCAGGACATAGTCCCGGACATTCTCGTCCAGCCCGGTGTGCGGGCGCAGCTGCGGGACCCAGTGCGGGTTGGGGATGAAGCGGACATCCGCCACGTAGTTCGCGTCCACGGGCAGTCCGTATTTGAACCCGAAGCTCATCACGTTCAGGCGCAGCACAATGGGACCGGACTCGGTAAACAGCTCGGTGACGGTGGTGGCCAGCGCGTGCACGTTCAGCTTGGAGGTATCCACCACGACGTCGGAACTGTCCCGCAGCTCGGCAAGCACCTCCCGTTCGGAGGCGATGCCATCCAGGATGCTGCCGTCCCCCTGGAGGGGATGCGGGCGCCGGCCCTGTTCAAACCGGCGGACCAGGGTTGCGTCGTCGGCGTCGAGGAAAAGGATCTGGTAGGCGACGCCCGCGGCACGCAGGTTCCGCAGGGCTTCCTGGATGTCCCGGAAGAGCTCCTTGCTGCGAACATCGATGACGACGGCCAGCTTGGGGATGGACTGCGGCATCCTGGACACCAGTTCGGTGAGGGTGCCCAGCATCAGCGGCGGGAGGTTCTCCACCACGTACCAGCCGTGGTCCTCGAGGGCATTCGCCGCCGTGCTGCGTCCGGCGCCGGACATGCCCGTGACAACGAGCAGCTCCGATTCCTCGGGCTTGACTATGGACAAGCCGTCCTCTTGCGTCATGTGGTGTGATCCCATCCTGTTGCACTGCCTGGCCCTGCCCGGAAAGGCATCATCCGTTCCCGCGACACGCCGGTTTCCCAGCGTAGCTAAGTTTCCAGGATTTCGCCGGTGGACATGTTTACTGCCGGTGCCGCCTCCGCCTTGGAACTATCGGCCAGACGGCTGCGGAGGTTAGCAGCCATGGCCGGTCCGATGCCGGGAACCTGCTGCAGTTCCTCCTCGGAGGCAGCCCGGAGTTTCTTCACTGAGCCAAAGTGCTTGAGCAGGGCCTGCCGCTTGGTGGGGCCCAGGCCCGGGACCTCGTCTAGGAGTGAAGCGGTCATGGACTTGCCGCGCTTCTGGCGGTGGAAGGTGATGGCAAACCGGTGCGCCTCGTCGCGGATGCGCTGCAGCAGGAACAGTGCTTCGGAGGCGCGGGGCAGGATCACCGGGAAATCGCTGTCCGGGACCCAGACCTCCTCGAGGCGTTTCGCCAGACCCACCACCTGCACGTCGGTGATGCCCAGGTCCGCCAGTGCCTTGGAGGCCGCGGCAACCTGGGGCTGGCCGCCGTCGACCACCACCAGGTTCGGCGGATAGGCGAACTTGGTGCGCGGCGCCGGGGTCAGGGTATCCGTGAGCGGCTGCACGTCGGTTGCGCCGTCGTCGAGACGCTCTGCCGGCAGTTCCTGCGGGGCATCCGGATCAGCTGCGGGGTCCGCGTTTTCGGCAAGGTAGTTGCGGAAGCGCCGCGAAATGACGTCATACATGGAGGCAGTGTCATCACGTGCGGCTTCTCCGGTGATGGAGAACTTCCGGTAGTCGGATTTCTTGGGCAGGCCGTCTTCGGCCACCACCATGGAGGCCACTACGTTGGTGCCGGAGACGTGGGAGATGTCATAGCATTCGATCCGCAGCGGAGCCGCGTCCAGGTCCAGGGCCTCCTGGAGCTCCTGCAGGGCGGCAGAGCGCGTGGTGATGTCGCCCGCCCGGCGGCTCTTGTGCAGCCGGAGGGCATCGGAGGCGTTACGGGCCACGGTTTCCATGAGCGCTTTTTTGTCGCCGCGCATGGGCACCCGGATGTCCACCCGCGCGCCCCGCAGGCCGTGCAGCCACTCGGCCAGTTCCTCGGCATTGGGGGGAAGCACCGGGACCAGGACCTGGCGCGGAATGCGGTCCGTGGAATTCGCCTCGCCGTAGACCTGCTGGATCAGGTGCTCCACCAGATCCGCGGTGTCGTTGTCCTCCACCTTTTCCACCACCCAGCCGCGCTGTCCGCGGATGCGCCCGCCGCGGACGTGGAAGACCTGGGCTGAGGCCTCCAGCTCATCCTCTTCGAGGGCGAAAATGTCCGCGTCAGTGTCTTCGCTGAGCACTACGTTGTTGCGCTCGAACACTTTGCGCAGTGCCGAAATGTCGTCGCGGAGACGGGCCGCGGTCTCATAGTCCAGTTCGGACACCGCAGCCTGCATCTCCTTTTCCAGGCTGGAGATGAACCGTTTGCCCTCCCCTGCCATGAAGTCGCACAGCTCGGCGGCGAGCTGGCGGTGGTCCTCGGGGCTGATCCTCCCCACGCAGGGGGCGGCGCACTTGTCGATGTAGCCGAGCAGGCAGGGCCGGCCGGTGCGTTCGGCGCGTTTGAAAACGCCGCTGCTGCAGGTGCGCACCGGAAAGACGCGGAGCAGGGTGTCCAGGGTTTCCCGGATGGCTTTGGCCGGGTAGAAGGGCCCGAAATAGCGGGTGTCCTTGCGCCGGTCGCCGCGCATCACCTGGGCGCGGGGGTACTTCTCCCCCATGGTTACGGCCAGGTAGGGGTAGGACTTGTCGTCCCGGAACATGATGTTGAACCGCGGATTGAATTCCTTGATCCACGTGTATTCAAGCTGCAGTGCTTCCAGCTCGGTTCCCACCACGGTCCACTCCACGCCGGCGGCAGTGTGCACCATGGCCCTGGTTTTGGGCATCAGGCCGCGCGGATTGGCGAAGTAGGAGTTCAGTCGGGAGCGGAGGTTCTTGGCCTTGCCCACGTAGATGATCCGGCCGTGTTCATCCCGGAAACGGTAAACGCCCGGGGCCGTGGGGATCTCCCCTGTTTTTGGCCGGTAGGTTGCTGGATCTGCCACTGTTCCATCCTACGTTCGCCTCCGCGGCGTCCCTGACGTACGGCCGGCGTTTCGCGGGACGCTGAACGCCGCGGGCTACCCCTCGGGAATACCGTTGAGGACCTTTTGTCCGAGGGCCGTTATATGGTCCTTTTATGCCGCATGTTTCCTTGCCCAAAGGGGCAAACTCCCTTATCGCAGCGCCCGTCCACCAAGGACTCCGCTTAGAGCTCCACTGGACGGCGCAGTCCGGCACACAGGAGGTGGACCTGTTTATGCTGCTGCTGGACGCTAACGGAAAGGTATCCACCAACGCAGAGGTTGTCTTTTACAACCAGCCGGATTATCACAACGGTATTGCCCGCTATATAGGACGAAGCGACACTTCGTCGAAGCATGCGCACAGGGCAGAGATATTCCTTGACCGATTACCCGACGATGTCCACACCATCGCAGTCGCAGGCGCCCTCGATGCTGAAGACTCCAGATTAGGTGAACTCTATTCGCTGGGTCTCACGCTGTCGGCTGACTCTGGAACACTTTTCGAGATCCCCTGTGAAGGGTTATCCACGGAACGTGTTGCCGTTGCTGGTGAAATCTACCGCCGGAACGGAGAATGGAAGGTTCGTTCAGTCTCGCAGGGGTGGAACGGCGGGCTCCCGGACCTGCTCAGGTACCACGGGGCAGTCCTCGACGAGGCGCCAGCGACGGATGAAGCCACAGTCGAGCGACCCAATAGTGCATATCCGCCTTCCCCTGCCGGGGTGCCGGACGCATCAAAGCTGGCCGTGCTCCAGGATTTGGACCACCGAATCCGTGAACGCGAGGCTGTTCTGGCCGAGCTTGAGTCACGGATAGTGGAGACTCGCGAGATCAACCTTCTCCAAGACCTGGGTATTTATGAGTTCGCGCATCCGCTGGAGGATGCCGTCCAGTACAAAGACCGCCTTTCCAAGCTTCGGAGCTCCATAAAGGAAGTCGTGAAAGAACGAGCGGTTACGGGAGCGACGAACTGGGCGGTAAACGGTAGCCTCGCCAAAGGTGCACAGATGGTGAAAGAGCAGTGCAAGCTCATGCTGAGGGCATACAACGCCGAGGCGGATAACTGCGTACGTACGGTCCGTGCCCACTCTCTTGAAGCCAACCTTTCCCGACTTGAACGTGCCAAAAAGTCAATCGAGAAACTCGGCAAGAGCATGGCAATCGAGATCACCGAGGACTACCACCGGCTGCGGTTGGAAGAGTTGAGACTGACCGCCGATTACCATGCCAAGGTGGCGGATGAACGCGAGACGCAGCGCGCACTCAGGGAGGAGGCACGCGAACAGGAAAAAGTTGAAAAGGAGCTGCAGAAGGCTCGGGACAAGATTGAGCAGGAGCGCGACAAGTACCTGGCAGCTCTGGCGATCGCGGTCGATAGCGGGGAACCCGGCGCCGTCGCCGCCATGCAGCAGTTTGTTGAGGAAGCGGAGGCGAAGCTTCGGGATATAGAGAATCGGCAGGCGAATGTGCGCACGGGCTATGTTTACGTCATCTCTAACCTAGGCGCCTTCGGGGATCGTATTGTAAAAATCGGCATGACTCGAAGGCTCGAGCCCACGGAACGTATCAGGGAACTCAGCGGCGCCGGCGTTCCATTCCTTTACGACATACATGTCCTTTTCTTCAGCGAAGACGCGGCCGCTCTGGAGGCAGCGTTGCATCGTGAATTTGAAGCACGGCGGGTCAATAAGGTCAATCTCAGGCGGGAGTTCTTTTATGCCACCCCTGCTGAAGTCAAAGAAGCCGTCACGCGTTTGGTGGGTGTCACCACTTTGGAATTTAAGGAAGAATCGGAAGCCAGCGAATTCAGGACCAGCCTGTCGCTAACGGAAGGCGAGTAGTGGGATTTAAGAAAAGCACGTCGATCAAGGTCATGCCCGGCGTCACTGTCCGTGTTTCCACCACGGGTGTCAGCGCCTATGCCGGGCGGACGAAGGTGGCGGGAACGTCGTCATCCTCACGCAGGCCGGCTGCGAGGACCGCCCCTCAACGGAGGGCTGCTCCTGTTGCCCCGCCCCGCCCAACATCGCTGCCGAAGCCTGGCTTACTCGCACCCAAGGAAGAAAAGGCACTCTACGCCTACGCGGTATCCGGACAGACCCCAGGACTTGATGGACTGGTCCTGCAACATCCCGTATACGGGCACGCGGCTGCGGCACTGCTGGGACTCCAGCAGTTTCGCGAAGGCAACTACGAGGCTGCCGCACTTCAACTGCGAAGCGCTATCCACGGCCCGGCACCAATCGAGACCAATCCGTTTGTCCTCAAATACCTGCCCGGCTTCACCTATGATCTGGAAATAGCAGGCGGGGTGATAGTGTGCCTGCCCCTTACAGGGGCTGCGTTGACCTTGGTCCTGGCAGAGGCCCTTCAATCGCTGCACCGGGGTGATGAAGCTATTCACTACGTTGAACAGCTGGATCCGACCTACCCCGCGCTGCTCAGCCTCACAGAGCTCTATTCCGACAGGGGGGATTGGGACGAAGTGCTCAGGCTGACCGACCGCGTCCCCGTGGATTCGGAAGTCACCGCGCTGCTGGCCATTCTCCGATCCCAGGCCCACCTCGAACTCGGACAGCTTGTGGCCGCCAAGGAGTGCATCAAACCGCTGACTGCCAGCAAGAAGTATTCAGAGAATATTCGCTTTAAAGCCCTAGTCCACCGGTCCAATATCAGCCTTCAGGAGAAGGCTTACGGGCGGGCTGTCGCCGATTTAGAGAAAATTCTGGCCGAAAACTCACAGGTGCAGGGGATCCGCGAAGCCATCGCCGAGATCAATAGGGCCAGGCTTGAAGCGGACAGGCAAAAAGCAGATGCAGCCGCCCAAAAGGCAGCCGAAGCCCAGCGTCTGCGGGAAGACAAGGCCGCGGAGGCGCAGCGCCAACGCGAGGCGAAGGCTGCGCAGGCGCAGCGTGCCCGCGAGGAGAAGGCGGCTGCGAAACTCGCGCAGAAGGCAACGCCGGTGATTCAGACCGGAGTCATAAGCCTGAGCGACGATGGTGCAGATAACGGGGAGATTCCGGAGGCTTCAGCCCCGGATTCACAGGCTGGGAACACGGACAAGATTCCCGGCTTTTACCCGGACCCCGAAGGAATAGCGCCTTTCAGGTACTGGGACGGTCACTCCTGGACCTCCCGCGTTCGCATGACGCAGTAGACGGTCGCATGCTCGGCATCCGAGGGGTAGGAGCTTCCGGGATCCCGCGGGCTACCCCTCGGGCCGGTTGCGGTTGTAACTCTCCGCGCGCTCCTGGCCGGTGAGTTCGGCGATGGCGTCCATGACCCGGTCCGTGGCCTGCCGGCGCGCCGGAAGGGCATGTTCGGGTCCGGTCTTCTGGAAGTACAGCGGCGCACCGACCTTCAGGGTGAAGTGCCCCGGCTTCACGGTCTTTTTGCCCGCCGGCTGCAGGTTCTCCGTGCCGATCAGGCCCACCGGAACCACGGGGGCACCGGAGGTCAGTGCCAGCCAGCCGACGCCGGTCCGGCCGCGGTAGAGCAGCCCGTCCCGTGAGCGGGTGCCCTCGGGGTAGATGCCTACCCCTCCGCCGTCCTCGAGGATGTCCAGCAGGGTCCGGAGGGCTGCCACACTGGCGGCCTGCTGGTCACGCTGCACCGGGATGGACCCCACGCCTTCAAAGAAGCTCTTCATGGCGTAGCCCTTGAGGCCCGTGCCGGTGAAGTACTCGGCCTTCGCGAAGAACCCGACCCGCCGCGGCAGCAGCGCCTGCACCAGGACGCTGTCCAGGAAGGAGAGATGGTTGCAGGCCACAATAAAGGGTCCGCTGGACGGTACGTTCTCCAGTCCGGTGATGGTGGGCCGGCACAGGCCGCCCACAAGGCCGCGGATACTGGTCCGCGTGAGGTTATAGAGCGCCATGGAGCGCCGGTCCGTTCTCAGCGGAGCGCAGTACCGCATCCACCAGTTCCGCGGCGGTATCCACCACAACGGCGGCGCCGGCTCCGTCCAGTTCGCCCGGGGCTGCGAAGCCCCAGGACACACCGATGCAGTCCAGTCCGTTGGCGTGTGCACCCTCGACGTCGTGGCGCCTGTCGCCGATCATCACGGCTGCGTCGTAGCTCCCGGCGTGCCGTTCCAGGGCCGCACGGATAATGCTGCGCTTGCCGTCCAGTGCGGCGGCGGCCTGTTCATCCGCCGGTGAGCCGTGCACGGAGGCGAAGAGTCCACCCATCTCCTGCACTCCGAGGAGTTCCACGGCCAGGGCCTCCGGCTTCTGGGTGGCAACGGCCACTGTGTGCAGGGCGCCCAGCCGCTCGACGGCGTCGCGGATCCCCGGGTAGGGACGGCTCTGTGCCATCCCGGCGGACCGGTAGCCGGTGCGGTATTGCCGGATAACCTCTTCGACCCGGCTTTCCGGTACGCCTGCGATGTCCCGCAGGGAGGTCACGAGGGCGGGGCCCACCATCCGCTGCAGGTCCGCGTCAGCCGGAACCGGAAGGCCGCAGGCGGACAGGGCGGCACTGATACCGCCGGTGATGGCGCCGTTGGGGTCAACCAGCGTTCCATCGAGATCAAAGAGCACCAAGAGCCGGGGAGAAGTCACGGCCCAAGTTTGGCATACCGGGAAGGACTAAGGGAAAAAGGTATACCAATGATGGAATATGTCGGCGGCGGTTATATTCCGCAGAAGTGTCTGTGGCACCGCGCGCCGTGCCCGGGCAACACGGCATGGCCGGGCCAAACATCACGCGGTCCGGAAGACGGGAATGCCCCCGGACAGTCCGCCGAAACGGACTGTCCGGGGGCATCATGGCGCCCTGCCGCAGAACGGTTACGGGTTGAGGATCTCCGCGAGGAACGTGGCCGTGTGGCTGCCCTCCACCTTGGCCACCTTCTCCGGGGTGCCGGAGGCCACGACCCTGCCGCCGCCGTTGCCGCCGTCGGGGCCCAGGTCAATGATCCAGTCCGCGCTCTTGATCACGTCGAGGTTGTGCTCAATGGTGATCACGGTGTTGCCCTTGTCCACCAGGCCCTGGAGCACTTCCAGCAGCTTGCGGACGTCCTCGAAGTGCAGGCCGGTGGTCGGCTCGTCCAGGACGTAGATGCTGCGGCCGTTGGAGCGCTTCTGCAGCTCGCTCGCCAGTTTCACGCGCTGCGCCTCACCGCCGGAGAGCGTGGTGGCCGGCTGGCCGAGCCGGACGTAGCCCAGGCCCACGTCCACCAGCGTGTTCAGGTGCCGGGAGATGGGACCGAACGCTGCGAAGAACTCCGCTGCTTCCTCGATCGGCATGTCCAGCACCTCGGCAATGTTCTTGCCCTTGTAGTGGACTTCCATGGTTTCCCGGTTGAACCGGGCGCCGTGGCATACCTCGCAGGGCACGTACACGTCCGGCAGGAAGTTCATCTCGATCTTGAGCGTGCCATCGCCGTGGCAGGCTTCGCAGCGCCCGCCCTTGACGTTGAAGGAGAACCGGCCCGGCAGGTAGCCGCGCACCTTCGCCTCATTGGTCTCCGCGAAAAGCTTGCGGATGTGGTCCCAGACGCCGGTGTAGGTGGCCGGGTTGGAACGCGGCGTGCGGCCGATGGGGCTCTGGTCCACGTGGATGACCTTGTCCAGCTGCTCCAGGCCCTCCACCCGGGTGTGCCGGCCGGCCACATGCTTGGCGCCGTTGAGTTTGTTCGCCATGGTCTTGTAGAGGATGTCGTTGATCAGCGTGGACTTGCCCGAGCCGCTGACACCGGTCACCGCTGTGAACACGCCCAGCGGAATGTCCACGTTCAGGTTCTGCAGGTTGTTTTCCCGCGCGCCCACGATCTTCAGCTGGCGGGACTTGTCCACCTTGCGCCGTTTGGCCGGGATCTCAATCTTCTTCCGGCCGGAAAGGTAGGCACCGGTAATGGAGCGTTCGTTGGTGAGCAGCTCAGCCAACGGACCGGAGTGCACAATCTCGCCGCCGCGCTCACCGGCACCGGGTCCGACGTCAACAATCCAGTCCGCTTCATGGATGGTGTCTTCGTCGTGCTCCACCACAATCAGGGTGTTGCCCAGGCTGCGCAGCCGGGTCAGGGTTTCGATCAGCCGCCGGTTGTCCTTCTGGTGCAGGCCGATGGACGGCTCGTCGAGCACGTACAGCACGCCCACCAGGCCGGAACCGATCTGGGTGGCCAGGCGGATGCGCTGTGCCTCGCCGCCGGAGAGGGTGGCCGCCGGCCGGTTCAGGCTCAGGTATTCGAGTCCGACGTCGAGCAGGAACGTCAGCCGCGCCTGGATCTCCTTGAGTACGTTGCTGGCGATCTGTGCTTCCCGTCCGGTGAGGGTCAGGCTGCCCAGGAACTCGGCGGCCTCACGGAGCGGTAGGGCGCTGATCTCGGCAATGTTGCGGCCGTTGATCAGCACGGAGAGGGAGGCAGGGTTCAGCCGCGCTCCCCCGCACTCGGGGCAGGCGATTTCGCGCATGTACTCCTCGTACCGGTCCCGGGCATGGTCCGATTCGGTTTCCAGGTGCTTGCGGTGGATGTACTGGATGACGCCTTCGAAGCCGGTGCTGTACTTGCGTTCGCGGCCGAAGCGGTTCCGGTACTGGACCACCACCTTGTGGTCCTTGCCGTTGAGGACTGCCTCGCGCGCCTTGGCGGACAGCTTCTTCCACGGGGTGTCCATGGAAAAGCCCATGTCCTTGGCCAGGCCCTCAAGCAGCCGGTTCCAGTATTCGGTGGTGGCGGCGCCCAGTGACCAGGGAGCGATGGCGCCTTCGGCCAGGGACTTGGACGGGTCCGGAATGATCAGGTCCTCATCCACCTCCAGCTTGGAGCCGATGCCGGTGCAGACCGGGCAGGCACCGAAGGGGTTGTTGAAGGAGAAGGAGCGCGGCTCAATCTCGTCAATGGCCAGCGGATGCTCGTTCGGGCAGGCCAGGTTTTCGGAGAAGGCCCGGGTGCGGTCCTCACTGTCCTCGGGCAGGTCCACGAAGTCGACCACTATCCGGCCA
Source organism: Arthrobacter sp. YD2 (assembly GCF_030410475.1). Lineage (NCBI taxonomy): Bacteria > Bacillati > Actinomycetota > Actinomycetes > Micrococcales > Micrococcaceae > Arthrobacter > Arthrobacter sp. YD2. The sequence continues at coordinate 498,585 of NZ_JAUHHB010000002.1, forward strand.
TCGGCGAGGGCCAGGCCGGTTTCCACCGAGTCGGTGAGCCGCTGCCGGATGCCGTCCTTGGCTACGAGGCGGTCCACCACCACTTCAATGTTGTGCTTGATCTGCTTGCCGAGCTTGGGCGGGTCGGAGAGCTGGATCTGCTTGCCGTCCACCCGGGCACGGGAGTAGCCCTTGGCGGCAAGTTCCTTGAACAGGTCCACAAATTCGCCCTTGCGGCCGCGGACCACCGGGGCGAGGACCTGGTAGCGGGTACCTTCTTCAAGCTCCAGGAGCTGGTCCACAATGGCCTGCGGGGTCTGCCGGCTGACCGGCTCGCCGCAGACGGGGCAGAACGGGCGTCCCACGCGTGCCCAGAGCAGGCGCATGTAGTCATGGATCTCGGTGATGGTACCCACGGTGGAACGCGGGTTCTTCGATGTGGACTTCTGGTCAATCGAGACCGCAGGCGAGAGGCCTTCGATGAAGTCGACGTCGGGCTTGTCCACCTGGCCCAGGAACATGCGGGCGTAGGCGGAAAGCGATTCGACGTAGCGGCGCTGTCCTTCCGCAAAGATGGTGTCGAAGGCCAGCGACGACTTTCCGGAGCCGGACAGGCCGGTGAACACGATCATGGCGTCCCGGGGCAGATCCAGGTCAACGTTCCGGAGGTTGTGCTCGCGCGCCCCCTTCACTACCAGTCGGGACAGATCATTGGCAGTATGCGGCGCAAACACAGTGTCCGCCGTCGTGAGAGTCGATTTAGGCACGTTTTCCACTCTAGTTCAAACACCGATTCGAAAACGTATTCGAGCAGCCGAGTTTCGCCGCAGGCGAAGAGCAGCAGCCTTACTGCAGGGCGGCACGCACCAGCGCGACGGCGTCGTCCGCGGGAATGCCGTTGGCGCGGGCCGCGTCGGCAAAGACCCGGGCGGCCTCGGCTACCCGGCTGCGGCCGGCGTCACCGGCGGCGGCCACCACTGTTCCCGCCCGGGAGCGGGTGGTGACCACCTGGGCCTGTTCCAGCTCCCGGTAGGCCCGCGCCACCGTGTTCACCGCAAGCCCAAGGTGTCCTGCCAGCGCGCGGACCGGCGGCAGCCGGGTGCCCACGGCGAGCCGGCCCTCGTTAACGGCGTCCAGGATCTGCAGGCGCAACTGCTCGTACGGGGGGACCGAGCTTGCAGCGTCGATCCGAACCCAGGGCAGGACACCGGGATCGGTGACGGTGGAGGGCGATTCAGGGCCGGTGCCGGGCGCGGGAGTCATGATGTCATGCTAGTGCCCGTCCGGTGCGGACGGCGCAGCGGCCGCCTCAGCACCCCCGGCCGATTCCACTGCCGGTCCGGCGAACTGGGAGCGGTACAGCTCGGCATAGAAGCCCTCGGCAGCGAGCAGCGCGTCATGGACACCCTGCTCCACAATCTCTCCGTTGCGCACCACCAGGATGACGTCCGCGTCGCGGATGGTGGAGAGCCGGTGCGCAATCACGAAGCTGGTCCGGTCCTGACGGAGGGCATTCATTGCCATCCGGATGGCCACCTCGGTGCGGGTGTCCACGGAGCTGGTTGCCTCATCCAGCACCAGGATGGCCGGGTCGGAGAGCCAGGCGCGGGCGATTGTCAGCAGCTGCCGCTGGCCCTGGCTCAGGGATCCGCCGTCATAGCCCAGCACGGTGTCATAGCCTTCCGGCAGGGAGCGGACAAAGTGGTCCACGTGCGTAGCCAGTGCAGCGGCATGGATCTGCTCGTCCGTGGCCCCGGGGGCGCCGTAGGCCAGGTTTTCGCGGACGGTGCCCTCAAAGAGCCAGGCGTCCTGCAGCACCATGCCGATCCGGCTGCGCAGCTCTTCGCGGCTCAGCCGGGCAATGTCCACGCCGTCAATGGTGATGCGTCCGGCATCAACGTCATAGAAGCGCATCAGCAGGTTCACGAGGGTGGTTTTGCCGGCACCGGTAGGACCGACAATCGCCACCGTCTGCCCCGGTTCGGCGACAAAGGAAAGATCCTTGATGAGCGGCGCTTCAGGACTGTAGCTGAAGGACACGTCTTCGAAGGCCACCCGTCCGCGCACCTTGTCCAGATGTTCCGGGTGCGCCGGATCCGGTTCCTGTTCCCGCGCATCCAGCAGCGCGAACACGCGTTCGGCCGAGGCGACGCCGGACTGGAGCATGTTGATCAGCCCGCCCAGCTGGCCAAGGGGCTGGCTGAACTGCCGGCTGTACTGCACAAAGGCCTGGACCCCGCCGATGGACAGCTGCCCGCCGGCCACCTGCAGCCCGCCCACCACGGCCACTGCCACGTAGTTCAGGTTCGAGATGAACATCATCGCCGGCATGATGATGCCGGAAACGAACTGTGCCCGAAATGCTGACCGGAACAGACGGTCATTGGCCGGCGCGAATCCTTCAATCACCCGTTCCTGTTGCCCGAAGGCCTTCACCACGTCCTGGCCGGTGAACATTTCCTCGATATAGCCGTTCACCTCACCGGTGGATTTCCACTGCGTTTTGAACTCCGCCTGCGAGCGCCGGGCAATGAGTACCGTCACCAGGGCGGAGACCGGAACCGTGACCACGGCGATCAGCGCCAGCAGCGGGGAAATGGAGAGCATCATCGCCAGGACACCAATGATGGTCAGCACGGAAGTGACTATCTGGGTGAGGCTCTGCGAGAGGGTCTGGGCCAGGTTGTCGATGTCATTGGTGACCCGGCTCAGGACATCTCCGCGCGACTGCTGCTGGAAGTGGGACATGGGCAGGCGGAACAGCTTGCCGTCCACGTCGCGCCGCAGCCGGTACATGGCGTTCTGGACAATACGGGCCGTCAGCCGGGCCTGGAACCAGCCGAAGACGAAGGCCGCCAGGTAGATCGCCAGGACGCCCAGCAGGATCCCGCCCAGCCGGCCGAAGTCCAGCCCCTGCCCGGGCACCACGTCCATGGCGGCGAGCATGTCAGCCAGTTCCCGCTCCCCCGAGGCCCGCAGGGCTTCCACCTGGGCGTCCTTGGACATTCCCGCCGGCAGGCTGTTCCCGATGAAGCCGTCGAAGATGACGTTGGTGGCTTCCCCCAGGATCCGCGGGGCACTGACCGCGAGCGCCACCGAGACGACGGCGGCCAGCATCACGGCGGCCACGCGGAGCCGGTCCGGTGCCATCAGGACCAGGATGCGCCGGACACTGGCGGCAAAGTTCTCGGGTTTCGCCGTTGCCGGGGCTCCCGGGCGTCCTCGCATGCCCGCCCCGTGCCCGCTCACGCGACCTCCTCGGCCGTGAGCTGGGAGGCGACGATTTCCCGGTACGTCGGGGAGGACTCCATCAGCTCGGCGTGGGTTCCCTGCCCCACGACCCGTCCCTCCTCCAGGACCACTATCCGGGCAGCGTCGGTGATGGTGTTGACCCGCTGGGCCACCACCACCACGGTGGCGTTCCGGGTCTGCGGTTTCAGGGCGCTGCGCAGCCGCGCGTCGGTGGCAAAGTCCAGGGCGGAGAAACTGTCATCGAAGAGGTAGATCGAGGGCCGCACCACCAGGGCACGGGCAATGGCCAGGCGCTGGCGCTGTCCCCCGGAGAAATTGGCACCGCCCTGTTCCACCGGATGGTCCAGCCCGCCGTCCCCGGCCCGGACGAAGTCTGCGGCCTGGGCGGTCTCCAGCGCTTCCCACAGTTCCGCGTCCGTTGCCTCCGGACGTCCGAAGCGCAGGTTGGAGGCAATGGTGCCGCTGAACAGGTAGGCCCGCTGCGGCACCAGGCCGATCCCGTGCCGCAGGGAGGCGAGGGTGACACCGGCAATATCCTGGCCGTCCACGCTGACGGTGCCGGAAGTGGCATCAAGCAGGCGCGGCACCAGATTCAGCAGGGTGGTTTTCCCGGCCCCGGTGGAGCCGATGATGGCTGTGGTCTCCCCCGGCAGCGCCTCGAAGCTGATGCTGTGCAGCACCGGGTCCTCCGCCCCCGGATAGCTGTAGCCGACGTCGGTGAAGGTGAGCCGGCCGCCGTCGTACTCCAGTTCCGCCGCGTCCGGGGTGTCCGTGACGCTGGTGCGGGTATCCAGCACCTCGTAAATGCGCTCGGCACAGACTGCAGCGCGGGGCAGCATCATGATCAGGAACATGGACATCATCACGGCCATGAGGATTTGGATGATGTAGGCGATAAAGGCCGTCAGGGCGCCGATCTGCATTTGCCCGGCCTCGATCCGGAACGCGCCGAACCAGATCACGGCAACGGTGGCGAGGTTGGCCACCAACATGGCTGCCGGGAACAGCAGCGCCAGCAGCTGGCTGATCCGCAACTGGGTGCCGGTCAGGTCGGCGTTGGCCGAATCGAACCGCTGTTCCTCCGAGCGCTCGCGGATGAAGGCCCGGATAACGGCGATCCCCATGATCTGCTCCCGCAGCACGGAGTTCACCCGGTCGATCTGCCGCTGCGCCCGCCGGAAAAGCGGGATCAGGCGCCGCAGGACCAAACCGATCACAACGAACAGCACCGGCAGGATCAGCAGCAGGATCCCGGAGAGCGGTATGTCCTGGTTCAGGGCCAGCAGCACCCCGCCAATGCCCATGATGGGCGCCGAGACCATCATGGTGAACGTCATCAGCAGCGTCATCTGGACCTGCTGCACGTCATTGGTGGTCCGGGTAATCAGTGACGGCGGCCCGAACAGGCCCACTTCGCGGGAGGAAAAGGTTTCCACGTTGGTGAACAGCTCGGAACGGATATTGCGGCCCGTGCTCATCGCCACCCGCGCGGCGAGGAACGTGGCAGCGATGGAACAGAGAATCTGGCCCGCCGTGACGGCGAGCATCCAGCCGCCCACCTCCATGATGACGCCGGTATCCCCGGTGACGACGCCGCGGTCAATGATGTCGGCGTTCAGGGTAGGCAGGTACAGCGTTGCCACAGTCTGCAGCAGCTGCAGCGCAACGACGGCGGCTACGGTGCCTTTGTAGGGAGCGAGGTACTGCCGGACCAGCCTCAGGAGCATCCTTGCAACCTACGCCCGTCGGCGGGTGCAGACAATAGCCCTGCGCAAGCACGTGCGGGAACGGCCTCGCTAGACTGGGCCGATGGAGAATCTGCAGAACATCACCATCCGGAGCGCGTCCGTGGGCACCATGGACAACAACGTTTATGTGCTCACCGACAAGGACACCGGCGCCCAGGTCCTTATTGATGCCGCTGATGATTTCGCCGCCATCCAGCGCCTGCTGGCCGAAGGGGCCGCCGATGCCCGGGTGCCGGCGAAGCTTGAACTGGTGATCACTACGCACAGCCACTGGGACCATGTCCGTGCGCTCGCCGAAACGGCGGCTGCCACCGGAGCGCGTACCGCCGCCGGGACGGAGGACATCGGGGACATCGAAGTACCCACCGTCCTGGCACTTGAACACGGCGACAGGGTGCCCTTTGGCGGCGCCGAACTTGAAGCACTCAAGCTGCGCGGGCATACCCCCGGATCCGTGGCCCTGCTCTACCGGGAGCCGGACGCGCCGGCCCACCTCTTTACCGGTGACTCCCTGTTCCCCGGCGGCCTGGGCAACACGCAGAAGGACCCGGAACGCTTCGCGTCCCTGTACCGCGACGTATTCGAACGTATATTCGAGTACCTTCCGGATGACACCGTGGTGCACCCCGGCCACGGCGCCGGCACCACTCTGGGGGCCGAACGGCCGCACCTGGCCGAATGGAAGGAACGCGGCTGGTAAAGGCGCACAACCCACGCTCCCCGTTGACCCTGCTTCGCGGCCGGCCGTACGCTCCAAAGAGGCCTGCCGGACCGAGTGAGGGAGCGCAGCCGTGGCCGTACCAGCGTTGCCAAAGTCCCGGACGCCCCGGGCCCCGGGGCAGATCGGCCTCGTAGCCTGCGTAGCGTTCGGGGTTGGCACCACGGTGGGCGGAGGGGTATTCACCCTTTCCGGCACGGCGGTCAACCTGGCCGGACCCGCCGCCGCCGTCAGCTACATCCTCGCGGGCATCGTGATGTTCCTGTGTGCACTGTCCTTCATCGTGGTTTCCACCAGGGCCGGCGACGGCGAATCCGGCTACGCCCCCGTGGGCACCATCCTCGGCCCCTTCTGGCGGTTCATTGTGATGTGGGCCTTTTACCTCAACGGGGCCACCATCATCGCCTACCTGGTGGCCTCCTTCGGCGACTACTTCAGCGAATACTTCCTGCCCGCGGCCGGCACCCTGGCGGTGGCGCTCGCCACCACCGTACTGGTCACCGCACTGAACCTCGGCCCGACGTCGCTTGTCGCCCGGGCGGAGACCTGGATCGTTGGCATCAAACTGGGCCTGCTGGTGCTGTTCTCCATCTGGGGCCTCACCGAACTCCGGCCCGATGACCTTGACCGGCCGCTGCCTTCCGGCACCGGGGGGATCTTCTCCGCCGCCGCACTGCTGTTCACTGCCTACACCGGCTTCAACGTCATCACCAACATGGCCGGATCGGTGAAGAATCCGCGCAAAACAGTTCCGCGCGCCATCATGCTGACCATCCTGGTTTCCGGTCTCGTCTACCTCGGCACTGTCCTGGCCATGACAGCCAGCGGGATCACCAGGTTCACCGCCACCGGCGTATCCCAGGCTGCCGAGACGGTCATGGGGGCCTGGGGTGGCGTCCTGGTGGCGTTTGCGGCCTGCCTGTCCACGTTCTCGGGAGCCAACGCCAATGTGCTGGGCGCCTCGGAGATCATGCTGCGCATGGTGGCCCGCGGGGATGTTCCCCCGGCACTGGGCCGGCACACACGCAACGGCCACCCCTACATAAGCGTGCTGCTGCTGGGAATCATCACCGTTCTCCTGGTGGTGCTGCGGGACACCGCGTTTGTAGTCTCCGTTGCCAACGTGGCGGCGATTATCGCCATGATTGTGGTGAGCGTTGCGGCGGCCGTGCTGGGATTCCGCAAATGGCCGGGCGAGGGCGCACGGTTGCCGCTTGGGCCGGTGATTCCCATCCTGGCCGTGCTGGCCGCGGCCGGCCAGCTGCCGTCACTGAACCCGGAAGCAATTGTGGCCGGCTTCTTCCTGACCGGTTTCGGTGCCGCCCTGTACTTCGCCCGGCTGTACGAACGCGGCGGCGCGGGAACCCGGGCGCACGCGAGCGCCCAGATCGATACGCTGAACACCCCGCTGATGAAAGCCGCACGCACCGGGACCATCGCAAACAGCGCGGATCCCTCCGGGCCGCGCCGGCGCCTGCCGCCCGAAGCCTGACCTACGCCGTTTTCCTTGCCACCATAAAAATGCGGCGGAACGGAAAGACGGTTCCCCAGCCGTGCTGCGGGTAGGCACTGCGCAGCAGAGCCGCGTATTCGGCCTCAAACCGGGAGAGCTCCTCTGCCGTCAGGGCAGCAATCACCGGGCGCAGCGCCGTGCCGCGGACCCATTCAAGTACCGGGTCCTCCCCGGGGAGAACCTGCTGGTAACTGGTCTCCCAGACATCGGCCTCCATCCCCGCTTCAACCAGGAGAGCCAGATACTCGTCGGGCGCGGCGACGGCGTCCGCATGGCGCAGCACCCCCTCCAGCTTCGGTGCCCAGCGGGCGCTCGCCGCCAGGTCACGCATGAGCACATGCGACGGGGCAGTGAAGTTGCCCGGCACCTGCACTGCCAGCCACGCGCCGGCGTCGAGCCGTTTGGCCCACTTCCGCAACAGGTCCCGGTGGCCGGGAACCCACTGCAGGGCAGCGTTGGAGACCACCACGTCCGTACCGGCGTCCGGTTCCCAGTCCTCGATCCGGGACCGGATGAACTCCAGATTCGGAGGTGCACACTCCAACGCCCCGGCCTGCTCAATCATGTCGGCGGAGGAATCCACCCCGGTCACCTGCGCACCGGGCCAGCGGGCGGCGAGCGCAGCGGTCAGTGCCCCGGTGCCGCAGCCCAGGTCCACCACCCGCCCGGGCGAGGACGCCGCTATCCGGGCGGTGAGGTCGAAGAAGGGCCTGTCGCGGTGCGAGGAGAACTGTGTGTACTTTTCCGGATCCCATTTCATGCGGCCGAGCCTACCGCCGGAAAGGGAGGAAAAACGCGACAGGCGCGGCCCCGTTAGTCTGGTAGAGACATGAAACTTCTTGAGCAGCTGCCCTCCGGTCCCTCCGCCACCGCAACCATTGACCCCGACGAGACCTACACCTCCTTCCTGGAATGGGTTGAGAGCCGCGGTATGTCGCTGTACCCGGCGCAGGACGAGGCAGTGATGGAACTGGTGACGGGTAACAACGTCATCCTGGCCACGCCCACCGGATCCGGTAAGTCCATGGTGGCCATTGCCGCGCACTTCCACGCCATGGCCCACGACGAGCGCAGCTACTACACCGCTCCCATCAAGGCACTGGTGTCCGAGAAGTTCTTCGCCCTGTGCGAGATTTTCGGTGCTGAGAACGTGGGCATGGTCACCGGGGACTCCTCGGTGAACAAGGACGCACCGATCATCTGCTGCACCGCGGAGATCCTGGCCAACATTGCCCTGCGTGAAGGGCCGGACGCGGATCTGGGCACGGTCATCATGGACGAGTTCCATTTCTACTCCGATCCGCAGCGCGGCTGGGCCTGGCAGGTGCCGCTGCTGGAGCTGCCGCAGGCGCAGTTCCTGCTGATGTCCGCCACTCTGGGCGACATGACCCGGATCGCCAACGAACTCAGCGAGCTCACCAACCGGGACACCGTCACGGTCTCCTCCGTGCAGCGGCCCATCCCGCTGCACTACTACTACGTGGAAACCCCCATCCAGGAATCCCTGGAGGAACTGCTGGCCACCAAACAGGTCCCCGTCTACGTGGTGCACTTCTCCCAGATCGAAGCCATTGACCGGGCCCAGGCGCTGATGAGCATCAACGTCTGCACCCGCGAGGAGAAAGACCGCATAGCCGAGCTGATCGCCGGGTTCCGGTTCGCCCCCGGCTTCGGCAAGACCCTCAACCGGCTGGTCCGCCACGGCATCGGCGTACACCACGCCGGCATGCTGCCCAAGTACCGCCGCCTGGTGGAGCAGCTGGCCCAGGCCGGACTGCTGAAGGTCATCTGCGGCACCGACACCCTGGGCGTGGGGATTAACGTGCCCATCCGCACGGTGCTGATCACCGCCCTGTCCAAGTACGACGGCACCCGCACCCGGCCGCTGAAGGTCCGCGAATTCCACCAGATTGCCGGACGCGCCGGCCGGGCGGGTTATGACACCGCCGGCACCGTGGTGGTGCAGGCACCGGAACACGTGATCGAAAACGCCAAGGCCATGGCCAAGGCGCAGGCGAAGTTCGGTGACGACCAGAAGAAGCTGCGCCAGGTGGTGAAGAAGAAACCGCAGGCCGGTTTTGTCTCCTGGGGCAAACCCAGCTTCGAGAAGCTCGTGGACGGCACCCCGGAGCCGCTTACCTCCAGCTTTAACATCACCCACTCCATGCTGCTGAACCTGCTGGAGCGCCCGGGTGACCCGTTCACCGCAGCCAAGAAACTGCTCACCAACAACCACGAGACGCGGTCCTCCCAGCTGGCGCTGATGAAGAAGGCGCTGAGCATCTACCGCGAACTGAAAACCGCGGGCATTGTGGAGGTGCTGCCCGAACCCGACGCCGACGGCCGCACCGTCCGGCTGAAGGTGCACCTGCAGCCCAACTTTGCCCTGAACCAGCCGCTGTCCCCGTTTGCCATGGCATCACTGGAAATCCTGGATCCGGAGAGCCCGTCCTACGCCCTGGATGTGGTCTCGGTGATCGAGGCGATTATGGAAAAGCCGCGCCAGGTGCTCTCCGCCCAGGAGAAAAAGGCCCGCGGCGAAGCGATCGCGGCCATGAAGTCCCAGGGCATCGAGTATGACGAGCGGATGGCGCTGCTCGAAGAGGTCACCTATCCCCAGCCGCTGGCGGAACTCCTGGAGCAGTCCTTCGAGGTATACCGCTCCGGTGCTCCCTGGCTGGGCGAGTTCGAGCTCAGCCCCAAGTCGATTGTCCGGGACATGTATGAGCGGGCCATGAGCTTCGGCGAGTACGTGCAGTTCTACTCGCTCGCGCGCTCGGAGGGCGTGCTGCTGCGCTACCTCTCCGACACCTACAAGGCGCTGCTGCACACGGTGCCCCCGGAGCGGCTCCGCGAAGACCTGGAGGACATCATCGAGTGGCTCGGCGAGCTGGTCCGCCAGACCGACTCGTCGCTGCTGGACGAATGGGAGGAACTCACCTCCGGAGTCAACCCCGACGCCAGCAGCGAACCCGTGCTGCCGCCCGTGCCGGACCGGCTGACCGCCAACGTCCGGGCCTTCCGGGTGATGGTGCGCAACGAGATGTTCTCCCGCGTCAAGCTTTTCGCGGACGAGGATGACCGCGCGCTGGGCGAGCTCGACGGCGACGCCGGCTGGGACGCCGACCGCTGGGCAGACGTGCTGGACGCCTACTTCGAGGAACACGAGGACATCGATGACGGCCCCGACGGCCGCGGCCCGAACCTGCTGATCATCAAGGAAGTGCCCGGCAAGTGGGAGGTCCGGCAGATTTTCAAGGATCCTGCCAACCACCTGGACTGGGGCATCACCGCGGAAGTGGACCTGGCCGCCTCAGACGAAGCCGGCAGCCCCGTCATCAAGGTGATCACCGCCGGACGGCTGGATTAAGCTGGATCCCATGCAGATCCGTCCCGCGCGCAAAGAAGATGTCCCCGTCATCCTGGAACTCATCCATGATCTGGCGATCTACGAAAAGGAGCCGCACGCCGTGAAGAACACGGTGGAGGCCCTCGAGGAGAACCTCTTCGGCCCGCATCCGGCCATTTTCGCGCATGTGGCAGTGGAGCAGGGACGGGTCCAGGGCTTCGCCCTGTGGTTCCTGAACTACTCCACCTGGGAAGGTGTGCACGGCATCTACCTCGAGGACCTGTACGTCCGGCCCGAAGCGCGCGGCAAGGGCATGGGCAAGGCGCTGCTGCGCACCCTGGCCGGGATCGCCGTCGAGCGCGGCTACGCCCGGGTGGAATGGTGCGTGCTGAACTGGAACGAACCCTCCATCCGGTTCTACAAGTCCCTGGGTGCGGTTCCGCAGGATGAGTGGACCACGTTCCGGCTGACCGGCGACGCGCTGTCCTCCTTCGGCAGCCCCGTGGTTTCAGGAGGGGCAGCATGAGCGCCCCGGTCCCGCGTATCCCCGTTCCCCACACTGCGTCGGCCCCCTACACGGTGCGTGGCATGAACGTCACCGACCACCGGTTCACCGTTCCCCTGGACCACGCGGCACCGGACGGGGAAAGCATCACCGTCTTCGCCCGTGAGTACTCCGATGCGGCCCTCCCTGCTGCCCGGGTGCGGGAACTGCCGTGGCTGCTGTACCTGCAGGGCGGACCCGGAGGCAAGGGCAGCCGGCTGCTGCAGTTCGGCGGCTGGACCAAGGCCGCCTCGAAGCACTTCCGCATCCTGATGCTGGACCAGCGCGGCACCGGGCTGTCCACCCCTGCGGACCGGCAGACGCTGGCCCTGCGCGGTGACGCCGCCGCCCAGGCGGTCTACCTGACCCATTTCCGGGCGGACTCCATTGTTGCGGACGCCGAGCTGATCCGCCGGGCCCTGGGCTCCGGACCGTGGACCACTTACGGGCAGAGCTACGGCGGTTTCTGTACCCTCACATACCTCTCCTACGCGCCGGAAGGTCTGCGCGGGAGCCTGATTACCGGCGGCCTGGCGCCGCTGACCGGTCCCGCTGACCGGGTGTATGAGGCCACCTTCGGGCGGGTGGCCGCACGCAACGCCGAATACTTTGCCCGCTACCCCGAAGACCGGGACATCGTTACCCGCATAGCCCGGCATCTGGACAGCGTTCCCGAATACCTGCCGTCCGGCGAACGGCTCTCCGTCCGGCGCTTCCAGATGGCCGGCTCCTACCTGGGTGGAAACACCCGGGTGGACGGCCTGCACTACTTCCTGCAGGAAGCCTTTGTCCCCACCCCCGACGGCGACCGGCTTTCGGATACCTTCCTGGAGACCATGTACGGACTGGTCAGCCGGGCATCAAACCCGCTCTACGCCCTGATGCACGAGTCCATCTACGGGCAGGGCGAAGCCACGAACTGGGCGGCCTGGCGGGTGCTGCAGTCCCATCCCGAATTCGAGCCCGCGGCCGCTGAGCCGCTGTTCACCGGCGAGATGGTCTATCCGTGGTACTTCGACGAGGACCCGGCGTTGGTGCCCTTGAAGGAGACCGCGGAACTGCTGGCGAAGAAGACAGACTGGGGTCCGCTCTATGACACTGCCCGGCTGGCACGGAACACCGTGCCGGTGGCGGCCGCGGTGTACACCGATGACATCTATGTGGACCGGGACCTCTCGCTGGAAACCGCTGCTGCCGTGAAGGGACTGCAGGTCTGGGAAAGCGGCGACTTCCACCACGACGGCATTGCCGACGACGGCGAGGCAATCTTCAACCGCCTGCTGGGCATGGTGCGCGGCGGCGACGCATAAAAAGCAGGTCCCCGGCGGATAGCCGGGGACCTGAAGCGTTTTTGTGGAGACTCCGCTGCGGAGCTTCGACGGCTACAGGGGTTTCTTTGCCAGTTCCTTGACCCAGTCAGGAGTCTGCCGGCCCAGTTTCTTGTCTGTGGTGACACGAAGCTGGGCGGCACGGATCTGGACACGTTCCTGGTCACGGCGGTGTACAACGGCGGTAGCCGTCTGCCGGCCGGCATGCCTAGCTTCGGGGTTCAGCGGTATGGCCTTGCTCATTATCCGCCTCCTTCACGGGTGTCACGTCGATATCGTCATTCTCCCCCAGGATCGCGGCCGCGTCCATTAACGTGGTCAGCGGTTCATCCGAGGCAATGCTGATGATCGCGGCTTCCTCTTCACCGGCCAGGTCGCTTTGTGCCAGGAGGTTCAGGACACCCAGGCCGGTTTCCTGCCGGTGCGGGTCCTCGGACAGGGAGGCATCGATGGCCCATTGCGCCCGCGCCCACCATTCCGAGCGGCGGTCTGCTTCCCGGCGCTGTTCCAGGGCAGCGGCGTCTGCCCGGCGCCGCTGGTCCAGCGTCTTCCAACCGATCACAAAGGTGAGGATGGCAGCGCCGAGCACCGCCAGCGGGCCAAGGGCGCCAAGTATCTCCCACCACGGGGTGTTCACGGCAGCGGCCGGCACCGGTGCTGGGCTGGGCTGAGCAGAAACCATCAGCCCAGCGTAGCGCCGGCCGCCGACAATAGACGCGAAGCAACCCTAGGCGTGCCCGGCAGACTGCATCTGGCGCAGTTCCTTTTTCAGGTCTCCCACCTCGTCGCGCAGGCGGGCTGCCAGTTCGAACTGCAGCTCGGCCGCGGCCGCATGCATCTGCTCGGTCATGGAGGCAATCAGCTCGGTCAGGTCCTCCGCCGGGGCGGCGGCAAGTCCGTCCTTACGGACAGCCTTGCCCTTGCCCTTGGCCTTCTTGTTCCTGGCCGCTTCCTCCAGGAGTGCCTTGGTGTCGGCGTCCTCGCGGGCCAGCTGATCGGTGATGTCGGCGATCTTCTTGCGCAGCGGCTGCGGGTCCACGCCGTGCTTTTTGTTATAGGCGATCTGGATGTCCCGGCGACGGTTGGTTTCGTCGATGGCATGTTCCATGGAGTCGGTGATCCGGTCCGCGTACATGTGGACCTCGCCGGAGACGTTACGCGCGGCTCGGCCAATGGTCTGGATCAGCGACGTGGAGGAACGCAGGAAGCCTTCCTTGTCGGCATCGAGGATGCTCACCAGCGACACCTCGGGCAGGTCCAGGCCCTCACGGAGCAGGTTAATGCCCACCAGCACGTCGAACGTGCCCATCCGCAGCTCGCGCAGCAGCTCCACGCGCCGCAGGGTGTCGACGTCGGAGTGCAGGTACTCCACCTTCACCCCGTGCTCGAGGAGGTACCCGGTCAGGTCCTCGGCCATGCGCTTGGTCAGGGTGGTCACCAGCACGCGCTCGTCCCGTTCCGTGCGGGTGCGGATCTCGCCGAGCAGGTCATCGATCTGGCCCTTGCTGGGCTTGACCACCACCTGCGGGTCCACCAGCCCGGTGGGCCGGATGATCTGCTCCACGTAGCCGTCCGACTTGGAGAGTTCGTATTTGCCCGGGGTGGCGGACATGTACACGGTCTGGCCGATCCGCTCGAGGAATTCGTCCCACTTCAGCGGCCGGTTGTCCATGGCCGAGGGCAGCCGGAAGCCGTGGTCCACCAGGGTCCGCTTACGGGACATGTCGCCTTCATACATGGCGCCGATCTGCGGAATGGTCACGTGTGACTCGTCCACCACGAGCAGGAAATCGTCCGGGAAGTAGTCCAGCAGGCAGTGCGGGGCGGTCCCCGGGCCGCGGCCGTCAATATGCCGGGAGTAGTTCTCGATGCCGTTGCAGAACCCCATCTGCTGCATCATTTCCAGGTCATAGGTGGTGCGCATCCGCAGCCGCTGGGCTTCGACCAGCTTGTTCTGGGATTCAAGTTCCGCCAGCCGCACCTGCAGTTCATCCTCGATGTTGCGGATGGCCCGCTGCATCCGGTCCTCACCGGCGACGTAGTGCGACGCCGGGAAAACGTACATCTCGGTTTCTTCATGGATGACGTCGCCCGTCAGCGGATGCAGGGTATAGATGTTCTCGATCTCGTCGCCGAAGAACTCGACGCGGATGGCGTTTTCCTCGTACATCGGGATGATCTCCACCGTGTCACCCCGCACCCGGAAAGTGCCGCGGTGGAAGTCCATGTCATTGCGCACGTACTGCATGGCCACGAACTTGCGCAGCAGGTCGTCTCGGTTCATCTGCTGCCCGCGGCGCAGGGTCACCATCTGCTCGATGTACTCTTCCGGGGTGCCCAGACCGTAGATGCAGGAAACGGTGGCCACGACAATGACATCGCGGCGGGTCAGCAGGGCGTTGGTGGCGGAGTGCCGCAGCCGTTCAACTTCCTCGTTGATGGAGGAGTCCTTCTCGATGAAGGTGTCCGTCTGCGGGACGTAGGCTTCCGGCTGGTAGTAGTCGTAGTAGGAAACGAAGTATTCCACGGCGTTGTTCGGCAGCAGCTCACGGAATTCGTTGGCCAGCTGGGCGGCGAGGGTCTTGTTTTGCACCATGACCAGGGTGGGCCGTTGAACCTGTTCCACCAGCCATGCCGCGGTGGCGCTTTTGCCGGTACCGGTGGCTCCGAGGAGGACTATATCCTTCTCGCCGGCATTGATCCGTTCGGCCAGTTCCTTGATGGCGGTGGGCTGGTCGCCGGCCGGCCGGTAATCGCTGACGACCTCGAAGGGCGCCACTACTCTCTTGATGTCCTGCGCAAGACTCATGTCTACAAAACTACTCCGCCATGCGGTCAGCCGTGGTCCGCTTTGCTAGGGGCTGAACGGAAATTATCCGGTCCCTTCGGCGTCCGGCCTGCGCCGGTTCATCGGCACCAGTCTCTGTTCCCACAGCGCCCGCACAGCGGCCGCCAGGTCTTCGGGAGTACCGGTGTTGTGCAGGACGACGTCGGCGGCCTCCGCGCGCTCAGCGGCGGTGGCCTGCGCCGCGATCCGCGCCCGTGCGGCGTCGGGATCCATCCCGCGGTCCCGGACCATCCGGGCCAGGCGTTCCTCTTCGGGAGCCTCCACCACGAGCACAAAGTCAAAGTTTCCGGCCTGTCCGGTCTCCACCAGCAGCGGAATATCCTGCACCAGGATCCCATCCTGCGGAGCTTCAGCCGCCAGCGCTGCGGCGCGGGCACGGACCAGCGGATGAATGATGCCGTTAAGGACCGCCCGGCGCTCATCGTCGCCGAACACCACTGCCGCCAGCGCGGCACGGTCCAAACTGCCGTCCTGCGCGAGAACGGAAGGACCGAACGCCTCCACGACGGCGGCGAGACCGTCAGTTCCCGGTTCCACCACCTCGCGGGCCAGGGCATCGGCATCAATCAAAACGGCGCCGCATTCCACGAGGGTCCGGGCAACCAGGGATTTTCCGGCGGCGATCCCGCCGGTGAGTCCAACCTTGAGCATGCAGCCCAGCCTACCGCCGAAGCCCCGGGCCCCGGGCAGCCGCGGCGCCGGACCACTAGACTAAAGGGGTGAGTGACATCGACGCGGCGGCGGGGCGCTACACCACCGTTGCCGGGGAGCACCGCTCCGAACTGGAGATCAAACGCTCACGCTTCATCACGGTGCTGCGCCGCACCGAAACCGAAGACCAGGCACGGGCGCTGGTCGCAGAACTGCGCCGCGAATTCCACGACGCCCGGCACCACTGCAGCGCCTTCGTCCTGGGCCCGGGACGCGAGGTCCAGCGCTCAAACGACGACGGCGAACCCTCAGGAACCGCCGGCATCCCCATGCTGGAGGCACTGACCAAACGTGAAACCGCCGGCGGCGCTACGGACCTGAGCGACATCACGGCGGTCACCGTACGCTACTTCGGCGGCATTCTGCTGGGTGCCGGCGGACTGGTGCGGGCCTACTCGGAATCCGTCTCCACTGCCCTGTCCACCGCTCCCCTGCTGCAACGGCGTCGGATGTTGCTTTACGCGGTGCCCGCCGGCCACGCCGAGGCTGGACGGCTGGAAAACGACCTGCGCAATGCCGGCCTCAGCGTCACCGGCACCGACTACGGAGCGGCCGGGGCCAGTATCACCGTGGCCCTGCCGGACACCCCGGGCAGTGCTGAGCATTTTCATGACCGGCTGGCAGCCTTCACCGCCGGGGTCAGCACCCCGGAACCGCTTGGAACAGAATGGATCGACCTGTGACGCAAGACCCCGCCGTGACGCCCGGGTTTTCCTTTGAGAACCTCAGCCGTCGCCCCGATGTCGAGGCAGAGAACCTGCAGGCCCACGATGCTGCGGACCGGCTGCTGCTGGATACCGCCGCAGACCGCCTGTGCGCGGACGCAGGCGGCGTCGTCGTCATTGGGGACGCCTATGGTGCGCTGACTCTCGGAGCGGCCGCGCTGCACGGTGTGCGGGACCTGCGGGTCCATCAGGATCCGTATTCCGGTGAGCTGGCACTGGCACGCAACGCCGACGCCGCCGGGCTGGCCGGGGTGTACCGCTCGCTGCCGCTGGATCCGGCACTGGTGCACGGAGCCCGCACGGTGCTGCTGCGGCTGCCGCGGTCCCTTGACGCGCTCGAGGAAATAGCCGCCCTGATCGCACGGCATGCCGATCCCGGTGTGGTGGTTTATGCCGGCGGCAGGGTCAAGCACATGACCACCGCCATGAACGCCGTCCTGGGGCGGTGGTTCGGCTCCGTCTCCGCCGGCCTGGCCCGGCAGAAATCCCGGATCCTGACCGCGGCCGGTCCGCTGCCCGCTGAGCGGCTGCCCGAGGACCGGTTTCCGCTCGCCCAGAAGCACGATGTCGAACTCACCGCACCGCTGGAACTGCGGGCCTACGGTGCCGCGTTTGCCGGGGCATCCCTGGACATCGGCACCCGGTTCCTGCTGCCGTACCTGGCGCAAGCACGGCAGGCGGCGTCCGCCATCGATCTGGGTTGCGGTACCGGGGCCATTGCCGCATATCTGGCACTGACCCGCCCGGATCTGCAGGTGCTGGCCACAGACCAGTCAGCTGCCGCCGTGGCCTCCGCCTCCGCAACCATGGCAGCCAACGGCGTGGCGGAGCAGGTGCGGGTCCGGCGGGATGACGCACTGGCCGGTCTTCCGGAGCGTTCAGCCGAACTGGTGGTGCTGAACCCGCCGTTCCATATCGGTGCCAGCGTGCACGCCGGTATTGCGCTGAAGCTGTTTGCCGACGCCGGCCGTGTCCTGGTGCCCGGCGGGGAACTCTGGACGGTCTGGAACAGCCATCTGGCCTACAAGCCGGCCCTGACCCGGTTGGTCGGCCCCACCCGTGAAGTAGCCCGCAACCCCAAATTCACGATCACGGTCAGCACACGCGCCTAAGCGGACAGTAGCCCCGGCACGCCGGGCGGGACGCCCCTCTTCCCCCGCAGCGCATAATCCCGCACCCGCATGCCACAACCAATCTGAGAGAGCGCTCTCTTGACAGTGACCTTTGTCACACCTAGGCTCACACGAAGATCAGAGAGCGCTCTCTCAGTCCGGCGGATGTTTGCGGACCGGCTCTCTTTTGTATCCAGCTTCAGTCCCGCCCCCGGCGGATCAGGCCCGGTTGCTGTCCCGGCACGGTCCAAACAGTTATCACCACCGGCTAGACCCACACACAAAGGAGTGACCGTGAAGAACTTTAAGCACCGGGCAGGGGCAGTGGCAGGCGCCGCAGCCCTCGCATTGCTCGCCGCCGGCTGTGGCGGCGGAGACAGCCAGGCCGGCACCGCGGAGGATCCCCTGGAAATCTCCATCACCACCTTCGGCACCTTCGGCTACGACGATCTCTACGCCGAGTACGAAGAAGCGAACCCGGGCATCAAGATCCGGCACAACAACATCGACCGCGGAGCCAACGCGCAGACTGACCTCTTCACGAAACTGGCCGCCGGCTCCGGCGTCAGCGACGTCGTCGCCATTGAAGAAGGCTGGCTCGGCGCCGTCATGGAGGTCTCCGACGAATTCGTGGACCTGAATGACTACGGCGCCGAGGACATCAAGGACAACTGGGTCGACTGGAAATACCAGCAGGGCACCGACGCGGAGGGCCGCGTTATCGGTTACGGCACGGACATCGGGCCGCAGGGCCTGTGCTACAACGGAAAGCTCTTCG
Source organism: Arthrobacter sp. YD2 (assembly GCF_030410475.1). NCBI lineage: Bacteria > Bacillati > Actinomycetota > Actinomycetes > Micrococcales > Micrococcaceae > Arthrobacter > Arthrobacter sp. YD2. The sequence continues at coordinate 517,190 of NZ_JAUHHB010000002.1, forward strand.
AAGCCGCCGGCCTGCCCAGCGACCGCGAGGCAGTGGCGGAACTCTTCGGCGGGGATGACGCCACCTGGGACCGCTACTTCGAACTGGGCAACGAATACCACGAGAAGACCGGGCTGGGCTGGTATGACCAGTCAGGATTTGTCTGGAACTCCATGGTGAACCAGATGGAAGAGGGCTACTACACTGCCGACGGCGACCTGAACATTGAGGACAACGCCGCCATGAAGGAACAGTTCATGCAGCTCGCTGCCGGAACCGAGGCCGGCCTGTCCGGCAACGAGAAGAAGTGGGACTGGGGCAAGGGCCGCGCCTTCACCGACGGTTCCTTCGCCACCTTCGTGTGCCCGGGCTGGATGCTCGGCACCATTCAGGAACAGCTGGAATCTGCCGGCGGTGCCGAAGACTCCGGCTGGGACTTCGCCGATGTGTTCCCCGGTGGGGCATCCAACTGGGGCGGCGCCTTCCTCTCCGTATCGGAAGAGTCCGAGCACAAGGAGGAAGCAGCAAAGCTGGCCGCCTGGCTCACCGCCCCGGAACAGCAGGTCAAGCAGTCCGCAGCGGCCAACAACTTCCCCAGCACCCTGGAAGCACAGCAACAGCTCGCCGAGGATGCAACGCCCAATAAGGTCTTCAACGACGCTCCTACCGGGGCGATCCTCGCCTCCCGCGCAGAGGGCGTAAAGGCGCAGTTCAAGGGTCCGGATGACTCGGTGATCCAGGAGAAGGTCTTCGGAGCCGCTCTGACGCAGCTTGATGCGGGCAGCCTGGACGGCGAAGGTGCCTGGAACGAGGCGATCAAACTGCTGAACGAGCAGGTCGAACAGGACTAGCTCCCCGTCGGGGCCTCCGGGAAACCGGGGGCCCCTCATGGACTGTGAGAATCGAAATGACCGTAACCCTCAAGCCGTCCGCGCCCCCGGCGCCGGCGCACAAGCCCAAACCCTCTTTCCGGCAGCGCCTTAACGTCTGGGATTTCAAGGCGTCGCCGTACCTCTACATCTCCCCGTTCTTTCTCCTTTTCGCGCTGGTGGGCCTTTTTCCGCTCATCTACACGTTCTACGTGTCCCTCTACGACTGGCACCTGCTGAAGGGCCAGGGCGAGTTTGTCGGACTGGGCAATTTTGCCAATGTGCTCGCGGACCGCTTCTTCTGGAACTCGCTCTTCAACACCATGAGCATCTTCCTGCTTTCAGCCATTCCGCAGCTGGCCGGCGCCCTGCTGATTGCCGCCGTGCTGGACCAGAACATCCGGGCCAAAACCTTCTGGCGCATGAGTGTCCTGGTCCCCTACGTGGTCACCCCCGTGGCCGTGGCGCTGATCTTCACGAATATGTTCGGTGAAGACTACGGACTCATCAACAGCATCCTGGGGAACTTCGGAATTGATCCCATCATGTGGCGGACCGAGACCTTCCCCAGCCATGTGGCCGTGGCCAGCATGGTCAACTGGCGCTGGACCGGGTACAACGCCCTGATCCTGCTCGCCGCCATGCAGTCAGTGCCGCGGGAAATCTACGAATCCGCAGCCCTGGACGGCGCCGGTGCCTTCCGGCGCTTCTTCAGCATCACCCTGCCGAGCATCCGGCCCACCATGATTTTCGTGGTGATCACCTCCACCATCGGCGGACTGCAGATCTTCACCGAACCGCGACTCCTGGACCCGACGGAAGCCGGCGGCTCCCAGCGGCAGTTCCAGACAACGGTTCTGTACCTCTGGGAAATGGGGTTCCAGCGCAAGGACTTCGGCGAGGCCTCTGCCATCGCGTGGCTGCTGTTCCTCCTGATCATCGTTGTCGGGATCATCAACCTGGCCCTGTCCAGGCGGATAGCCTCCGGCGGCCCGTCCCGCGGCCGCACCGCCGTGAAAGGGAAGAAAAAGTGAGTGTCATAGAGCGCAAGGCCGCGCCCGGACGGGAATCGGCACCGCCCCGCAGAGGGCCGAGTCTGCGAAACCGGGCCTTCGGAAACGGGCTTCGCCCCGGGTTCCTGACGTACGGTCTGCTGCTGGCTTTCTTTATCGGTTCCGCCTACCCGCTGTGGTGGTCGGCGATAGTGGGCAGCCGGTCCAACGAGGCACTGGGCCTGACCTATCCCCCGCTGCTGCCGGGCGGCAACTTCTGGACCAACGTCGGCGAGGTGATGGACACCATCCCGTTCTGGACCGCACTGTGGAACAGCGTCCTGATCTCCAGCATCATCACGGTGTCAGTCGTCATCTTCTCCACGCTGGCGGGCTATGCCTTCGCCAAACTGCGGTTCCGCGGCAACGGGGTGCTGATGGTTGCGGTGGTGGCCACCATGGCCATACCCACCCAGCTGGGCATCATCCCGCTGTTCATGGTGATGCGGACCCTCGGGTGGACGGGCGAAATCGGCGCGGTGATCGTACCGACGCTCGTGACGGCATTTGGTGTCTTCTTTATGCGCCAGTACCTGGTGGACGTGATCCCGGACGAGCTGATCGAGTCCGCCCGCATGGACGGGGCCAACATGATCCGGACGTTCTGGCATGTGGCCCTGCCCGCCGCCAGGCCGGCTATGGCCATTCTCAGCCTGTTCACCTTTATGTCGGCCTGGACTGACTTCCTTTGGCCGCTGCTGGTGCTCGACGCCGGAAACCCGACCCTCCAGACGGCACTCAGCCAGCTTCAATCCTCCCGGTACGTGGACTACTCGGTGGTCCTGACCGGCGCAGTGCTGGCCACCATCCCCCTGCTTGTGCTCTTTGTGCTTGCAGGCAAACAACTTATATCCGGAATTATGCAGGGAGCAGTGAAGGGCTAATGACAAACAACACCCCGGAATGGAACAACTTCCCGGCCGGCTTCATCTGGGGCTCCGCGACGGCGGCTGCCCAGGTTGAGGGCGCCGCCGCCGAGGACGGGAAGGAAGAGTCCGTGTGGGATGCCTTCGCGGCCGTCCCCGGCAACGTCCGGAACGGCGACACCCCCGCGGTGGCCGTGGACCATTATCACCGGATGCCCCAGGATGTGGCGCTGATGAAGGACCTGGGACTGGACTCCTACCGGTTCTCCACCAGCTGGGCACGGGTGCGGCCAGGCGGCCGGGACCTCAACCGGAAGGGCCTGGACTTCTACTCCCGCCTCGTTGATGAACTCCTTGAAGCCGGCATCCTCCCCTGGCTAACCCTGTACCACTGGGACCTTCCGCAGGCACTGGAGGAGGCAGGCGGCTGGACAAACCGGGACACCGCGTTCCGGTTCGTGGAGTACGCCCGGGACGTCTATTCGGCCCTGGGCGACAGGGTGGCCCACTGGACGACCTTCAACGAGCCCTTCTGCTCCTCGCTGCTCGGCTATGGTTCGGGCGCACACGCGCCCGGCCGGCAGGACCCCCGCGCAGCAATTGCCGCCGTCCATCACCAGCATCTCGCCCATGGCATGGCAGTCACCGAGCTGCGCGGACTTGGAGCCAGGGAACTGGGCATCACCCTCAACCTGAGCAACTCGATCCCCCGCGACGCGGCGGACCCGGTGGATGTGGAGGCCGCCCGGTTGTTCGATTCCCTGCAGAACCGGATTTTCCTGGACCCGATCCTCCGCGGCGCCTATCCGGAGGACTCGCTCCGCGACCTCGAACCGTACGGCCTGCACGAACTTATCCTGCCCGGTGACATGGAAACCATTGGGGCGCCTATCGATTTCCTGGGCGTCAACCACTATCACGATGACCAGATCAGCGGGCATCCGGACACCTCCGGCTCAGATGGGCACGGCGGCGGTTCCGGACGGCCCACGGCCTCACCATGGATCGGGGCGGAGCACATCACCTTCCCCAGCCGCGGCCTGCCCCGCACGGGGATGGACTGGGAGGTGAACCCCGGCGGCTTGCGCACGCTGCTGCTGCGGCTGGGCGAGGAGTATCCGCAGCTGCCGCCGCTCTACATCACGGAGAACGGGGCTGCCTACGACGACGAGGTGCTCGAAGACGGGAGCGTCCCGGACACCGAACGCACCCGGTTCATCCTCGACCACATCCGGGCGGTCTCGGAGGCCATCTCTGCGGGAGCCGATGTCAGGGGCTACTTTGTGTGGTCCCTGCTGGATAATTTCGAATGGTCCTGGGGATACAGCAAGCGTTTCGGCATTGTGCGGGTGGATTACGAAACGCAGGAACGGACGGTGAAGGACAGCGGCCATGCCTACCGGCAGCTCATCGCCGCGGGCAGGAGCACGGCCGCGGCGGCCTCAGCGGTGTGAGGTCCCGTAAGCTGGGCATCGGCCGAATGTCCCGGCCCCGGTCCCGAGGGAGAACATGGTGAACGCTGAGCCCGGCCAGGTCCGTCCTGCCCCGACTCTGGAAATGGTCGCGGCCCTGGCCGGGGTGTCCCGGGCAACGGTGTCCCGGGTAGTCAACGGCGCATCGTCCGTTGATCCGGGACTCACCGCCTCGGTGCAGAAGGCCGTGCAGGCCCTGAACTATGTACCCAACCGGGCGGCGCGGACACTGGCGAGCCGGCGTACTTTCACGGTCACCCTCCTGGTCCCGGAATCCACCTCGAAGGTCTTTGCGGATCCGTTCTTCGCCGCCGTCGTTGAGGGCGTTGCGCGGTACCTGAACACCACTGAGTACATGCTCAACATGGTGACGTCCTCGGAATCGAATCCGGAGAAAACCCGGCGCTACCTGTTGGGCGGCAACGTGGACGGCGTCCTGGTGGTCTCCCACCATACCGGCGACCACTCCTGGGCCCATCTGGACGGTTCCCTGCCCCTGGTCTTCGCCGGGCGGCCGCTCCTGAACTCCGCGGATGCGTACTTCGTGGAGGTCGACAACGAAAAGGGAGCCGCCACAGGCACCGCCCGGCTGACCGGATCGGGACGGACAAACATCGCCACCATCGCCGGTCCGCAGGACATGCACCCGGGCGTGGACCGTCTCGCGGGCTGGCGGGGCGAGGTTCTCCGCGCCGGGCTGACAGACGCGCTGGTGGAAATCGGCGACTTCACGGTCGCCTCCGGTGCGGCAGCCATGCAGCGGCTGCTGGACCGCGGGGCACCCCTGGACGGCGTGTTCGCCGCCAACGACCAGATGGCCGCCGGCGCGTATTCGGTCATCAGGGAGCGCGGCCTGCGCATCCCCGAGGACATCGCCGTCGTCGGTTTCGACGACGACTATTACGCCACCAGTCTCACACCGGCGCTGACTACTATCCACCATCCGATCTCCCTGCTGGGCGAGAAGATGGCCGAGGTACTGGTGGACCTCATCGAGGGCCGGCCGGCTGAGCGGATCACTCGCCTGCCGACCTCGCTTGTGGAGCGGGAATCGGCTTAAGGGCAAACCAAAAAGCGGACCCCCACTTCCGTGGGGGTCCGCTTTTATGTGGTTACTGCAACCGGGTCGCCGAGGCGACTAAACCGGAATTAGTTGCCCGTGAGCTTCTCGCGCAGTGCAGCCAGTGCTTCGTCGGAAGCCAGCGTGCCGGCACCCGTCTCAGCAACAGCCGGCTCGGAGGAGTAGCTGGTGGTACCGGAATCGTTGGATTCCGATGCAGCTGCAACATCCTCGGAGTTGTGCTGAGCAACCTGCTTCTTGTGGGCTTCCCAACGGGCCTGGGCGTCAGCGTACTGCTGCTCCCAAGCGGCACGCTGGGTCTCGTAACCTTCGAGCCATTCGTTGGACTCGGGGTCGAAGCCCTCCGGGTACTTGTAGTTGCCGGCTTCGTCGTACTCTGCGGCCATGCCGTACAGAGCCGGATCGAACTCGGTGCCCTCGGGATCGACACCCTCGTTGGCCTGCTTGAGGGACAGCGAGATGCGGCGACGCTCGAGATCGATGTCGATGACCTTGACGAACAGTTCGTCGCCAACGGAGACAACCTGCTCGGCGAGCTCCACGTGGCGGACAGCCAGCTCGGAGATGTGGACCAGGCCTTCGATGCCGTCTTCGACGCGAACGAACGCACCGAACGGAACCAGCTTGGTGACCTTACCCGGAACAACCTGGCCGAGGGCGTGGGTGCGGGCGAAGGTCTGCCACGGATCTTCCTGCGTAGCCTTCAGCGACAGGGAGACACGCTCGCGGTCGAGGTCAACTTCCAGAACCTCAACGGTGACTTCCTGGCCAACTTCGACAACCTCGGAGGGGTGGTCGATGTGCTTCCAGGACAGCTCGGAGACGTGAACCAGGCCATCTACGCCGCCAAGGTCCACGAATGCACCGAAGTTGACGATGGAGGACACAACGCCGGGACGAACCTGGCCCTTTTCCAGCTTGTTGAGGAACGTGGAACGAACCTCGGACTGGGTCTGCTCGAGCCATGCACGGCGGGACAGAACAACGTTGTTGCGGTTCTTGTCCAGCTCGATGATCTTGGCTTCGATCTGCTGGCCGATGTACGGAGCCAGGTCGCGGACACGACGCATCTCCACGAGGGATGCCGGCAGGAAGCCGCGCAGCCCGATGTCGAGGATAAGACCACCCTTGACAACCTCGATGACGGTACCGGTAACGACGCCGTCTTCTTCCTTGACCTTCTCGATGTCGCCCCAGGCACGCTCGTACTGTGCGCGCTTCTTGGAGAGGATCAGACGGCCTTCTTTGTCTTCCTTGGTGAGCACCAGGGCTTCGACCTGATCGCCAACGGAGACAACGTCTCCGGGATCAACGTCGTGCTTGATGGAAAGCTCGCGGGAAGGAATGACACCCTCGGTCTTGTAACCGATGTCGAGCAGGACCTCGTCGCGGTCGACCTTGACAACGGTGCCTTCGACGAGATCGCCGTCGTTGAAGTACTTGATCGTTGCGTCAATCGCGGCGAGGAAGTCCTCGGCAGTACCGATGTCGTTGATGGCGACCTGCGGGGTACCGGACTTCTCGTTGGTGGTGATGGTCATGTAGTTGGGACTCCGATGTGGAAGTTGTTTTGTATTCCGGGCTGGTTTCCACTTAACCGGCAGCAGGCCTAGCGGCCGCCGCAAGCAAGATACTTGCCCAAGTGCAGGCCCTAGGCACGAAAACGCCTCTGACACACAGCTTGTTTGCCCGGAGATGGACAGGATGGGTAATAACTCGCGCTATTACGCGCCCGATCAGTCTAGCCGGACGCGCCAACGCAGGTCAAAGGGAGACGGTCATCCGGAGCCCGAAAAAATCACGCGGGCACTCAGGTGGTCAGAAATGGGTACTGCAGTACGGTGCCGGGCCGGCGCTGAACATCCCGTCCAATACGGCCAGGGCCTCCGGTGTACCGCGCACCGCGCCTGCTGCGGCAAGGGTACGGGCGGTGACATCACCAAGATACAGGGATCCGAGCGCGGAGATGTCCACGGTGGCCTGCGGTGCCTGCGCTGCCGTTCCGGGAGCGATCGCCCGGACCGTCCCGGCACCGCCCCTGACCTCAAGAAGCCAGGTGCCGGCGGCGAAGCCCAGGGGGTCGCTGACATCCAGGGACACCGTACCGTCCCCGAAGTACCCGCGGGCTTCCAGCGCGGCCCTGGTATCCAGGATCCGCAGCCAGAGCACGTCCTCCACCTCGGTGACCTTGTAACGCCGCCGGTCCGCGAGCATCCACGGCAGCGGATCCGCGACAGGGGCAGCACCAAAGGTCAGCCGGTCCACCAGGTCAATGGACCCGAGATATCGCCAGAGCTCGCGGTAGGCCTCATCGCTGGCGGCCACCAGGTCAGTGACCTTCATGGTGTGGGGTTCGTTCCGCCATCCCAGCGACTTAAAGGCGGCATAACCGTCCGGGACGCCGTCCGCGGTGTACCTGATCACGCCCCGCAGCGCCTTGTCCGGTTGCGTGGTCCCGTCACTCCATGCTCCGGAGGCACGCAAGGCGTAGCTGTGCTGCCTGCCCAGGGCACCGAAGGTCCGTTCCAGGTGCGCCCGGAAGATTTCCGGGGCGAGGGCCTGCAGCTTTCCGCCGTCAGCCACTGCAATGCTGCCTTCCGGCGGCGCGCTGACCTCCAGTCCCCCGCGGGTATCCAGCTGGACGGTGGCGGTGGAGCTGGCGGCACCGAAACCGAACCGTCCGTAAATGGTGGCTTCGGAGGCGGTTAGCGCGGCCAGCGCCAGGCCGGACTCCTTCGCACGGGCAAGGTCGCCGGTGATGAGCCGGCGCAGGATGCCCCGCCGCCGGTGGGTGGGCCGGACGGTCACCATGGTGATCAGATGGGCTGCGAGCAGGTCGGCTCCACCCACATTCAGTCGGTTCACCATAGTGGCGTAGGTAGCCACCGGCACCGCCGGGTCCCAGGCATATTCAGGCGCGGCGTCGTCATAGACGCCGGTCAGGATCCGGCGGTCCCGCTGGTAGGCATCCACCATGGCCGCCACGTCCGACGACGTCTGGCGCTCCTTATGGAACCCCAGGTTCACCGCGTCAACCCAGTTCAGCGTCCGTGTGTCGGCGGACTCGGGATTTGCGGCGTCGTACCCGGCGGGAAACGAGACGAACCGCAGTCCATCGGCACTCCGGCTATCTGACTCGGTCATTCCTGCCCCCGTAGCTCGCATTGTTTCCTGCAGCCTAGAACATCCGGCCGCCCGTTGCAGGCGGCCGGATGCCGGAGCGTACCGGGAAAGGCGGGTCAGTGCCCTGCTTCGTGCCAGCTGATGCCCTGGCCCACGGAGACGTCCAGCGGCACCGAGAGGTCAGCGGCGGCGCCCATCTGCGCCCGGACCAGCTTCTCAACCGCATCCCGCTCGCCGGGAGCGACTTCGAGCACCAGTTCGTCATGGACCTGCAGCAGCATCCGGGACTTCAGGCCCTGCGCCTTGATTTCGGTGTCCACGCCGAGCATGGCCTTCTTGATGATGTCCGCTGCCGAGCCCTGGATGGGGGCATTCAGAGCGGCCCGCTCGGCCATTTCGCGCAGCTGGCGGTTGTCGCTGGAAAGATCCGGCAGGTACCGGCGGCGGCCCTCGATGGTGGAGGTGAAGCCGTCCTTCCGGGCCTGCTCGACGACGCCGCGCAGGTAGTCACGCACGGCACCGAAACGTTCGAAGTAGTCACGGATCAGGGTGCGGGCCTCGTCCACCGGGATGGCCAGCTGCTTCGAGAGGCCGAAGGAGCTCAGGCCGTAGACCAGGCCGTAGGACATGGCCTTGACCTTGGAGCGCATGGCACTGGTGACTTCTTCGGGCGCCACGTTGAACACATGCGAACCGACGAAGCGGTGCAGGTCCTCACCGGCACGGAAGGCCGAGATCAGCCCTTCGTCGCCGGAGAGGTGCGCCATGATGCGCATTTCAATCTGCGAGTAGTCGGCCGTCAGGAGTTCCTCGTACCCTTCGCCCACCACGAACACCTCACGGATCCGGCGACCTTCCTCGGAGCGGATGGGGATGTTCTGCAGGTTCGGGTTGACCGAGGACAGCCGGCCGGTGGCTGCCACTGTTTGTGCGTATGTGGTGTGGATGCGGCCGTCGTCGGCTACGGACTTCCGCAGCCCTTCGACGGTGGAGCGCAGCTTGGAGGCGTCGCGGAAGGCCAGCAGCTGCTCCAGGAACGGATGCCCGGTCTTCACAATGAGGTCTGTCAGCGCATCGGCGTCCGTGGAGTAGCCGGTCTTGATTTTCTTTGTCTTCGGCAGGCCGAGTTCGTCGAAGAGGATGGCCTGCAGCTGCTTCGGGGAGCCGAGGTTGATTTCCTTGCCGATGATCCGGAAGGCTTCCTCGCTGGCGTGGGTGATGGTGGCGCTGAAGTCATCGAGCAGCCGGTCCAGCTTCTCTCCGGAGACCGCGATGCCTGCAAGTTCCATTTCGGCCAGGACTTCCGAGAGCGGCAGCTCCAGCCCGCCCAGCAGCTGGTTCGCGCCGCGCTCCACCAGCTGACCGGCAAAATGCTCGCTCAGGCGCAGGGCGGCAAAGGCCTTGGACACAGCGGGGGTGGCGGCGTCCTCGTCACCCAGGGACAGCTCGAGCTGGTTGCTGCCTGCCGCCGCCGGCACAATGTTCATGCGCAGGTGGTACTGGGCCAGGTCCGCGAGGTCATAACTACGGCGGTCCGGCTGGATGAGGTACCCGGAGATGGCAGTGTCATCCACCTCGCCGGCCAGGTGCAGGCCGCGGGCGGACAGCGCCTTGTAGGCTTCCTTGAAATCGTGCACCACCTTCGGAGCGTCCAGATCAGCGAGCCAGGCAGCGAGCACCTGCTCCGCGTCGGCGTCGAGCTCGGTCAGCGGCACATAGGCGGCGGAGGCGTCCGTTACCAGGGCGATGCCAACGACGTCGCGGGACGCGGCGGTTCCTTCAGTCACCAGCTGGACGGCGGTCCGGGCCTGGTTGGTGGCACGCAGCCAGGCCTCCAGCGCGGCGGCATCGGTGATGATGCTGTGGGCCGGGGCAGCGACTTCGGCGTGTTCGGGGCCGGCGGCTCCTTCTTCCTCGCCGTAGACGTCAAAGAGCCGCTTGCGCAGCGCGTTGAACTGCAGGGCATCGAAGAGTTCCTCGATGGCTTCCCGGTCCGGACGCTGGGCGGCCATGGCGTCCAGGTCCACCGGGAGGTCAAGGTCCCGCAGCAGCCGGTTGAGCCTGCGGTTACGCTTGACGTCCTCAATATTGGCGCGCAGCGAATCCCCCACTTTGCCCTTGATGGCGTCCAGGTTCTCCAGGATGCCTTCGAGCCCGCCGTAGAGCTTGATCCACTTTGCAGCCGTCTTGGGCCCTACGCCCGGAACTCCGGGAAGGTTGTCGGCGCTCTCGCCTACGAGCGCGGCCAAGTCGGAGTATTTGTCCGGCGGAACCAGGTATTTCGCCTCGACTGCGGCGGCGTCCATCCGGGGCAGGTCCGAGACGCCCTTCTTGGGGTAGAAAACCGTAACGTGGTCATCCACCAGCTGGAACGCATCGCGGTCACCGGAGACCACCATGACATCCCAGTTGCGGTCCGAGGCCTTGGCGGCCAGGGTGGCAAGAATGTCATCGGCTTCATAGCCGTCCATGGACAGGGTGGGGATGCGCATGGCTTCCATGACCTTGATGATCAGGTCCACCTGCCCGTGGAACTCCTCGGGCGTCTTGTTCCGTCCGCCTTTGTACTCGGTGTACTCCTCGGAACGGAACGTGGGGGTATCCAGGTCGAAGGCCACAGCCACGTGCGTGGGCTTCTCTTCCTTGATCAGGTTGATCAGCATGGAGGTGAATCCATAGACGGCGTTGGTGTGCTGGCCGGTGTCCGTGGAGAAATTCTCTGCCGGCAGGGCGTAGAAAGCCCGGAAGGCCATGGAATGGCCGTCAATAACCAGGAGCCGGTTATGGCCGCCGGCGTTGACGCTGCCCAGGGAAGCCGGTGCAGCGGCGGCAGTTCCGTCGGCGCTCACCGTGCCGGTTCCGGTGCCGCTCCCGCCGGGAGTTTCGAGGCTTGCGCTGTTGCTGTCTTCAAGGGGTTTTGCGGCCAGTTTGGTAGATTCACTCACAAATGCAAGCCTAGTTGCCATGAGCGAGATTTTCACGCCGGGCCAGGCCGGCTCCGAGGCGGACACGAACCCGTACAAGCGCGACCTGATCGAGGCCGGCATTCCGGAGGAAATGCATGAGTGGCTCTCCTCGCACGGCCCCGGCCGCCTGGTGGTGAAACTGGGCATCCGCTTCCTGGAGATGTCACCGGACCGGCTTGTGGCCACCATGCCGGTGGAGGGCAACGAGCAGGTGGCCGGAATCCTGCACGGGGGCGCCCACCTGGTCCTGGCGGAAACCCTCGGTTCCTTCGGCGCCGGCATGCACGCCGGACCGGGCAGGCACGCCGTGGGCATTGAGATTGGTGCCACGCATCACCGTTCGGTTTCCTCAGGTCTGGTGACCGGAACCGCCACCGCCGTGCACCTTGGCAATACCCTTACCACCCACGAAGTGGTCATGACCGATGAACAGGGCCGCCGGCTCTCCACCGCACGGATCACCAACATGATCCGCGAAACCCGCTAGCCGAACCCGTAGCTAAGCAGGACACTGCCGTCGGCGGACGGCCGCGCAGCCAGCAGCCGTGCGGACCGGCCGGCTGCCGACGGCAGGACCGGTTGTCCCGCGCCCAGCACTACCGGATGAAGTGTCAGGCGCAGCTCATCCAGCAGTCCGTGCCGGAGGTACTGCCCCGCCAGATCCGCTCCGCGCAGCCAGATGTCCCCGCCGTCGGCTGATGCCGCGATGTCGGCTGCAAACTCCGCCACCGGTCCCCGGACAAACATGATGTCCGCCCCTTCAACGCCGGGAAACTCATGGTGCGTGTAGACCCAGACAGGGGCCGGCGGACAGTCCCAGGCTCCCGTTCCCTCCTCTTCCACCTGCCTGCGGAGCCGCGCGTAGGTGCCTGCCCCCATAACGACGGCGCCTGCCGGAGCGGGCACCTCGCTGCCTAAGGGCTCCAGTCCGGCGGCATCAAATCCGTCCAGCGAAGCTGACGCGTAATACACGGCCCGGCTCATGGGCCCATGCTAGCCAGCGCGGGTTCCGCGGGAAACGGTGTTCCCTGGAAACGGTGTTGCCGCGAAACAGTGTTCCCGAGAAAAGGGCGGCGATAGACAGCTGCCCGGAAACAGGTGCGCGGCCGGATGCCCCCGGGTCCCGGGCGGCGGGCGGCGGGCGTCGGGCGGAGCCCGAGAGGAATAGACCCGCGGGGCTCGGGGTTGTCCGCCTATGGAGTGAACCTGCCGCTGCCGGCGTCCCACGGGGGCGCGGACGGCGGCGATCTACAGGAAGAGTTACTTAGTGAATTTGTTTTCCCCCATGACCGCGGGCAGCCTGAAGCTGTCCAACCGCCTGGTAATGGCACCGCTGACGCGTCAGCGTGCCGGACGGGAAGGTATCCCAGGCCCCCTGATGGTGGAGCACTACCGTCAGCGTGCGTCCCTGGGGCTGATTGTCAGTGAAGGGACCTACCCCTCCCGCGAAGGGCAGGGGTTCCCGGGCCAGCCCGGCCTGGTTGATGCTGAGCAGCTGGACGGATGGCGGAAGGTTACCGACGCCGTACACGAAGCCGGCGGCAGCATTGTGGCACAGGTGATGCATGCAGGCCGGGTGACCCACACCAACACCACGGGCGGACTGGAACTGGTGGCGCCGAGCGCCATCGCAGTGGACGGGCTTTCCCACACCTATGACGGCAAGCAGCAGTATCCCGTGCCGCGCGCATTGGAAACCGAAGAACTGGCCAGGGTCATCGATGACTTCGTCCGTGCCTCACGGGACGCGGTGGATGCCGGGTTCGACGGCGTGGAGCTGCACGGTGCCAACGGCTACCTGCTGCACGAGTTCCTCTCCCCCACAGCCAACCTGCGGATGGACGGCTACGGTGGCAGCCCGGAAAACCGCGCGCGCTTTGTCATCGAAACCGTGCGCGCCGTCGCTGCGGAGATCGGTGCCGACAGGGTTGGCCTGCGGCTTTCCCCCGAACACAACGTCCAGGGCGCGCTCGAGACGGACCCGGCCGATGTGCTGGCCACCCACGGCGCACTGGTGGATGCCATTGCCCCGCTGGGCCTTGCCTACCTCAGCCTCCTGCACCGGAACCCCGCCGGTGAGCTGGTGCAGACCCTGCGCAGCCGTTTCGGCGGGCCGGTATTCCTGAACTCCGGCTTCGGCGTCATCACTACCCGGGACGAGGCCGTGGCGATGCTGGCCGACGGCCTGGCGGACGCCGTCGTTGTGGGACGCCCTGCCATCGCCAACCCGGACCTCGCCCGGCGCTGGGAGGAAGACCTGCCGCTGAACACTCCGGACGCCACCACGTTCTACTCCTTCGGCGCCGAGGGCTACACGGATTACCCGTTCTACGTTCCGGAGCACGCCGCGGAAAGCGCCGTTCGGAACTGACGGCGCTCCTCCCCCGGACAACGGAAAAGGCCTGCAGGATCATCACGATCCTGCAGGCCTTTTTGCCTGTTCTGTGCAGCGTAAGCCGCGCAGTTAGCCGTGCAGCGCCGGAACGATCAGGTAGATGCCGTACAGAACTGCTGCGCCGCTGAGGGCAAAGCAGGCAAAAGCGCCGGCTTTGGCCAGGGCAGGACGGGTTCTTGCGGGGGTGCCGGTGTCCTCATCGAGGGAGACCGCGTAGAGACGGACCCCGAAGGAGTAGATACCCACAACCGTCAGCGCGGCGAGGAGGGTGACCCCGAAAACCGTGAGGTAATCCAGCCAGTGGATGTTCATTTGGAACCTTCCTTGAGCTTGCCGGCAGCCTTGCCGCCGCCCTTGCTTCCGGTATTGCCCTGGCCGCTCCTGGCGCCCTGGTTCTTCCCGCGGGACTTGCCCCTGCTCTTCTTGATCCTGACCACCTCACCGGCACTCTCAATGTTGGTGACGGCGTTGTCGTGACCAACCCGGTTGCGGCGGGACCAGAGGAAAATACCGAGGATGACGGCAGTGCCGACGACGGCGTCCACCACCACGCCGACCATGCCCAGCTGGGCGATCATTGCGGTAACGGCGCCCATGGCGGCGGCAGCCGGGAGGGTGAGCAGCCAGCCGCTGCCGACCCGGCCGGCGGTACGCCAGCGCACCTCGGCACCCTTGCGGCCCAGGCCGGACCCGATGACCGAGCCGGAGGCTACCTGCGTGGTGGACAGCGCGAAGCCCAGGTGGGAGGAGGCCAGGATGGCGGCCGCGGTGCTTGTTTCAGCGGCGAATCCCTGTGCCGGCTTCACTTCGGTGAGTCCGGTTCCCATGGTGCGGATGATGCGCCAGCCACCTGCGTAGGTACCGGCGGCAATGGCGACGGCGCAGGCGGTTACCACCCAGAACTCCGGGCCGGTGCCGGCCGTCTGGAGTCCGCCGGCAATCAGGACGAGGGTGATCACGCCCATGGTCTTCTGCGCGTCGTTGGTGCCGTGAGCCAGGGCCACCAGGGAGGACGAGAAAATCTGGGCGTACCGGAAGCCGCCGCGCCGGCGCGGGAGTTTGCTCCCGGAATCCGGATCATGCCGCCGGGTGATGCGGTAGGCGAGCTTGGTGGCCAGGTAGGCGACGAAACCGGCGATCAGGGGGGCGATCAGCGCTGGCAGGATCACCTTGGACATCAGAACCGAGAAATCCACGGCGCCGAAGCCGGCACCCACCACGGCGGCGCCGATGAGGCCGCCGAACAGGGCGTGGGAGGAGCTGCTGGGCAGACCTTTCAGCCACGTGATCAGGTTCCAGATCACCGCTCCCATCAGGCCCGCGAAAATCATGACGGGGGTAATCTGTATGCCCCCGTCGCCTTCGCGGATCAGGCCGCCGGAAATGGTTTTGGCTACTTCGGTGGAGAGGAAGGCGCCGACCAGGTTCAGCACTGCGGCCAGGGCCACGGCGGTTTTCGGCTTGATAGCACCGGTGGCGATGGGGGTGGCCATCGCATTGGCGGTGTCATGGAAACCATTGGTGAAATCGAAGAACAGTGCTAGCGCGATCACCAGCGCGACCATAAGGGTGAGGTCCACCACATACCTAACTAAAGACAGTTTGAAGGAATCCGCGCTGCGGGTACTGCCTCGGCACGTTGTTTCCGCCGGGGCCCGCTTCGCGCCTGAATGATCGTATGCGCTTGGGTGGGCGGGTACCAAAGCCGGGGATGTGCGCTTGGTCTCCTCCGGGACCGTGCACCGCGGATCAGGCGGAGACCGGGTGGTGCAGGGAGGGGCTTCCGGGCCGGAGGAAGCATTGCCCTCATATCTGTATTCCGGTCCGGTTCCCGCGGCTGCCGTCCAGCTCGATGTCGACGACGCTGTTGGCCAGGGGGAAGGACAGCCGCCTGCTGTGGGTGGTGGACCCGTCCGGCTCAATGACACTGAGGATGTAAACACCGGATCCCGGCAGCGGCAGCTCATAGTTCCCGCCGTCATCCGACCGGGTGGAAATGGAGGCCTCTCCTCCCGGCCGCAGCAGGATCAGCAGGGCCGCCGGGACGGCACGTCCTTCCTGCCGCACGGTGCCGGAGAGGGTCCGGCGGTTCCGGAAGCGGACGTCGTGTTCCTGCTGGACGCCGGGGAAGGCCAGCACCTCGGTGACCGGCTGCCAGGCAGACTGTGTGGCCACCACTGCGTAGTGGCCATCGCCCGGAAGCACCACGCTGTACCGGCCGGCATCGTCTGCACGGGCCCAATCCACCCGGTTTCCCGCGGCATCCAGGGCGGTCACCGTTCCGCCGGGCACCGGACCGCTGTCGGAGAGCATCCTGCCGCGGAGCATGATCTCCTGCTTTTCATCCGCCGGTTTCGGCTGTTCCTGCCCCGGGGCGGGATGCAGCTGCGGATGGGTTGCCTCGCGCCGCTGTGAACGGGGCACCAGGCAGGAGACCCCCGTGGCCAGGAGCGCCGCCAGTCCGGCGAAGACGAAGATGGTGCGGAAGGCATCCAGACCGGGGTAGACCGTACCGTCCACGCGCAGGGTCAGTGACGTGAGTATGGTGGCTACGGCGGCACTGCACGTGGATGTTCCAACCGAGCGCAGCAGCGTGTTGACGCCGTTGGCGGCGGCGGTGTCCGTCAGCGGCACGTTGCTCATAATGATGGTCGGCATGGCGGCCATGGCCATGGCCGTACCCACCGATACGATCACTGCCCCGATGATGATCTGGGTGACGGAATGAACAAGGAGCACTCTGGAGGCGTAGCCTGCGGCCATCACGGCGCAGCCGGAGACCAGGGTGGTCCTGGCTCCGAAGGCGTTGGTCAGCCGGGCGGAGACAGGGGCCGCCGCCACCATCGCGAGCCCTGATGGAATCATGGTCAGTCCGGCCACCAGCACGCTCAGGCCGAACCCGAAACCCGTGACCGGTGAGAGCTGCAGCTGCTGGGTGGTGACCAGCATGTTGGCGTACATCGAGAACCCGACCAGTACGGCTGCGGCGTTGGTGAGCAGGACCGGCCGCCTGGCAGAGGTACGCAGGTCCACCAGAGGCGCTCCGCTGCGCAGCTCGGCCGGAAACCAGAGGGCAAAAAAGACGGCGGTTGCGGTAAAGAGGCCGATGATCGGGTAGCTTGTCCAGCCCCACACGCCGCCCTTGCTGATGGCCAGCAGCAGGGCGGTCATTCCGGCTGAAAGCAGCAGGGCCCCGGTGTAGTCGAAGCGGCCGGGGGTCCGCACGTCGGACTCGGGGACGAAAACAAAAACGCCCAGCATAAGGACGGCGGCAATCACGCCGACCACCCAGAAAGTGGCTTCCCAGCCCAGCCGCTCATAGATCAGCCCGGACAGCGGCAGACCCAAAGCGCTGCCAATGCCGAAGCTCGCGCTCATCATGGAGACCGCGCCGGCGATTTTCTTTTGTGGAAGCGCGTCGCGCAGGATGCTGATGCCCACCGGGATTACGGCTCCGGCAAAGCCCTGGAGGCCCCGGCCGATCAGGGCCCAGGTGAACGTACCGCCGAGAGATGCGGCAAAGGCGCCGGCGACCATCATGGCCATGGCGAGCAGCAGCATTCGACGCTTGCCGAACATGTCCGCCAGGCGCGAGACGATGGGCGTTGCCACCGCGGCGCAGAGGAGCGTTACGGTGACCATCCAGGACACGTCATCGCTGGTTACCCCGAAAATGCGGGGGTACTCCGGCAGAAGCGGAACCACTGCCGTCTTTTCCAGCGAGACGACAATGCCGCCGCATGCCAGCGTCGCAATGACCAGCCAGTCCGGGTAGACCCGTTTACGCCGTGCCACCGGTGGCGTGCTCATACCTGCCTTCGGTTCAGCCCCGCGAGATCGGAATCTTCGTTGACGAGGCTCCGGGCTCCGGCACCGGTATGCGGACCTCCAGAACGCCGTCGTTGTAGGTGGCACTCACCCCGTCCTGGTCGCTGCCTGTGGGCAGTGGAATCTCCCGCGAAAAGGAGCCGTAGCGGAACTCCGAGCGGTATCCGTGCCGGTCCTTGTGCTCCGTCTCCTGGCGCCGCTCGCCTTTTATCTGCAGGACACCGTCGCTTACGGTGACGTCCAGTCCGGTATCGGGGTCAATGTCGGGAAGTTCGGCGCGGACCACCATGGTGGAGCCGTCCCGGTATTCCTCCACGGGGAAGGCCGGTACATCCCAGTCACCTTCGAAGAATTTCCGTACCGGTTCCGGCAGTTCGAAACGTTCCCGGCGTGCAAGTGAGGCCATGCGATTCTCCTGTTGCTATGGTCCCGGCAGGGCGGACTCCGGTGCTGCGCGGAGCCCGGACGGCGGGGACGGTGGTGAATCTCGGTTCCAGCAAGGTTATGCCCGGCTACCGGCGGGCTCAATGCGGGGCAGGCGAAACCAGGCGGGCAGCACCTGCTTTGGCAGGGCTTTGGCGGCCGTGCCGGCAGTGCGGAGCGGGAGCCTAGTAATGGATTTTCGCCCCGCGTATAGTTTTTCGTGCGCGCTGCCCTGTGGGGATATGACCGCCGTTCACTGCGGCCTTGCCGGTAGGCATTCCGTCGACGAGAGGGTTCCAAAATGGCGCAGAAAAAACCTGATTCAGTGACCGTTAATCCCATATTCGCCCGTCCGGGCGAGGAAACGTCAGCCCCGAAGTTCAAACTGAATGACGGGCAGATGCTGCCCGAGACCGCGTACCAGATTGTGCATGACGAGACCATGCTCGACGGCAACGCCCGCCTGAACCTGGCGACCTTCGTGAGCACCTGGATGGACGACTACGCCAACCGGCTCTACAGCGAGACGTTCGACAAGAACATGATCGATAAGGACGAATACCCGCAGACAGCGCAGATTGAACAGAACTGCTGGCGCATCCTCGCGGATCTGTGGCACTCCCCCAATCCGGAGGGCACTATCGGCACGTCCACGGTGGGCTCCTCCGAGGCCTGCATGCTGGGCGGGCTGGCGTTAAAGCGGCTGTGGCAGCACAAGCGCCGCAGCGAGGGAAAGTCCGTGGATAAACCGAACCTGGTGATGAGCTCCGCGGTGCAGGTGTGCTGGGAAAAATTCTGCAACTACTTCGACATTGAAGCCCGGCTTGTTCCCATCAGCGAGGAGCACAAGTGCCTGGACGGTTTTGAACTCGAAAAGTACGTTGATGAGAACACCATCGGCGTCGTCGCCATTATGGGTGTGACCTATACCGGCATGTACGAACCCGTAAAGCAGATTGCCGCGAAGCTGGACGAGATCCAGTCCTCCACCGGCCTGGACATCGCCATCCACGTGGACGCCGCGTCCGGAGGGATGATTGCCCCGTTTATCCAGCAGGACCTTGAATGGGACTTCCGCTTGGAACGGGTCCACTCGATCAGCACGTCCGGACATAAGTACGGGCTGGTTTATCCCGGCCTCGGCTGGGTGGTCTGGCGTGAACGCCAGTGGCTGCCGGAAGACCTCATTTTCTACGTCAGCTACCTCGGCGGGGACATGCCCACCTTCGCGCTGAACTTCTCCCGGCCCGGGGCGCAGGTAGTGCTGCAGTTCTATCTGTTCCTCCGCCTGGGCAGGGACGGTTATGCCAAAGTGCAGCAGGCCTCCCAGGACGTGGCGCTTTACCTGTCCAGCAACATTGCGGAGATCGGTCCCTTCGAGCTGTGGAATGACGGCTCCGACATCCCGGTCTTCGCGTGGCGGCTGAAGGAGGGGCATACCGATAAGTGGAATCTCTACGATCTGGCGGAGCGGCTGCGCACCAAGGGGTGGCTGGTTCCCGCCTATCCCATGCCGGATGACCTGGCGAACCTGACAGTTGAACGGATTGTGGTCCGCAACGGTTTGAGCATGGACCTGGCGGACAATCTGCTCACGGACATCCGCCGGGAAACCGCGTACCTGGAACAACTGAGTGCGCCCATGCCCCGCGAGTCGGAGCACCCCGGGTTCCACCACTAATCCCAGGAGGTGAGTTGAATGAGCGATTCGAAGGCAAGCGCTTCAACTGCATCCACGAACGATCAGCAGGGGCTTTCGGCGAAGCAGAAAGCGCAAATCACCATCGGCGCCCTGGCCGTGATGAACATTGTGGCGGTGGTGAGCCTCCGCGGACTTCCCTCGGAGGCGGAATATGGTTTGAGTTCCGTTTTCTATTACGTATTTGCCGCGATTGTCTTCCTGATCCCGGTATCCATCGTCGCAGCGGAACTGGCCACGGGCTGGCCGGAAACGGGCGGCGTTTTCCGTTGGGTCGGTGAGGCCTTCGGGCCCCGCTGGGCCTTCCTGGCCATGTTTATGCTTTTCATCGAAGTCACTATCTGGTTTCCCACGGTACTGACCTTCGGTGCGGTGTCGCTGGCCTATACGGGAACAGAGCAGAACCTGGACGCGCAGCTGGCAGGCAACAAACTGTTCGTCCTGGCAGTGGTCCTGGTGGTCTACTGGCTGGCAACCTTCATTGCATTCCGCGGAGCCAAGGCCTTCTCGCGAGTGAGCCAGTGGGGCGGAATCATCGGCACCATCATTCCGGCCATCATCCTGATCGTGCTTGGTTTTTCCTATTTCTTTGCCGGAAACACCCCGCAGATCCAGATGGGCTGGGGTGAACTCCTGCCGGACTTCGGCAATTTCTCCAACGTGGTGCTCGCCGCGTCGATTTTCCTTTTTTATGCCGGCATGGAAATGAACGCCATCCACGTGAAGGAAGTGAAGAACCCGACGCGCGACTATCCGATTGCGGTGCTGATTGCCGCAGCCGGCACAGTGATCATCTTCGTCCTCGGCACCCTGGCCATTGCCTTTGTGGTGCCGCAGGCGGATATCAACCTGACCCAGTCCCTGCTGACCTCCTATAACGACATGTTCGAGTGGGCCGGTATCGGCTGGGCCGGACCGATTGTTGCGGCCATGCTCCTGCTGGGGGTCCTGGCCGGCGTGGTGACCTGGGTGGCCGGTCCCTCCAGCGGCATGCTGGCCGTTGCCAAGGCCGGCTACCTGCCGCGCTTCTGGCAACACACCAACAAGCACGGCATGGGCACGCACATCCTCTTCTTCCAGGCATTTGTGGTGACTGGCCTGGGATTCATCTATGTGGTCCTGCCGTCCGTGCAGGCGGCCTACCAGATCCTGAGCCAGCTGACCGTGATCCTGTACCTGATCATGTACATGCTGATGTTCGCGGCGGCCATCTACCTGCGCTACAGCCAGCCGAACCGCCCCCGGCCCTACCGGGTGCCCGGCGGAGACGTGGGCATGTGGATTGTCGCCGGAGTCGGCTTCCTGGGCGCGCTGATGGCCTTCTCCTTCAGCTTCATCCCGCCCGCCCAGATCGCCGTCGGTTCCCCCGCCGTCTATGTGGGCATTCTGGTAGCCGGTGCAGCCATTATGGTGATCCTGCCGTTCATCATTTACGCCTTCCGCAAGCCGCACTGGCGTGACCCCGCCAGCCCGTTCGTGCCGTTTACCTGGCAGATTGAGCACTCGAATCCGGGCACGGTGACGGAGTCCAGTGTTTCGACGCAGCAGCTGACCCGGGAGGCGGAGGCTTCGGGATCACCGCTGACCTATTCGCAGGACAGCGGACACGGAGAGCACACCAAGGCTGCGCATCCGCCCGCCCACGTGCAGCCGTCCGGGCATGAGGGCGAGCACGCGGCTACTACGGGCGCCGCTCCGGCGCCCGGTTCTACCCGGCCGCGCGGTAGTGGCGGCAGCACAGGCACAGGCGGGAGCACAGCAGTATGAAACTCGACGAGGCATCCATTGAGAATGCCGTGAAAACCGCCTACGCGGACCATAAGGATGACACCGGCGGCGAGAACGCCAGCTACATCCCGTACCTGGCATCGGTGGACCCGGCGTTGTTTGGTGTCTGCGTCATGACTGCCGACGGCCAGTTGTTCGAAATGGGTGACACCGGCTTCGAATTCGCGCTGGAATCCATTTCCAAGGTCTTTTCCATGGCCTGGGCCATGGAAAAGGTGGGGCTGGAAACCTTCCAGCAGAAAGTGGGCGCCGATCCAACGGGTGAACCGTTCAACTCGGTCATCTCCGTGGCCCTGCACGGCGACGCGCCTGTGTCGCCCCTGGTCAACGCCGGGGCCATGTCCACCGTCTCGCTGATCCCGGGCGACACAGCAGAGGACCGGTGGGAAGCCATCCTGCAGGTCCAGAGCGCCTTCGCCGGGCGGAAAATCAGGCTTAGCGATGAGGTGAACGAATCGGAGCAGTCCACCAACTTCCACAACCGGGCCATTGCCTGGCTGCTGTACTCGGGCGGCACCATGTATTCCGATCCGATGGAAGCCTGCGATGTGTATACCCGGCAGTGCTCGACCCTGGTTACGGCCCGGGACCTGGCCGCTATGGGTGCCACCATTGCAAACCGCGGGGTAAATCCGCTGACCGGCGACCGCGTGGTTCAGGCTGCGCATGTGCCGGCCATGTTGGCGGAGATGACCATGGAGGGGTTATACACCGCGTCCGGTGACTGGGCCTACCAGGTTGGACTGCCGGGCAAAAGCGGGGTGGGCGGCGGAATCTTGGCCGTGATGCCCGGCAAGCTGGCCATCGCCGGCTTCGCGCCTCCCCTGGACCCCGCCGGCAACAGCGTCAAGGCCCAGCATGCCGTGGCGCAGGTGGCCAGGTCATTGGGGCTGAGCATTTACAAGGCCAGCGAATACAGCGAGTAACTGCTGATTAGGCCGGGCCGCCGCGGCTGCCGAGATCCCTGGAGATCCGGTCCGCGGCGGCCCGCAGCAGCGGAAGAACCGTTGTCTCCACGCCGTCTGAACTGTGCAGCTGCAGGGACACGTTGGCGGCTGCAACCACTGTGCCGTCCGCACCCCGGACCGGCACGGCAACACCGCGCAGTCCGTCTTCCAGCTCATCCGTCACCTTTGACCAGCCGCGGATGCCGGCAAGCAGGACTTCCTCCCGCAACTCCGCCACTGAGGATACGGTGCTGCGCGTGTACTGCTGCAGCCGGACGTCCGCAAAATAGGTTTCCAGCTCTTCGGCCGGCAGCTGAGCCAGCAGGACCCGCCCCATGGAGGTGGCCCAGGCCGGGAAACGGGTCCCCACGTTCACTGCCACCCGCAGGAGCCGCAGCGACGTGATCCGGGAAACGTAGACGACGTCGGTTCCGTCCAGGATGCACAGCGACGTCGTCTCCCCCAGCTCGGCAGAGAGCTGCTTCAGGTGCTGTTCGGCCACCTGCGGCAGGGAGAGGTGTGCCAGGTACGCGGCGGCGACGTCCAGGGTCCGCGGTGCCAGTCGGAAGGCGGTGCCGTCAAAGCCCAGATAGCCCAGGTCCCGCAGGGTGAGCAGGAACCGGCGGGCGGCGGCGCGGCTGGTCCCCGCCGCGGCCGCGGCCGTACTGACCGTGTGTTCCGGAACGTCCGGCGTGAACGCGCCGAGGATTGCGAAGGCCTTCTCCACGGATTTAACGTAGTAGCCCTCGTCCACGGTCATCCCTCTCCGCGCCGGGAATCATTCCTCGATGCCAGGTACTGGGACGCCAGCCGAACCGGGGCGTTGGGGGCGCCGTAGCCGTCATAGCTGCCACGCCGTTCCACCACTTCGAAGAACACGTTGCCCACGGTTGCGGTGTAGAAGTGCAGGAACTCCCCATCCGCATCCCGGTCATATAGCAGGTTCAGTTCCTGCAGCTCGGACAGGAACGCCGGGTCGAGGCGGAACCTGGCGGCAAGATCCTCATAGTAGTTTGCCGGTACCGGCAGGAACCGCAGGCCGCGCTCGGCCGCCCGCCGGGCTGTGGCGATCAGGTCGGTGGAGGCAAAGGCGACGTGCTGGGGGTACTCCCCGCTTTCCGGGCCGGATTCCACAATGAGCGGGGCAATGTTCAGCGCCAGCCGCACCCCGCCGTCCACACTGCGCATGACCTGGCTGCGGACCAGGCCCATGGGGCTGGGAACCTCCTGTGAGGCAATGGGGGCCAGGGACAGCGTGGATTCGTAAAACAGTACCGCTTCGTCGAAGTGCTGCCACGGCTGGGACAGGTTGATGTGGTCGATGGCAGAGATCAGGGGCTCGGCCAAACCGTCGCCGTCCGGTGCGTCCGGCGCCCCTTCCGGCCCGCCGGTACCCGCCGGCCGGCTGAACTCTCCGGCCCACGCGGCGGTGCCGTCGGCCGTCGCTTCGCAGAGGAAGACTTCGGTGGAATCCGGGGCGAACACTGCCTGCAGGACCTGCTCGTCAGCCTGGCTGCGCCGGTTCACCGGACGTGCACGCAGCTGCAGCGCCCGCGATGCCGCCGCCTGCGGGTCCTTCACATCCAGCCCCAGTGCTGAGATCCCCGGTTCCATGCCGCGTGCCTGCTGGCCGTTGATGATGACGCGGGCACGGCCCTGCGTCCACAGCTGCACCGGCTTGGTCCGGTGCCGGCCGGCGAAGGTGAAACCCAGCTGATAGAGCAGGGTGCATACCGTTTCCGGGTTTTCCGCCTTGACCTCGGCAAAGTTGAACCCGCTGGGTTCCGCCACCCGCGGCAGCGTGGCCAGCGACATTGGGTACGAGGCACCGCCGTCGTGCTCAGCGAGGTATGCCGAGGTGCGTTCCTCCAGCCAGATCAGGGACCGCATGGCGTCCACTGCCGTCCGCTCCTCGGCGGTCTGGCGGAACACGTCGTTAAAGATTTCCAGTGACACGGGGCCGTCATAGCCGCTGCGGACCAGATGGGCCATAAACCCAACGAGGTCGAAGGCGCCCTCGCCGGGAAACACCCGGTAGTGCCGGCTCCAGGACAGGACATCCAGGGAGAGTTCCGGGGCATCGGCGAGCTGGACAAAGAAGATCTTCCCGGCCGGGATCTTCTCGATCGCGGCGGGGTCCCATCCGCGGGAGAGAATGTGGAAGCTGTCCAGGCAGGTACCTATGTTGGGATGGTCGGCCAGGTCCACTATGCGCTGGGCGTGCTCAAAGTCGTTGACGTAGCGTCCCCAGGCCAGGGCCTCGTAGGCCACTTTTATGCCATACCGGGCCGCGGTGTCCCCGAGCCGGCGCAGCTGCCGGGCTGCCACGGCGTCGTCGTTGATGGTGGCCGTACCCACGTTGCTGCACAGCAGCATGGTGTCGATGCCCAGCCGGTTCATCAGGGCAAACTTGGCCTGCGCCCGGCGCAGGTTCTCCTCCAGCTGCTCCTCCTCCACGCCTTCCAAGTCGCGGAAGGGCTGGTAGAGGTCAAGGGTAAGGCCAAGCGTGGCGGCGAGGTCCCGGATTTCCTCCGGGCTGGAGGGTGAGACCAGCAGGTCCGGTTCGAAGATTTCGATGCCGTCAAAACCCGCGTCGGAGCAGGCACGCATTTTCTCTTCGAGCGTTCCGCTAAGGCAGACGGTGGCTATGGAGGTGCGCATTAGCGTCCCTGGGCAATCAGCTCGTGGAAGTGGGCAAGCATCCGCGCGGCATCCGGCCGGATGCCGGTGATCAGCTCAAAGGCGTCCACCGCCTGGCCCACGGCCATCCGTCCGCCGTCCAGGACCCGGCAGCCCTTGGCGCGGGCGCCAATGATCAGTTCCGTGTCGACCGGGCGGTAGACGACGTCGGCCACCCACTGGGACGGGTCCAGCAGGTCCAGGTCCACGGCGAGTCCGGGGTGGGAATGCATGCCCACCGGCGTCGCATGGACCAGTCCGTCGGCACCGGGCAGCACGGCGGGCAGGTCCGCCGGCGTTCCGGAGTTCACTCGCCGGTCAGGGAAAAGCTGTGCAAGTGCCGCCGCGCGCTCGGCTGCGCGGTCCGGGTCCAGGTCCAGCAGCGTCAGTTCCGCGGTGCCGGCCTTCAGGAGGGCGTACGCGACAGCGGCTCCTGCCCCGCCCACACCCAGCTGGACCACGGACCCCAGCGCTGCGTCCGGCAGGCCGGCGGCCAGTGCACCGCTAAAGCCGGAGAAGTCGGTGTTGTGGCCAATGAGCTTTCCATCCCGGATCAGGACAGTATTTACCGCCCCGAGGCGTGCGGCGTCCTCAGACACCTCGTCCAGTTCGGCCAGGACCAGCTGCTTGCAGGGGTGGGTGACGTTGAAGGCGTTGAAGCCCAGGTCCCTGCCCCAGCGCAGCAGGTCACCCACATCCGAGCCGGGGCGCCCCAGCCGCGTGAGGTCCACCGGACGGTAGACATAGCGCAGGCCCTGCCGGTCGGCTTCACGCTCGTGCATGGGAGGAGTAAGGGAGGCAGTAATGCCTTCTCCGATCAATCCGACGACGAACGATTCCTCCGTGCCACTCATGGGACTGTCCTTCCGGTCTACTTGGTGCTGCCGTGTGCTCATTCCGAACCGGAACAGCCCGGACGGCAGGTCACAGTTGCCGGGGTATCCGGCTGTGAGTTACATTACTGCAAGTGTACGGAGTATGCACATGTGTACGCATAGCGCACAATGGCTGCTGCCACGCATACCCGGACACCATCAACACTGCATCAGGTACGGCGCACCCCACCGCATTTGGTGCGGAAGCAGTACACCCTGCAGCACATCAGGTACCGCACACCCCGCACCACGGGGAAACACCCCGGAACCTGGTAACCGCACGGTATGCCGGCCAAGGCATCCCGTCGCCATCCGCCGTCCCCCCACCGCCACGCCCCCACGTCAGGAGAGATGCAATGGACGCATCCGCCCCCGCCGGAAAAGCGCCGGGCAAGTCCCCGCGCAAGGCCGCCACTGCCAGTTTTATGGGCAGTGCCGTTGAGTATTACGACTTCTTCATTTTCGGCTCCGCCGCCGCGTTGATTTTCCCGCGCGTCTTCTTCCCCGATGCGGATGCCCAGGCCAGCATCATGTCCCTGGCGACCTTCGGTTTCGCGTACATTGCCCGCCCCGTGGGTGCAGTGATCCTGGGACACTTCGGTGACAAGGTTGGCCGCCAGCGCGTGCTGATGTTCACCCTGCTTCTGATGGGCGGCTCCACGTTCCTCATCGGCTGCCTCCCGGACTTCAATACCATCGGCTGGTGGGCTCCCGCACTGCTGGTTTTCTGCCGGCTGATGCAGGGCCTTTCCGCTGCCGGCGAGCAGGCCGGGGCCAGTTCCATGACCCTGGAACACGCACCGGACAACCGCCGGTCCTTCTTCACGTCCTGGACGCTGACCGGAACGCAGGGCGGCCAGATCCTCGCAGCCCTGGTCTTCATTCCCGTCGTCGCGCTGCCGGACGAGATCAAGTACGGCATTGGCTGGCGTATCCCGTTCTGGCTGAGCGCCGTGGTAGTGGTAGTCACCTACTTCATCCGCCGTTCCCTGCACGAAACCCCCACCTTCACCGAAGCCAAGGAACGCAATGAAATCGTCAAGCTTCCGGTGGGTGTGCTGCTGAAGGACCACTGGCGCGATGTGCTGCGCGT
The DNA here is from genome assembly GCF_030410475.1 of Arthrobacter sp. YD2. Classification (NCBI taxonomy): domain Bacteria; kingdom Bacillati; phylum Actinomycetota; class Actinomycetes; order Micrococcales; family Micrococcaceae; genus Arthrobacter; species Arthrobacter sp. YD2. The sequence continues at coordinate 544,325 of NZ_JAUHHB010000002.1, forward strand.
AGTGTGCTGCGCCTTCATCGCCGCTGTCTCCACCGTGTACGGAACACTTGCGATCAAGTACGGCACGGAAGTCGGCAGCGTCAACGCGGACATCACGCTTTGGCTCGTAGTGGCGGGCAACTTCGTGGCACTGTTCACCCAGCCGTTGTTCGGACGTCTGGCAGACCGCATCGGCCGGCGGCCGGTCTTCGTCTACGGTGCAGTGTCCAGTGCGGTGATCATGCCCTTCTACCTGCTGTCCATGGAATCCGGAAACACCCTGCTGCAGTTTGCCCTGTCCATTGCCGTATTCTCCTGCGGCTACGCGGCTGCCAACGCTGTCTGGCCGTCCTTCTACGCCGAGATGTTCAGCGCCAAGGTTCGCTTCTCCGGCCTGGCCATCGGCACTCAGCTCGGCTTCCTGATGGCCGGTTTCGCGCCCTCCATCGTTGCCGCCATCGGTGGCCTGGAGCCCGGCGGCTGGCTGGTCACCAGCTACTTCACCGCAGCGATCTGCGCCATCGCCGCCGTATCGGCACTGACGGCAAAGGAAACCGTCCACGTTCCCACGGCCGAACTGGGTCTGCGCCCCAAGGCTGTTCCGTCCGGCGCTGCGCCGGCGAACCCGTACAGCTGAACCGCATAGCGCGGTAAACCGCCCGGGCGGCTCCTTTGCGGGGCCGCCCGGTTCCGGTTAAGCATCCGTTTACATACCGCGCAGCCGGGCGCGCCGCGATGTCCAGGCAATGTACCCGCCCAGCGCCCCGGTGGATGCCAGGCCGGCACTCATCAGGGGCGCCTGCCACGACTTCCAGCGCGAAGCGTCCCCGAGGGTCAGCTCCCCCACGCCACGGATGAAGGCAGAGGCGAAAATAGCTGCCACCAAACGGTTCCCCACCCGCTCCAACCGGATAACCAGCGGGAGCAGTTCTTCCGCCCTGAGGTGGACCTCCATGCCTTCGAAGTCCAGCGTTTCGATGAGCCGGCGCACCTGGTCCGGCAGTTCGGTGCCCAGTTCCAGGGCCTCTGCCCCTGCCCGCCCCAGCCGGCGGGCGTAATTGACCGGGTTCAGCTGCCTGGCGGTCATCCGGCGTGCATAGGGTGCCAGGGTCGGGCCCATCCTGAAGTCCGGGTCCAGCACCTCCCCCATGCCTTCGGTCATAATCAGCATCCGCAACAGCAGGGCCATCTCCCGCGGGAGCTGGATGTGATGGGTGCGGAGGATCCCCAGGCCGGTGGTGATCAGGCTGCCCACAGGCGCATCGGCCAGGCTCCTGCCCGAGTACATACGGATCAGCGGGCCAAGGTCCATGCGCAGCTTCACCCGGTCCACCCGCACACCTGAAGCGTTCAGCCGGACAATGGCGTTGGTCATCCGCTCCGGGTCCTTGCGCACAATGCCGACAAAAAGTGCGGAGAGCTGCCCCCGCAGCTTCTCATCCACTTCTCCGACCATGCCGAAGTCAATCAGCCCCACCCGGCCACCGGGCTCCACGAACAGGTTCCCGGGATGCGGGTCGGCATGGAAAAACCCGTCGTCAAAGACCATCTGCATTTCCACCCCGGCCGCCGCGACAGCCAGTGCCGGACGGTCGATTCCTGCCGCATCCAGCGCCTTGGTATCCGTGACCTTCATTCCCGTGATGCGGTCCATTGTCAGGACCCGTGAGGTGGTGTGGTCCCAATAGACCCGGGGAATCTGCACGGCCGTACTGTCTTCGAAGTTGAGCCGGAACCGGTCTGCGTTGCGTCCTTCCTGCAGGTAATCCAGCTCAGAACGCAGGGTCCGGGCAAACTCGTCCATCAGGCCGGTGAGATCGTAGTCCCTGGCGGCCTCCCAGTGCTTGCTGGCCGTGCTGGCGAGGTTCTGCAGGATCTCCAGGTCCTGGTCCACCTCCGTGGTGATGCCGGGCCGGCGCACTTTGACGACGACGGCGGTGCCGTCCTTCAGGGCCGCCGAATACACCTGCCCGATGGAGGCACTGGCCATCACCGCGGTGTCGAAGAAACCGAAAACCGATTCCGGTTCGGCGCCCAGTTCCTGGCGCAGCTCTTCCCGAATCGCCGGCCAGGGCACAGGATCGGCCCTGTCCTGCAGTTTGGCCAGTTCCCGCTGGTAATCCGGTGGCAGCAGGTCCGGCCGGGTGGAGAGCAGCTGGCCCATTTTGATGTAGGTGGGTCCCAGTTCCTCGAGTGCAATCCGCAGGTATTCGGGCCTGCTCGGCCGGCGTACGGCATCTTCAGCGTGCTCCTGGCGCCGGAACGGCAGCCGCCCCTCCAGCCCGAGGGCCGAGACGAGAAAGCCCAGGCCGTTACGGGAGAGGATTTCGGCTATCTGCCGGTAACGGTCCAGGTGGGTAATCATGGTCTGCTCCCGTCATGCGGCACGGTTCACCGCCGCAGGTGCTTAGCGAAAACACTAACCGCAGCCCACGGCCGCCGACAGGCCCTGCAGCGATGCGGCAGCCGGCCGGGCGGCATCGGATGGTTTGCTCTTCCGGCAGGCACCGGCGGCCCCTAGACTCCGGCACATGCCAATGCCTGCATCCGACAACCCGTCCGCTTCCATGCCCCGGGATGCCGGGTCCCTGACGCTGCCCCATAAGCTCTCCCTGCTGTCCGGCGCATCCTTCTGGCGCACGGCGGCCATTGCCCCTGCGGGTATCCGGCCGCTTGTCCTCTCCGACGGGCCCCACGGCATCCGCCGGCCACACAATGAGGATGAGCCGGGACTCGGGAACTCCATCGAGGCCACCTGCTTTCCCGCCGAGTGCCTCACCGCCTGCTCCTGGGATCCGGAGCTGCTGGCGCAGCTGGGCGCCGCGACGGCGCGGGAGGCGGCCGCGGCCGGCGTCGACGTCGTGCTGGGCCCCGGATTGAACATCAAGCGCACGCCCCTGTGCGGACGCAACTTCGAATACTTTTCCGAGGATCCGCTGCTTGCCGGCGAACTGGGTGCTGCGTGGGTACGCGCCGTCCAGGCACAGGGGGTGGCCGCCTGCCCCAAACACTTCGCCGCAAACAACCAGGAGGCGGACCGGATGCGCATTGATGCCTCGGTGGATGACCGGACGCTGCGCGAGATCTATCTGAAGGCCTTTGAAACCGTGGTCCGCTCCGCCCGGCCGTGGTCATTGATGGCCGCCTACAACAAAATCAACGGAATCCACGCAGCGGAGAACCCCTGGCTGCTGGATACGGTACTGCGCGGCGACTGGGGGTTCGACGGCGTTGTTGTCTCCGACTGGGGCGCTGTCACGGACCGCGCGGCTGCACTGGACGCGGGCCTGGACCTGGAAATGCCGGCAAGCAACGGCCTGGGCCTGGCCGAACTCGAGGCAGGGCTGGATGCCGGCACCATCAACCGGGAAATGGTGGACGCCTCCGTTGCCAGGCTGCTGCAGCTGGCCGCGCGGACCGCATCACCGGCCCGGGTACCGGTGGACCCGGAAGCACACCACCGGCTGGCACGTGACGCGGCAGCACGCTCCATGGTGCTGCTGAAGAACCAGGGCGGCATCCTGCCCCTGTCCCCGAAGCTCCGGCTGGCGGTCGTGGGTGAACTGGCCCGCACACCGCGCTTCCAGGGAGCGGGCTCCTCCCGGGTGAACCCTACGCGGATCAGCGTGCCGCTGGATGTCCTGGCAGAAGGGTTCACCGCCGTTTCCTTTGCCGCGGGGTACCGGCTGGACGGGGAGTCCGAGGAGGCGCTGGTAAGCGAGGCGGAAACCGCTGCTGCCGCCGCAGACGCAGTCCTGTTTTTCCTGGGCCTGCCGGAGGAGAGGGAATCCGAGGGTTTTGACCGTCCGGACCTCACGCTGCCGGCAGACCAGCTGCAGTCACTCGCTGCCGTCCTGGCAGCGAACCCCTGGACGGTGGTGGTGCTCTTCAACGGCGGCGCAGTTGAAACGTCGTGGGCATCGGATGTGCCTGCGGTCCTCGAAGCGTGGCTTCCGGGACAGGCCTGTGGGGAGGCGCTCGCCGATGTGCTGACCGGCGCCGTGAACCCGTCCGGAAAACTCGCCGAAACCTTCCCGCACCGGATCGAGGACACACCGGCCTTCGGTAATTATCCGGGTGAATCCGGGACGGTCCGGTACGGCGAAGGCATCTTTGTGGGCTACCGCTGGTACGACGCCCGGCGGATGGAACCGGCCTTCCCCTTTGGCCACGGGCTCTCCTACACCAGCTTCGGCTACAGCGGACTGGCTCTGAAGACCGCAGAGTCAGACGAGGGTCAAATGGTCTCGGTACGGCTGACCGTGCGGAACACCGGCAGCTGCGCCGGAGCTGAAGTCATCCAGCTCTATGTGGGCGCCCCGGGCGGCACGGCCCCCGCTGCGCCCCGCGAACTCCGGGCCTTCCGCAAGGTCTATTTGGAACCGGATGCCACCGCCGATGTGGCCTTTGACCTGCCGCTGGCGGCGCTGGCCCGGTTCGATCCGGCAGCGCACCGGTGGACCGCCGATCCCGGCGGCTACCGGATCGATGTCGGGTCCTCCTCGCGGGACATCCGGCTCAGCGGCAGCCTGGAGCTGCCCGGCACCGGCGCCGAACCGGCAGGACAGCTCAGCCTCGATTCGACCATCGCAGAATGGCTGGCGAATCCGCGGGGGCAGCGTGTACTTGGCGCACTGGCAGCAGAAGCGGCCGGCGGCGCGGGGGAAACCGGAGCGGCGGAAACCGGAGCCGGGGAAGCCGGAGCCGGGGAAGCCGGCGGGCTCGCCGGAGCGCTGTCGCTGATGGGCAGCCTTCCCCTTCGCCGGTTGGCACGCTTTCCCGGCAGTCCGCTGACACCCTCGATCCTGGCCGGGCTGGAACAGGCCGTCCGCGGCCCGGAAACCGGTCAGGGCGCCAGCACGGACGCGTAGATCTCCTCATGGGCCGCCGCCACGGCCCGCCGTTCGGCTGTCCGCTCCGCGCGTGAAAGCCCCGGCCAGGGACGCTCGGCATAGAGACCCTTGAGTGCGGTGGCCAGTGACTGCTCGTCCAAACCGTCCTCGGTGTGCACAAACTCCGCCACGGTTGAGCGTTGCTGGGCATAAAAACCGCAGGACGGGGCCAGCACGCTGGTGCCCAGATCCGTACAGGCCTCCAGCCAGCCGGAGTGGGTTCCGAACCGGTAGGGCAGTACTGACACATCCAGGGAGCCGAGGTAATCCCAGAGCGCCGTCTCATCGAAATAGTCCCGCACCTGCAGTTCCAAACGCCCAGCCGTTTCAGCTTCGGTGAGCCATTTGTGCAGCTCCGGACGGTATTTGTCCCCGCCCGGCGTGAGGATGTCCGGGTGCCCGTTAACCTGCAGCACGGCCCCCGGCAGCTGTTCCACCGCTGCCGTCAACGCCGGCAGGATGACGCCGTCAAGCATGTTGGGCCGCAGGCTCTTCAGGTGCACCCCCACGCGGAACCGGTCCTGCGGCGGCCGGGAAAGCCGCAGACGCTGCCGCCGTTCGAGTTCACCCAGCTCCACCACGTGCGGATGGGGCAGGACCACCGGCCGCCGCCCCCAGCGGGCCTCGACGGCTGCAGCTGCCCCGGGCGTCAGCGTAATCAGCCGGTCCGCCGCCGGAATAAGCACATCCAGCTGGGCATCATGGGCTTCCGGGGTGAGGTGGTGCGGATTGCGCAGGTCATGCACGGTGTAGACCAACGGCTTGCCCCGGGCCTTCAACTCGGCCGTCACAGCCCGCAGGTCCCGGGGGGAAATGGCATCAAACCCGAAGTGGATGTGCATCAGGTCAAAGGTGGAGGCGTTCTCCCGGATCCAGTGCGGGTCCAGCATGACGGGCGGCCACCAGGTGGATTCCGTTGACTGGCCGGGATTGCGCGGATCCGGGTCCGGCAGGCGCAGCACACCGCCTGGCCGCGAATCACCGGGGACACGCCCCGTGTGGCGGATATAGACCTGGCTGTGCGGCACGCTTGCCACCCTGACGGTTGACTCCCCCACCGGATCCGACACCGCCGCGCCCACTGCCCCGGAATCCGCCATCGCGCCTGACTCTGCCACGTCACTGCACCTTTCCCGGGCCGAATCCGGCCCTGTCAGCAAATTGCCTTCAGTATACTTACTGTTTTGGGCGCCGGCAGGGAGCGCCTGCGGCGGAGGGGAACCCATGGAGCAGACCGGCGGCGACGAACCGTTTTCAGTGCTGATCATCAGCTCCGGGAGGGACCGGCACCTGGCCCGGACTGTCCAGGGCATCCAGCGCTCCACCCGCCTGCCGGCTGACATAGTGGTCTGCTACATGAACCAGCCCGACGCTGTTCCGCCCCAGGGCACACTGCCCCTCAGTGTGGTCCATGTGGACACACCGTCCGGTGCGCCGCTGCCGCTTGGTGCCGCCCGCAACGCCGCCGCCGCTGCTGCGCAGACCCGAACGCTGGTTTTCCTGGACGTGGACTGCATCCCCGCCCCGGAGATGTTCGAGCAGCTGCTGGCTGATCTGCAGCAGGCAGGAGGGCTGGTGATGGCGACGCCGCGCTACCTGTACCCGGACGCGGACCTGGCGGCCTGGGAGACGGGAGGCAGCATGGACGTGCTGATGCAGGGGTCCATTCCCCATCACGCCCGGGCAGCGCTTTCCCCGGATCGCGGAGAACCCGCGGCCCCGTCCACCGAGTACGCCCTTTTCTGGTCCCTGGGCTTCGCCGTCCGGCGGTCAACCTTTGACCTAATCGGCGGTTTCGACGAGACCTTTGCCGGCTATGGGGGTGAGGACACCGATTTCGCGTTCACTGCCCGCGGGATGGGGATCCCCCTGGCATTCTCCGGGGCCACGATGTTCCACCAGCACCATGGTGTGCACCGGCCGCCCCTGCAGCATCTGGAATCCATTGTGGTCAATGCCCGGGCGTTCCGGAGAAAGTGGGGAACCTGGCCCATGACGGGATGGCTGGAGGCCTTTGCCCGGGCCGGCTACGTGGCGTGGGACCCGGACGGCGGGGAACTTCGGCTGCTTGCCACGCCCGGCCCGGCGGAGCTGGCTGCGGTGCGGGTCAGCGCTCCCTACTGAATGCAGGGACCGGCGGCCGCTCCCCTGCCCCGGATTCGGCGGTGGCACGCTCCACTGCCGTCAGGAAGCGGCTCCGGAATTCTGCCTCCGAAACCAGCAGTGTCCGCGCCAGCAGTTCCGGATCGGAGGCGCTGAGCGCCGCCAGTGTGCGCTGCCAGTCCGTAGGTGCCGAGAAGTCCGGGGCAGCAGTGGCGCCGGCGCCGGCCAGCGCCTGCGCAAACCGTTCCTGCTCTCGGAAGGGCCGCTGTTCGGGAATGAGCAGGGCCGGCCGGCGGGCTGCGGCGGCCGCGGCCACCGCGTTGTGCCCTGCCGAGGTCACCAGGACCTCTGCGGCTGCCAGCAGCGGTGCCGGCTCCGCTACAACGCCAAGCAGTTCAACATTGGAGGGCACGTCCCGGACAGCACCCGAAGTACGGCCCATGATCCGCCACGTCCAGTCCGGGGTTGCGCGGGCGGCCTCAAGTACGGCCGGCAGCCGGACCCCGGTCCCGCCGAGGGATGTCTGGACAGCAACCGTGCGCGGCTGAACAGCCTGCCGCCCCGCTGACCGCGGCGCGAGCATGCCGAGATAGGTGCTTTTTGTGCCGTAGGCCGCCAGATGTTCAGGGGTTTCGAGGGTTTGGGGGAAATACGCAATCAGTCCGTTGACGGAATCATAGGCGAGCCGGTGCGGGGCATCCGTCCGGTCCCCGTGCATACGCCGGTGGATGACCGGATATCCGGCCAGCCGGGCGAACACGGCGGTTTCCACCGAGACATCCACCACCACAACGTCCGGCATGAACTCCTCCCAGTACGCGTGCAGCCGTGCGAAGCGTTCCCGGACCGCAGGAACGGTGGGCGCATAGTGCAGGGACGTACCGGGTCCCGGCGGGAACGGGCCCTGCCGCGCGACGTCGGGCGGCAGCGGGGCAAACCGTGCCCCGCCCGGCAGGTCCGGGACGCCGGCGGCAGGCATGGTGCCGGTTACCAGCAGGTCCACGGCGTCAAGCCGGGCAATGTTCGCTGCGTGACGCAGGTGCCCTGTGCCGTGATGGTGCGCGTAGTACGCCACACGGGGTTTTCTCCGGGAGGTCATGACAGATCGGCTCAGCTCAGGGGCAGGGCAGCTTCGGCGCTGCCGGACTGGGGGCGGGAAAACCCGGCCGGCTGTGCAAGTGACGGCAGGCCCTCGGGCTGGAGCAGGGAACGGAGGTGCACCTCATAGGAGTCCACCATGGCACCTGCACTGAAGCGGGCGGCGGACCGGCGGACCCGGCTGCGGTCCAGGCCCCGCGCAGCCGTCATGGCATCGGCCAGTTCGTCGGCACCGAGCCCGGCGGCCACCCGGCCGGCGTCGGCGTCGATAATCTCCGGCATGGCGCCCAGCGGCAGTGCCGCTACGGGGGTGCCGCAGGCCATGGCTTCCAGGGCTGTAAGGCCAAAGGGCTCGGACCACACGGGTGAGGCGATAAAGACTTCACCCGAGCCCAGGAAGGCCGCCAGTTCGCGGTGATCGAGGTGCCCCGCATGTCTGACGCCCGGACCCAGCCGGGGAGCTATAACGCGGTCAAAGTACTTACCGTCACTGACAGGGCCCGCAAAGTGCAGGTCCATGCCGGCTTTCCGGGCGGCGTCGATCGCAATGTGCAGGCCCTTCTCCGGAGTCACCCGCCCCGCCCAGACCGCGGTACCGGGGCGGCGGGAGGTACCCGCGGGCCAGTCTGAGAGACGGATGCCGTTGTGGATGACGTGGAGGTCCGGCAGATGAGGTGCCCAGCCCGTGGCGTTCCGGGCGGAGACACTGACAAACCGGTGCAGCGGGGAGATGGCCGTGCGTCCCTGTTCAACCGCGTCCACGATCCACGGCAGGGGCGGGGTGTGCAGGATGGTCAGGGTGGGGTGGTCCGCCAACTTCAGATAGGGCTGCAGGCTCAGCGAATTGTTCACGACGACGTCGAAGGAGCCGTCCCGGACCGCGTCCAGTGCCAGGCCCAATGCCCTGTCCAGCGTCCCCTGCTGCGCCTGCATGGCGTCATCGGGCATCCCGCGGCGGAACTCAAAAGCGGCTGGAAGGACATCCACCACCCGGGCTGCGGACACGGATCCCACTTTGGCAAAAAGCGTCACGTCATGACCGCGTGCGGCGAGTTCGTCTGCCATCAGGGAGGTGTGCATTTCGAGCCCGCCCAGGAACGGACTGGCAATCGGGTGATGCAGATGGGACAGCACCGCAATCCGGAGCGGACCCCCGCCCGCCGTGTGCCCCTGCGGGAGGGGGAACTCGAGACTCATATTAGTAAGTATGCCTTGTATTATCCCGCTCCCCGCCTAAGCCGGGCTCCCGGAGCTTCGGTCCACGTGCTTGGGGTTTGGGCGGTGCAGGTATCCGCCGGGGCGCTAACTAGGCTGTAAAGGGAATGGGCGGAAAGTGGTGCGTGGGCAGGCGGTCACGGTCGTAACTGATGGTGGTGTAGCCGTGGGGTGCGGGCTTGCCGTGCTCATCCAGGTTCACGAACACGATCTTGTCGATGGTCAGGATGCTGTCGCGGGTGATCATGTTCCGCACTTCGGCCTGCATTGTCAGCGAGGTCCGGCCGAACTTGGTTGCGGTAAGCCCCATTTCGATCAGGTCGCCCTGCACGGCGGAACTGACGAAGTTGATCTCGGACATGAACTTGGTGACAACCCGGCCGTTCCCCATCTGCAGGATCGCGTAGACGGTAGCTTCCTCGTCAATCCAACGCAGCAGGCTGCCGCCGAACAGGGTGCCGTTTGCGTTCAGGTCTTCGGGCCGGACCCACTTGCGGGTATGGAAGTTAATGTTTTGGAGGGGCATATATTCAGCTTATCCACAGCCCGGCCACCGTCCTGACCGATCCGCGGATGCCTTGCTCACACACCCCTGTTAGCTCTCTGACCTCTCTGTGACAGCCATCCCCGCACGGCTGTGAAAGCGGTCATTGCCAATCCGGCCTTTCGTTGAGTACGTCCCCCTGATGTGTAAGGTCGCCGTCTGCGGGCACGGGCAGTGCTTCCACAGACCCGGAGTGAATCAGCTGCCCGATGAGGGCGGCTGAGCCGCCCACGATGGTTGAGTCCATATCTATTTCCGAGGCCAGGAACCACGCACGGTCTTCGGGCCAGAGCAGGTTTGGGCTCTGCAGCACGTCCCATCCGCTGGCCTCGTGCCAGCCGGGCTCGGTGAAGACTGCAAGGTCGGCGTTAAACAGCAGGTACTTCCGTCCCGGCAGTTCCAGCCTGGCCGCACCGGCCACTGTGTCCTGATGGAAGGGCGGGGGCAGGGGTTCTTCGTACGTATGGCCTTCACTGTCCACGGTGACGTTCACGGCCGCGCCGCTCACCCACCCCCACCCCTCCCAGAGGCCGGCGATACAGGCTGAGGGCGAATCCGTATGGCTGGACAGAATGCGCACCACCTCAGCCAGGCATCCGGCCGCCAACGCGCCTACGAGGGGATCTTCGTACTGCCAGCCCGGTTCATTCCAGACCGGGTTGCGGTAGCCCGCCAGGATGGAGTTCCACTGCATCAGCGGGTGCGCCAGCGTTCCGCGGGTCTCGGCAAGGTCCCGCCACTGCATGGTCCGGGACTGTACCGGCACCGGATAGTCCCGGTCCCATTCCATTAGCCGCGCGTGGACGGGATGGAAGATCCGTGCGTAGGCCTCGAATCCGGCCGGTACGGTTCCGGTCACTGTGCCCGGGCGGGCGAGGCTCCCGGGAATCCAAAGACCGGACTCGGAATCGGCAAGGGGACCCTCCAGCGGCGTCGTCATGCGGCCAGTATGCCTTAGTCGCTGCCGGATGCGGCGTATCGGGGCAGTGTTGGACCGCCGGCCCGCAGGAATCGCCACCGTGGCCGTGGTGCGGCCCTGCCGATCGGTTCTGCCCGCCGCGTGCAGCGCTAGAAATTAATCATGTGGCCCGTCAATCCGTGGAAGGCCTCCTGCAGCGCCTCACTCAGCGTCGGGTGGGTGTGGACATTACGGGCCAGTTCAGCGGCCGTAAGGTCCCACTTCTGGGCCAGCGTCAGTTCCGGCAGCAGCTCGGAGACGTCCGGGCCGATCAGGTGCCCGCCCAGCAGTTCCCCATACCTCGCATCCGCCACCAGCTTCACAAAACCCACCGGCTCGCCCAGCCCGTGCGCCTTGCCGTTGGCCGTAAACGGGAAGGTGCTCACCAGCACATCGTGGCCCTCGTCCCGGGCCTGCTGCTCGGTAAGCCCGAAACTGGCCACCTGCGGCTGGCAGAACGTGGCGCGCGGCATCATCCGGTAGTCACCCAGCGGCATCGTTTCGGCCTTGCCGATGGTTTCGGCGGCAACCACCCCCATGGCCTCCGCTACGTGGGCGAGCTGGAGCTTGGCGGTGACATCACCGATGGCATAGATATGGGGCACATTGGTACGCATGAAGTCATCGATGCCAATGGCGCCACGGTCCGTCAGCTGCACCCCGGTCTTCTCCAGGCCGTAGCCCTCGGTACGCGGCGCAAAGCCGATGGACATCATGACCCGGTCCGCTTCGATGCTGCCGGCCTTCCCATCCTTGTCCGTGTAGGCCACCGTTACGGAGGAGCCGTTATCCTTCACGGTCTCCACCTTGGTGGAAGTCAGGATGGGAATGCCCAGTTTCTTGTACTGCTTTGTGATCTCCTTGGACACGTCAACATCCTCGTTGGGCAGCGCCCGGTCCAGGAACTCAATGATGGTGACGTCCACACCGTAGCTGCGCAGCACATAGCCGAATTCCATGCCGATGGCCCCTGCGCCCACAATGACCATCTTTTTGGGCAGGTCCCGGTCCATGATCTGGGCCTCATAAGTGACCACGTTGTCGCTCAGTTCCACACCGGGAAGAAGCCGGACATAGGTGCCTGTGGCGATGATGGCGTTATCGAAGGTGACGGTTTCACTGCCGCCCTTTGACAGGCTGACCTCAAGGGTGTGGTCATCGGAGAAGACCCCGTGGCCGTCGTATTCGGTGATCTTGTTTTTCTTCATCAGGAAGTGCACGCCCTTGACCCGGCCGTCGGCCACCTGGCGGCTCCGGTCGAAGGCCGCCCCGTAATCGAACGTGACATCACCGTTCATGCCGAAGGTCTTGGACTGATTGGTAAAAATCTGCGCCAGCTCGGCGTTGCGGAGCAGGGCTTTGGAGGGGATGCAACCGACGTTAAGGCACACCCCGCCCCAGTATTTTTCCTCCACAATGGCAGTCTTCAGTCCCAGCTGGGCAGCACGGATGGCGGCCACATACCCGCCCGGTCCGGCTCCGAGAACAACGACGTCGTAATGTTCGCTCATGCGCTCTGACTCTCCTTAGCTGCGGTGCTGAAAACTGGTGCTGAACACTGTGGTGCTGGAAATCATAAGCCAGCTTACGACGCCCGCGCCGGTGCCGCGAGAGGCGCCCGCACCGGCCGCCGAATCCCGGGGGGCTGCCGCTCCGGCAGGGCAGCGCGTCAGATGTAGCCGCGGTAGCCCGCCCAGGCCCTGCGCCGTTCCGGGAACGGATCGGATTCAATCCGGTCGGCCTTATCAAACACGCGTGTGTGCCGGTGGAACTCGTCATATCCGGGCCAATCAGCGCCGGGGTGGGAGTGCCTGGCCAGGCTCAGCAGTGAACCCTGGAACCTCCGGGAGAGTGCTTTCAGCTCATCCCCTCCGCCCAGGAGCGTGAGGGCTTTGGCCAGCCCCCTATCGGTATCGCCGAACATTACGGGTACGTCAAAGGAATGGGTGGCGCCGAAGCCCAGGAGATTCATCATCGGCGTGGCGTAGTCGTAGCGGTATGCCCAGGTTGGGGCCACCCGCGAGTGCCCTTCGGCCACCATCTGGCTGGGATACCAGAAGACCAGGTCGCCGCTGATGTCCACGGACCGTTGGCGGGAGGGATAGCCCGGGTACGCTGCCACCACGCGGTCCCGGGCGAGCGGATCGGTCCCCGCGAACATCTTCTCGATCCGTTCAGGCGTCGACGGAAGGATGTTGGAGACCTTCGCGAAGAGTGCCCCTTCGCGGGCCATGGTGCCCAGCACCAGCGGCACCTGGTGTGATTCTCCCTCATGGAACATGTCGATTGGATGCCGCGGCAGAAAGTCACCGTCGATCACCGGCGAAACGCTCAGCGAGCCTGGCTGTTTGGCCGGACCTATTTTCGTGGTCATCTTCCGGGTTGCCTCGACAAGCTTGGATGCGCTGATGGTGGTCAGCCCCTCCGCTGCATCGGACGGGCTGATGCCAAGTATTTCCAGCAGGTCCGCGGCCCAGGCTGCATGCGTGTGGGGGTAATATGCTCCCGATGGTGCCGGGCTTTGGGCATAGGCCTGGTGGAAGAGCCCCCGGGCGCTGGGGATGCACATCAGGGACGTCACCGCCAGGCCGCCGGCCGATTCGCCGAAGAGGGTGACGTTCCCGGGATCCCCGCCGAAGGCCTCGATGTTCTGCTGAATCCACTCCAGTGCCGCTACCTGGTCCCGCAGTCCCACATTGGCGTCGAACCGGTGTTCCGGGGTCGAGTAGGCACGGAAGTCCATAAAACCGAGTGCCCCGATGCGGTAGTTGAGGCAAACGTAGACAACGTCCCCGTCCCTGACGAGCTTTGCGCCGCGATAGGTAGGTTCGGCCGAGGACCCGGAACTGAACGCACCGCCGTAAAGGTAGACGAGAACCGGGCGCAGGGTATCCGAGGGGTCCAGCGGGGCGGACACATTCACGCTCAGGCAGTCTTCGTCCATCGCCACCCGGCGGTGCGTGCCGGTAAGGCTGGGTGCCTTGGACTGCGGCGGCACCGCACCGAAAAAGCGTGCATCACGGATCCCGGTCCAGCTCTCCGGCGGCCGGGGTGCGCGCAACCGCAGCTCCCCCACGGGCGCTGCCGCATAGGGAATACCACGCCAGGTACGTACACCCTGGTCAACAACGCCCTGAACCCGACCGTTACGGGTTTCAACCACCAGTGATTCAACGCCAATATCCACGACGAACTCTTTTCGGCCGGGGAAAGCTGAGCCTGCTCCCTGCGACTATCAACGATAGCCGGGCGCCCAAGAGCTAACCAGAGACGGAGCCGCTCACGGCTGCACGCCGTGCGGGATTGTGCCGCGGCCGCACTCTTTCGGACGGCGGACTACGCGGCGGAAACGAGCCGTCCTGCCGCGCTGCGGCGTCCCGAGACCCTCGAACCGGCGTTTTTGACCAGATAGCGGTGGACGCCGAATTCCTTGGCGCAAAGCAGGGCAACGGCAAAGACGTTCAATGCAATCTTGGTGCCCGTGGACCAGTCAGTGGCCACGCACAGCATCCAGACAACAATCAGGACGGGCAGATCAGCCCGCTTCAGCGCCTTCACAGCCAAAGGCCGTACTGCCAGCCGCCCACTCCGGGGGCGTCACCGGGCAGACACCGCTGAGGCGTCCCGGCTGCACTGCCGCTTCCCCAGCCGCAGTGCAGGTTGGCTGCCGGGCAGCCGCGTTTTCCACTCCATGGATCCATTGGACACTTCTTCCGTGAAATCGTCCGATAACTTAGCGAGACCAATCCGTGAGCTAAGCGCCGCATCCGCGGGGATGCAGCCTGCATAATTTCTATCACATTCGGTCAAGCAATATGTCCTCCCCTGCTGCCGCGGCACGGGAGGACGCCGCTCACCGGATGCGGACGGTCCCGCCCTCAACTTCCCACCGCACATCCAGGCGCACATTTTCCAGCAACCGCCGGTCATGGGATACCAGCAGCAACGCACCCTCGTAACTCTCCAACGCTTCTTCCAGCTGCTCGATCGCGGGCAGGTCCAGATGGTTAGTGGGCTCATCGAGAACCAGCAGGTTCACCCCCCGTGCCTGCAGCAGTGCCAGGGACGCACGCGTCCGCTCACCGGGAGACAGGTCCCCGACCCTGCTGCCGACCTGGTCCGCCTTGAGCCCGAACTTGGCCAGCAGGGTCCTCACTTCCGCCGCGGAAAGTTCAGGGACGGCGGCCTCAAATGCGTCGCCCAGCCTGGCACCGGCCGGCAGCTGCCCGCGCCCCTGATCAATTTCGCCCACGGCCACGGAGGCTCCCAGGGACGCTGTGCCGGCGTCCGGGGTTTCCCGCCCCAGCAGGAGCGCGAGGAGGGTGGACTTTCCCGCACCGTTGGGGCCGGTGATGCCGATCCGCTCCCCCGCATTAACCTGCAGGGAAACCGGTCCCAGGGTAAAACTGCCGCGGTTTAGCACCGCTGCGTTCAGGGTGGCGACCACGGAACTGGACCGAGGTGCCGCCCCGATGCGCAGCTGCAGCTGCCATTCCTTGCGCGGTTCCTCCACCTCGTCCAGCCGGGCAATCCGCGATTCCATCTGGCGGACCTTGCGTGCCTGCTTTTCGGAGGACTCGGTGCTGGCTTTGCGGCGGATCTTGTCATTATCCGGATTCTTCTTCATCGCGTTGCGCACGCCCTGGGAACTCCACTCCCGCGTGGTCCGGGCCCGGGAAACAAGATCGGCCTTCTTGTCTGCGAACTCGTCATAGGCCTCGCGGGCGTGCCGGCGTGCGACGGCGCGTTCTTCCAGGAACGCCTCGTATCCGCCGTCGTACACACCCACACTGTTCTGTGCCAGGTCCAGTTCCACCACGGTGGTCACGCAGCGGGCCAGGAACTCCCGGTCGTGGGAGACCAGCACCACCCCGCCGCGCAGGCCGCGGACAAACTGCTCCAGCCGGGCCAGCCCGTCCAGGTCCAGGTCATTGGTGGGCTCATCAAGCAGGACTATGTCGAACCTGCTCAGCAGCAGCGCAGCAAGGGCCGTCCTGGCAGCCTGCCCGCCGGACAGGCCGGTCATCGGTGCGTCCATTTCCACCTCCAGCCCGAGGTCCGCGAGCACCGACGGGGCACGGTCCTCAAGATCCGCAGCTCCGGAGGCCAGCCAGCGATCCAGGGCAGCGGCATACACATCGTCCACACCGGGGGTATCCGTTCCCAGCGCCTCGGCAGCCTTTTCCATGGCCACGGTGGCCGCAGCCGCACCGGTCCGGCGGGCCAGGTAAGCACCCACTGTTTCACCCTGTACCCGCTCGTGCTCCTGCGGCAGCCAGCCCACAAAGGCGTCAGCAGGATTGGTGCTGACCGTTCCGGCCAGTGGTTCGGCAGCGCCGGCCAGCAGGCTCAGCAGCGTGGATTTGCCGGCACCGTTGGCACCCACCACGCCGACCACGTCGCCGGGGGCGACGGTCAGCGACAGGTGCTCGAACAGGGTGCGGTGGGCGTGGCCGCCGGAAAGATCCCGGGCGACAAGTGTTGCAGTCATACCACCAGTCTATTTTGCGTGCGGCCTGTTTCTGCGCGGTGCCCCGGCGGTAGGCTGGTTATCCCCTCCGCACCTAAGGACTGCCATGAATTCCATGCATCCCACCGGCCCCGGGGCCCTCCGCCTGATTTTCCCGCAGTGGCAGGGCGCCGCAGGAGCGGGAACCGTAGGGTCGCTGCCGGCAGGCCAGCCGCACCAGACCCTGCTCTCCTACCATCTGGGCCCGCCCCTGCTGGAGCTGCTTTCCCCGCTGCATGACGGGCCCACGGCCTTTGTGCCGGTAAGTACGGATACATCGGACGCGGCAGTGGAAACGGTAGACGGCATTTATGCGCGCGGCGCCGTTCTCCAGCAGCTCCGGCAGGCACTGGAGGTGATACAGGACGCTGCCCCGGAGACCGTGGTGACCTTTGGCGGGGAATGCTCGGTGAGTGTAGCTCCGTTCAGCCATCTTGCCGCACTGTACAGCGGGGATCTGGCGGTGCTGTGGGTGGATGCCCACCCGGATACCGGCACGCCGGGCGACGGTTACACCGGGTTCCGGTCAATGTCGCTGGCAACCCTGGCCGGAGAGGGTGACGAAGAGTTCCTCGCGGCGCTGCCCGCCGTGGTGCCGCCGTCCAATATTCTCCAAATCGGCCTGCGGGACTGGCAGGATCCCGGCATCGGCACCAAACAGCGCCTGGGTATCCGCAGCGTGGGCATCACGGATACACCTGAGGACACCCGCCGGATCCTGGAATGGCTGGCACTGACCGGTGCCACGAAACTGGCGGTGCACGTGGACCTGGATGTACTGGACCGGCGCGATTTTGCCGACACCACCGGCGGCGGCAGCCGCGGCGTCCGCGTTCCTGACCTGCTGCGCATCATCGATGCGGTCAGCGACGCCGGAGATATTGTCGGCTTATCGCTGGCTCAGCATGCGCCCCTGGAACTGCTCCGGTTGGGCGGCCTGCTGCGCGAGCTCCCCGTTTAGCCCCCGTCCACCCCCCCCCACGGACCACTTCCCCCCGCGCGGGTTTACGGTTCACCGGTAGCCCAGGTAGCCGTTCCACGCAACGCGCCGGACGTGGTGCGGGTCTGGCACTATCTGATCCGTCCGGTCAAAGATTTTGGTCTTGCGTGACTGTGTCTCATACGCAGGCCACATCGGCCCGGGATTCCCCGTCCGCGCAAACCGCAGCAGCGCCCCCTGGAAACGGTTGCTGACCGAAACGGCAGTGCGTCCGCCGCCGGCGAGCGTCAGGAACCGGCCGAGCCCGGAGGCATAGTTGCCGAACACAGCCGGGATATCCAGGCCGTGGGTGGCACCCAGTCCCAAAAGATGGGCCATGCGGGGAGCGTAATCGAAGCGGTAGGACCATGTTGGGGCAAACGCTGAGTGGGCCTCCGCCACCTGTATCCCCGGATGCCAGAAAACCGCATCGCCGCCAACATCCACTGCTTCCCGTTTCCCGGGATAACCGGGGTAGGCGCCCAGCACCCGGTCCTTGAGGTCAGGCCCGGTCAGGGCAAACATGGTGTCGATCCGCTCCGGCTTTGTTGGCAGCACATCCTCGAACTGGTCGAAGAGGGCACCTTCGCGGCCCATGTTGCCCATGACAAGCGGCACGCGGTGCGCCGTCCCGGCCCGGAAGGCGTCTATGGGGTGCAGTGGCAGGAAGTCACCGTCCACTACCGGTGCGACGGCGCGCGTGCCCGGTTCGGATTCCGGGGCCACGTCCCGGGTCAGGCGCACCGCCGCCTCCACCAGGCGCGACGCCGGGAGGCTGGCCAGGGCCTTTCCGGCGTCGGCTTCGGGGACGCCGAGGAGGTCCAGCAGGTTGGCGGCCCATTTTTCGGGCAGTCCCGGTCCGTAGGCCGTGGACGGTGCCGAGCTCAGGGCAATGGCCCGGTGGAACAGGCCCTTTGCCGAGGGTGCGCACATCAGGGCGGTCACGGACATGGCGCCGGCGGACTGACCGAAGATGGTCACATTGCCCGGATCTCCCCCGAACCGGGCAATGTTCCGCTGGACCCAGCGCAGGGCCGCAACCTGGTCTGCAAGGCCGCAGTTCGCGTCGAAGGGACGCTGCGGCGTGGAGTACCGGCGGAAATCCATAAAGCCCAGTGCGCCGAGCCGGTAGTTCATGCAGACGTACACAACGTCCCCGCGTTCCACCAGCCTGGTGGAGTCATACGCCTCGGCGGAAGCGGCTCCCGTGGTGAAGCCTCCGCCGTAAAGGTAAACGAGGACCGGCCGCGGCGCTGCGGGTGCCAGCGGCGCAGTGACGTTCACCGTCAGGCAATCCTCATCCATCGGCGTCCGCCGGCCGGCACCCAGGAAACCCCGGCCGCGCGGCTGCGGCGGCACCGGGCCATAAGCCGTGGCGTCGAACACCTCCGTCCATGGGCGTACCGGCTGCGGGAGGCGAAGCCGCAGCTCACCAACCGGCGGGGCGGCATAGGGGATCCCCCGCCAGGTCCGCAGGCCGCTGTTCACGGCGCCGCGCACCGGCCCTTCCATCGTTTCAACTGTGAGATCCGGCCGAACTGCAGTAAGGGACACAGTGTTCCTTCCGGGGTTCCAGGGTGTGGCGCGATCATAGCGGCCGCAGGGAACCGCCCGCTATCCCCCGGGCCGCTATTCCCGGTCCCGGAAACTAAGCCATTGGCGTAGGACGCGTTCCCTCGCAGCAAAAATATGCGAAGCATGCTTATGGTGGAGGCACGTAAGTCAACGAAAGGAATGCCGCATGTCACGCATCGCCATCATCGGGGGACACGGAAAAGTTGCACTCCACCTCGCCCGCAGGCTCACCGCCGCAAACCACTCCGTTACGTCAGTGTTCCGCAATCCGGACCACACCGCGGATGTCGAGGACACCGGGGCCGCTGCCAAGGTAGCCGACGTCCAGGACCTGTCCACGGAGGAGATGGCCGAGCTGCTGCGCGGTCATGATGCAGTGGTCTGGACTGCCGGAGCCGGCGGCGGCAGCCCCGAGCGCACCTTTGCCGTGGACCGGGACGCAGCCATCCGGTCGATGGACGCAGCCGAAGCTGCCGGCGCGAAGCGGTACGTTATGGTCTCCTACTTCGGGGCAGGCAAGGATCACGGTGTGCCGGAGGACGATGGGTTCTACGCGTACGCCGAGGCCAAGGCCGACGCCGACGAGCACCTGCGTGCCAGCGGGCTGGACTGGACCATTCTCGGCCCCAGCGCACTGACGCTGGATCCGGGTACGGGACGGATTGAAACCGGTTCGGGGGTTACCGGCAGCCAGGTATCCCGCGAGGATGTTGCCCATGTGGCAGCGGAGGTCCTCGACCGCCCCGAAACGGCAGGCCGGACCATCGAATTCAACAACGGCACAACGCCCGTAGCCGAGGCGCTGGACGCCGTGGCCGCACAGTAGCCGTGACGTAGTCCGCGGTCGGTGCCGGGGCACGTACCGGGGTGAGCCCCGGTACCTGCCCCGGCCTTCCGGTGACGGACGCCTGCACGGAGCACGCCAAGGACCAGGAGCGAAGCCAGGAAAGGACCACCATGAACCAGCCAAAGCAGCAACAGGAAGTGCCCGGAACGCAGGAGGCGATGACGCCGATTCCGGATTGCGGCGAGGAAACCTACCGCGGCAGCGGGAAGCTCGAGGGCAAAGCCGCCGTGATTACCGGTGGCGACAGCGGTATCGGCCGGGCAGTGGCCATCGCGTACGCACGCGAGGGGGCCGACGTCGTGATCTCCTACCTGAACGAGGATGCGGACGCGCGGGATACCGCCCGGCTTGTGGAAGAGGCCGGCCGCAGGGCGGTACTGGTGCGCGGAGACCTGGATACGGCAGCTCAGTGCCGCCGCGTCATCGATACCGCTGTTGACCAGTTCGGCAAGGTGGACATCCTTGTCCACAACGCGGCGTTCCAGATGGACCGCGAATCCATTGAGGAGATTCCGGACGACGAGTGGGAGTACACGTTCAAGGTGAACATCAATGCGATGTTCTATCTGGTGAAGGCAGCCCTGCCGCACATGTCCCCGGGCTCCTCAGTGATCGGCACTTCCTCGGTGAACTCCGACATGCCGGTGCCCACGCTGGCGCCGTATTCAGCAACCAAGGCAGCCATTGCCAACTTCTCCGCCAGCCTGTCGCAGCTGCTTGGCGAACGCGGCATCAGGGTCAACAGCGTGGCGCCTGGGCCCATCTGGACACCGCTGATCCCGGCCACCATGCCCGAAGACAAGGTTGAGTCCTTCGGAGCCGACACACCCCTGGGGCGGCCGGGCCAGCCGGCTGAACTGGCACCGACCTACGTGCTGCTGGCCTCTGAGGACGGCAGCTACATCTCCGGAGCCCGGATTGCCGTCACCGGAGGCAACCCCATCCTCTAGCCGGTGATCTTGTACTTCTCCCGGTCAGCTGCATCCAGTACACGCTGTTCCTCCACACCCATGGCGCTGCCGCCCCGGCTGCGTGGCATCCACCACGCACCGGGGGAGGGAGTGACCGGATACGTGTCAATGCAATGGTCGATTCCGGCCTGCAGTTCCTCCTGCAGCCGCAGGGTTTCCGCCGCGACGTCGGGATTTTCGTCAACGCGGATCATTTCGCCCACGTGCATGCGGACCGGTGTCTTCCACACCGAGGACAGGCTCAGCCCGTGTCCGCGGGTCTTCATCCGGTGGGCGCCCCAGATGGAAATCGGAATGATCGGCACACCTGCCTCGGCGGCCATGCGCACAGCGCCGGTCTTCAATTCGCGGACCGAGAAGCTGCGGCTGACCCCGGCTTCGGGGAGAACCGCAAGATAGTCTCCGCCCCGCAGCTTTTCCACGGACTCCGCATACGCAGCAGCACCGTCGGCCCGGTCCACCACCACATGCTCACACCAGTCGCAGACGGCCTTGACGAAGGGCTTTTTAGCCGCCTTCTTCGTGACCAGGAAGCGCATATGCACCTTCAGCTTCCGCCAGATGAGCAGCTCAGCGAAGGCAAAATCGAGATACCCGAAGTGCGTAATGGCTACCACGGCGCCTTTGCCGGGAACCACCTTGCGGTCCAATCCGCGGATCTGTTCGCCGGTGGGAAGATTCTCCAGGCCCGAGGGAATCACCGGGACCCGGAAGAGGCCGCGTGCGGCGAGGCCCGTGAAGACAATACCTCGGTAAACGTATTTGTTGGGGGAACGCTTTGCGGGCAACGTCAGCTCCTGGGAATGGGATGGTTCGGACATTTAGGGGCAGGCATAAAGATTCTAACGTGTGACGGCCGGCCTGCCCGGGCAGGTAGCACGCGGCACGCATCTTCCGGGTTTCTTGCCGCCTGAACAGGTCAGCAGCCTCCGCCCCGCAGACGGCGGCAGTCCGCGGCCGCTATCTTTTAGCCATGGCATTTAGGGGAATCTTTCCCGGGCGGAGGCTTCCCCGCAGACTGCACCCGGAACCGGCTGCGGGACCGGGTGCGGATCCAGGTGCAGCTGCCGCCGCGGACCCGGCTGCTGCGCGGGACGCCGCACTGGGCGACATTGACTGGACGGTCCTGCCACCGGGAACCGGGCGATCCTTTTTCCCGGCACCCAGCGGGGCCCTGGCCGCCGTCAGTATGGGCAGCCCTGCCGATACGCCGGTCATCCTTGTGCCTGGCGCCATGGGCTCCAAGGAGGATTTCTCCCTTATACTCCCCGAACTTGCCGCCGCCGGCTACTTCGCCTTCAGCTATGACCTGGCCGGCCAGTATGAGTCCGCCGGGGCCGGCCCGGAGCAACTGCACCCTCCGCGGGCCCATTATGACTACGACCTGTTTGTTGATGACCTGATCTCGGTGCTGGCCGTTCACGGCCCCGCCCATGTGGTCGGGTACTCGTTTGCCGGCGTCGTCGTCCAGCTCACGGCACTGCGGCGGCCGGACCTGTTTCGAAGCATGACCCTGCTTGGCTGTCCGCCCCGGGGCGGACAGAGTTTCCGCGGCGTAAGCCGGATCGGGTGGCTCGCTCCGCTGATCGGCGACCGGATCAGTGCGGACCTGATTGTCTGGGGGGTCAGGCGCAACTTCATCAGGGCGCCGGCAGGCCGGATGAAACTGGTCAACCTCCGCTTCACCGTCACCCGGCGGGATTCGATCCGAGACATGGTCCGGCTGATGCGCCACGCCCCGGACCTGCGCGCCGCCCTGGGCGCCACGACGGTGCCCAAATTCGTCGGTGTCGGTGCGCATGATGTGTGGCCGGTCCGGCTGCACCGGGAGTTCGCCGCGAGCATTGGCGCATCCTTTGCCGTGTACGCCACCGGACACAGCCCCAGCGAGGAATCCCCCTATCAGCTGACCCGCGACCTGCTGCGGTTATACCGCACCGCCCGCTAGGTACCGGCGTTCCCTGCGCCGGGCCAGCGGCCCCTCAGCGGCAAAATCGACCCGGAACGTTACATAGGCCATGGCCAGCCGCCTGCCCAGCCCGGCCCAGGTATGGAACGGACGGGCAGACACCCGGACGCGAAGCGTCTCGTCCCACACAACGTTCATCCACGGGCGCAGCTGGTAACTGAGGTCCAGGTCATCATGGACCCGGGGAACGCCGCGGTGGACCCGGTCCCGGACCTGTTCCCACATACTGCGGTGGAAGCCGAAGTTGGAGCCGAAGAGCGGCGGATGTCCCATCAGCAGGTTCATTGACCAGCGGTAGCCGCCGATGTACAGGTTCCGTGCAATCCACAGGATCACCGGACCTGCTCCGTAGAAATCCCCGGGGCCGGTCACCGCGGTGTCCTTGCCGGCCGCCAGCAGGGCAGTCTCCAGCTGGGCAAGCCAGTGCGGTGGCGGAACCGAATCTGCGTCGATGCGGGTCAGCCATTCACCGGCGGCCTCGTCGAAGCCGCGGAAGGTTGCTGCGGCAACACCGACACTGTCCTCCCGGACCCGGCGGACCCCGAAGGCCCGGCAGACCTCCGCGGTCCGGTCGGTGCTGGCGTTGTCCACCACCAGGATTTCATCCGGGGCACGGGTCTGCTCTGCCAGGCCCCGCAGGCACGCGGCGAGCATGGGGGCATCGTTTCGGCAAGGAATCACCACCGAGATGGTCGGCATCGCATCCCGTTCCACGGTTGGATGTACAGGGTCCTGCCCTCCGATCATCGCACCGCCCACCCGTGGCGGCCATGCATCCGTTCCTGCCTGCCCGCCCGGACGGCAAAGAAAGCCGGCGGATGTCCAGCCGTTCCGTAACCCGGCTTCATGCCCGGTCACATGGCGCCACACTCATTGAGGGCCGGGGCAGGCCCGCACTAGCGTTGCTCAACTGCGGCGGGATAGGCCGCAGTTCGTCTTCTCAGGAGTTCTTTCCATGCTAATTTCAGGCCTGCTGGTGGGGGTGGCCCTCGGTTTCGTTATGCAGCGGGGGCGCTTCTGCGTTACCGGCGCTTTCCGTGACATCTGGGTGACCCGCAATACGCGGTGGCTGACCGCTTTCCTGGTGGTGGTGGCTGTTCAGAGTGTGGGCGTCTTCGCCCTCGACGCAGCCGGAGTCATCACGCTCCATGGCGATGCCTTTCCCTGGCTCGCCACTATTGTGGGCGGCTTCATCTTTGGCTTCGCCATCGTCCTGGCCGGCGGCTGCGCCACCGGAACCTACTACCGGGCAGGTGAAGGCCTGGTGGGCAGCTGGCTTGCCCTGATTACCTATGCCCTCTTCGCCGCCATCATGAAGACGGGACCGCTGGCCGGATTCAACACGGCCATGCGCTCAGTGACCGTGGAACAAAGCAACTTTTACACCGTCCTGGGTGTTTCTCCGTGGCTGTTTGTCGCCGTACTGGTTGCCGCCGTCGCGCTGGCGGTCCGGCATCACCTGAACAAGCCCCGCATCGCAATGGCCGCCCTGCCGCCTTCCAAAACCGGCCTGGCACACCTGTTGTTCGAGAAGCCGTGGAATGCCTTCGCCACCGCGGTGGTCATCGGCATTATTGCCATTGCCGCCTGGCCGCTCAGCTGGGTCACGGGCCGTGAAGACGGTCTGGGCATCACCACACCCTCCTCCAAGCTTGTTGGCTATTTGGTGACCGGTGACGCCGAGCTGGTGGACTGGGGCGTGTTCCTGGTTGTCGGCATCCTCCTTGGCTCCTTCATTGCCGCTAAGGGCAGTGGAGAATTCCGGGTCAGGGTGCCGGACGCCGCCACCGTCATAAAAAGCCTGGGCGGAGGCGCGCTGATGGGCATTGGCGCCGCACTGGCCGGCGGGTGCACCATCGGCAACGCCATGGTGCAGACGGCGCAGTTCAGCTTCCAGGGCTGGACAGCCCTGGTCTTTATGATTCTGGGCACCGGCCTGGCCGCGAAGCTGACCATCATGAACCGCCGGCAGGCACCCGCAGCTGCGCGCGTACCGGCGGGAGTATGACCTCCGCTGCCCCACCCGCAGCCGTTTCATTCATCCATCCACCCGAAACCCCACCACAAAGGAGTCACACCGTGGCAAAAGTAACCCTGGAAACCAACGGATCCGTCTGCCCCTTCCCTCTGGTTGAAGCCAAGGAGGCCATGAAAACCATGACTGTGGGCGATGAGCTGGTCATCAACTTCGACTGCACCCAGGCCACGGACGCCATCCCCCGCTGGGCGGCCGAAAGCGGCTACCCGGTCACGGACTTCTCCAAGACCGGTCCGGCGGAGTGGTCCATTACGGTCGCAAAGGCGTAGCCCGTCCCGCGCAGGCCCGCAGCGGATTCCGGCGCCGCCGGAGTCTGCCGGGGGCACCTGGCCGGGGAGGAAACCCGGCCCGGGTACGGGTCCGTCAGTCCTTGCGGCGGGCCCGGCTGGGCTGGACCCGGGGCGGCTCCCCCGGCATCTTGGGATAGTCCGGCGGGAAGGGCAGCTCGCCCAGCCCGTTGGCCAGGTCCCGCTCCCACCAGCCCAGCAGCACGTCGATGGAGCCGGGCCGTGCATACATGTCGGCCCACGGATCCCCTACCGTACGCAGCCGCTCGGGAATGGTGGCAATGGTGAAGTCACCCGGATGCACCTGTTCGAGTTCCTCCCAGCTGATCGGGCAGGAGACGGGGGCATCCGGGAGGGCGCGGGGGCTGTAGGCCCCTGCCATGGTCCGGTCCCGGTTGGCCTGGTTGAAATCCACGAATACACGCGGGCCGCGCTCTTCCTTCCACCACGCGGTGGTCACCTTCTCCGGCATCCGCCGTTCCACCTCCCGCGCTGCGGCAATGACGGCATGGCGGACATCCTGGAACTCATGCTCCGGCCGGATCGGGGCAAAGAGGTGGATGCCGCGGTTGCCGGAGGTCTTGATGTACCCCTCCAGACCTGCCTCGGCGAGGATGGAGCGCAGTTCCAGCGCGGCCGGGACGGCGTCGTCGAAGTCCGTGCCCGGCTGGGGGTCCAGATCGATGCGCAGCTGATCGGGATTGTCCGTATTCTCCGCCCGCGAGGGCCAGGGGTGGAATACCACTGTGTTCATCTGCACCGCCCAGACCGCGGCCGCCGGCTCATCCAGCACCACCTGCGGGTGGGACCGGGCACTGGGATAGGTCACCGTAACCCCGCGCATCCACTCCGGCATGCCCCGGGGCGGATTCTTCGAGAAGAACACTTCCCCCTCGATTCCTTCGGGGAAACGCTCAAGGGAGACCGGCCGGTCCCCGTTGGCCCGAATAAAGGCTTCACCCACGTCCGCCATGTAGCGCGCCAGATCGAGCTTGGTGATCCCCGGGACGGGCCAGAGCACCCGTCCGGGACTTGAAATTCGTATCTCGCGTTCCCCGTCCGGACCGGGAACCGTCAGTGTTTCCGCCTCGCGTGCCATGGGCCTGCTCCCCTCGCTTGTGGAACGAGGGTACCCCGTCAGGCGGCGGGCGTGTCCTGAGCCACGAAGGCGGTATGGTCCGGCCGCCGGTCCTTGCGGCCGTGCACAAAGTAGTACAGCACCGTATTGCCCAGCAGCACCGCAGCGAGGACCCAGTACATACCGTGGAACCCGCTCAGCGGCAGCAGTACTCCCAGCAGGAGCGGGCCCAGACCCACTCCGGCGTCCATAAAGATGAAGAACGTGGACGTGGCCAGGCCAATCCGTGCCGGTGCGGCCATGCCCACTGCGATGGCCTGGGCGCACGGCATCAGGGCACCGAAGCCGAACCCGACGAAGACGCCGGCCACGGCCATGACAGTGTCATTGGGGGCGTAGGCAAGGAGCGCCAGGCCGGCGGCGAAGGAGAGAAGCGTGGGGTAGACCACGGCGTTGTCTCCGTGGCGGTCCTGGATCCGGCCAACGAAGAGCCGCGATACCAGCACCACCCCGGCATAGACCACAAAGAAGACGCTTGCCCCGAGGACCATGCCCTCCGTCTGGGCGTAGGAGTTCAGGAAGGAAAGGATGCCCGCGTAGGCGGCACCGGCGATGAACATTACCGAGGCAATGGGAAGCACGGACACATCGAGGATGTCGCTCAGGTGCATGCGCCACTTGTTCTTCAGTTCCTCCGGGCCCGGCGTGCGCTCGGGCAGCCGCAGCACCAGGGAAAGAATCAGGGCAACGGCGGCGCAGGCGGCAGCAAACAGGAAAAGCGCACGGTAGCTGGCCGAGTCCACCAGCAGCACGGCCAGGAACGGCCCGACGGCGGTGGCCAGGGTGGTGGAGATGCCGAAGTATCCGGTGCCTTCCCCGCGCCGGTGGGCGGGGATAAGCCCCATAACCGAGGCCGAGAGGCTGGTGCTGGCGGCACCGAAGGCGGCGCCGTGGAGCAGCCTCACTGCCAGCAGCAGGCCCAGGTTCGAGGCCGGGATGTAGAGCACCGAAGCGGCTACGAAAACTGCGAGGCTGGCGATCAGCATGCGCCGGCGGCCAATGAAATCAAGGAACTTTCCGGCAAAGACCCGGGCGGCAAGAGCGCCGATCACAAACGAACCGGAGGCAAAGCCTGCGGCGCTGTCCGACGCGGCGAACTCCTGCACCGCGTAGAGCGCCATGGTGGTCATCAGCAGGTAAAAAACGAGGGAAATGAACAGGTTCGTGACAATCGCCAGCACGAATCCCCTGGTCCATAGTTTCTGGCTGCTGCCTGACACTCGCGTTGCTCCTGTGCATCGTTGAGGCTGCCCTCGGTTGAAAGGTAGCCTAAGTATCTTATGCAGGAGAGCTGGCGCACCGGCAACCCAGATCCGCCAGGGAGAGCGACTTCACATTTTTTGTCTGCGGAACGGCGGTGTATCCCTGGCATCACGTGCACCATATACAACATCCGTTATGCGCCCCCGGCGCCGGACAACAGTCAGGCCTGAAAAATCGGCGGGAACAGTGTGACGGCATGGCATTGGATGGCATTGCAGGGGCCGGAGTGACTAGCACATCGAGGCGCCACTCACACGCTGCAGAGAACCGGATCACTAAATGGTTATCCAACCGTAACCATCTTGTACGGTTATTTCCATGCCGCTCTGAACGCGGCTCCCCCGGACTAGTTACCTAGCTCTGCCGCTTATCCGGGGTCCACAGAACGCACCATCACGGCAGGGGCGGGGGAACCAATGACGGGTTCCACGAATCCTTGGGGTTAAGTCGCCGGATTCACTCCGATGACCGGGTGTCTCCCATCCGCATCCGACAGCTCACCTCGCAGGTATCGGGAGAGGTAAATCAACATGTCATTCAATAAGAACCGTGGACGTCACCGTGCCGAGACCGCCGGCGTTTGGTCCACCATCTCACAGACCACCGTCAGCCGCGGACGGACCATCGGCAGCACCGCAGCCGTTGTAGCCGCCGGATCCGGCCTGATGCTCGGAATGGCCGCACCGGCCTCCGCAGGCGTCGTAGCGAACGACAACTACACGCCGACCCAGGCTGCAGCTCCGGCCGCACCGGTCGCAGCCCCCGTGGCTGAAGCCGCTCCCGTTGCCGCTCCGGCAGCCGCCAGCACCACCCACACCGTTCAGTCCGGTGACACCCTGGGCGCCATTGCCGCCAACTACGGCGTCAGCCTGGACAGTGTCTTCGCCCTGAACGGCCTGTCCATGGCATCGATCATCTACCCCGGCGACGTTATCACCGTCTCCGGCGAGGCAGCAGCCGCACCGGCTGCCCTGGATTACGCTGCCGCCACCTACACCACCGAGGCCTACGCCGCACCGGTCGCCCCTGCTGCCGCGGACAACGGCATCATCAGCACCCAGGCCACTTCGGTTACCCCGGCCCCGGCTCCCGCCGCCGCTGCTGCCACCGGCAGCAACGCCACCATGCTGGCATCGGCGTACTCGCAGCTGGGCGCCGCCCAGGACTGCACCGTCCTGGTTGAGGTTGCCCTGCGCGCCGCCGGCCACTCCGTGGGCGACCTTGCCCCCGCACAGCTGGCTGCCTACGGCACCCAGGTCTCCACTCCGGAGCCCGGTGACATGGTCTACTACGCCGACGGCGGCATGGGTCTGGCCCACATTGCCATCTACATCGGCAACGGCGAGGCCATCCACAGCGGCTGGAACGGCAACCAGACCGTGGTCCAGTCCGTCAACGTCGGCTCCGGCCCCGTGTTCTACCGCGCATAAGGCTTAGCGGCCCGTCCGCGCACGGCAATCCTGCCGTAGCTACGCAAAAGCGTCCGTTCCCTGAAGGGGGACGGACGCTTTTGCGTTTCCAGCGCCGTTACGGCACAAACCGGTACCCCATGCCGTGCTCGGTCAGCAGATGCTCGGGACACCCGGGGTCTACCTCCAGTTTGCGGCGCAGCTGCCCGATGTACAGCCGCAGGTAGCCCGTATCGGTGGTGCCCGGCCCCCAGACGTCGTGCAGGAGGGTATCCCGCGTCACCAACATGCCCGGGTGTGCCAGGAGGGCCGCCAGCAGGCGCCATTCAGTAGGCGTAAGGCGGATGTCGGACCCGTCCGGCAGCCGGATAATCCGCCGGGCAGCCAGATCGACACGCACCGAGCCGAAGGATATTTCGCTCGGCCCTGCCGCGGCCGGTGTCCGGCGGGACAGGGCACGGATGCGGGCCAGCAACTCCTCGGTGGAGAAGGGCTTCGTCACATAGTCGTCAGCGCCGAGGTCCAGTGCACGGACCTTGTCCGCAGGATCCATCCGGCCGGATACCACCAGGATGGGCACCGCGCTCCAGCCGCGGACCGCCTCGATGACATCCATCCCGCTCAACCCGGGCATGCCCAGGTCCAGGACCAGCAGGTCAGGATGGGTATCCACGGTTTTACGGATGGCTGCACTGCCGCTCTCGGCGGTCACCACCTCGTACCCGTACGCGGAGAGCGTGATGCGCAGGGCGCGCAGTATCTGCGTATCGTCGTCGGCCAGCAGGATCCTCATCGGGCCCCCACCGGCAGGCCGCCTGCCCCGGCGGACACACGGTCCGCGGCAGGCAGCGAAAGGACCATGGTCAGCCCGCCGCCGGGTGTGTCTTCGGCCTCCAAGGTGCCGCCCATACCTTCAGTGAATCCCTTCGCCAGTGCCAGTCCCAGCCCCAGGCCGGTTTGATTGTCCGTGTCGCCCAGCCGTTGGAACGGCGTGAAGATGTCCGGTTGCCGTGGTTCCGGGACACCGGGGCCCGAGTCTATGACACGGATTTCCACCCGTCCGGAAAACTCGCTCACGGCCAGCACGGCTCTGGCCGACTCCGGGCTGAACCGTACGGCGTTAGCCAGGAGATTGACCAGCACCCGCTGCAGCAGCACCGGATCGGCAAGAACATTCCGGCCGTCCACAGGAATCCCGAGTTCCACCTCGGCCGGGCCCAGGTCCAGTTCCTCCAGTGCCGGCAGCACGGCATCGGCAACATTCAGCGGCTCCAGGTTCACCCCGACCACCCCCGCCTGCAGCCGGCTGACGTCCAGCAGGCTGGTCACCAGCGTGGAAAGGGACGCGAGTGATTCCTCGGCAGTGGCAAGCAGCTCGCTGCGGTCCTGCTCGGACCAGGTGACGTCCGTGGCCCGCAGTCCGGTAACCGCGGCGGTGGCCGCCGTCAGCGGCCGGCGCAGGTCGTGTCCCACGGCGGCCAGCAACGCCGTGCGTACCTTGTCCGCCTCGGCCAGGGACCCGAGCCCGCGGGCCGTCTCGGTCAGTTCCCGGTGCTCCAGTGCCGCTTCCAGCTGGGCGGTGATGACCGCCAGCAGCCGGCGGTCCGACGCCGCCAGTTCACGCCCCCACAGATCCAGGAAGGCGCGTTCCCCCACCGGCAGCCGGGTGAAGGCCGGGTCCCCCGGCGGGAGATCTGCCGGCCAGTCGCCGTCGGCGTACAGGTCCATGCCGTCCGCCCTCAGCCGCGCCGCGCCCAGGGTAAACGCCTCACGGGTGCGCCCCACCAGGGCGGCCAGGGCATCCTCACCCCGCAGCACGCTGCCCGCGACCGAAGCCAGCAGTTCGGATTCCGACGCCGACCGCCGGGCGGTGCGGGCACGGCGCGCCGCCGCATCCACCACGTAGCTGACCAGCAGCGCGTTCACCACGTACAGGCCCAGGGCCAGCATGTGGGAGGGCGTGGCAACCGTGACCGTGTAGAGCGGCTGGATAAAGAAGAAGTCCAGCGTGAGACCCGAAAGCAGCGCGGCGAACAGTGCCGGCCAGATCCCGCCCACCAGCGCCACCAGAATCACCAGCAGCTGGTAGCTCAGGACATCGCCGGTGATGGTCTCGGCGCTCCGGACGGCCACCAGCCCGGCGGTAAGCAGCGGACCTCCGGCCAGGGCCAAGGCAAAACCCAGCAGGCGGCGGCGCCTGGAGAGTGCACCGCCGAAGTGCGGCAGTACCAGCGCCCGTGCTGCCGCCGAGTGGGACACGATGTGGACATCAATGTCCCCCGACTCCCGGATCACGGTGGCACCGATCCCGGGGCCGGAGAGCAGCGCCGCAATCCGCGGGCGGCGGCTCACGCCGACTACCAGCTGTGTGGCGTTCACGCCGCGGGCAAAGTCCACCAGTGCCTTGGGAATGTCGTGGCCCACCACCTGGTGGAAGGTGCCGCCCAGTTTTTCCGCCAGGATCCGCTGCGCCGCCAGCTCCCCGGGCTCTGCTCCGCGCAGCCCGTCCGCACCGGCAATGTGGACGGCCAGCAGTTTCCCGCCGGCCGACCGGGCGGCTATCCGCGCACCCCGGCGCAGCAGCGTTCGTCCTTCGGGGCCGCCGGTCAGGGCTACGACAACCCGTTCCCGGGCTTCCCATTTACGGTGAATGCCCTGTTCCGCACGGTACCGGTTCAGTGCCGAGTCCACCTCGTCCGCCAGCCACAGCAGGGCCAGCTCGCGCAGCGCGGTGAGGTTGCCCAGCCTGAAGTAGTTGGACAGCGCGGCGTCCACGCGTTCGGCCGGGTAGATCACCCCGTCGGCCAGCCGTCCCCGCAGGGACTGCGGCGCCAGGTCAACCAGTTCCACCTGTTCGGCCTCGCGCAGGACGGCGTCCGGTACGGTTTCGGCCTGCAGGGTGCCGGTGATCTGCTCGATCACGTCATTAAGCGAATCGACGTGCTGGATGTTCACGGTGGACAGGACGTTGATCCCGGCATTGAGCAGGGCCTGCACGTCCTGCCACCGCTTTTCATGCTTCAGTCCGGGGACATTGGTATGGGCCAGTTCGTCCACCAGCGCATACTCCGGGGCGCGGGCCAGGACGGCGTCCAGGTCCAGCTCCGTGAGCGCCAGCCCGCGGTGGTGCAGGACGGCGCGCGGGACTGTCTCCAGGCCCTCGGCCTGGGCAGCTGTCGCTGCACGGCCGTGGGTCTCCACCAGCGCGACGACGACGTCCGCCCCCTCGCTGCGGAGGCGGCGCCCTTCCTCCAGCATGGCGTAGGTCTTCCCCACACCGGGCGCCGCCCCCAGGAATACCCTCAGTTGTCCCCGCGTCATGGACTAAGTGTCCAGCTCCGCCAGTGAAATGTTCAAAAGCAACACGTTAACGGTGCGCAGTCCGAGGATCCCTGCGAACGGAGCCTGCGTGGCATCATCCACGAGTGCCTGGACCCGGGCCGGGTCCAGGCCGCGTTCGGCGGCCACCCGGTCCACCTGCATCCGGGCGTACTCGGGGCTGATGTGCGGATCCAGCCCGGACCCCGACGCGGTGACTGCCTCGGCGGGAACATCTGCCGGCGCCACCGCCTCCAGCTCGGCCACGGCGGCCCGCCGCTCCGCCACTGCAGCAGCCAGGTCCTCATTCAGCGGGCCGAGGTTGGAGCCGCTGGAGGCGCCGCCGTCGTACCCGTCCCCCGCTGCCGAAGGCCGGGACTGGAACCACTGCGGCAGGGCGGCGCCGTCGGCGTCAGTGAAGGACTGCCCGATCAGCGCCGATCCCACGTCCGTGCCGCCGCTGCTGACCATCGAGCCGTTGGCCCGGCCGTGCAGGGCGGCCTGTCCGATTCCGGCGACTGCCAGCGGATACACCACGCCGAGGAGAACAGTGAGCACTGCCAGTGCCCGGAGGGAGACGCCAAGCTGGCGCATACTGCTGCGGACGGGGTTCATTTACTGCTCCTGGTCAGAGGTGTGCTGCGTACTGTGCGGGTAAGGGGCGCCATTTCAGAAGCCCGGGAGAAGGCTGATCAGCAGGTCGATGGCCTTGATGCCGATGAATGGCGCGATCACGCCGCCCACACCGTAGACCAGCAGGTTCCGGCTAAGGATCGAGGAGGATCCGGCGGCCCGGTACTTCACGCCCCGCAGTGCCAGCGGGATTAGCACCACGATGATAAGCGCGTTGAAGATGACCGCGGACAGGATTGCCGAGGCGGGTGAATGCAGCTGCATCAGGTTCAGTGCGGACAGGCCCGGGAACACCCCTACGAACATCGCCGGGATGATCGCGAAGTACTTGGCAATGTCGTTCGCGATGGAGAAAGTGGTCAACGCACCGCGCGTGATGAGCAGCTGTTTGCCGATACCGACAATGTCGATCAGCTTGGTGGGGTCGGAGTCCAGGTCCACCATATTGCCCGCTTCCTTCGCCGCGGAGGTGCCGGTATTCATTGCCACGCCGACGTCGGCCTGGGCCAGGGCCGGGGCGTCATTTGTGCCGTCACCGGTCATGGCGACCAGGTGGCCGCCCTCCTGTTCACGCCGGATCAGGGCCATCTTGTCCTCGGGCGTCGCTTCCGCGAGGAAGTCATCCACCCCTGCCTCGGCCGCAATGGCCCTGGCGGTGTAGGGATTGTCACCGGTGATCATCACCGTGCGGATGCCCATGGCGCGCAGCTGCGCGAAACGGTCCTTCAGGCCCTCCTTGACCACGTCCTTCAGGTGGACGACGCCGAGCACCCGGGTGCCGCCGTCGGCGTCCCGGACCGCCACCAGCAGCGGTGTGCCGCCGCCCGTGGAGATTTTCTTTACCTGGTCTTCAACGGCAATCAGCACGTCGACGTCGATGCCGCCGGATTCCGCAGTCCAGTCCAGGATGGCGGAGGAGGCGCCCTTGCGGATCTTCGCCCCGTCGGGGAAGTCCATGCCGCTCATCCGGGTCTGCGCAGTGAAGGGAACGCTGACGGATCCGGCGGGCGGTTCGGGCCTGCACCCCTTCGCTGCGGCCAGGTCCACGATGGACTTGCCCTCCGGGGTGGGATCGCCGAAGGAGGACAGCACTGCGGCGTCAATCAGGTCGGTGCTTTCGGTGCCGTTGATCGGGATGAACCCGGCGGCCTGGCGGTTGCCGTAGGTGATGGTGCCGGTCTTGTCGAGCAGCAGGGTGGTGACGTCGCCGGCTGCCTCCACTGCGCGGCCGGACATGGCCAGGACGTTGCGCTGGACCAGGCGGTCCATGCCGGCAATGCCGATGGCGGAGAGCAGCGCGCCGATGGTGGTGGGGATCAGGCACACCAGAAGTGCCACCAGCACGGGGATGCTGACGGTCGCGGACGAGTAGCCCGCCAGCGGGTTGAGCGTCAGCACCACCACGATAAAGACCAGGGACAGCGTGGCCAGCAGGATATCCAGGGCAATCTCGTTGGGCGTTTTCTGCCGGGCGGCGCCTTCCACCAGCCGGATCATCCGGTCCACGAACGTTTCACCGGGCCTGGACGTGATCCGTACGACGATCCGGTCCGAGAGGACGCGGGTGCCGCCGGTGACGGCCGAGCGGTCGCCGCCGGATTCACGGACCACCGGAGCGGATTCACCGGTAATGGCGGATTCGTCCACGGAGGCAATACCGTCAATGATGTCGCCGTCGCCCGGGATGACCTGTCCTGCTTCGACCACCACGACGTCGTCCAGGGCCAGGTCGGCCGAGGGGACTTCGGCCACAGTTGCCCCCAGAGCGGCCGGATCGCGGGCTGCGTCATACCCGTCCACCCGGTAGGCGGTGGTGGTGGCACGGCTGTTGCGCAGGCTGGCTGCCTGCGCCTTGCCCCGTCCCTCGGCCACGGATTCCGCGAGGTTGGCGAAGATAACGGTGGCCCAAAGCCATCCCGCGATCAGCCAGGAGAAGGCTCCGGGGACGGCGGTGCCGCCGGAATCCGCCGGCCCGCTGAGGAAGGGTTCGGCCACGGCGATGGCCGTGATCAGGACGGCTCCGGCTTCGACAATGAACATCACCGGCGTGCGGACCATAAGCCGGGGGTCCAGCTTCCGGAAAGCTCCGGGCAGGGCGGCCGCCAGCGATCCCGCGGTGATGCCGCGGCGCACCGGGGCCGGGGCACCGGCCTGTTCGGATTCTCGGGGTTTGGTAAGTGTGGACATGGTTAGTGCAGTCCTTCCGCCAGGGGACCCAGCGCGAGTACGGGAAAGAAGGTCAGGGCAGTCACAATCACGGTGACGCCGCACAGCAGCGTCACGGATTGCGGCCGGTGGGTGGGCAGGGTTCCTGAGGTGGCAGGGACCTTGCCCTGCTCCGCGAAGGCCCCGGCCAGTGCGAGAACGAAGATCATCGGCAGGAAGCGTCCGACGAGCATGGCCACGCCTAGGGCCGTGTTCAGCCACGGGGTGTTGGCAGTAAGGCCCGCGAACGCCGAACCGTTGTTGTTGGCTGCCGAGGTGAAGGCGTACAGGACCTCACTGAAGCCGTGCAGCCCGGTGTTCAGGATGGAGGTGCCTTCAATGTCGGCCCGGATGGCCGGTACGGCGAAACTCAGTGCCGTTCCCACCAGGACCAGGGTGGGCATGGTGAGGATGTAGAGGCTGGCGAGCTTGATTTCCTTCGGCCCGATTTTCTTGCCGAGGTATTCGGGGGTGCGGCCTACCAGGAGGCCGGCCACGAAGGACGTAACCACTGCCAGGATCAGCATGCCGTAGAGCCCGGAGCCGACGCCGCCGGGGGCCACCTCGCCGAGCATCATGTTCAGCATGGCCATCATTCCGCCCAGCGGGCTGAAACTGTCATGCATGGCGTTCACTGCTCCGGTGGACGTGAGCGTGCTGGTGGAACCGAAGAGCGTGGAGGCGGCTATCCCGAAGCGCTGCTCCTTGCCCTCCATGGACCCGGCGGCGCCGTCAGCCGCACCGAATTCGAAGGCTGTCATGGCTGCGAGCGACACCGTGAAGATCCCGGCCATAGCGGTCAGGATGGCGTAGCCCTGCCGGCGGTCGCCCACCATGGTGCCGAAGGTGCGGGGCAGGCTGAACGGGATGAGAAGCATCAGGAAGATTTCCACCAGGTTGGTCCAGCCGCCGGGGTTTTCGAACGGATGCGCGGAGTTGGCGTTGAAAAACCCGCCTCCGTTGGTGCCCAGCAGCTTGATGGCTTCCTGCGAGGCCACCGGCCCGCCGGGGATGGTGGCGGTTCCGCCCAGCAGCGTGGTGACGGAGCTGAAGCCGTTGAAGTTCTGGATCACCCCGCCAACCATAAGGACAATGGCGGCCAGGAATGCCCCGGGGAGCAGCAGCCGCAGGACGCCGCGGGTCAGGTCCACCCAGAAGTTGCCGATGGTGGCGCAGTTGCGCCCGGCCAGTCCGCGGATCAGGGCCACGGCCACGGCCAGCCCGACGGCCGCCGAGAGGAAGTTCTGCACTGCGAGTCCGGTCATCTGCACCGCATAGCCCATGGTGGCTTCGGGTGAATAGGACTGCCAGTTGGTATTGGCCACGAAGGAGGCAGCCGTGTTAAAGGACAGGGCCTCGGGGACGGCAGGAAGGCCGAGCGAACCCGGCAGCAGCGGCTGGACCCGCTGCAGCACATAGAGCAGGAGCATGCTGGCTCCGGAGAAGGCCAGGACGCCGCGCAGGTAGCTCTGCCAGGCCTGGCCGGAGGAACCGTCCACGCCGATCAGGCGGTAAAAACCGCGTTCTATCCGAAGATGTTGATCGGAGGAATAGAGCCGGGCCATGTAGTCGCCGAGGGGCCGGTGGACCAGGGCCAGCAGGAGAAGCAGGCTGAGCACCTGGGCAAGCGTTGCCCACCCGCCCATCAGAACCGCTCCGGTCGGATGAGGGCCACCAGAAGGTAGCCGGCTGCGGCCGCCCCGAGGCAAAGCGCCAGGATATTAAAGACGATCACAGTCTTTCCACCGCCCCGACCATCAGGACAAACGCAGCGAATAGCCCTGCGAAGCCCAGCACAAATAAAACGTCAAGCACAGGAATTGCCCCCAGCCGAATCAGCGTGCCGCCGCAACGGCAGCACGGGCACGCCTTGTGCCGCATTCGATTAGAAACCTCCGCAGGGCGCCCTGGCGCCGTTCCTAATGCTTTCCTTACGGCCCCGCCGCAAACCCTTACGAAATACCCATAACGCGGCGTCGCAGCGGCGAACAGGATGCGCAGCTCCGTGGCGTGTACGCCGTAAACTTGAAGCACCGATCTTATTCGCAGAAAGGCACGCCCGTGTCCCGGAAAAACCCGCTGACCCCGGACGGTATCGCAGCAGCCGCCGTCGCGATAGCCGACGCCGAAGGCCTCGATGCCGTGAGCATGCGGCGCGTTGCCGGTGACCTGGGCGTCTCGGCCATGGCGCTGTACCGGCACGTGGCAGACCGCAATGACCTGCTGCTGATGATGGCCGGGGCGGCCACCGCCGAATTCTCCCTGCTTGGCCCCGGGACCCACACCTGGCAGCAGGTGCTGGCCCACATGGCAGAGGCGCAGTGGGAAGCGTTCACGGCACACCGCTGGCTGCTGCGCATTGTGCTCACTCCGCGCAGGCTGGTGAACATGGCCAGCCCCGGGGACGTGGAACGGATACTTGCCACGCTCGCCTCAGCCGGCCTGAGCGAGGAGCAGGGCTTCGACTGCCTGCTGGGAATTTCCGCCGCCGTGATAGGCACTTCGGCCATTACGGCGGCAGCCCACTACGGCCCGGCCTTCGATGGACAGCCGGCGCCCGCGGACGGCGGACAGGGCGAGTGGAAGGACGGCACAGCGGTGGCCCGGCACCCGCGGGCGGCCCGTTTCCAGCAGCAGGGCATCACCTATGCCGGGTCACGCCGTTCCCTGGACTTCTTCGTTGCCAACTTTATTGCCGGCGTCGAACAGACACTGGCACAGGCTCAGGACCTGCCAACGGGTTCTGCGACACGGAAGGAATAAGGATGAAACTCAGTAACCGGACAGCGATCATTACCGGCGGGGCCGGCGGGATCGGGCAGGGAATTGTCCGGCGGTTCCTCGCCGAGGGCGCCAAGGTTGCGGTAGTGGACATCGACCAGGCGCAGGGCGACAAGCTGCTGGCCGACCTCGAAGGCAAAGGCGAGGTCATATTCATCGCGAAGGACATCTCCAAGGCCGAGAACGCCGCAGCCATTGTGGCCGAAACGGTGGCACGCTTCGGCGGGCTGGACATCCTGGTGAACAACGCCCATGCCTCCAAGCAGGCGCCGATCATGGAAACCACGCAGGAAATGTGGGACCTGTCCTTCAACACGGGCACCATGGCCACCTTCCACCTGATGCGGGCCGCCTATCCCGAGCTGAAAAAGACCGGCGGCAGCATCATCAACTTCGGCTCGGGGGCGGGTATCAAGGGCCTGCCCAACCAGGTTGCCTACGCGGCGGCCAAGGAAGCCATCCGCGCCATCTCCCGCACGGCCGCCAACGAGTGGGCGACGGACGGTATCCGCGTCAACGTGGTCTCCCCCGTGGCGCTGACACCGGGCATTGTGCAGTGGGCCAAGGCCTTCCCGGACGCCTATCAGGAGGTTGTCGACGGCGTACCGCTGGGCCGGCTGGGTGATCCGGAAACCGACATTGCACCAATTGTGGTGTTCCTGGCCAGCGATGATTCGCAGTACCTGACGGGCCAGACCCTGATGGCCGACGGCGGCACCATCAAGCTGTACTAGCCGGCAGCAGTACCAAGCACGGCCCATCCGCCGCCGGGCAGGGACAGCTGCCTACCCGGGACGTCCAGCCCACCCTCGCCGGCGAGGACGTCCCGGGCTGCGGCCGGCACCGGAATATGCCCGGCTGCGGCGGAGGCATTCAGCGCCACGAACAGTGAGTTCCCGGCGTCGTACACCTCGTAGACAATCTGCTCATTGCTCAGCGAATGCACCCGGGTGCGGGCCGCGTGAACCCAGGCATGCCGGCGGCGCAGCCCGATCAGTTCGCGGTGCAGCCGGTACAGCGGCGCGCCGACATCGGAAAGTCCGTCGGGGGTGGCGGGGAACAGCGGCCGGATGTCGTCGTCCCCTCCGGCACGCTCCTCCTTGATGCCCCGGTAGCCCTGCTCGTCGCCGTAATAAATGGCAGGCGTGCCCGGCAGGGTCAGCAACAGCACCACCGCCTGCGCCAGCCTGCCCGACGGCGCCAGCCGGCTGGCAATGCGCGTCACGTCATGGTTGCCCACGAAGGTCAGCGGCACGAAGCTGTCCAGGAACGTGTTGTGCCGCTCCAAGGCAGCCGCAAGTTCGTAGAAGTTGGCGTCACTAAGCGAGCTCCAGACTGCCTTCCACAGCTCGTACTGGGTCACTGCGTCCAGTTTTCCCGCGCGAACCTCGGCCGGGTAGTCGCCGTGGATGTACTCCCCCACAAAATAGGCCTCCGGGAATTCGGCCCTGACCTCGGTGAGCACGCGTGCCCAGAACTCTGAGGGTACGGCGTACGCGGCGTCCAGCCGCCAGCCGTCAGCCCCGCGCCTGAGCCAGTGCTTCATCACATCGGCCACAAAATCCGCTACCGCGGGTTCGCCGTGATTCAGCGCCACCAGGTGGTGGTGCCCCTCGAAGTCGCCATACTGCGGTTCGGTTCCGGGTTTCCATCCGTCCGGCCAGTCCAGGTGGAACCAGCCGGCTGTCTCCGCGGCAGGCCCCTTCTCCAGTGCCTCCATAAACGGGGCAAAGCTGCGGCCGGTGTGGTTGAACACCCCGTCCAGCAGAACGCGGATACCGCGGGCCCGGGCCGCACGGATCAGCTCGTCGAAATCGGCGTCGTCGCCGAGCCGGGGATCAATCCGGTAATAGTCGGTGGTGTCGTACCCGTGGGATTCGGAGGCAAACACGGGGCCGAGGGCAAGGCCGGACGCGCCCATCTCCACCAGATAGTCCAGCCAGTCCGCCAGGTGCGGCAACCGGTGCTGCACGGGCTGCGCAACCGCCGGATCCCCGCCGGCTGCCATATCGCCCGGCGTTTTTTCGGCTCCGGTAAAGCCCAGCGGGTAGACGTGCCACCACACAGCGTGCTGCACCCAGTCCGGCGTCCTCATGTAACAGGTGACCTTTCAGTAGTCCTCGCGTCCTGGTCCAGTCTGCCATTATCAGCCGGCCCGCAGGTGCAAGCCGCCGGCCGGGAGCTGCGGCGGCTAGCGCAGCTCTGCCGGAACTGCGGGGAAGGCGTCCGCTGCGTAAAGACCTGCCACGGCCTTCATGTACTGCGTCCACTGGGCGCCGGCGAGGGCTGATCCGTCCACGTAGGAACGGGTAACCCCGTTGATTTCCTGGTTGTTCAGGGACGTGTAGGAGTTCCAGTTGCCCACCCAGGACGCCGTGGAGATACCCGTGGTGTAACCCACCGTCCAGGTCTGTTCAGACTGGTCGGTGGTACCGGTCTTGGCGGCTGCAGGCACACCGATGGGGCTGATGCTGCCCGGCGATCCGTTGACCAGGTTCTGCAGCGGCAGGGTAACCGCGGCGGCCACGTCCTCGGAGATGGCACGGCTGCAGTTTTCACCCGGAACCTCATATGAGTTGCCGCGGCCGTCGGTTACCTCGGTCAGCGCCGTCGGCTCGCAGTATTGCCCGCCGCTGGCGAACGTGGCGTAGGCCGCGGCCATGGTCAGCGGGGAAACTTCCTGTCCGCCGAGCACAAAGGACGGGCTCGTGACCTCCAGGGGTTCCCCGTCGACTGCCCGGTGCACACCCATGCTGGTGGCGGTATCCCTGATATCGCACAGGTCCAGCAGCGCTGCCTGCGCCACCGTGGCGGTGTTCACTGACTGGGTGAGGCCCTGGCTGACGGTCATCGGCCGTTCGAAGCCCCTCGCTGGCGTTTTTGAACTTCCATTCATCAAACTCGGTGTTTGCACCCAGGCATTTCGCCTGCCAGTCGAACCCGGCGGGATAGGACGTGCGGGTCGCGTCGATGGTGTCGCTGAGGCTCCGGCCGGATTTCAGCCACTGGGCCGTGGTGAAGGGTTTCATGGTGGATCCGGGCTGGAACCCGTAGGGGGTCCCGCCCATATCCGCATCCACGTTGAAGTTCAGCTGGGTCCTGCCGGCCCCGGGTTCCGGCGTGTACACGGTGTTCTGCGCCATGGCCAGGATCTTCCCGGTGCCCGGCTCAACGGACACCATTGCCGAACCGGCGCCGGATGCATCCCCGACTGGAACCTGTGCCTCGATCTGTGCCTGCGCCTCCGACTGCAGCCGGGAGTCAAGGGTGGTGCGGATGGTCAGTCCGCCGCGCGCCAGAAGCTTGGCGCGGTCCTGGACGTCGGCGCCGAAGGCTTCGGACTGCAGGATGGTCTGCTCCACGTAGCTGCAGAAGTACTGGGCGGTTTCGGCGCCGGTGCAGCCGGAGGTAACGGTCTGGGGGTTCAGGTCCAGGCCCGTGGCCACGGCCTGCTCATACTCGGCCTGGCTGATTTTGCCGTTCTTCAGCATCGCCGCCAGGACCGTGTCCCGGCGGGCCTGCGTCCCCTCGGGGTTGGTAAAGGGGTTGTAGTGGCTTGGTGACTGCACCATTCCGGCCAGCATGGCCGACTGTGCCGGGGTCAGCTGGGACGCCGGCACACCGAAGAAGCTGCGCGCCGCGGCTTCCACACCGTAGGTCTGCCCGCTGAACAGCACAATGTTCAGGTAGCCCTCAAGGATTTCCTCCTTGGTGTACTGCTTCTCCACGGCGACGGCGAGCTTGGCTTCACGCAGCTTGTCGCCCAGGTCCTTGGTGCCGCTCAGGGTCAGGTCACTGCCACCCTTGCCCGCTGCAATATCGCGGTTGATCAGGACGTTGTTAACGTACTGCATGGTCAGCGTGGAGGCACCCTGGGTGTCGCTGCCGCTGGCGTTGGAAGCCACCGCGCGGGCCACACCCTTGAAGTCAATGCCGTTGTGATCGAAGAAGCGTGCGTCCTCGATGGAGACAATCGCATCCTGCATGCTCTGCGAAATCTGGTCCAGGGTGACCGGGACACGGTTCTGCGCGTAGAACGTGGCCAGCAGGACGCCGTCGGCGCTGTAAATCTTCGACCCCTCGTCCAACGGGCCGGTTTCAAGCTCGTCCGGCAGCTGGTCCAGTACCTCCACGGTCATGTCCGTTCCGGTGGCCGCCACGGCTGCCACGGGTATCAGGGTGGCGGCGGCCAGCACGCCGGCCAGCAGGCTGACGAGGAAGAAGGCTGCCACCCGTGCGGGCAGCGTGAGTCGTTCCAGGAACGAGGGTTTGGGGGCTTGCATCCGGCTAAGTTATCGGTTTTTCCTGTGAGCGCTCCGGCACCGGCGGATGCCCGGAAGCGCGCTGCGGGGCGCGCGCACCGGCCTGCCGTCCGCCGTCCTGCCGCGTACTGACGGGGTTCAGCGGGGACCCCGCGCCGTGTCGCCGGGCCGGCGGGGCCGGACTGCCGAGCGTCGCAGGGAGAAAAAAATCACACGGCAGGGCAACTTACAGCCCCGGTTAACGAAGTCCGGCCCGCAGCGTAATCACTGCGGGCCGGAGCGCGGGACGGGTCCCGGGGCTAGCTACGCGTCAACAACAATCGCCGTGATGGCCGGCGTGCGGTTGTAGAACCGGCGCATCCAGTTGGCGACGGCGCGCTCGATGACGTCTTCGAGGTCCTCACCCTTGGGTCCGCGGCGGCTGCCGGAGGCCGCGTTGGCCAGGGCCTTCTCCACGGCTTCCTCGGCCTTCTTCAGGTCCTCTGACTTCACGGTAAAGCCCTTGGTGAAGAACTCGGCAGGCTCGGCAATGGTGCCGGTATCGGCGTCGACCAGGGCCAGCACCGTCACGGCGCCCTCCTCGGCCAGCTGCATGCGCTCCTTCAGGGTTTCCTCGGTGGTGTGGCCAACGCTGTCGCCGTCCACGAAGACCAGGTCCACCTGGTGTTTCCCGGAGATCGTGGCCCGGCCGCGGCGCAGGTCAACGGTCATGCCGTTTTCGGCGATGACGACGTCGCGGGGATCCATGCCGGTTGCCTCTGCGATGGCTCCGTTGGCCTTGAGGTGGCGCCATTCGCCGTGCACCGGCATCACGTTGCGCGGCTTGACGATGTTGTAGCAGTAGGCGAGTTCGCCGGCGCTGGCGTGGCCGGAGACGTGCACCTTGGCATTGCCCTTGTGCACCACGTTGGCGCCGATCTTGGTCAGGTTGTTGATGATGCCGTAGATGGCGTTCTCGTTACCCGGGATCAGCGAGCTGGCCATCAGCACGGTGTCGCCCTCGTGGATACGAATCTGGTGGTCCTTGTTGGCCATCCGCGACAGCGCGGCCATCGGCTCGCCCTGCGAACCGGTGCAGATCAGCACCACCTTGTGGTCATCGGTGCGCTGCAGGGACTTGAAGTCCACCAGGATGCCCTTGGGGATGTTCAGGTAGCCCAGTTCCTCGGCGATGGTCATGTTGCGGATCATCGAGCGGCCCACGAAGGAGACCTTGCGGTTGTAGCGCGATGCCGCGTCGATGACCTGCTGGATGCGGTGGATGTGGCTGGCGAAGCTGGAAACAATGATGCGGCGCGGTGCGGTGCGGAACACCGTGTCGATGGCCGGGGCCAGTTCCTTTTCCGAGGCCATAAAGCCGGGGACCTCGGCGTTGGTGGAGTCGGTGAGGAACAGGTCCACGCCTTCCACGCCGAGCCGGGCGAAGCCGGTGAGGTCGGTGATGCGGCGGTCCAGCGGGAACTGGTCCATCTTGAAGTCACCGGTGTGCAGTGCCATGCCGGCGGCGGTGCGGATGGCAATGGCCAGGCCGTCCGGGATGGAGTGGTTCACGGCCAGGAACTCCAGGTCGAAGCCGCCGATGGTGCGGCGGTCGCCTTCCTTGACCTGGATCAGCTTGGGCTTGATCCGGTGTTCCTTCAGCTTGGCCTCGATGAACGCCAGGGTCAGCTTGGAGCCCACGATGGGGATGTCCGAACGCTCGCGCAGCAGGTACGGGACACCGCCGATGTGGTCTTCGTGGCCGTGGGTCAGGACAACGGCAACAACGTCCTGCAGGCGGTCACGGATGGCGG
This sequence comes from Arthrobacter sp. YD2, assembly GCF_030410475.1. NCBI lineage: Bacteria > Bacillati > Actinomycetota > Actinomycetes > Micrococcales > Micrococcaceae > Arthrobacter > Arthrobacter sp. YD2. Next base: position 588,091 of record NZ_JAUHHB010000002.1, read on the forward strand.
TGAAGTCGGGCAGGATGAGGTTGACGCCGGGGTGTTCCTCTTCGGGGAAGAGGACGCCGCAGTCAACAATCAGCAGCTTGCCGTCGAATTCGAAAACGGTCATGTTCCTGCCGATTTCGCCGAGGCCGCCAAGATTCATGACTCGCATGGTTCCCTTCGCGAGTTCCCGGGGGGCTTTTAGGACGGCAGGTGTTCTATTCACGGATGATTTTCTTTCGTTGGGGATCGGGATTGCAAAGTGGAATGGCAGCCGTACGGCGGCATTCCGGAAGTCTGTGGTGCGGCCAGAGCAGGGCCGTCGGCTGCGGTGCTTACATCTATTCTATTGACTTTTCCGGCGCGCCGCGGACCACGGGGTTCCCGGGAGCGTCACGACGGCGCCGGACACCGCGTTTTTGCGCGGTCAGGCCGGCTTGGTGGCGTGCTTCGGGTTGCGGCTGATTACCGTGCCGTACCCGCACTTTGGACAGGCCCAGAGCGTCCGCAGGGGTTTGGCCGGGTTGCCTGCCACAACGGTATTGGGCGGTACATTGCGTGTGACGACGGCGACGGCCCCCACCACGCTGTTCTCCCCCACACTCACTCCGGGAAGGATGATCGCGGCGATGTGTGCTGTGCTGCACTTTGGTCCGTGGGCCAGGTGCGGGCGTAGCGCTCGGCCAGCGCCATGGCACGCCGGCTGTCTGCGGCCAGCTCCGGCTCGTCGGCAACGTAGGGATCGCCGGCAAGGTAGGGACGGCCGGCAAGCATCCGCTCCGCATGCTGCGGGTATCTCCGGGAAAAAGTCGCGCTTCTCCATGTGTCCCAGCCTACGGCATTACTAAGCTTGCTTAGTACTGGCAGTGCGGTTATCTTCTCTGGCATGGACGCCCGTCCCCGGACAAACGCCGAATACATCCTGCCGCTTAAATGGACTGAGGACAGCGGCCTGGAAGAGCTGTGCGGATACCTCGAAGTGCTGTGCACCCATCTGCCGGTACTGGTGGTGGACGGCTCCGACGAGGAACGCTTCGCCGCGCATGGCCGGGCGTTCCCGCCGGCGGTGCGGCATTGCCGGCCCGCCCACCCCGAATGCCTCAACGGCAAAGTTGACGGAGTCCTGACCGGCCTGGACCTGACCCGGGCGGAGTACCTGATTATTGCCGACGACGACGTCCGCTACACGCCGTCCGCGCTCAGCCGCGTGCTTGCGCTGCTCGCGGACGCCGACGTCGTCCGTCCGCAGAACTATTTCCCCGCCCCGCTGCCGTGGCATGCCAAATGGGACACCGGCCGCATCCTGCTGAATCGCGCCTTCGGTTCGGACTACCCCGGAACGCTGGGCGTGCGTGCGGAGCTCCTGCGACGCACCGGCGGCTACAGCGGAGACGTACTGTTCGAGAATCTGGAACTGCTGCGCACGGTCAAGGCGGCAGGGGGCCGCGAGGCACGCGCCGGAGACCTGCATATCGCCCGGCTCCCCTGCTCGGCCCGCCGGTTCTTCAGCCAGCGGGTCCGCCAGGCCTACGACGGTTTTGCCCAGCCCTTGCGCCTGTCGGCCGAGCTATCCCTCCTCCCCCCGCTGACCTGGTGCCTTCGCCGGCCGCGCCGGTTGGCCGGTTTCGCCGGCATTGCCGTTGCGGCGGCAGAATACGGCCGCCGGCGCGGCGGCGGAAGCCGGGTGTTTCCACCGACGGCGGCCCTCTGGGCACCCGTCTGGCTTTCTGAGCGGGCGGTCTGCATCTGGCTGGCAGCAGTCCGGCGGATGGGCGGGGGCATCCCGCACTCCGGCACCCGGATAAGGACCGCCGCGCATTCTGTTGTCACCCTTCGCCGGGAGCTGCACCGGGGAACAGACCCGGTGGCGTAGCGATGGGGAGTATTCCGGACAGCGGGAGCCACGGATGGGTACAGGTGCCCCATGCCCGCATTTACTGGGAGGGCAGCGGCAACCCGGCCGGCACCGCGGTCCTGTACCTGCACGGCGGCCCTGGCAGTTCGCTCGGTTCCGGCGGCTACCGCAGCCTGCACAATCCACGGCTTTTTTACACCATCGGGATCGACCAGCGAGGCTGCGGCCGCAGCACTCCGGCCGCACAGGATGATCCCGGGCACCTGCACCTGAACACCACCCAGACGCTGATCGCCGACATCGAAGCGGTGCGGACCAGCCTGGGGATCAGCCGGTGGATAGTCACCGGAATATCCTGGGGCAGCACCCTGGCGATGGCCTATACCCTCCGGCACCCGGACCGCGTCATTGGGCTGGCCGTGGCCGCCGTCACCACCACCAACCGTGCCGAGGTGGACTGGATCACCGGCGGCGTCGGGCGGTTCTGCCCCGAATCCCTGGCCCGCTTCAGCCGGGATGCCCGCGCCGTCGCCGGCGAGAGAACCGTTGAAGCGTACGCCCGCCGCCTGGCAGGAGAGGACCGGACGGATGCCCTTGCCGCCGCCGGAGCCTGGCTGCAGTGGGAATCCGCAGTTGCCGCTTTGGAACCCGGTGCGCCGGCCGGTCCCCGGTTCGACGGCGAGCGCAGCCTGGTGACGTTCGCGCTGTTGACTACCCGCTACTGGGCGCAGGACGGCTTCCTGCCCGGAGAGGCGGCGATCCTGGCCCGGGTGCGGGAGCTGGACGGCATCCCGGCCCGGCTGATCCACGGGCGGCGGGATGTCGGCAGTCCCGTAGGTACGGCCTGGGAGTTGCACCGGCACTGGCCCTCCAGCCGCCTCACGGTCATCGAGGACGAGGGACACGTGGGACCGAAGGCACTCGCTGCGCTGGGTGCCGCTGTGGAACAGCTACGGGGTGCAGAGCCTGCTCCGCCGGTAGGCTTTGACCATGGCCAGATACTATGACGTCCACCCCGACAATCCGCAGCCGCGGTCCATCAACCAGATAGTGGATACCATCCGCTCCGGGGGCCTCATCGCCTATCCCACAGACTCCTGTTACGCGCTGGGCGTCCAGCTGGGCAACCGGGAGGGAGTGGAACGCATCCGCCAGCTCCGCAGGCTGGATGAGAAGCACCACTTCACCCTTGTCTGCCGGGACTTCGCACAGCTGGGCCAGTTTGTGCAGCTGGATAACTCGGTGTTCCGCAGCGTTAAGGCCGCCACCCCGGGCAGCTACACCTTTATCCTGCCGGCCGTGAAGGACGTTCCCCGCTGGCTCTCGCATCCCAAGAAGCGGACGGTGGGAGTACGCATCCCGGATAACGCCGTGGTCCAGTCCATCCTCGCTGGCCTGGGCGAGCCCCTGCTCTCCAGCACCCTGCTGCTGCCCGGAGACGAGGAGCCGATGACCGAGGGCTGGGAAATCAAGGAGCGCCTGGACCACCAGGTGGACGCCGTCATCGACTCCGGTTTCTGCGGCCCCGATCCCACCACCGTCATTGATTTCTCCAGCGGCGCCCCGGAAGTGGTCCGACGCGGAACCGGAGACCCGTCTCCCTTCGAATAACCTGCCCGCCGGTACACGCTTCCCCGCGGCCTCCCCTGCCGCAGCCTAAACAGGCTGCCGGAGGAACCGGTTTGCCTCACCTCGGTTGACTCCCCGGAAGCCGGTACAGAGTGTTGCACGCGTCAGGGGGACCTTCACCGCTAGGCACTCGCAGGGGAATCCACATGAATAAGACGGCTAAGGCAGTATCAACGGCGATATTGGGCATTTGCGTCCTAGCAGGATGCGGAACCGGCGTGGGACTGCCGGGACACGGGGGTGGTACCGGCAGCCCCTCGGCCACCGGACATCCAACCCGGCCGGGACATACCGGTACACCGACACCCTCCGCTACCTCCACACCAAGTCCCACAGCTACCGGGAGCCCCTCTCCGACGGAAAGCCCGTCCCCTTCACCCAGTCCCACGGATGGTGGCGGAGACGGCGGAACCGACGAGTCGGTCAACGTCATCCTGATGGTCGGCGACGGTATGGGCACCAGCCAGCGCGACGCCATCCGGCTCGCTTCGGTGGGCCTGAGCGGGGAACTGGCCATGGACACCCTTCCCGAGGTGGGCAGGGTGCACACCAACTCCGCGGACGAGGAAACGTTCATCACCGATTCCGCCGCAGCAGCCACCTCCATGGCCACCGGTGTCAAAACCTACAACGGCGCCATCGGGATGGATGTGGACCGGCAGCCGGTCACCACGGCACTGGAAATAGCCGAGGAACTGGGCAAGTCCACCGGGCTGGTCACCACCAGCCAGGTCACCGACGCCACGCCGGCCGCGTTCGGCTCACATGTCCTGGACCGGGACGAGCAGAGCGCCATTGCCGCACAGTTCCTGCGCAGCTCGCACCCGGAAGTCATCCTGGGCGGCGGCGAAGACCACTGGTATCCGGAGGGCAGCCCGGGCAGGTACCCGGACAATCCTGACGAGGATCCCTCTGAGGAGAGCGCCGGCACCGAAGGCAATCTGGTCGAAGAAGCCATGGACCGGGGCTACGAATACGTCTGGGACCTGCCGGGCCTGCAGGCAGCACAGGGGGACCGGATTCTGGGACTCTTCGCCAATGAGGAAATGTTCCAGTACGGCGACGACGTCGAGGAAACCTACAACCCCTCGGTTCCGCTCACGGAAATGACGCGAAAGGCCCTCTCCGTGCTGGACGGCAACCAGTCCGGCAACGGCTTCTTCCTGATGGTGGAGGAAGAAGGCATTGACGCCTTCAGCCACGTTAACAACGGTGCGCTCACCATCGGGTCCGGCATTGAGTTTGACCGGTCGGTGGCTTTGGCCAAAGAGTTCGCCGAGCAGGACGGCAATACGCTCCTGGTCACGGTCGGCGACCACCAGACCGGCGGGATGGTTATCGAACCGCTGGGCGGCGCAGACCCGACGAATCCTGACAGCCCGGTGCAGGAGGAACCCTTTGACGTTGCCGGTTCGGAGCAGCAGTTCCGGATTGACTGGACCACCAACGGCCACACCGGCGACGACGTGCCCCTGACGGCCATGGGGCCGGGCGCCGAAATGCTCACCGGGGTGTACGAGAACACCCGCATCTTCGACGTGATGGTGGACGTTATGCGGTCCGGCACCGAACGGGCCTTCGATCTGCAGTCCCACCGCGGCGGGCGCGGGGAAAACACCGAGGAGTCCCTCGCGGCGTTTGCCCATTCCCTGGAACTGGGGGTAACCACTTTGGAGCTGGACACGCACCTGACCGAGGACGGCAAGGTGATTGTCTGGCATGACGACACCATCCAGCCGGAGAAGTGCGCCGACACCGGTCCGGCCACGTACGTGGATCCGGAGTTTCCCTACGTGGGTGACCGGGTGGCGGAGCTTAGCCTGGCGCAGATCCGGATGCTGGATTGCGGTTATGCCCAGCTGCCGGGCTACCCGGAACAGGTGGTGTCGCAGGGGAACACCATTGCGGAACTGCGTGATGTGTACGCGCTCGCCGATCGCTACGGGGCGGACACGGTCCGCTTCAATGTGGAGACCAAGGTCGAAGAGGGGCTGGCCGGCGGTCCGGGCAGCGTGGCGCTGACCGAGGCGGTTGTCAGTGAGGTCCGCGCGGCAGGCAAGGCCGGACGCACCACTATCCAGTCCTTCGACTGGTCCACGCTGAACCTGGTAGCCGGGATGGCCCCGGAACTGGTGCTGGTGGCGCTGGCCGGGACTCCGGAGGATCTGGGCGTGGGGCAGCCGGGGGCTGCACCGGAACTGGGCGGCATCGACATTGATGACTTCGGCGGTTCGGTTCCCCGGGCGGCCGCGTCTCTGGGGTACGACGTCGTCTCCCCCATCGCCACCAGCGTCACTCCGGCGATGATCACCGAGGCACACGGCCTGGGACTCAGCGTTATTCCCTGGACCGTCAATGAGGCGGCGGACATGAACGCGCTGATCGACCTGGGAGTGGACGGCATCATCACCGATTACCCCACCCGGCTGCGGACGGTTATGGCTGAGCGCGGGCTTCCCCTGCCCCCGGCCTACGCCGGCTGAGCCGGGCCGGGGCGGCGGGACCGTATTTTCCGCCGCCCCGGCGCCGATGGCATGCTGGTGCAATGCCCGGTCTCTATGTCCTTCCCTCCAGCTGGCTGCTTGATGCCTCCCCCGAAGACGTATGGGAGGCGGTGGCCGGCCCGGAGATGGACTGGCCCCGGTGGTGGTCCGGCTGCACCCGGCAGGACGTCTCCCCGGCTGCTGCCCCCTCCGGCGACCGGGCCGCGGTGCTGCTCTCCTCCACCGTCCGGCTGCAGTTCCGCGCCGCACTGGGCTACCGTCTTTCCATTACCCTGCGTCCCACTGCGGTGGACCACCCGGTCTCGATCGATTTCGACGCCGCCGGTGATCTGGCCGGCAGCGGGCAGATCCGCCTGACTCCCCTGGCCGCTGACGGCGGGACGGAGCCGGTGCAGACGCGGATGGACATATCGTGGCGGGTCCGGCCGACCCGGCCGTGGATGCGCCTGCTCACCCCGGTTGCCCGGCCGGTTCTCACGGCCGCCCACGCGCTGCTTATGCACCGCGGCGAAAAGGGACTGCAGCGCCTGCTTCGCCGGGCGGCGGGCGGTACCCGGCAGAGTGCACCTGCGCAGGCGCTTCAGGCAACCCGCCGGGGCCGGCCGAACAGGGTGTCCACCCCCGTGGAGTAGTGCACGGTGTCCGGCGGGCCGGAGACATCCAGCCCGGCGGCGGAGAGCAGTTCATCGTCGCAGTGTGCCAGCCGCGCCGGGTGCAGCGGCCAGGGCCGGTGGGAATTGGGGATAAAAACCGTGCTGCCGCCGAAAGCGGTATGCAGTCCGAAGCGGGCCGTCAGCCACAGCGAGAGCTCATCATCGGCCTGCCGGGCACAGTCCGGAACCGCAGCGAAGGAGGAACGTGCCTGCCTGCCGAACCGCTCGACGTCGTACCCCCGGGCCGTGCCGGCGCGGACCGGCCTGCACCGCGACCAGACATAGGGAATCCGCAGCGAGCGTGCCACGAGCACGGGAGCGAGCCGGGATGCGTCCAGGGACAGGAACAGAACCCCCGCGCTGCCGTCTGCGCCGCGGGAATACAGCCGCACGTTGATTTCCGTGAAGGAGCCGACGTAGGGCATGCCGATCCGTCCCAAAAACCGCGTCTTTGGCGCGTGGAACCCGATCAGCCCCACCCAGGTGGCACCATGAAGAACGTCCGGTTCCACGCCCGGCGGCATAAACGGGACGGCCGCTGCGGGGTCCATGCGCCAGTGCAGGAACACCACGTCTGCCCAGGTCTGGGCCATCAGCACCGGCGGTGCCGCGCGTGGCCCGGCAGGCCAGGGCTCCTGTGAACCGTGCCCGTACACACCCATTCCGCCAACGTAACAGCGGGTGCTAATCCCCTGCCAGGGCTTTTCCTAGGCTTCGCGGATGTCCACCTGCCCCGGGGCGGATCCTTCGGCGCCGAAGATGAGGCGGCGGGTGGCGATTTTCTCGGTGAAGAACCGGTCATGGCTGACCACAATCACGGCACCGGGAAAATGCATCAGGGCCCGTTCCATCACCTGGGTGCTGGACATGTCAAGGTGGTTGGTTGGCTCGTCCAGCAGCAGGACGGGTGCGCCGGAAAGCAGGCACTGGGCCATGGCCACCCGGGCACGCTGGCCGCCGGACAGGTTGCCGATCTTCTGGGTCAGGTCCGCTTCGGAGAACTGGAACATGGTCAGGAAGCGGTTCACGGACTTTTTCGTGGCACTGAAGGCAAGGGATCCCGGCAGGGCGTTGACCGCGTGGGTGACCGTGTCGCCGTCGTCGAGCGCCTCAAGCATTTTGTTGTAGGAGACCATGGACGGGCCCTTGGGCCAGCTGACCTCGCCGGAGTCGGGGGTCTCCTCCCCCGTGAGGACACGCAGCAGGGTGGTCTTGCCGCTGCCGTTGGTGCCGGTGACGGCAATCCGGTCGCCTTTGTTCACTTCAAAGCTCAGGTCGCTGAAGAGCACTTTGTCGCCGTAGGACTTGGACAGTGAGCGGAAACGGCCCAGCACGTCCTTGACGTGCAGGCCGGCATAAATGCCGGTGATGATTTCATCCACCGGCCGGGGTGCCCGGGACTTCTTGATCCGGGCCAGCTGGCTGCTCAGCCGGCCGCCGGCCTTGGCCGCCTCACGGCGGTCCGCGATGCCCTCGGCTTCAAAGGCCAGCAGTTCGGCTTCATGCACAAACTGGGCCTGCAGGGTTTTCAGCCGGAACTGCTTCTGCACAACGTATTCCGCAAAGTTGCCGGGGTATTCGTGCAGGTGGAAGTTCTCCACCTCCACGATGCGGGTAACCACGGCGTCCAGGAACTTCCGGTCATGCGAAACGATGACCGCCGCACCGCGGAAGTCGCGGAACCAGCCCTCAAGCCATTCCACGCCGTCCACATCAAGGTAATTGGTTGGTTCATCCAGCAGCAGCACATCCGGCTGTTCAAGCAGGATTTTCGCCAGCGCCGCCCGGTTCCGCCAGCCGCCGGAGAGGGCGTCAATGGCGCAGGTCCGGTGCGCCTCGGTGAAACCGAGGGTGGTGAGCACGGCATCGATGCGGCGGGGGTAGTCCCAGCCGTCCAGCCGGTCCATGGTCTCAAACAGTTCGGCCTGGCGGGTGATGAGCCGGTTCATTTCCTTCTCGGCGGGAGCCCCGGCAATGGCCGTGTCTATGCGGGCGAGCTCCACTTCGACGTCCTTGATCCCGGTAAAGACGGTGTCCAGCACCTCGGTGATGCTGGCTTCTCCGTCCAGTTCGGAGAACTGGGAGAAGTAGCCGATCCGCAGGCCCGGCTCCACCGTCACTGTGCCGGAATCCGGTTCGAGCCGGCCCAGCACGAGTTTCAGGATGGTGGACTTGCCGGATCCGTTGCGTCCGATCAGCCCGATCCGGTCCTTGGGTTCAAGGCGAAGGAACGCTTCGCGCAGCACCTGCTTGTTCTCGAACGATGTGTTGACGTCCTGCAGCCGGATCAGGCTCATGGTGTCCTCTCATAGGGGGGTGGTCTTCCTCGCCCCCGCGGGACAACGAGCATTCAGCTTATCGGCTGCGCACGTCCCGCCCGGCGCGGCCGCACGGTCTGCACCGCAGCCTGCGCCGGGGAATGCCGCCGCTGCCTACGCCTGAAAGGTGTAGCTGCCGCGGGCACGGCGGGGAGCAGATGCTCCGTCGGTGCAGGTGTAGCTGCCCGCGGGGCGGGTCCGCTGGCTGGCGGCGGTGACGTAGCTTCCCCGGGAGCGCGGGGTGCGGCGGGTTTCCGCAGCGGAGTCATAGCGGCTGGTGTAGCTGCCTTCGGGACGGATCGGAGCTGCTGCCTGTTCCGTGCGTTCGGCAACGGCAGGGCGCGGAGCGGAGTCCTGGCGGTTATCGTCACGGGCGGTGGCGGTAGGGGTGATCAAAATGGTCATGGTTCTCTCCTCGGATAACGCGTTGTGGTGAGACTCGGGCCGGTTCCTACCGCCGGTTTGCACAAGTGCAGGCCGGGGCAGGGGCGGTTTCCGGGCAGCGTGAAGCCCGGAAAGGGGTAATCGCCATTGAAAGGGGCCCGCCGGTGGTTCGACGGTTGGTGCTGCCTACGGGGCGGAGGATTCCGCCAGCTGCCGGCAGCTGCTGCAGATGCCGCTGAATGTCACTTCGGCGGCCAGCACGGTGAAATCGGAATCATCCGACGGCTCCAGGCAGGGTGCCTGGCCAATCACGCAGTCAACGTCCCTGATTTTCCCGCAGTGAATGCACACCAGATGATGGTGGTTATCTCCCACTCGGGACTCGTACAGGGCCGGTGAACCGGCGGGCTCAAGCCGTCGCGCCAGGCCGGCCTCGGTAAAGGCGGCCAGGATGCCGTAAACCGCTTGGGCGGAGATGTTCGGCAATTCCTCGCGGACGGCAGCAAGAACCTGCTCCGCACTGGAGTGCGGGGTCTGCTGCAGCACCTGCAGTACGGCCAGGCGCTGCGCGGTGACCTTCAGTCCGGCGGTCCGGATGTTCCCGGCCAGCCGTTCCGTGTCTTCGTCCGTCTGCATATCAAAACCCTATCAGTTGTTTTGAGCGACTCAAGACAACTTCCGCCCTTTCGGACTGTGATTCCGGACGCTGTGACCGGCACCTCCCGTGTAGGGGAGGATGAGGGTAGGAACTTGTGTCAAGGAAAGAGGAACAGGGTATGGGAACGCTCAAAGACCGGCTGCAGCAGGATATGAAAGCGCATATGAAAGCCGGCAACCGCACGGCGCTGGCCACGGTCCGCAATGTGCTTGGTGAAATCGGCACGCGGGAAAAGTCCGGGAAGACACCCGTGGAGCTGGATGACGCGCAGACCATCTCCCTGCTGCAGAAGGAGGCAGCCAAGCGGCGAGACACCGCACGGATCTACACCGAGGCAGGGGAAGCGGACCGCGCCACGGCGGAGATCGCAGAAGCGGAGATTATCGAGGCGTACCTGCCGGCTGCGCTGAGCCGGACAGAGGTTGAGGCCATCGTGGACGAGGAGATTGCCGGGCTGCGCGCCGGCGGCACGGAACCGTCCATGCGGCAGATGGGGCAGGTCATGAAACCGGTGACGGCCAGGGTGGCCGGCCGGTTTGACGGCAAAACGGTCAGCGAGATTGTCCGCTCGCGCCTGGCCTAACCGCCCCGCACCGGATGCACTCCCCTGTTACTCTGGTTGCTAAACGCTCATTTTGTTCAGAATCCGGAGGATCAGGTGCCCGCAACCGACACGGGCCAGCGCCTGCTGGAATCCGCCACCGAGGCCTTCGCAGCCAAGGGTTTTCACGGCACCACTACGCGGGACATTGCTGCAGCAGCAGGGGTGACGCCCGGGGCCGTGTACGTCCACCACAGGTCCAAGGAAGAGCTGCTGTACAGCATCTCGAAGCTGGGCCATGAGCGGACCCTGGAGCTGGTCCGGGCCGGAATGGCCTCGAGCACGGATCCGGTGGAGCAGATCCGCAACGTGGTGCGGGACTTTGTGGAATGGCAGAGCAGCAACCGGACCAAATCCAGCGTGGTCAACTTCGAGTTGCCCGCCCTCAGCGATGAGCACCGGGCCGAGGTGCTTGAGATCCGCCGTGCGGTGGACGCCGAGTTCCGGACCGTCGTCGACCGCGGGCGCGAACTGGGTGTGTTCTCGGTGCCGGACACCCGGCTGGCTGTTTTCGCTCTTCTGTCCCTGTGCATCGACGTGGCCCGCTGGTTCCGCGCGGACGGAAGGCTCACCGCGGCCGACGTCGCGGCGAACCACAGCATGCTGGCGCTGCGGATGCTTGGCGCCGCCGGCTCCTGACCCGCACCGTCTGTTCCCGGAACCGTGCGGGCGGCATACTGTACCTGCACACTGGAACACCCGGATGAAGCGAGGTGCAGCATGGCGGAACCGGCAACCCTGGCATCCGGCATTGGAATGGGCGAATCCGCACGCTGGCACGGCAATGAATTCTGGTTTGCGGACTGGACAGCGGGCACCATCTCGGCGCTGGACCGGCAGGGAAACATTCGCCGTGCCGCAGCGGTGCCGTCCTTCCCCATCAGCTTTGACTGGCTGCCTGACGGCAGGATGGTCGTGGTCTCGGGCAGTGACGGCACCGTGCTGGTGGAGGTACCCCACGCCGGGCTGGTCCCGCTGGCCGATCTGCGGCGGCTCTCCGAGCACCCCTGGAACGAGATTGCCGTCCACCCCGGCGGCAACGCCTACGTCAACGGCATCGGGGCGGACTACGCCGCCGGGGCGGGCAGCGACGGCATCATAGCCCTGGTCCGGCCGGACGGCTCCGCCGAGACAGTCGCCCGCGGACTGTCCTTCCCCAACGGAATGCTGGTCTCCGAGGACGGCAGCACCCTGGTGGTGGCCGAATCCAACGCCGGCCGCCTGGCATCCTTCACTATCAATGCCGATGGCACGCTCACCCCCGCGGGCGAGTGGGCCGGGGTGCCCGGCAGTGCCCCGGACGGCATCTGCTGGGACGGTGCCGGCGGCATTTGGTTTGCCGAAGTGCCCGGTGAGCGGTGTGTGCGAATCCGGCCCGGCGGGGACGTTGTGGAGTCCGTACAGCTGGAGCAGGGCTGTTTCTCCTGTGCTGTGGGAGGAGACGACGGCGGACTGCTTTTTATGATGACCGCACAGTGGCCGGAGGCCATGGACCCGATGGCGGGGAACACCGGCAGGGTGCTGGGGCTGCGGGTTGGCGGGCCCCAACACCCCTAGAGGTGTCCGTCGACTGTTCTCCGGCTGGCCTCTGATGCTCTAGGCGAAGGCGGACAGGCCGGTGATGTGCCGGCCCAGAATCAGGGACTGCATGGTGTCGGTGCCCTCATAGGTGAAGACCACCTCCATGTCGGTCAGGTGCCTTGCCACATGGTTTTCGAGCAGCAGTCCGTTGCCGCCCATGATGTCCCGTGCCTCCTGGCAGATCCAGCGTCCCTGCCGCGCTGCGAACATTTTCGCCATGGATGCCATGGGGCTGGTCATCTGGCCGGATTCGCCCAGCTCGTTGAGCCGGAAGCAGGTCAGCTTGATGGCGGTCAGCTGGGCAAGCATGTTGGCCAGCTTGTTCTGCACCAGCTGGAACCCGGCAATCGGCTTGCCGAACTGTACGCGCTGCTTGGCGTACGCGACGGCAATCTCATAAGCAGCCACGGCATGTCCCAGCGCCTCCCAGGCCACTCCCCCGCGGGTGGCGGCAAGGACCTTGTTTACGTCCTTGAAGGAGTTGCAGTTTTCCAGCCGGTTCGCGGCCGGAATGCGCAGGTCCTCAATGACAATGTTGGGCTGCAGCACGGCACGCTTGCCCATCTTTCCGGTGATGACTTCGGCGTTATACCCGGCCGGGTGGCCCTCGGCGCCCTTCTCCATGACAAACGCCTTAACCGCGCCGTCGGCTTCATCCCGGGCGTAAATGATCACGATGTCGGCAAAGCTGGCATTGCCGATCCATCGCTTGCTGCCGTTCAGGACGTAGAAATCGCCCTCGCGCCGGGCACTGGTCTCCAGCGAGACCGAGTCGGATCCGTGCGCCGGCTCGGTCAGGGCAAAGGCGCCGATCTTTTCAAACCGGGCCATGGCCGGCAGCCAGCGCTGTTTCTGTTCCTCACTGCCGAGCATGTCGATGCTGCCCATGGCCAGGCCGGAGTGGACCCCGAAAAAGGTGTTGATGGAGCCGTCGCCGCGGGCCAGCTCAGCGGCTGCGATGGAGGCCGACATCCGGCTCATGCCGGGGCACCCGTATCCCTTGATGGTGCCGCCGGCGATGTTGAGGGCTGCCAGCTTGGGAATCAGCTCGTACGGCACCTCGGCCCGCTCCCAGTATCCGTTGATGACCGGCAGCAGGTCCTGGTCCACGAAGGCGCGTACCCTCGCCTGCACGTCTTTTGCCTCCTCATCCAGCTGCTCGTCGAGCAGGTACAGGTCGGCATCAACGTCGGCGACGTCGTTCGGATCGAAGGTGGGACGGGCGGACTGGAGGACGGTCATCGGGGCTCCTGACGTAAGCACTAACTAATCGTTCATTTAGTATGGGGTCCGTCACACCCGTGGTCAAGGATTTTCCGGGACGCCCTGTTCGGCGAGCATGTGCGGGGCGTTGGTGACCACCAGCCAGGCCGGCAGCACGGCCAGGCAAAGGACGCCGGTCACGGTGACGTCGCCGGTGATCACCACGGCGATGAAGAGGGCCATCCAGCCGTCCCGGGCCACGGCAAGTACCAGCCCGAGCACGGCCGCGGACACGGCCAGCGCTACCGGTATGCCCGGCACAAACCCGGCAACCGCCAGGCCGGCGGCAACGCCGATAAAAACGGCAGGAAATATCCTCCCGCCACGGAAGCCTGCTGCCGCCGCTATGACCAGGGCGGCGAGTTTCACCAGTGCGTCACCGAGCAGGGCCCAGGGTTCCTCGCCGCCCGGGTTTTGGAGCAGGCGCGCGGATTCGGCCGCCCCTTTGAACAGGGTCACCGGCCCGCCGAGCACACCCAGCAGGCCAAGCAGCGCTCCCCCGAGCGTGGTGTAGAGGACGGGGCTTCCCAGCCGCCGGAATCCGCTGTGCACCCGGGCGAAGACCACTACCCCGAGCAGGCCGAATGCGGCCGCCAGCGGAGCAATCACCAGCGCCGCCAGTACGTCCCAGCCGTCCGGGGCGCCCATGGGCGGGAGCCGGACCTGCAGCAGCGTGCCACCGAGCAGAGTCATGGTTACTGCTCCGGCACCGGCGGAGACGAGCGGCAGGAAAAGCCTGTCAAAGAGGGCTCCCCCGGTGCGCATTGCGCCGGCCAAGCCGGTAAAAAGCAGGGCGGCCGCCACGGGTGTGCCGAACATGGCACCCACGGTTCCTGCCACCGCGAGGCCGGCGATCACCCGGGCGGGTATGCGGACGAAAAACCGCCCTGCCAGCGCGCTCAGCAGGGCGGTGTTGATGGCAATAATCGGATTCTCCGGTCCCAGGCTGACGCCCCCGGCCAGTCCAAGGACTGCAGCCAGGGCGAGCCCCGGCACCACGCCGGGCGGCAGCGGCGGACCGCCCAGTTCGGCGGCTGCTGAATCCGGGCCGGCATGGCCTGGCACAAACCGTACAGTGAGTCCCACGGCGAGCCCGGTAACCGTCAAGGTGCCCAGAATCCACCAGCCGCCCGCGGGATCCGCGCCGACGGCGGCCGGCAGGTCCGCCCAGACCCAGTGTTCGAGCAGCAGGCTAAGCCTGTCGAGACCAAAAAGGACCAGGGCGGACACCACGCCGAACAGGACCGCCGGGCCCGCGAGGGCCAGCAGCATCCGGACGCGGTTTCCGCCGGGGGCTTGCCTGTGCTCGGACATGGTGCCACTTCCCGGAGTGCAGTGCCTGTGATGGGGCGGATTGCACCTGCGTTACCGAGGATAGTGGCCGCCGCTGCCGAACAACAGGCACACCGGGTTAGTGGACGCCCACCCCGTCAGGCAGTTCGTTCACGGGACGGCGGACAAAGAATGACGCCGCCAGTGCCACCAGGGAGATCACGGCGCCCCAGAAGAAGGCCGTATGGATTCCGGCCGCTGCTGCCGGGATGGCCGCCAAGCCGTCATTAACTGCAGCGGTGGTGCCGGCTGTCATCAGCGTGATGAAGACTGCCGTACCTGCCGCTCCTGCCAGTTGCTGGAGCGTGTTGATGATGGCGCTGCCGTGCGAGTACAGCGTGCGGTCCAGGGAACCGAGTGCAGAGGTGAACAGCGGGGTGAAGATAAAGCCGAGGCCGGCGTTCAGGAAGCAGTGCAGCAGGATTACCAGTGGCACCGGAGAATCCTCCGTCAGCATGGTCATGCCCCAGAGCGAAGCACTCAGCACCAGGGCGCCGGGAATCACCAGCGGCCGCGGTCCGAAACGGTCAAAGAGACCGCCGACAATCGGGGACAGGATTGCCATGACCGCACCGCCGGGCAGCAGCAGCAGACCGGTTTCCAGAGTGGACAGGCCCAGCACGTTCTGCAGGTAGAGCGGGAGCACAATCAGGCAGCCGAACAGGGCCATCATGCTCACCAGCACCATAACCACAGCTATGACAAACGGCTTGCTGGTGAAAGTGCGCAGGTCCATCAGTGCCCGGTCAGAGCGCTGGAGCACCAGCTGGCGGTACACAAACCCGGCCATGGCCAGTGCACCGACGGTCAGGGGGATCCACAGCGGCATCAGTTCCTTGCCCTGGGCCGCCTCTCCGATGCTGCTCAGGCCGAAGATGATTCCGCCGAAGGCAAAGGTGGAGAGCACTATGGACAGGGCATCGAAGGGAACCCGTTTCGGTTCGGTCAGGTTGCGGATGAAGACTGTCCCCAGGACCAGCGAGAGCAGGGCAATGGGCAGCACCAGCCAGAACATCCAGCGCCAGTCCAGCGCATTGAGGATGATGCCGGAAACGGTCGGCCCGATGGCCGGAGCCACGGCGATCACAATCGAAATGGTTCCCATCATGCGGCCGCGCCTGTGCGCAGGCACCGCGTTCAGCACCGTGGTCATCAGCAGCGGGATCATGATGGCCGTACCGCCGGCCTGGATGATCCGCCCGCCCAGCAGGGCACCGAATCCGGGAGCCAGGGCAGCGAGGAGGGTGCCGGCACTGAACAGGGACATGGCGGTCATAAACAGGCCGCGCATGGAGAAGCGCTGGAGCAGGAACCCGGTCGCGGGGATTACCACGGCCATGGTGAGCATAAACCCGGTGGTAAGCCACTGGGCGGTTCCCGCAGTGATGTTCAGGTCCGCCATCAGCCGGGGCAGAGCCACGCTCATGATGGTTTCGTTCAGGATTACGACAAATGAGGAAACGAGCAGCAGCCCGATAACGGTTTTCGTCCGCGGATCCAGGGCGTCCGGTGCCGGTTTCCGTCCGGCGCGTTTTGTGGTGCCCGCTGCGGGCAGCGGTGAAGAGTTGGTGTGGGGGTCAAGACTCAAAGGGGTGAAATCCAATCACGCATAGTTGCTGGGGCACGCGGCGATCGATGCCCGGCCTGCCATCCTATGCGTTTGGAACACCCGGGGATTAATCCGGGCTATCCGAAGCCAATGACCAGCAGCCCGAACCCAAGGACGCAGGCAACCACCAGCCACCAGCCAAACACCACGGCCACGGCAGCCATGGCCAGCACCATCACCCAGGTCCGCCGGACGCGGCTGCGCAGCCAGGTGAAGATCAGCGGGGCGGCCAGCAGGAGCATCACCACGGACCCAAGGATCAGTGCCAGCAGCAGAGTGAGCAGCACCGGCTCCGGCAGAATCCACAGCTGCAATATCACCACTGCCACCGCCAGGGTGATGGCGGCAGCCGCCTGCACCACCCATGCCAGCCCCAAAAGCGGCCAGGACTGATCGTTTTCGCTCATAAACCCGCAGTCTAGCCGCGAAGGAGCCTAGTGCCGTTCCCGGTGGTCCATGGTGACGGTCCTCAGATCCAGCCGCCGCAGCACTCGGTCCACGGCCTCGGGATCCGTGCCGGGGCGGCGTCGGGCTGCGAGCACCTCGCGCCGTGCCGCGTCCATGGCTTCACGTTGGACCACATCCATGAGTTCCAGGGTGGCTTTGCGGTCCAGCAGCTTCTGCGGATCCGGCTCGTCATCGCCCTGCAGCATTGAGTGCAGCGAGGACATCCGCTTGGCCAGCACGGCCCGGCGTTCCGGCGGAAGCTGCGCAATTGCCGTGGAGCGTTTCATGCTTTCTATGGCTGCCCGTTCCGCGCGAAGCGCCAGTTCGCGTTCCTTGCGGTCCGCGTCCCGGTGGTCATCGGGCAGCTTGAGGACCCGCATCAGCCAGGGCAGGGTCAGGCCGGGTATAACGAGCGTGACCACGAGTACGGCCGCGGCGCACGCGACCACGAAGTTCCGGCCGGGCAGGGCCTCCCCGGCCATGGTGGTGCCGGGCAGCGCCAGGGCCAGCGCCAGGGTGGCGAGCCCGCGCATGCCGCACCAGGTCAGCACGAGGACTTCCTTCAGCGAGCCGGGAACCCGGTTCATCTCGGTTCCGCCCAGCCGGTAGATACCCAGCATCCACAGGAACCGCACCACCAGGACGGCCACGCATACTGCGGCAATTCCGGGAACGAAGCCGAGCAGTTCCGCCCCCTCGTCCTCGATGATGTACCGCATCTCGATGCCCACCAGGCCAAACGCAACACCAGTGGTCAGCATCTCCACCACGTCCCAGAAAGCGGTACGGGTGAGCCGTTCCTCGGAATCCTGCGGGCGGGCCCGGCGTCCAAGTTCCAGTGCGGTGACCACCACTGCCACCACCCCCGAAAAGTGCGCTTCTTCAGCAATCAGGTACACGGCATAGGGCGCCACCAGAGTAGCTGCCGAACGGGCCACCATGTTCGGGACAAAACGGTTCAGGCTGCCAATAAGCCACGCCATGGCCAGGCCCAGGAGGACGGCTCCCGCTGCACCGATAAGGAACCTCGGAACCACATCCCATCCGACTTCACCTCCGCTGGTGCTGGCCGCCACGGCGGCCTGGAAGATCACGATGGCGATGGCGTCGTTAAACAGGCCCTCTGTCTGGAGCACGGTGATCAGGCGGCGCGGCATTTTTACCTTGCCTGCCACCGCTTCCACCGCCACCGGGTCCGGCGGGGCGACAATGGCACCCAGGGCAATTGCGGCCGGTAGTCCGAGGGCCGGGATCATGGCCCAGGAAACCCCGGCAACCACCGCAACTGTGACTGCGACCAGGGCTACGGCCAGGAGCACCAGTGACCGCCACCGCAGGCGGAAGACGGACCAGGAGCTTCTTTGCGCCGCGGCGTACAGCAGCGGCGGCAGGAAGAGCGGCAGGATCAGTTCCGGGTTGATGTGCACCTCGGGAATGATCGGCAGAAAAGCGATCAGGGCGGAGAAGATCAGCATCAGCACCGGGTACGGAAGGCGGATACGTTCACCGACGCCGGCAGCCAGTACGGTTCCGAACAGCAGTCCGATCAGCAGTATCAGGAATTCCATGGTCTCAGCACCTTCCGCGCCTGGAGTCCGGAGCTGTTATGCATGCCATGTCTGTCCGCAACCTCTTCCGGGTCTGGGTCACTGCCTATTGGTCTGCGGACAATTATTGCACCCGGTCCGGGAGAGTGAATGAATGCATCGAGTGCAGGCTTGCCCCGGGGCGGGTGGAACCCGGCAGACTTCACGGGCGAACATCACAGGCGTGCATACGCATCCTCACAGCGGGAACCCCCGCCCGCGGTGTCAAGCCCGGATGTGGACAGCGTTAAGATTATTCAACAGGCATTTTGAGTGCACAAATCAAGGTGATTTGAGTTCTAAGATGTTGACTCCACATCTGTATGACCCCGTCCCTACCGTTTCACAGCGGGGCACGCTGACCGCTGCCCGCGGCCCCGGTCTGCTGATCGACTGGGACCCTGCCGACATACCGGATGCCCTGGACCGTCTCGCCGAACAGCATCCGGAGCACTTCACCGGCCCGGATGCCCTGCCCCAACACCCTGTCCCCTTCCGGATGCGTTTGCTGGATGCGGGGGCTCCACCCCCGATCCTGATCCACCCCTCCGTGGAGCAGGCCCAGGCAGGCTTTATCCGCGAGCAGGCCCGGGGCGTACCCATGGGTGCAGGCAACCGCAATTACAAAGATTGCCATGCCAAGGTGGAAGTAGCCGTTGCGGTAAGCCCCGTCAGCGTATTGTCCGGCGAGCGTAACCCTGCGACCCTCCGGGAGGTCGCCGAGGGGTTGGATCTGCCCTGGCTCCGGTCTTTCGTCACCTTTCAGCATGAATCGCCCAGCCACGCCGTGCTGCGGATGACGCGTGACGAGCAGCAGCGGGCGCTGCGGGAGACAAATTTTGCAGTGGACAGGGCCACGAACCCCACCGGGGCGGTGGCCGATACCGTGGCCACGGTTCGCCGTCTCCGCGAACTGTTTCCCGGGGACCGCGGCATCCTTTACGCCGTCTGCATGAATCACATCCATCTGGAACCAGGCCAGGCCATGGTCACACCGGCGGGCTGCCTGCATACTTACGTGTCCGGTCAGGCAGTGGTGCTGATGAGCATCTCCGAGAACTCGCTGCGGGTGGGCCTGACCAGGGACTACGTGGATACCGGTGAACTCCAGCAGGTCCTGCGTGAGGACCAGCCAACGCCGGCCCCCCTGCCGGTTATCCCAGTTGACGGCTTCCAGGACAGGATTCCGCTGTGGAGCGAGGATCTGCATCTGGGGCGTGCGGTGTTGGATGACACCGAAGAGACCGTCCAGCTGGGCCGTTTTGCCATAGTGCTCTCAGCGAAGGGGCGCGCGGAAATCACCGTGGGTGGCACCACCACACCCGTATCAGAGGGCTGCCGCGTCCTTTATCTTGGGGACCCGGTTCAGGCCCGGGTCCGCGGACCCGCGCAGCTTTTCATTGCTACCCGGCGCTAGCCCCGCACCCTGGATCCCGCATGCCGCGGAGTGGTGACGGCGACCACTGCCAGCGCCACCAGCGCACCAATAGTAGTTTGCAGTGACCGGTCCATGGTTAGCGCCCACACGTCTCCGCCGTGCGTAAATCCCGTCATCATCAGCGCCACGGGCGTCAGGAACACCATGGCGGCGCCGTAATGCCTGACCACATAGAGTTCACCGCTGAACTGCAGCATGGCCAGCAGCAATGCCAGCTGCACGGCTGACCAGGGCACCTGCATCAGCAGGGCGGAAAACAGTACGCCGGCATAGGTGCCGGCAATGAAGTGCACTGCCCTGGCTGGTCCCCGGGACAGTTCGACGGCGGCCAGTGGGGCGCAGGCAGCCAGCATTGCCCAGTATCCGTGTCCGAGGCCGAGCCCTGCGGATACCGTGCCGGCAATGCCTACTGCTGCGGCGTAACGGCTTGCGTGGACCAGCAACCGGCGGGCACGCCTCGGGCTGCCCAGCCGTGCCGCCGGCTCCCGGAGACGGCCCGGGCTATGCCGGCGGGCGTGCAGCCGGCCGGCCACTCCCAACAGCACCGCCAGCAGCGTACTTGCCGTGACGGTGAGAAATGCTTCGACCAGCGAACCGGCAAACGGCGCGGCCGACGTCGCTGTAAAGGCAAAAATGTAAGTGAACGGGCCGGCCGGGCGCACCCGCAGGGAATCCGCAGCCACAGAGATGCCCGCAGCAATCAGGGTTCCGGTGAATACCACTGTCCAGGGTCCGCGGCCGGCCTGGGACAAGGCCACCCCGGCCATCACCGTCAGGACCATCAACACGCCGGAAGCGGTTTGCTGCTTCAGCCGCCGCCAGTGCGGTTCGCTGCGCCCGAACACGCCGGTCAGGGAACCAAAGATGGCACACATGGTCAGATCGGTACGTCCGGCCGGAATTAGTACCAAAAGCGGCAGCAGCATCCCCAGGCCAACACGCACGGCCGGGAAGCGGTGTCCGCGGCCGGAGGGGATACTCAGGAATTCACGGACGGAGTACTTCACGGGTGCAGACAGCCTTTCACGGCAGCACAGGACGGCGCGCTGCCCTTCCAGCCTAAAACCCGCCGTGCTTCGCGGCGGGGCAGGGCGGCTGTGACTCTGCACTCAGTACCGCCCCGGAACCCCGCCCCTACATCCGGGCCTTGGTGCGTGCCGTTGCCTTGGCCTGCCAGGGATCTTCGGGCCAGGGGTGCTTGGGATACCGGCCCCGCATCTCAGCCCGCACCTGTGCATACGGTCCGGACCAAAAGGACGCCAGGTCATCCGTCACCGCCAGCGGCCGGCCCGCCGGTGAGAGCAGATGAAAGAGGACCGGAACCCTGCCCTGGACCAGGCGGGGAGTCTGTGCCCACCCGAAACACTCCTGCAGCTTCACGGCTACCACGGGCCGCTCCCCTGCATAGTCGATCCGCACGTGCGAGCCGCTGGGCACCTCAAGCCGTTCGGGAACCAGCTCCCCCATGTGCGCGGCCTCGGGCCACGGAAGCAGCCGCCGGAGCGGTTCGGTGAGGTCGATGCCGCGCACCGGGCTGCCGGCCGCCAGTGCGTCGAGCTCCGGTGCAAGCCAGTCCTGGAGCCTGGCCAGCAGCGCCTGCTCGGCAACATCGGGCCACGGTTCCCCCAGTTCCCGGTGCAGCAGTGCCATCCGCCGGCGCAGCGTGCCGGCAGCCGGTGAAAAGCCGATAATGTCCAGTCCCTCCTTCAACAACGCACGGCCAACGGCATCCCGGCCGGCCTCAACGGAAGCCCGGACCGGTGTAGAGGAGAGCACAATGGCGCCCAGCCGGCGTTCCTGACGGGCGCTGACCCGCCCGCCGGCAAACCGGGCCTCCACTGTATCCGTGAGCAGATGCGCAGCAGCGGCTTCGGCGGACGCTGCTGACAAGGGTGCGGCAGCCCGAATCACGGCGCCCGTGCCCGCGGCATCCCGGCCGGCAGCACGCGCCACCTCTGCCACGGCCAGCCACTCCTGGCCGCCAAGGCTACTGCCCGCCGGAAGGCCCGCCCGGGTGCCGGAGGCGAGCAGATAGCGCTCCGGCCCGGTGCCCGGCACCCGCCGGGCAATCCGGTCCGGGAACGCCAAGGCAAGCACGTACCCCGAACCTTCGTCCGGATCGGGGACCCAGGGGTGCTGCCCGGCCACGGACGCCGGTGGATGCTGTTTCCGGGCCACCGTCTCCATCCGCCGGACGTCTTCAGCCCAGCGCCGATGTCCCGGGTCCCGGCCGGAACGCAGGTCGGACAGCAGGCGGGTAAGGTCCGCGCCCGGGGCGCGCGCCTCCCCGGCTGCCAGGGCCACCGCCTCCGCGGCCGGGCGGGCCCCCACGGACGCCGCCCCGTCCAGGAGGGCCCGGGCCAGACGGGGGTCGGCAGGAACAGCGGCGAGCGCCTTACCGGTCGCGGTAGCCATACCTTGGGCATCAACAGCCCCAAGTCCCCGCAGCACGGAGACGGCCTCCTGCAGGGCAGCGGGCGGAGGTGCATCCGGGAGCGCCAGGCCGGTGCCTCCCGGCGCACCCCAGCAGGCGAGCATCAGGGCCGCGCCGGTCAGGTCCGCGACGGCGATTTCCGGAGTCGGGTGGGCCGGTGCTGCACCGTAGGCCCTGTCGTCGTAGCAGCGCACCACCCGGCCCGGCCCCTGGCGGGCGGCCCGCCCGGCCCGCTGCTCGGCTGATGCCCGGGAACAGGAGACCGTGACGAGCCCGGACATGCCGCGGGCAGCATCCCGCCGGGGCTCACGCGCCAGGCCCGAATCTACTACCAGGCGCACGCCCGGGACGGTCAGCGAGGATTCCGCCAGCGCCGTGGACACGATAATCCGTGCCGGTTCTCCCGCCCCCCGGCCGGAAACCGCCCGGTCCTGTTCCCGCGCCGGGACCTGCCCGTGCAACTCGAGCACTTCCGTTCCCTTCGGAGTCCGGGAACGCAGGCGGCTGGCCACGTGGGCCACTTCCCGGGCACCGGGGACAAACACCAGCGTGTCGACGGCGGGGTCACCGGCCTGCGCGTCGGAGTGCGCCAGGGCAGCGGTATCTGCCACATGATCCAGGAACCCGCGCGTTACACCGTGTTCATCCAACCGTGGCACGGACGGCGGGCGCCATTGGACAGTAAGCGGGTACAGGGCGGAGGGGCAGTCGACCAGCGGCGCCGGCCCGCGGCCGTCGCCGTCACCGAGCAGCGCGGCAAACCGTTCCGCATCCAGGGTCGCGGACATGGCAATAAGTGTCAGGTCACCGCGCAGCTGCCGGACTTCGGCGAGCATCCCCAGCAGCAGGTCCGTTTCCAGTCCGCGTTCGTGGACCTCGTCCAGGATGACGGCCGCAGCCGTTTCCAGCCCTGGATCAGCCAGGAGCCTGCGCAGCAGGATTCCCGGCGTCACGAACTCGATGATGGTCTCCGCGGAGGTGCGGGCCTCTCCCCGGACCGTGTAGCCAATGCGCTGTCCGAGTGCTGACCCGTCAAGCTGGGCCAGCCGGCGGGCCGCTGACCGGGCGGCAACCCTGCGTGGCTGGGTGACCAGAACCCGGCCCCGGGTGCCGGCTGCCTTCGCAGCGGCGTTGGCTACCGCCGGCGGCACCAGCGTTGTTTTGCCCGTGCCCGGCGGTGCCTGGACCACTGCGCTCCCGGCTCCGGCGGCAAGCAGGGCCGCCAGCTCCGGGAGTGACTCTGCGAAGGCCAGGCCGGCACCTATGCGGGACAGGTCAAAAGCCCGTTGCAGGTCCGGCGGAAACGGGGAGGATGGAGCATTCACTTTTCCATTCTGCCCTCCGGCCGGGTTCTTCCCGGCCCAAAGGAGCGCCGCTGCAGGTTTTTTCACGGACCTCGGACCCGCATCCGGCCGCAGGCACCGGATTTTGCCGGGGTTTCCGGCGTAAAATAGATCCAGTGGCCGGGCTCGCAGGTGCAGCTGCTTCCATCCATAGGTGGCCGGGTGCATCCGTGCTTTTGGCACGCCGGGCAGTTCTGTCCGCAGCTGAAACGATGGTTACCGCCGGCGACCTGCCGGAAGGGCATCGAGCGTGGCCCCGGACTTCCGCCAGGAGGTAATTACTTGCCATTTTCAGAGGGACAGGTTTTGGTCCACCCCCACCACGGCCCCGCCGTCGTGATGTCCTATCAGACCCACCCCCGGATGCAGAAGGACTGCATTGTCCTGGAGGTCCGGTCCTCCCGACTGCTGGTCTGGGTTCCTGTTGACCAGGTTGAACATGTGGGCCTCCGGCCGGTACTTGATTCCGCCGGGCTGTCTGCCCTGTTCGCCGTCCTGAAGGCTCCCGCGGATACTGAGGATCCGCAGTGGTCCCGCCGCTACAAGGACAACAGCGAAAAGATCGCAACCGGCGATCCGATGGTGATTGCCGCCGTCGTCCGCAACCTGATGCTGCGCGATGCGGACCGCGGGCTCTCGCAGGCGGAACGGGAAATGCTCCGGCATGCCCGCCGGCCGCTGCTGACCGAAATTTCCCTTTCCCTGGGTATTTCGGAGGACGACGCCGGCGGCCGGCTGGACGCCGTCTGGTCAAGTTCAGGCGCGGCCGCCTAGGGCGGGTTTGCGGGCCCCGGACGCCCGTAATGTCCGGGTATCGGCTCCGAATCGTGGTTGACTGTGATCCCCGCTGTTTATCACTTGGAGTACGAACACCATGGCCGCTGGCGAACTTGATCCCTCGTCCGGGGTCCCCCTGTATCGGCAGATCAAGGACATCCTCCGCACGGAGATTTCCGACGGGACGGCGGATCCGGGCACGCCCATGACCGAGGACCGGCTGCTGGAGCGCTTCGGCGTGAGCCGGGCGCCGATCCGGCAGGCCCTGAAGGAGCTCTCCTCGGAAGGGTATGTCTACCGGAAGCAGGGCAGGGGCACCTTTCCGGTCACCGGCCCGCGCATTCTCCGCCCGGCCCACGTGCGTACCGGCGATCTTTACCATTACCTGACCGAAAGCGGCCTGCATCCGGCATCGATCGTTTCCGACATCGCACGGGTGGAACCTCCGGAGAAGATGTCAGAAGTCCTCGGCATTGACCCCGCGGAACGGGTGCTTCACTTTACCCGGGTGATTTCCGTGGAGGGTGAACCCCTGCTCGAAGCGCGCATTTACATCCGTGCACCGGAGGGCTTTGCTCCGACCGTCCTCGAACTGGAGGAGTCCGGCTCGGGCTTCGAGCTGCTGGAACGGGAGCTGGGCATTGCCCTTGGCCGGGCCGAGCATGAATCCTGGGCTACCGCCGCAACGGCGGAGCAGTCTGCCGCACTGGGGGTGCGCGAAGGCAGTCCGCTGCTGGTTATCGAAACGGTTTTCTATACCACCGACGGGCGGCCGGCCGGCTGGCGTTCCGCGGTACACCGCGCCGACCAGTTCAGGTACAGATTCGTAACCGGGCGCTAGGACTTCCGGTCACCGGACGCCGTTCGTTTTGGACATACTCCCACGCAGCCGTATGGTTAAACCTTCAACCATCTACTTTGAAGGAGGACTGCTGGGCATGAGCGACGGCACTCTCGAATCAACCTCGGCGCTCGACTCAGCAGCCCTGGACCTGCTGTTCCGCGACGCACGGACCGTTGCCGAGTTCACGGACCAGCCGGTCACGGATGAACAGCTCCGGGACATCTATGAGCTGACCAAAATGGGCCCCACGGCAATGAACATCCAGCCGCTGCGGATCACCTGGGTACGCTCGCCTGAGGCCCGCGGGCGCCTGGCGGCCCACATGGCTGAGGGCAACAAAGCAAAGACCGAAGCGGCTCCGCTGACGGCCGTCCTCAGCTTTGACCGCAGCTGGCACCGGCATTTCGCCACGGTTTTCCCGCCGGCTCCCGCCCAGGGCGCCGTCTTTGCCGCCAACGCCGAGCTCAGCGCCATGATGGGCAACAACAACGCCCACCTGCAGGCCGGGTACTTCCTGCTTGCGGTGCGTGCCGTTGGCCTGTCCGCCGGTCCCATGGGCGGCTTTGACGCCGCAGGGCTGGATGCCGATCTGCATGCCGGCCTGGACCGCCAGTCCTTCCTGGTGGTGAACATCGGCGTTCCCGCTGCAACGGAACCGCGTCACCCCCGTCTGCCCCGCCTCGACTACGCCACGGCGGTCACGGAGCTCTAGGAAGCACGGGTCCTTGGGAAACCCTGAGCACTAAGAATAAAGCAGAAGGCCCGCCGGACTCCGGCGGGCCTTCTGCTCACATTCACCTGTCAGGCATCGTCGCACAGCAGGTGGTACCAGCTGTCCGCGAGCACCTCCAGCGCGTGCTCCCGGTTCGGCTCCAGTTTCCGCCGGGTCCACAGGGTGGCCACGTAATCCAACTGCGTGTAGGCCAGGGTGCCCCGGATGTGGTGGGTTTCGGCAGGGAAGCGTCCGGCCAGCTGCAGGCCGCGGACAATGTCGGAAATGACTTCCTCATGCCACCCGTCCATAAGTGCACGCACCTCGGGATCAAGGGCGGCAGCCTCCTCAAGCACGTCCAGATAGGGTCGGAACACCGGCCAGAGCGCAGCACGCGATTCCAGCCAGTCCAGGACACCCGCTATCCGGCCTGCCCGGACCACCTCCACGAGTTCCCGGGCCGTGGACGGCTGCCCGGCACCGGCTGCCCGTTCCAGGACAGAGTTCACCCGGCCCATGAAATCCTTCATCAGCTCGGTCCGTGACGGATAGTAAGCGTAGAAAGTGACCCGGGTGGTACCGGCCGCCACAGCAATTTCATCGATGGTGGTGGCGGCGTATCCCTTGGCGGTGAAAAGCTCCAGGGCGCACTCGACAATCCTGTCCCGCGTCAGTTGTTTTTGGGCCTCACGCAGCGACGACATGCTGTTTACAGTAGCAGTCAGTCAGGTGCGGACAGGCACCGGCGGGCTGAGCACGCCGGGTCCCTGGCTGGCCAGACGGCGCAGCTTGGGAACCGGAATGCGGTAGTTCACCGACACTGCGGTCCCTGCCCCGTCCGGGCTGCCCCACCACATCAGCCGCGAGTCCTCGTTTGGCCCGTCCGACGAGGAGCCGGGCGCACCCTGAACGGGCGTAAATCCGACTGCCTTGAGCGACAGGCCGAATGCTTCGGTCCAAAAGTACGGCTGGAAAGCCAGTTCGGGTGCCTCCTGCCCGTGCAGCAGTCCGGCGGCGGCAACCTTGGCCTGGTCAATGGCGCTGGTCCACAGCGGCACCCGGGCCACTCCCCTGCCGGTGGGGAAACTGGCTACGTCCCCGGCAGCGACAATGTCCGGCCGCACCCGGCCGCGGGAGTCCACCTGCAGTGTCCCGCCGGTCAGCAGCCCGGACCCGGCCAGCCACTCCGTGTTGGGGATATCGCCGGCAGCCGTCACCACCAGATCTGCTTCCAGGCGGCTTCCGTCCGCCAGCAGCACCGTGGTACCGGCGTCGGAGCGCTCGAGCTGCGCCCTGCCGCCGCCGCTGATGATCCTCAGCCCCTGCCGGGTGGCCGCCGTGGCGAAAATGTCCGCCAGGTAACCGCCCAGCTGCCGGGACAGCGGCGGGCCGTCGGAAACCAGGGTCACCCGGCAGCCGGATTTCAGACATCCTGAAGCGACTTCCATTCCCAGCGGGCCGCCACCCACGACAACCACCGAAGGCCCGGCAGCGGCCAGCCGCTTCAGGCGGAGAGCGTCCTCAAAGGTCCGCAGTGTGACTTCGTGCCCCGCGCCGCCGTCGTCCGCTGCCGGGCCAAGCCGGCGCGCCCGGGAACCGGAGGCGATCACCAGTCCGTCGTACGGCAGCTCCCCTCCCGAATCCAGCCGGACCACCCGCGCCCGGGGATCGAGCCCGGCAGCGGATTCCCCAAGCATCTCGGTGGCACCGTGCGTCGGCGCGGGCAGTTCATGCGCGGCGAGGTCTTCCCCGCCGTGCAGCAGTGCCTTCGAGAGCGCCGGGCGGCTGTAGGGCCGGTGGGTTTCGGCCCCTACTACGGTCAGTTCCCCGTCAAACCCGCCGGCACGCAGGGCATCGCAGGCCGTCAGGCCCGCAATCCCGTTACCCACCACCACTATGCGCCGCTGTGTCATGCGCTCAGCCGCAGAGCTGCCACGGGGCAGATCCGCACGGCGGCGTTCGCCGCCGAAGCGTCCGCCGGATCCACTTCCGCAACATCGATCACCAGCTCGCCGTCGTCATCGAGGTGCATCAGTTCCGGGGCCGCCTCCTCGCACAACCCGTGGCCCTCGCACCGCGGCCGGTCCAGTTCTATCCTCATGCTGCCTCCACCTTCGTTACCTGCAGTTCATCAATGCTCCGCGTGATGTTGCCGGGGACGCGGATTTCCTCCCCTGCTGTCCAGGACTTCATGTGCCGTGCCAGAGCACCGACAATGGCGTGGCCTTCCAGCTTCGCCAGCCCCTGTCCGGCGCAGCCGTGGGGGCCGTAGCCGAAGGAGAGGTGGTCCACGGGATTGCGGGTGACATCGAACAGGTCCGGGTCCGCGTACTGCCGGGGGTCGCGGTTTCCCGCGCCGAAGAGGATGCCCACCTGCGACCCGGCCGGAACGGTCGCGGAGCCTATCTCCACGTCCGCGGTGACGCGGCGCCCCCACACATGGATGGGTGCCCAGTACCGCAGCACCTCGGCGAAGGCGGACGGCACCAGCGAGGGGTCCTCCCGGATGAGGTCCAGCTGCCCGGGATGCCGGCCAAAGAGCGCCACCGCATTGCCAATCGAGGCGATGGTGGTGTCCACGCCGGCCCCGAGGTACTGGTGGATGATGTTTCCGGCGTAGCCCGCCGGAATCTCGCCCCGGGCTTCGGCGTCGAAGATCCCGCGCCCAATCGAGCCGGGAAGCAGATCCCCGGCAGTGACGGATGAGCACCACTCGTACAGTTCCCCGGCAATCGGGAAGCTTTCCCGGGTGCGCTGGTTCAGCGGTCCGATCACCTGCATGGCCGCCTGTCCCCAGCGCAGCATGTTCTCCTTCACCGCACCGTCGAAGCCGATCAGGTCCGCCACAATTTCCAGGGGAAAGGCACGGGCCAGCGAATCAATGGCGTCGAAACCGCCGCCGGCTGCCAACCCGGCAACCAGTTTGTCTGCTTTCTCCTCAATGACCACCTTGAGCCCGCGCAGCGCCCGCGGCGTCAGGTTCGCGGAGAGCGTGGCCCTCAGCTGGGTATGCAGCGGTGCGTCCGACGCCAGGGAGGTGCCCGCCAGTGCCTCGTTGACCATCGGGTTGAACCCGATGGAGGTGGAGGAGAAGGTTTCGGGATCACCCAGCGCATCCCGGATGGTTTCGTACCGGGTCAGCACATACACATCGTTCCGCGGAAGGTACACCGCCGGGGCGAGCTCACGCAGTTCGGCGTACACGGGATACGGATCGGCCAGGACGGCGTCGTCCCAGAGGTCAACGTCGGAAACGGCGGGTGCGTTCATGGGCACCTTTGTGCTGCTCATGGTGAAACTCCTTTGTTTCGAGGGACAGGGGCAAGGGCTGCGAAGACAACTGCAAACAGTCTGGACGGAAGGTTTACAGTGTGTCAAGCATCACATATAAACCTGACGTTCTGATGTCTTACTTGACACGGTGTAAAGGAATCTGTGATGCTACCCACACATCAACAACGGGTGTGAGCAGCGCCATATGCGCCTCGCACCCACCCGAGCTTCAAAGGAGAGGCAAGTGAGCCACTTCGCCGGCGGCGACGCCGCAAGTACTTCCCCGGGCGCCGTCGGACAGCAGAGCCGCAGCGCCACCGTCAATACCGTGCTGGGCCCCGTTCCCGCCGATCAGCTGGGCCCAGTGGCAGTGCATGAGGCCCTCCTTTCAGTGCTTCCCGGTGCGGAGTATGCCCCCGACATCTCCATGGACCGGGCAGAGATCTTCGAGACCCTGGCAGCTAAGCTGACCGAGTTCCACCGGCACGGCGGACGCACCGTCGTGGACAGCACCGGCATGTTCCACGGCCGGGACCTTCCCCTGTATGAAGCCCTTTCCCGCTCCACCGGCGTGCACATTGTCGCCTCCACGGGCATGGGGCCCGAAGAGATGCTGGGCGGCTACTTCCTGACCCCGCAGACCAACCCGCCTACCCCGTGGCCGGCCGACAAGTTTGCCGACCTTTTTACCAGGGAAGCCATCGACGGCATGGTGATCCCCCGCCTCGAACGCCGGGCAGCTGCCGGCCTGGTGGCAACGGCTGCGGACCGCGCCGGCATGACGCCAACGGAGGAGAGCCTGTTCCGCGGCGCGGCCCGCACCGCGCAGGCAGCAGGCATTCCGGTATCCATCCGCTTCGGCGCCGACGCACTGCATGACCTTGATGTTGTCCTCGAGGAGGGACTGGCGGCGGACAGGGTGCTTGTTGGCGGACTGGACCGCCGTGACGCCGTGGAGGCAGGAGCACCCTTGGAGGTGGCCCGCCGCGGAGCCTACGTGGTCCTTGACCGGGTGGGCACGAACGGGGAGGACGCATATGTGGACGACAGCCGGCGGGCCGGCCTGGTTCAGGAGATGGTGAACGCCGGGTACGCCGCACAGATCCTGCTCTCCGGCGGTTCCGTGGGCGTGGCCAAGGGCCACCCCGGCTATGACCTGCCGTTCAGCTACGTCCTGTCCACCTTCGTTCCGTTCCTGCACTCACAGGGACTCGGAGAGGAAGTCACCCGGCAATTCCTGGTCGATAACCCCCGCGTCCTGCTTTCCGTGCGCGGCGCCGTGCCTGCCCCGGCAGCGGCCGGCGTCTGAACAATCAAAAACTTATCTATTTTCTGAGGTGTTGGTGTTGGCAAAAGTAAACACTGTATTGGGTACCATTCCGGCCGAAGAGCTCGGCATCGTAGCCGTGCACGAACATATCGGCTACGGCATGCCCGGCAGCGAACTGGACGAAAAGTGGTGGAAGACGCCGGAAGAGCGGTACGCCGAAACGGTGCCGAAGCTGCGGCAGTTCCATGAGTACGGGGGCGGAACCATCGTGGACGCCACGGGGATCTGCAACGGCCGCGATGTGGACTATTACAAGTCCCTGTCCAAAAAGACCGGCGTGCACATTGTGGCGTGCACCGGATTTGTGGGCGGAGACACCGCTCTGCCGCACTTTGCCCGCGCAAGCGTGGCCTATCTGGCCTCGGTCTTTGTCCACGAAATCACGGTGGGCATCGGGGACACCGGAAGCAGGGCCGGCGTCATCAAGGTCGGGGTGAGCCGCGGCGGCCGGATGACCGAGCTCGACAAGCGCATCTACCGCGCCGCAGCCCGGGCCTCGGTAGCCACCGGCGTTCCGATCCTGACCCACCTCGCCATCGATCCGGCACCCGCCATCCGGATCTTCAATGAGGAAGGCCTGCCGCTGGACCGGGTGCTGTTCGGCCATGCAGATGACGGCCTGAACGCCGAAAACACTCCGAGCGAATGGATCATGAGCCAGGGTGGCCGCATTGGCTTCGATACCTTCGGCTACGAGACCGAACTGCCTGATCCGCCGTTCTGGGCCCGGCCGCGCAAGGAACGCCTGGACCATTTCCTTGACCTGATCGCAAAGGGACACCTGAACCGGCTGCTGGCGTCCGCGGACGCCAACTGCAGCCCGCTTGGCTGGCCCGGGGTCAAGGGACACACGGTCAACTACATCTTCGAGGACCTGATGCCGGACCTGCGCAATGCCGGTGTCGACGAGGCAGACATCAAGACCCTCTTTGTCGATAACCCCGCAGAATTCCTCTCCATCTCCGCCTGAACATTCCCGAAACGCCCCACACACTGCCCGGCGCAGCGACGCTCCGGACAGGGAAAGCGATACCCATGGAAATCTCTGAATTCAAAGACCTGCACATCGCCATTGTCGGCGGAGGATACGGTGGCGCCGCGGCGGCCATCGCGCTGAAGAGCATTGGCGCCGAAAACGTCCACGTTTATGAGCAGGCTCCGGCCTTCGGACAGGTGGGCGCAGGCATCGGCCTGCGCCCGACCACGGTGGAACTGTTCCGCCAGTGGGGCATTTTCGACCGGATTGCGGCGGTCAGCGCACCCAGCGACCACCTACGGATCCTGTCCGACGACGGCGCCCACCTCCTGGCACGCGAGGAATGGCCGATGCTGCACGGCTACGCCCAGACCAACCACACCCGCATCATCCACCGCGGCGACTTCATCGAGGCTCTCTTCGGTGCGCTGCCGGAGCAGATGGTCCACACCGATCACAAGCTCACCTCCATCACGGACAACGGCGCGCAGTCCACCCTCACGTTCGAAAACGGCCGCACGGTAACCGCCGATCTGGTGATCGCGGCGGACGGCATTCGCTCCCTGGTCCGCCAGCAGCTTTTCAGTGCGAAGCCGCCGGTCTTCGCCGGCGAGCATGCCTACCGCACCGTTATTTCCATCGACGACGCGTTTGGCCTGGTCACGGACGACAACCCCCGCTTCTACGTGGCCCGGAACGGCACCGTGGCCTACACCCTGCCGCTGCGGCACCGCAACGAGGTGTCCTACGACATCACCACACGCTCCGACGACGATTCCTGGGCACCGGTGATCACCAACGAATCGCTCGTCGCCGTCCTGGAAGGCTTCGACCAGCGCGTCATCGACGTTGCACGCACCCTGGACATCACCAAGGTGACCAGCCGTTCGGTCTATGACATCGACCCGGTGGACGTCTGGCACAGCGAGTCGGTCACCCTGCTCGGGGATTCGGCACACGCCATGCTGCACCACCAGGGCCAGGGCGCCAACTCAGCCATCCAGGACGCCGGCGCCCTCGCGGACGCCCTGCTGGCTGCGGACTCGATCCCCGCCGCCCTCGAACAGTTCCAGGCCGTACGCAAGCCCGTCACGGATGAACTGCAGCGGTTGTCCCGGCTGGGCTGGACCCCGGAGTCCGCGGAAACAGCCTTCCCGGAACAGACACCGGCGCGCTGAGCCAGCCTGTCCCCCGCACTTTCAAGCACCAAGGAAACAACATGACGATACATCCGGAAATCGCCAAAATCCTGGCCACTATCCCCGCCCCCGACGGCTCGCCGCTGGATCCGGCTGCCATGCGCGCCGGCGAGGCGGCGCAGGTTCCCCCTCCGGCGGACCGGCTGCCGCTGCACGCCGTTGAGGATCGCACCGCAGCAACGCCCGCCGGGGACGTGCCGGTACGGATCTACACACCCGTGGACGCTGACAGCTACGGCCTGCTGGTGTACCTGCACGGTGGCGCGTTCTTCCTCGGCAGCCTCGACACCCACGATCACGTCGCGCGTTCCCTGGCCAAGGAAACGGGCTTTAAGGTGATCTCCGTCGGATACCGGCTGGCACCCGAGGCAGCGTTCCCCGCCGGACTCCGGGACAGCTACGCCGTCCTCCGCTGGGCGGCGGACAACGGTGCCGAGCTGGGCTGGGACGGACGGAGCCTCGCGGTGGCCGGAGACAGTTCCGGCGGCAACTTCGCCGCTGCCCTCACGGCCATGGCGAAGGACGACGGCTGGCAGGGCATCACCCATCAGGTCCTGTTTTACCCGTCCCTGGATTTGGACTTCGATGTGGACCGCTACGCCTCGATGCGGGAAAACGCCGAAGGTTACGGGCTGGAGACTGCGGGCCTGGCACCCTTCAACGCGTTCTACCTCGAGAACGGTGCGGACCCGGCGGATCCCCTCGTTTCGCCCATCAAGCGCGGTGACCTCTCCGGCCTTCCGCCGGCCCTGATCATCACTGCCGAGCATGATCCCCTGCGCGACGAGGGTGAACTCTATGCAAAGCGCCTGGCGGAGGCCGGGGTCCCCGTGCAGCTGCACCGCTACGCCGGCGCGAACCACGGTTTCGTGGCCAACTTCTCCTGGCTGCCGGAGTTTTATGCGGCTTTCAGGGAGACGGCGCAGTTCCTCACCGGTAACGAGCAGCCGTGAATCCGGTCAACGTCCGGGAGTTCATCGCCGGGACACCCTTCAACCGGTTCCACGCCGGCATGCTGTTCTGGTCCTGCTTCATCATCACCTTCGACATGTATGACCTGGTGGTCTACGGGTCGGTGCTGCCGGTCCTGATGGAGGAATGGTCGCTGGGACCGGTGGCAGCCGGCGCGATTGGCAGCTACGGCATCTTCGGCATGATGGTGGGTGCCATCCTCTTCGGGATACTGGCTGACCGGCTGGGCCGGACGAGGGTCCTCACGCTCAGCGTTGTCCTCTTCTCCGTGGCCAGCGCCCTGTGCGGCTTCGCGCCGAACCCGGAGGTTTTCTCCGTGCTGCGCTTCATCGGCGGCCTGGGCATCGGCGGCATCCTGCCCTGCCTTATTGCCATGCTGACCGATTATGCGCCCCGGAACCGGGCGAACACCCTGGTGGCCGTGGTGATGTGCTTCTTCTCGGTGGGCGGCATCCTGGCAGCCTTCGTGTCCATGCTGGCGCTTCCGGTGTTCGGCTGGCAGAGCGTTTACTGGGTGGCTGCGCTGCCCCTGCTCTTCCTGCCGCTGATGACCAGGTACTTCCTGGACTCCCCGGCAAGCCTGCTGGAACAGGGGAAAACGGCTGAACTGCGATCCGCCCTCGGCAAGGTGAACCCGACGGCCGTTCCGGCCCAGGACGACACGTTCACGGTCAGCCAGGCAAAGGAACCGGGCAGTCCGGTGACGGCGCTGTTCAGGAACCGCCGGGCGCTGGGGACGCTGATGATCTGGGTGGCCTTCTTTATGTGCCTGCTGATGATCAACGGGCTGACCACCTGGCTGCCGAAACTGATGGTGGAAGCCGGCTACGCCCTGAACTC
The DNA here is from genome assembly GCF_030410475.1 of Arthrobacter sp. YD2. Lineage (NCBI taxonomy): Bacteria > Bacillati > Actinomycetota > Actinomycetes > Micrococcales > Micrococcaceae > Arthrobacter > Arthrobacter sp. YD2. Next base: position 622,625 of record NZ_JAUHHB010000002.1, read on the forward strand.
GAGCCTGACGTTTATGGTTGTCCTGAACGTGGGTGCCATCATCGGCACGCTGGTTCTGGGCAAGCTCTCGGACAAGTGGGGCGTCAAACGCGTACTGGTACCCATGTTTGTGGTCTCCGCGGTCTCCCTGACACTGCTCGGTTTCGGCAGCAACATGGCCGTCCTGCTGCTCCTGGTGGCAGTAACCGGGGCCTGCACCATGGGGGCGCAGAACATCTCCTACTCCTTCGTGGCGCAGTACTATCCCTCCTCCATCCGTTCAACGGCCATCGGTCTGGCGTCCGGAGTGGGACGCATGGGCGCCATCCTGGGTCCGACCTTCGGCGGTGTGCTCCTGACCCTGAGCCTGCCGGTGGAAATGAACTTCCTGTTCTTCGCCATCCCGGGACTGATCGCCGCACTGGCGTTCTTCTTCGTCCCGCTGGGCAGGAAGGGGACGCCAAAGGACGCTCTCCAGGGCGCGGATGCCGGATCCCCCGTGGCCGAACCCCGCTGAGCACGGCAGCATCCCTGCAGGCAACAACGACGGCGGCCCCCCTCCTTTCGGAGACGGGCCGCCGTCGTCGTCTGCGCGCTGTCTGCCTCCCGCCCCGCAGACAGCCCGCGGCTACGAACCGGAATGCAGCCGCCGGTAGCCGTCCAGGGTGGTGAAGAAGGGCGAGGGTTCCAGGGTGGGGTTCCCCGTGTAGCCAAGCTCCCGCGCCACCGGCTCAAACGGCGAGTAAACGGAGTCCGTCTCCCGCAGCCCGTCCTGCAGGCATCGGGCCGCTGCGCCTGCAATCCGTGCCTCGATGTCCAGGCTCTCCTGTAGTGCCTCCCGTGCCTGTCCGGCGTCGAGTTCCACCCCGAAGGGCTCACCGTCGGAACGCCGGTACGGATGGCCCAGGTACAGGTGGCCGGGCCGGACCTGATCAAGAAGGTACCGGAGGCTGGCGCGGTAAGCCGCCGGGTCCTCGTACCCCGGAAAACCGTTGGCTGCGCCATGGACCTGAACGGCGTCGCCGACAAAAACGTCGTTCTGACCATCCACCACGTAGGCGACCGAGCCTGCGGTATGCCCCGGCACGGGATGCACCGAAACGGAGACGCCGCCGCCCAGCGAAAGCCGCTCGCCGCCACGCACCAGCATGGTCGGCTCCAGCTCCCCCGATATGACGGCCCGGGCGGTCTTCGTCTGTTCGGCCACACCTTCGGGATCCTTCAGGTACTGCTGGCGGACGTCGACATACTGGTCGAGGTGGCGGTCCCGCGAGCGGAGCAGGGGTGCATCCGCCTCATGAATCACCACCTGGGCACGCCGGCCCGTCAGCTCCCAGAGCGCGCGCGCCCCGCCCAAATGGTCAATATGTCCGTGGGTCAGCAGGATCCAGCGCACATCCCTGATGCTCCTGCCCAGTGCCTCCAGCGCCGGCACCATGCCGTCTGCGGGCGACGAGGAGATGCCCGTGTCCACGATGGCTGGTTCGGGGGCATCGATGAAGAAGCTGTAGAGGCCAAACCGGCCCCACGGCGACTCCAAAGGATGGATCTTCACGTCCTGCGTCATTCTCTGCTCCTCAGCTGCACCGGACACCGGCTACTGGATGATTGTGGCACCGCGCGGGGCGGCGCCGGGGCGGCAGGGACCACTGTGGTCTTGCACACACAAAGTTTATTATAATAATATGTTGTTGTCACCCGCTGATTGCCGGCCACCACTGGCCATCAGCCGTCCCTAAGGAGCTACATCTGCATGGCTGAATTCTCGACGTGGAATGCCGGTGGCGAGACCATCTCCATTCGCAAGGATCTCCGCGCCCCCATGCGCGACGGCGTTGAACTGGCGCTGGACGTGTACCACGGCACCGAAGACAAACCGCGGCCGGCCCTGGTTGCGCTGAGCCCCTACGGCAAGGAACTGCAGGCCCTCGCGCTCACCATGCCGCCGCAGCGCCGCCCAAGCCCCATGTGGGACGGCTGCATCGAGGCCGGTGACATAGCCCGCATAGTCCGCGAGGACTATGCCCATGTGATCGGAGACCTGCGCGGCTCCGGGGACTCCGGGGGTGAGCACATCGGTAACTACAACGCCGGCGGCGTTTCCCTGGGCCAGGACGCGTACGACTTTATTGAATGGGTCGCCGAGCAGCCCTGGTGCGACGGCAACGTCGGAATGGTGGGCATCTCCTACTTCGGTTCCATGCAGGTCCTGGCCGCGGCCGAACGCCCGCCGCATTTGAAGGCCATCTTCGTTTCCGGCGGCCACTATGACTTCTATGAGACCACCTACCACGGCGGCGTGATGTGGTTTATGCCGCGTGCCGCACGCGAAGGCCGCGGCGGAGACTCCGGCTGGGCGTTCACGGACCGGACAAAGTCCCGCATGCTGGAGCGCTACTCCCCCGAGGAACTGAAAAAGCTGGTGGCCGAGCGGCTCCGGGATCCGGATGTCGCGGCCTGGCCCAACCTGGTGCACACCCTGAACTATCCAAAGCACCATGAGGCCTGGTTCGACATCGTGATGAACGAGCTCGACGGCGAGTGGTACGAGGAGCGCAACCCCATCACGCTGGCCCCGAACATCGATATTCCGGTGTACCTGCAGATCGACCAGGGCCGTGGCTGGACCATGGACGGCACCATTGAGCTTTTCGACGCGCTCAAGGGACCGAAGAAACTCGATATCGGTTCCTACCCGCCCATGCAGTCACGCCCCTTCATCGAGGAACACGAGAAGATGTTCCGCTGGTATGACTACTGGATCAAGGGCATCGAGAACGGGGTCATGGACGAACCCGCGGTCAGTGTGTTTGTGGAGGGCAGCAGGAAACAGGTCACCGGCAGCGCCTGGCCGCCCAAGCCGGTGGACTACCGCCCCCTCTACCTGCGCCCGCGCCGCAAACTGTCGCCGGAGCCCGAACCCATGGGCACGGAGTACGCAGCCCCGGACGGCTTCTACCAGGCCCCGTTGACGGTGACTGACAAGGTGGAAATCCTCAGCTGGAGCACTGACGCGTTTGAGCAGGATACGGAACTGATGGGATCCGGCGCAGCGCACATCTTTGCAGAGATTGACCAGCCGGACACCAATTTCATCCTGCGGCTGTGGGACAGCGCCCCGAACGGCACACGCCAGCTGATCACCACCGGCTACCTGAAGGCATCGCACCGGGAACTCGACGCGGACCGGACCACCGAGGGCAACCCCTACCACCCGCATACCCGTGCAGTGCCGGTGGAACCGGGCGTGGTCGAGGAGTACGTGATCCGCCTCTATCCGTTTGCCGCCACCTTCCGGCCGGGCCACCGGCTGGTCGTGGAACTGTCCAATGACGAACCGCTGGCGGACGAGCATAATGCCCTGCTGCCGCCGGACGCGTTCCATCTTCCGGTAGGCCGCCCGGTGACGCACAAGATCTATCGCGACGCCGCGCACCCGTCCCGGCTGGTACTGCCGTTCACCACCGGCGAGGCGTCTCAGGGCTAACCGCCTACACAACAGCAGAGGGCGGGCACCGGATCCGGCGCCCGCCCTCTGCTATTTGTACTGTTGCCGGCTAGGAAGCCATGGCCGGGATCTTCATCCCGTGCTTGGTGACCAGCAGCTCACGGGTGGCCTTCACCTGCTGCTTGGCTTCGGCATCGTCCCAGCCGAGCTGCGGAGCCAGCAGGTCCGCCATCTCGGTGAGCATTTCCTCGGACACCAGGCCACGGAAGGCCAGCGAGGTGCGGCGGATCAGGACGTCGGACAGGCGGGTGATCTGCTCGTGCTCCACCATGTACTCGAGCTCGCGGGTGCTCAGCTCGGGGGTGGACGCCAGCAGCTGGTCTCCGCCCTGGGCCAGGAACTCCATCACGTCAGTGGCACGGGTGCCGTAGCGGGTCAGCAGGACGCGGACACGGTCACGGTCGGCTACCTCGTTGGCGGTCCGGTTCACCCACAGGCGCTCTTCGGCCTCGGTGCGCGGGAAGTCCTTGCCGCCGCCAATCTGGAGTTCGGCGGTAGCTGTCTTGCGCGGCATGCCGAGGGCCGTCATGGCCGCCGTGGCGAGGTTTTCGGACAGCGCACGGAACGTGGTCCACTTGCCGCCCACCAGGGACAGCGTGGTGACGTTCCGGCCGCCGCGGTTGTCCATGCGCTTTTCGATGCGGTAGTCGCGGGACACGAAGCCGGGCTGCGTGTCGTCATGCTTGGGCAGCGGGCGGACACCGGAGAAGGTGTAGACAATGTGGTCGCGGCGCACGTCAACACTCGGGAAGACGTGGGCAATGAGCTCGAAGAAGTACTCGACTTCCTCGTCGGTGCAGACCGAGTCCTCGCGGATGTCGGCGTCAATGTCCGTAGTGCCCACCAGGACGCGGTCACCCATCGGGTAGATCAGGACAATGCGGCCGTCGGTGTGCTCAAAGAACATTTCCCGGCCGTTGCATGCTTCCAGCAGTTCCGGGTGGTCCAGAACAATGTGCGAACCCTTGGTGCCGCCCATGAAGGAGGTGCGCTTGCCGAAGGAGTCGTTGGTCTCGTCGACCCAGGCGCCCGTGGCGTTGATGACCACATCGGCGTCGAAGGTGAATTCCTCGCCGGTGAGTTCATCGCGCAGCAGCGTGCCGGCGTCGGTGGCGCCCACGGCGCTGACGTAGTTGCTGGCACGGGACTGCGGGTTGGCCTCGAGGCCGTCACGCAGCACATCCAGGGTCAGGCGCTCGGGGTTGTGCACCGAGGCGTCAAAGTAGGTGGCCGTGTACTTGACGTCCGGGCGCAGCAGGGGAAGTTCCTGCAGGGACTTCTTTTTGCCCACGAAGTTGTGCTTGGGGGCCACGCGGCCGCCGCGGGAGAAGAAGTCGTACATCAGCAGGCCGGCCTTGATCAGCACGGCACCGCGCTCGGTGTGCTTGCCCTGCTTGTGCGTCAGGAAACGCAGCGGCGCGGCGGTGATACCCGAGAACGTGGTGGTGATGGGGATGGTGGTCTGCAGCGGCTTGACGTAGTGCGGGGCCAGGCGCAGCAGCGCGTTGCGCTCGACGACGGACTCGTGCACCAGGCGGAACTCGCCGTTCTCCAGGTAGCGGATGCCGCCGTGGATCATGTGCGAGGAGGCGCCGGAGGCACCCTGGCAGTAGTCGCCGCGCTCAACGAGGGCAACGTCCACACCCTGCAGCGAGAGATCGCGGAAGGTGCCTACACCGTTAATGCCGCCGCCGACAATAAGCACCGAGGCCCGGGGACGGTCCTTCAGCTGCTGTACAACCGGACGGGTCCGGACTGCGGCGGTCTTGTCTGTACTACTGGGGTTCACGGAATTGTCCACGATATCTCCAAACGCTTCTGTGGCGGCTTTGCCATATCCCACAATGTTCAGAGTCCGCGGCCCGCCGCATCGAACCAATGCACAAACGTGCACCCTGCGATAATGGATATATGGAAAACCTAGCGGTGTCGGTGGTCAGCAAGTGAACGTTGGTCTCACCATCCCTCCACGGGAGGCTAATGGCGGTGTTCCCGCCACGGAGAAGGAGGGCAGGGACCGGGACGCCCTGCGGGCCGCCCAAATGTATTACCTGCAGAACCTGACCATGGAGGCGATCGCCCGCGAACTGCGGGTTTCGCGCTCCACGGTGTCCCGTCTGCTGGCCCACGCCAGGAGCACGGGGCTGGTGCGGATTGAGATCCGCAGCCCCTCGGACCGGGCGCCGGCGCTCGAACGGCAGATCAGCTCCCGCTTCGGCGTCCAGGCGCACGTGGTTCCGGTGGCCGAGACCGTTTCCGCGGCGCAGGCATTGCAGCGGGTAGCCGTGCAGGCAGCGCACCTGATCAGCCCGCTCATCGATTCGGATGCGATTGTGGGCGTGGCCTGGGGCTCAACCCTCACGGCCGTGAGCCAGCATCTGCCGGTCAAGAGCACGCATGACAGCACTATTGTGCAGATGAACGGTGCGGGGAACTTCCGCACCTCGGGCATCACCTACGCCAGTGAAATCCTGCAGCGCTTCGGCCACGCATATGGTGCGCGGGTGGTGCAGTTCCCTGTCCCCGCGTTTTTCGATCATGCCGAAACGAAGGACGCCATGTGGCGTGAGCGGCCGGTGAAGCGTGTGCTGGACCTGCAGGCCCGGATGAATACGGCCATCTTCGGTGTCGGTTCCATGGAAGCAGGCGTGCCCAGCCACGTGTACAACGGGTCCTACCTGGATGACGAGGACCTCAATGACCTGATGGCCGAAGGCGTGGTGGGTGACGTTGCCACCATGTTCTACCGGGCGGACGGCACCTGGGACGGCATCCGGCTCAACAGCCGCAGCACCGGCCCCGATCTTTCGACCCTCCGGCAAGTGCCGCGGCGGATCTGCGTGGTGGCCGGCGAAACCAAGACCACCAGCCTGCTGGGCGCGTTGCATGCAGGGCTGGTGACGGACCTGATCCTGGATGAAAACTCCGCGCGGCGGCTGGCATCCTCCTAGGTCCGGCGGTGGTCGGAGAAGGAAAGGCAGGACCCATGGAAAGAAATCCCCAGACCGCCCGGCGGCTGCGGGAGCTGCAGACCGGGGCGGACCCCGGCGCGATCCTCGCCTTCTTCGATGCCCTGCCACCGGTGACGGTATCCGAAATGTCCGGATCGTGGCGGGGTGCCGGTATTCCCACGGGCCACCCCCTCGACGGCCTGCTGGAACCGCTGGGCTGGCACGGAAAACGCTTTGACGGGCCGGAGGACGTTTTCCCGCTGGTCTTCTCCTCCGCCGTCGGCCTCTTTGCCGTGAATCCGGCCCCGGTTCCGCTCCGGGCCGTCCTGCGGCTGGCACCTGCCCTGCGCCGCTCCGGCCTGTTACACCGCATCCGGCCGCTGCTGCGGCTGCTCCGGACCCGGCACGCCCGGGCCCGCCTACGAATGACCGAGTACCGCGGCGTGTCGTCGGCCACCATGATTTATGATTCCCTGCCGGCCAATGACGTCTTCCGACGGGTGGACGCAAACACTGTCCTGGGGTGCATGGACCTGCGCGGCACCCGGGCGCCGTACTTTTTCGTGCTGCGGCGCGGGTAGGGACTCAGGAATCCAGCATGGCAACGGAACGGTTCCACAGCCCCAGAGCCAGTGCTGCGTCACCGGCCTGTTTGTTGGGCCGGGCCACCTTGCATCGCTCAAAGTACTTTCCGGTGGGGTAATCCTCCCCCGGTGTACCGCGTGCCAGGAACAGCAGGGTGCGCGCACCCTTTTCCGGGGTCGGCAGCAGCCGGCGCACCAGCGGCGCCTGGTAGAGGGAGCGCATGGCCGACCCTTCCGCGCTGGAGAAGCTGGAGCCGATGACGCCGGGGTGGAAGGCGGTGGAGGTAGCCCCGTGGGAACGGTAGCGCCGGTCGAATTCCTCGGTGAAAAGGATCTGCTCCAGCTTGCTGTCGCCGTAGGCCTTACGGGGGTTGTAGTCCTTCTCTTCCTCCAGGTCGTCAAGGTCCACGTGGCCGAAGTAGCGGTTGGCGACGCTGGAGGTATTGATGACCGTGCCCTTGGACCGGATCAGCCGGTCAGTCAGGAGCCGGGTGAGCAGGAACGGGGCCAGGTAATTCACCTGGAACGTCATTTCGTGCCCGTCATCCGTGACCTGGCGTTCCTTGCCGAAGATCGCACCTGCGTTGTTGGCCAGGACATCTATCTGCTCGTACCGCTGCAGCAGTTCCGAGGCCAGGTTCCGCACGCTGTCCAGGTCCGCGAAGTCGGCAAGGAAGTACTCCCCTCCGGTCTGCTCCGCCACGGCCGCCGTCTTTTCCCTTGACCGGCCGACCACCACTACGTGCTGCTGTTCCCTGGCCAGCGCTTTGGCGGCGGCAGCACCGATGCCGTCGCTTGCGCCGGTGATCACAATGGTTTTTCGACTCACGCACGCCTGCTTTCGGTGGGCCCTGCCGGGATCCTGGATGTTGGTTCCACCATAGCCCCCCGTGGTCCGGCTCCGCCCTGGGCTGCGCCCTGTGCGCCGCACCGGCTGCCCGCTATTGCCCGGCTATCTCCCGCAGCGCGCGGACGTGGCTGTCAAAGGCATCCGCACCTGTGGGGGTAAGGCGCACCCAGGTCAGGCGCCGGGAGTCCCCACGGTTCGCGGATGCCTGTTTGACCAGCCGGACATACCCTGCATCGGCCAAGAGTTTCAGGTGCTTGGACAACGCCGCATCCGCCACCCCCAGGGTGTCGCGCAGGACGGCGAAGTCCAGCTGCTCAACCGGCCTGAGCAGTCCGCAGATCCGGAGCCGGACGGGCGCGTGGATCAGGTCATTGAACTGCGCGTCAGGCACGGCGGAGCTCGTCCAGGCCGCTTCGGTAGGCGACGCCGGAAAGCCACGTTGCCAGCACAAACGCCGCCAGGCTTGTGAGCCCCACTGCCCACACGATGCCGAGGGAAACCAAGGCCAGCGAGATGGAGAACAGCACCAGGCTTCCCGCCAGGATGCCGGCTACGGCCACCATGGCCCGGCGCCCCATCCGGCGGAACTTCACTCCGGTCTCGCGCTGGATCAGGTAAGTGATGATCAGCACCGCCACCAGCGCCAGCCAGGCGGAACCGGACGGCTCATAGTCCGCTCCCGGACTGGCCGCCGCCGCAGCGGCCACGTACCACGCAGCCACGCCGCCGTACCCTGCAAGCAACACCCTCGGCACCCGGACGGCACCGGCCAGGGTGCTGCGGTCAGCGTTCAGCATCCGGAGTCCGGCCGCGGCCTCTTCGGCGCGCTTATCAAAGTCATTTTCCATAACGGCAAGTGTCTATCTTATTTTCCATTATGGCAAGTGACTTGTTCCGGGGCCCTCCTGCATCCGCCGGAGCTTTTCCGGGTTGCGGACGGCGAATACCGACTGCACTTTTCCGCCCGCCGAAAATTCCAGCTGGAACACCGTGGTCACGGCGCCCTCCTCACAGAACGCGACGGCGGGCAGGCCGTTAAGTTCCATGAAGAAGGGCACCGCCCCGTCGCCGTACTTGTCCGCCAGCCCCAGCATCAGCCGTGCCACCTTCTCCGGGCCGTGGACGGGGCGCAGTGCAGCACTCGCCTTGCCGCCGCCGTCGGATACCAGCACCACTCCCGGCGCCAGCAGATCAACCAGGGACTGGACCTGCCCGGTCATGGCGGCCCGAAGGAAACGTTCCACCGCTGCACGGTGTTCACCGGTATCCGCACCGGCCCGTGGTGTGCCGGACCGCACCCGGGAACGTGCGCGGTGCAGCATCTGCCGCACCGCGGGTTGACCGGCATCAAGGACGGCGGCAATCTCCGCATAGCCGAAGTCGAATACCTCATGCAGCAGAAAGGCAACCCGTTCCGGCCCCGTGAGGGTCTGCAGCAGCACCAGCATCGCAGTGGACACTTCCCCCGCCGTCAGCACAGCCGCCTCGGGGTCCGCAGGGTGCGCGTCCTCACCGGTGGGCAGCGGCTCCGGCAGCCATTCGCCGGGATAGTCCTCACGCCGCCGGCCGGAAGCCCGGAGAACATTCAGTGCCTGCCGGGACGCGATCCGTGCCAGGTAGGCGCGCGGATCGGCCACGGGAGCCTGCACTTCCCGCCAGCGAAGGTAGGTCTCCTGCACCACGTCCTCGGCGTCTGCCACGCTTCCCAGTACGTCATAGGCAATGGTGAACACCAGCCTGCGGTGTGCCAGGAACTGGGCATCACGGTCCGGGCTGGCGCTCACTCCATGAGGTGAACGGACCGCGCCGCCGGCGTCGTCGTTGGCACCTTCGGTCCCGTCGGCCATGTATATGCCCCACTTCGTTTGGCTTCGCTGCGGATCCACCGCAGCGTCATGCGGCAGATGATTTCCTTCTGCACTGCCGCCGTCCTGCCGTGCAGGTGCAGCCGGGCAGGCGAATCGTCGGCAGCAAGGAACTGGACCACCGCGTCGCTGCGGCCCAGACTAATGCACACCCCTCGGAATCCGCTGTTATGCCGCACCCCCGGCGTTCCGTCCACGGCGCGCAGAATGTTCCCTGCCGCGTCAGCACCCATCGGCAAAGCGGCGGCACAGCACATCCGCAGGTACGCATAGTCCGGGCCGGTAATCACGGCTGCGTCACCGGCGCCATAGATGCGTCCGCTCCCCTGCGCCTGCAGGGTGGGTTCCAGGCACAGCCTGCCGTTGCCGTCCACGGCCAGCCCGGCGTTGGCGGCGAGCTGCGGAACGGCAAAACCGGCACACCACAGCACGACATCGGCGGCCAGGTTCCGCCGGACGTCGCCGTCGGTGGCAACGGCACTCCCGGTGTGCAGCTGCACCCCGGCTTTTCCGAGGCGCTTCACCAGGGCCCTGCGGGCCGGTATTCCCAGGGTCCGGGCCACGTCCGAGGCGCTGTGCAGAGCCACGCTCAGGTGCGGGAAGGCCCCCGCAGTCTCCGCCGCGGTTTCGACGGCGGTGAAGCCTCCGCCCACCACTGCCACCCGGCCGCCGGCGGGCAGTGCCGACAGTTCGCGGCGGGCGCCGGCGGCCCCCTCCAGATGTTCAATCCGCAGGGCACCACCAGGGGCTGCGGCTGCCGCTGATCCCACGGCGTACACCAGATAGTCATAGGCAAGGTCACCGCCGGCGGCGAGCCGGACGGTGCGCATGTCCGGCAGGATCCCGGCTGCCGCATCCCGGACCAGGTGCACCCCCGGGTGCAGGACGGAGCCATAATCCACGGTGGCATCCGCGCGTGTACCGGCAGTGTATTCGTGAAGCCGGATCCTTTCCACGAACCGGGGACCGGGAGTCACGAGGACTACCTTCAGTCCGCTCCGTCCACTGGCCGCCAGCCGGTTGGCCGCCATGACTCCTGCATATCCGCCGCCCAGGATAACTGCCGTGGTGTCCATGGGGTTGCTCCTTGTCTGTGTGTCCTGGCCCGGTGCGTCGTTGGAGCACCGGTTGTGAACATAAGACACCGCGGGGAACCGATTTGTGACAGGGTCCCGGCCGGGCGGGTTATTGCGTCAGCCCGGCGTATTCCTCGAGCGTGATTCCCTCGCCGTGGAGCCTGGCGGCAAGGTCTGTCCCCACATAGCGCAGGTGCCAGGGCTCGTAGCTGTACCCGGTGGTCAGCTCCTTGCCTTCCGGATAGCGGATGATGAAGCCGTACCGGTGCGCATTGGCTGCCGTCCAGGCCCCGGCGGGCGTGTGCTTGAAGCAGGCCTGCAGGGAACAGGCGGCGTCCGGGTTGCCGATGTCCACGGCGAGTCCGGTCTGGTGTTCGCTGTGGCCGGGCCGGGCGGAGATTGCTTCGGCCGCATGCCGGCCCTGGTTGCGGATGTAGGCGGCATGCAGCTCCGCCTGTGCCTCAGCGGATCGGAATCCGCTGACCGCCCTCAGCGGGGAGCCACCTGCCGCGGCGTCCGCGGACATTCGGCTGTACGCTTCCGCGGCGTCGCGGCGCAGCTGCACTCCGTGGACGTCGGCAAGGTCCGGAGGCCGGAAACCTGGGTCGCTGAGCTGACGGTCCTTGTTGACGAGAACGCTGATGCTGGCGGGCGAGTCAAAATCCAGGCCCGGTCCGGTGGCCGGTGCTCCCGGTTCCGTGCCGGCCGGCGGCAGGAACATCAGGAGGGCGAGACATACGCAGCCAATCAAGGCTATGTGCGTAGTGACGTACTGGCGCGGCATGACAATTCCTCCCCCAGCAACTTTCCCACAGCAGCGTGCAATTAATCGGATAGGACCCGCTGCAGGTGCAGCGGGTCCTATCCGACGGCGCGGTTTCCCTAGACGGTGGCGGGCTCGCGGTCCGGCGCGGCTTCGGCGGGCGCTGGCTCCGGAACAGGTGCCTCATCCACCGGCCAGGCTTCATCCTTCGGCGGCTTGATCCGGTCAATGATCATCACCACCACGAGGGAGGCGGCGCCCCAGATGCCCAGGGTCAGCAGGTGTGAGCCCACGGTGTCTCCGCCGAAGTACAGGATGGAGCGGATGGACTCCACTGCGGCCGGCATCGGCAGGATGCCGTGCAGGAAGCGGAAGATCTCCGGTTCCATGTAAATGGACATGGCCGCACCCGAGGCCGGGACGCCCAGGAACATCAGGATGCCGATGACCGGCAGGATGGCCAGCATCCCGATCAGGCGTTCAAAGACCGTGGTGAACATGGCCACGCAGAAGATGGCGACGGCGCCCACGCCCCAAAGTGCGAGGAAATGGCCATCGATGGCGCCCACAAAAACGTCCACAATGACCCAGAGGAACGCCGAGAAACCTACGGACCAGCCGGCCACCACGGGCAGGAGCCGCCGAAGCGGCCGGCTCGCGGGCTGCGCGGTTGCCCCCACCACAATGATCATGAAGCCGGCCATGATCCAGCCCATGGCCAGGTACATGGTGGCCATGCCCATGGAGTCTTCACCCGGCAGCGGAGCAATCTCCTCCGTGGCCAGCTGCATCTGCTGACCCGCGGAAACCTGGGCGAAGATCTGGCTGACCACCTGCTGGGCACTGACGCCCGCAGCCTGGTTTGTATAGAGAGTGGCCGCGGGGTTCTCCGCGGACGGCAGCACATACGCTGCGGTGATCTCCCGGTCCCGCACCTGCTCCCGTGCTTCATCGGCGGAATCAAGTGCCCGCAGATCAAAGAGTCCGGACATGTTCTCTTCCAGTCCGGCTACGGCCTGTTCGGCCTGCTGCGTGGTTGCCCCCACGACGGCAACCGGCATATCCCGCGGTGCAGGCTGGTACATTGCGCCCAGCATCATGGTCAGCATCATGGAGACCATGGCCAGCGGGAAGAAGGCCAGGGTGAGGTAGCGCCAGACGCGGTTTTTCGGCCGCGGTCCGCCGTGCAGCGAGGCAACGTTGACGGGCAGCGGCTTGGCGTCCGGTGTTCGCCGGCGCTTCAGGGCATCCAGTGCCAGGGTCAGCAGCAGTGAGACCGCAGTGCCGATGGCCAGCACCAGCAGGTGCCGGCCTGCGCCGTCCCCGTCGAAGTAGAGCACCGAGCGCAGCGATTCGCCGGTCGCGGCCGCCGGCAGGAAGCTGTGCAGGAAGGGGTAGAGCGCGGGCATGGTGTGCACCGACATGCTCATATTCGAGGCGGGCACACCCAGAACCATCAGGAACAGCATGCCGGCAAGCACCGCCATGGGTCCCAGGATGCGGGTGAGGAACAGCTGGACGCTGCCCACGGCGAACACTGAGAGCCAGCAAATGCCCAGGACAGCAGCCGTATGGCCTTCCACCACGCCCATGATGGGTCCGACGACGGTCCACACCAGTGCCGCAATCAGTGCGGACCAGCCCGCCAGCAGCGGGACGAACCGGCGGAAACGCAGCAACTCGGGCGAGTTGGACAGCACCAGGCTCAGAGGCATGTACCCCGCCAGCATCAGGGCGGTGGTCATAAACATCGCCCCCAGCCCGGCCATGTCATTCTCCGGCAGGGGTGCCAGGTCCTCCGTCGCCAGGGACAGTCCCTGGGCAAGCACCTGGGGAGCCAGCAGTGCAGTGACGGTCCCACTTTGGGAGGCGCCGGCTGCCCCGGCGGTGTAGACCGTGGCAGTTTCACCGGCCAGGTCAACGGCACCGGAAACCTCGCGGTCCAGCACCAGCTGCCGGGCCTCCTCCGCGGAGTCCACCCTCCTGACATCAACGGCGTCGGGATTGGCGGAGGTCAGTGCCCCGGCGAAGGAATCCGCCTGCTGCGCCGAGCCGCTGACGGCAACGGGCATGTTGTTCGGCTCCGGAGAATGCATGGCGGCCAGGTATCCGCCCACCAGCATGGAAACCATCAGCAGCGGCATCAGGAACATGGCGACATAGCGCCCGATCTTTTCCGCCTTGGCCCGTTTCACGGCGGCGGCGGAATCCCGGTCCGTTGGTTCCGGTTCAGTTGCCGGCTCAGTCTCCGGCGGTGAATCGGTGGATGTGGGGGACAAATTGGTCAAGAACGTGCTCCTGTTGAATCAAGGACGGCGGTGCGAGGGCGCAGGCCGGTGCGGCCCGGGCCGGCCAGTGGGACCGACTCGTCAAAATTACGCCATGTGGCGTAAATTGGATAATCGAAGCCCGCAATGACGTTCAAAGGAGAGTGTTCAGCCATGGGACAGCACGGGGAAAAGGCGCGCGGGGCACTGCTGGATGCCGCCGAGGAACTGTTCGCCGTCAACGGGATCGATGCCGTTTCCAACCGCCGGATCGCCGAGCATGCGGGCACCGCCAACCACTCCGCCGTCGCCTACCACTTCGGCAGCCGCGACGAGTTGCTGCGCATCCTTTCGACGCGCCATCTGCAGGAAACCAACCGCCGGCGAACCGAATTGCTTCGTTCCCTGCCGGCGGATGCCGCCCTCCCGGACCTGCTGGCGGCCATGATCCTTCCGTGGGTGGAGCACCTGGCATCGCTGCCCGTGCCGAGCTGGCGGGCACGCTTTGTATCCCAGATCAGAAACGTCCCTTCGGTGCACGCGGTCAGTACCGACGCCGCGGCGGCCAGCCCCGCCATGGAGGAACTCGTCCGCCGCACCCACGCTGCCGCGGGCAACGTCACTCCCTCGGTGCTGTACGGCCGTTCCTCCATCCTCGGCGGCATGGTCCTCAGTGTCTGCGCGGATTATGAAGCGCGCGTCCAGGACGGCGTCGAAGAGCCCAACTGGACCGGCGTCGGCTATTTCCTGATTGACGCCTGCGCCGGGATGCTGGCCGCCCCGGTCACCCACCCCGGGGACTTCCTGGCCCAGCCGTCCTCGGTCTACCTGCTCTGAGCAGCTGCCCGCTTAGAGCGTCGCCTCCAGGGCCGCTACGGCACGTGAGGTGTCTTCAGCGGCCAGGTCGGCATTGATGGCCGCGCCTGCCATCAGCCCCGCTGCCGCCGAAGCAATGACCTGGGTCATCGGAGCAGTCAGGTTCCCGGCAGCGTAGATCCCCGGTACGGATGTGGCTCCTGCCGGACCGGCCTCGACGGCGGTTCCCAGCGCCGTCGCACCCATGAATTGTTCAACCGCGCTGATTCCCATGGGGGCAAGGTATTCGGCGCGGGCCTCGAGCCGGGTAAAGACCGCCAGGGCATCACGCTGCACCAGGTCACCGCCCGCCAGGCGCACATCGGCACCGGCACCTTCCACCCCGGCCACCTCACCGTGGACCGTGCGGATCCTACGGGCAGCCAGCTGTCGCGCCTGTTCGGCATTCGGTTCCCCCGCCGTGTGCAGGAACAGCACAACGTCCTCACTCAGCTGCCGCCACAGCATAGCCTGGTGCATGGCAACGTCCATATCCACCGCCAGGATACCGATCGCCTTGTCGCGCACCTCCCAGCCGTGGCAGTAGGGGCAGTGCAGCACTGTTGCTCCCCACCGTGCGGCAAGGCCCGGCACCTCCGGCAGGATGTCGCGCACTCCGGTGGTGGCCAGGATACGCCGGGCCCCCAGCCTGCGTCCGTCGGCCAGCAGCACGGAAAAGAGTCCGTCCTTCTCCCGCCGGACGCCGGAGGCCCGGCCCTGAAGCACCGTTCCGCCATAGCTACGCACTTCATCCCGGCCGATGCCGTACAGCTCACCGGGCGCTGTACCCTCACGGCCCAGATAGTTGTGGACCTGCGCAGCCGGGGCGTTGCGCGGATCGCCCGCATCCACCACCGCTACCGAGCGCCGGGACCGGGCCAGAGCCAGTGCACCATTCAATCCTGCGGCGCCACCGCCGATAATTACTGCGTCGTACGGCTGGGCCGCGCGCCGGTCTTCTGCTGATTCCATCACCGGGGTTCCTTTCGTTCCCCGCCCCGTTCCGGGCAGGGTTTCCTCTCCTGCCAGTTTCCGGCGGTGATCCGCACCGTGGCAAAGATGTTTGCCGGTATGGCAAACTCTTGCCCATGGACGACGCCGATGCTTCCCTTGATGCCGTAGGTGCCCGGCTGCGCTCACTGCGGCTGGAGCGCAACACCACGCTCGCCCGGGTTGCGGCGGCCACCGGCATTTCGGTAAGCACGCTTTCCCGGCTCGAATCGGGCGGGCGCAGGCCCACCCTGGAACTGCTGATGCCGCTGGCAAGAACCTACGGAGTGACCCTGGATGAATTGGTGGACGCTCCCGCTACCGGTGATCCCCGGGTCCATATGCGTCCGATGCGCCGGCACGGGGCCACCGTGATTCCGCTGACCGAACGGGCCGGCGGGGTGCGTGCCTATAAGTACATCCTCCCGGCGCGCTCCACGGCGGCGGAACCTGCCCTCCAAACCCACGAGGGCTACGAGTGGCTGTACGTCCTCAGCGGCAGGCTGCGGCTCCTCCTTGGGGACCGCGAGCTGATCCTGCTGCCCGGTGAGGCGGCAGAATTCTCGACGCGAACGCCGCACTGGATGGATAATGCCGGCCCGGAGGCCACGGAGTTCCTTGCACTGTTCGGACCACAGGGCGAGCGGGCCCACCTGCGGGCGCGGCCGGCGGCACGCCGTCAGTAATGCGCCCTGCCCCTAGGCGGGGGCAGCTGCCCGCAGTGCCCTGTATCCGAACATCCGGTCATAGACAGCGGCGAAGATCATCGCTAGGGCCACGGCAATCACCATGATGACGAGCATGCCGATCACCCCGCTCTGCACCCCGGCGTCGGCGTCGGCGTTGAAATAGAGCACCGCCCGGTTGGCCATGGTCATCTGGTACAGCGGTTCGCCGCGGGCAATGAACGTGAAGAATCCGGGCAGCGCCTCCAGCGGCACCACGCCGCTGGCCGCAGGCAGGCCCATAAACACCACGTAGATCAGGGACAGGATCATCCCGGCGCTGCCAAAGAGCGTAATCAGGGCCATGGTTACCGCCGACACGGTGACAATGGACAGCCACGTGGTGAGGAAGAACCAGCCGCCGTTCGGTATCGGCATGCCGACGGCGGAGGCCACCCACATCATCAGGCCGGCGGTGGGCAGCCCGCCCAGGACCACCAGGCCCCATTTGAGCAGATAGGTCTTCCAGCGGGCGGGCTGCAGTGGCGGGCCCAGGGAGAAGCGGGGCCCAAGTTCCACCGGCGCCACCCCCAGCCGGGCGTCCACCAGGAAGTGGATGGCCACGGTACCGCTCAGTCCCACGACCATCAGGAGCACGGAGTAGAAGAAGGCGCCCATGCCCAGGGCCGCCCCTTCCGGCGGCGGGTTGTAAACGTCCCGGGTAACGGAAATGGGCTCCGCCAGCAGGTCGGAGGACGTACCGTCAACCTTCGGCGCCACCTGCTGCTGCAGCTGGGGCGGCAGGTCCGCTCCCAGCCGTGCCAGCTCGCCCTGGAGTTCTGCCTGTGCCTGTCCCTGGGCTTCGCGTGCCGAAGCGGTCAGCTGTTCGCCCAGGGCCTTGTTGGCCTGTTCCACGGCCGGGTCCAGGGCAGAGGTGGCGAGGCTGCTTGCCAGCGGTCCTGCCAGGGGGTTGGTGTAGACGGTGATGTCCGGCCGCGTGACCTGCGTGTCGCTGAGTGAGCCGCTGACCAGTGCGGTGGCATTTGCGGAGAAGGATTCCGGGATTACCACCGCACCGTGGATCTGCCCCTTGCCCATTTGCTCCTGCGCCTCTTCCCAGGACAGGACCCGCAGGTCAATCTCGTCGTTGCTGCTGAACCCCTTCACCATTTCGTCGGTAATGTTCTGCCCCAGGTTCTCGCTGCCGGCAGGCGTCTGCGTCCCGCTGTCCTGGTTCACGACGGCAACGGGGAAGTGTTTGAGGTGGTTTCCCGGGCTGCCCAGGCCGCCGATATACAGGGCGGTGCCCGCCCCGCCGAGCAGCAGGAGGACCAGCAGCGGCAGCAGCCACATACGCGGTGAGAGGTACACCCCTGCCGTGGACGGCGCCGCACCCCGGCGGGTCTGCGGCGAAGGGGTTCCGGGCTGATCCGGTTGCGCTGAATGTGCGGGCATGCGGATACCTCCGAAGCAGCCGGGCTGTACTGTGGACGCACCTTCTCGCCCTTACCGTTCGAGGCTACCCCGCTGCCCTGTTCCGCGGATACGGTCCGGGGCCGCCCGGCCCGGCGGGAGGCCGAATTCCTGCCGAATTCCTGCCGAATTCCTGCCGGGCGGCCCGGAGCGGACAGCCCTAGTACTTGGCGATGAAGCGGCCGACTACTCCGCCGGCCCGCAGCTTGTCGATCGCGTCGGGAATGTCCTTCTGCTCAATGATGTTCATCGGCGGGTTCAGCTTCCCGGACTTCATCAGCTCGTACAGTGCTTCGAGGTCCTCCTTGGTGCCGGACTTGGAGCCCTTGATGGTGAGCTGGTTGATGATGAGCGGGTAGGTGCTGATGTTCGCTTCCAGCCTGCCCATTCCCACCTGTACCAGGGTGCCGTACTCCGCCAGTGTCTCCACGGCCCCCGCCGTCGTGCTGCCAAAACCGGCATAATCCACGATCAGGTCCAGGTTTTTGTCCTTGAACTCGGTAATCGATTCGGCAACGCCGGCCAGCCCAATCTCCTCGGCCAGGTCGCGGGTTTGCGGGTTGATGTCGGCGCCGTAGACCTCGGCACCGGCGAGCACTGCCACCCGGGCGCCGATGTATCCCAGACCGCCCAGGCCAATCACGCCCACCTTCATACCGGCCTTCGCTCCGCCTACGGCCATGATGGCGTGGTAGGCGGTAAGCCCGGCGTCAGTGGCCATGGCGGCCAGGTCAAAGGGGACTTCATCCGGGAGTTTGACCAGGTTGTCGTCCGTGGCGAGCAGTTTCGGACCGAAGCCGCCGTCCCACTTTCCGTAGCCGAGGGCATCTCCGTCACTCATCACCGGCGCCAGGCCTACCCGGTCCCCGACCTTCCAGTGCTCCATGCCCTCGCCGACTTCGACAATCACGCCGGCATTCTCATGGCCCATGGTGCGGGGCAGCTGGAAGAACAACGGCATCCAGCCCGGATCATCCAGTGCAGTCACATCTGAGTGGCAGACTCCTGCCGCTTTGACCTCCACCACAACCTGCCCTGGCCCGGCGTGCGGCTCAGGAACCTCGTTGAGTTCCAGCGGCTTGTTGGTCCCGGTAAACTGCCATGCCTTCATGGAAATACTCCCTCCATGGGTGCGCTTCTGCTTACCTATCCAGCCTATCCCCGGCTCGATCGGGGCGCCTGCCGGCGGTCGTTTGACCTTGACGTTGCGTCAAGTTCTAGGCTGGAGGGGCATGGAAAGGAAACGCATGGACTGGTCCATCAAGGAGGTGGCGAAGCTGGTCGGGACTACGTCCCGCACGCTGCGCCATTACGACAGCATCGGGCTGCTGCCACCCACGCGTGTGGGAAGCAACGGGTACCGCCGGTATGGCCGGGATGCCCTGGTGCGGTTGCAGCGCATTCTGCTGCTGCGCGACCTCGGCCTGTCATTGCCGCAGATTCGGAACATCCTTGACGGTGAACAGGACGACTCAGCGGCCCTGACCCGGCACCTGCGCCATCTGCAGGCTGAACGGGACCGGGTGCAGACACAAATCAACGCTGTCCGCTCCACGCTGGCAGCACTCCAAAAAGGAGAGGAGATCATGGCCGAGAAGATGTTTGAAGGTTTTGACCACACGCAGTATCGGGAGGAGGTGGAGGAACGCTGGGGCCCGGATGCCTATGCCGCATCGGATCGCTGGTGGGCTTCGCTCGATGAGGCACGCAAACAAGGCTTCCAGGCCGAGCACGCCGCGCTCCAGGACGCCTGGGACACAGCCCAGCGCCAGGGACTGGCAACGGACAGCCCCCAGGTGCAGGAGCTAGCGCAGCGGCACGCGGCCTGGATTGCCGCCGGCTCCGGCAAGCGGCAGCTCGACCCGCGAATGCTCGAAGGACTGGCGGACATGTACGCCGCTGACGAGCGGTTCACGGTCCACTACACCCGCGAGTTTGCAGACGGCGCCCGGTATGTCCGGGACGCCCTGCGTACCTATGCGCGGGGACTCGCCGGCTAACGCGTCACGCCCTCTACGGTTCCTGCTCCACCAGCCGCTGGAGAAGGGTGTCGAGCACTTGGATCTGGCCTTTGACCAGTTTGGTGCGCGCCGCCGCAGGGGAAAACCAGCCGGCGTCGTCAATCTCGGGGTACTCACGGATCCGGCCCGAGCCTTTCGGCCATTCCAGGGCAAAGGTATTGCTCGCTATCCGCTCCGGATAAAAGTCCGTTTCAGCAGTGAAAACCGTGATGGCCTTTTTCGCGGACTGGCGGAAACTGCCCAGCAGTTCATACTCCGCGGCGGGAGCGGGCGTGCCCATTTCCTCGCTGAATTCCCGCAGCGCTGCAGTCAGGGGATCCTCCTCCGGCAGGTATTCACCCTTGGGGATAGACCAGGCATGCGTATCCTTCCGGGCCCAGAACGGTCCGCCCATGTGACCTATCCAGACCTGCAGGCCATCCTGCCGCCGCCGGTACAGCAGGATGCCGGCACTGGTGATCATGCGGGCTCGAACCCGAAGGTGACAACCGGCGGCACGTCCGCGCGCAGCCGCTCCAGAACAAAACGTTCGTGGGGAACGACGGCGGCGGGCAGGTCGTGGAGGGCAAACCACGCCAGCTTCGCCGCCTTGCCGGGCTCCATGATGCGCGGTTCACCGCTCCAGCGGGTGCAGGTGAAGAAGAAGTCCACCCGTTCATCCACAGCCTGACCGCCTCCGTTGGTGCGGTGCATGGCAGTGAGGGGCACGACGTCGTCGGGTGCTACGGAGATGCCCAACTCCTCGCGCGCCTCCCGCACTGCCGCCTGCACGGCAGACTCCCCCGCTTCCACATGCCCGGCAGCGGCGGTTGCCCAGTAGCCGTCCATGTATCCGGTGCCCTGCCGAAGCTGCAGCAGGATCTGATCCCCCCGCGGAAGAATCAGATAGCTGGCTGGCACTACTCGGAACCGGTCGGTCACGGCGGATCAGTCTCCTTTTAATGGGGCGGACGGCATCAGCCTAACGGCGTGCCGTTACACAAAACTCAATATGACGGACATCACACTATGCTGGCTGGACTGTCCCGGATTACCGCCTGCAGGAAGGCCCGAAAATGTCTCACAATGCCCGCAGCGAACGCGCAAAGCGCGTGCCCCCGCATCTGGTGGACCCGGAGCCGGGAGGCGTGGGGGACCCGGCCGTGGCGTCCCTGACGGGAACAAAACCGGAGACGGTCCCGTTGCCGCCGGGGGTCAGCCCGAAGCTCTACAACGCGGATCTGGCGCCCACCACCAGAAAGGGACGGACCTGGCACGCCTACAGCATCTTTACCCTCTGGGCCAATGACGTGCACTCGCTGGGCAACTACGCGTTCGCCATCGGGTTGTTCGCCCTGGGCCTGGGCGCCTGGCAGATCCTGCTGGCCTTTGCGCTTGGGGCGGTGCTGTTGTTCCTGCTGCTGAACCTCTCCGGCTTTATGGGTGAGCGCACCGGGGCCCCCTTCCCGGTCATCAGCCGGATTGCCTTCGGGGTGAAGGGAGCCCAGATTCCCGCAGTTATCCGCGGCGCCGTCGCCATTGCCTGGTTCGGCATCCAGACCTATCTGGCGTCCGTGGTGCTGCGCGTGCTGATCCTCGCGCTGGCTCCGAACCTGGCGCCGCTGGACACCAATTCCTTCCTGGGGCTCTCCACGCTGGGCTGGATCTCCTTTGTGGCCCTGTGGGTGGTGCAGGTGATCATTGTCAGTTTCGGGATGGAAATGATCCGCAAGTATGAAGCATTTGCCGGGCCGATCATCCTGGTCACCATGCTGGCCCTGGCCATCTGGATGTTCGTGGAAGCCGGCGGGTCCATCGCCTGGTCCACCACCGAGTCCCTGACCGGCGGTGAAATGTGGGTCCGGATTTTCCAGTCGGCAGCTCTGTGGGTGGTCATTTACGGAACCTTTGTCCTGAACTTCTGCGACTTCACCCGCGGCGCCCCTTCCGAACGCTCGGTGGTGCGCGGCAACTTCTTCGGCATCCCGATCAACATGCTCTTTTTTGCCGTCATCGTGATTGTCCTGGCCGGTGCCCAATACCGGATCGACGGGACCATCATCGAATCCCCCACCGACATT
The DNA here is from genome assembly GCF_030410475.1 of Arthrobacter sp. YD2. Classification (NCBI taxonomy): domain Bacteria; kingdom Bacillati; phylum Actinomycetota; class Actinomycetes; order Micrococcales; family Micrococcaceae; genus Arthrobacter; species Arthrobacter sp. YD2. The sequence continues at coordinate 644,532 of NZ_JAUHHB010000002.1, forward strand.
GTGAACACCATCCCCAACACGTTCCTGCTGGTGCTTGCGGCCCTTGCCCTGATCATCCTGACCATCGCGGTGAACCTGATGGCCAACTTCGTCGCCCCCATCTATACCCTGGCCAACCTCTTCCCGCGCCGGCTGAACTTCCGCCGGGCCGCCCTGGTGTCGGCAGTCATCGGGCTCATCATCCTGCCGTGGAACCTGTACAACTCCCCCGTGGTGATTGTGTACTTCCTGGGCGGACTTGGCGCGCTCCTGGGCCCCCTGTTCGGTGTCATCATGGCCGACTACTGGCTGGTGCGTAAGGGCAGGGTAAACATGCCCGATCTCTATTCGGAGTCCCCCGACGGCGACTATGCCTACACCCGCGGGGTAAACCGCAAGGCGATCATCGCGGGCACGCCGGCCGCCGTCGTCGCACTGGTCCTGGCGCTGGTTCCCGCGTTCAGCCTGGTGGCCGGGTTCTCCTGGTTTGTCGGAGCCATCCTGGCAGCGGTCATCTACCTCATCATCACCAATCGGCACGGGACCTTCCGGGCTGTCGACGGCGAGACTATCGCCGTCGCCCCCAGACACTAAACGACGCAGACACTAAACGACGCAGGCACTAAACGACGTCGGCACTGAAAGACGCCAACACCGAGCAAAGCGAAAGGAAGACAGAATGCGCATTCTTGTGCTGAACGTCAACACCACGGAAACCATGACCAAGTCCATTGGCGCCGAGGCAGCCGCGGCCGCGTCACCCGGGACCGAAATCATTCCGCTGACACCGCTCTTCGGGGCGGAATCCGTGGAAGGAAACTATGAGAGCTATCTGGCCGCCATAGCGGTAATGGAAACCGTAAAGGCCTATCCCGAACCCTTCGACGCCGTGATCCAGGCGGGCTACGGTGAGCATGGCAGGGAGGGGCTGCAGGAACTGCTGGATGTCCCCGTGGTGGACATCACTGAAGCCGCCGCGGCCACGGCCATGTACCTGGGCCACAAATACTCGGTGGTGACCACCCTTGACCGCACTGTTCCGCTGATTGAGGACCGCCTGAAACTGGCCGGACTCCTGGACCGGTGCGCCTCGGTGCGGGCCAGCGGAATGTCGGTCCTAGGTCTCGAGGAGAATCCCGAGGCCGCAGTGCGTGCCATCACGGAGCAGGCAATGCTTGCGGTTCAGGAGGACCGGGCGGAGGTCATCTGCCTGGGCTGCGGCGGCATGGCCGGGCTGAAGGACAGTATTGCGGACCGTACGGGTGCACCGGTGGTTGACGGCGTGGCAGCCGCAGTGACCGTTGCAGAGTCCCTGGTCCGGATGGGGCTGAGCACCTCCAAGGTCCGGACCTATGCCCCGGGCCGCCCGAAGCTGTTCCGCAACTGGCCGTTCGCCGCCGGTTCCCTGCAGCACTGATCAGGGTTCGGCTGCCGTTCCCAAAAGGCCAAACAAAAGCACCCCGGTCCAAGGACCGGGGTGCTTTTGCATAGTGGTGCCCGAAGTGGGACTCGAACCCACACACCTTTCGATACTGCATTTTGAGTGCAGCGCGTCTGCCAATTCCGCCATTCGGGCGTGCCGTCTGTCACGAACAACGGGTAGTTGCCGTGTTGGACGCAAAACAACTCTACATGCGGATAGGCTGAATACGTGAACTGCCGGTGCGCCGGCAGGAGAGACCGTATCTGAGGAGCCACCTGTGTCTGAGTCCACCGAGCCCGCACCGTCTACCACTGAGGCGCCCGCCGAGGCCGTGAATGCCGCGTCCTCCAACGCGCCGGCCCGCCGCGTCCTCGTCGCTGAAGATGAGACCCTGATCCGCCTCGACATTGTCGAAATCCTGACCGGCGAGGGGTACGACGTCGTTGGCGAGGCAGACAACGGCGAGAAGGCCGTGCAGCTCGCCAAGGAGCTGAAGCCGGACCTGGTCCTGATGGATGTAAAGATGCCCCTGATGGACGGGATTACCGCAGCCGAGCAGATCGTCAAGGCCCGTATTGCTCCGGTAGTGCTGCTGACCGCCTTCAGCCAGAAGGAACTGGTGGAGCGGGCACGCGAAGCCGGTGCCATGGCCTACGTGGTCAAGCCCTTCACCCCGGCGGACCTGATCCCTGCCATCGAGATTGCCCTGTCCCGCCACGAGGAGATCAAGGCCCTCGAGGAAGAGGTCACGGACCTGAAGGAGCAGTTCGCCACCCGCAAGCTGGTGGAGCGTGCCAAGTCGCTGCTGACCACCAAGATGGGACTGACCGAGCCCGAGGCCTTCCGCTGGATCCAGAAGACCTCCATGGACCGCCGCCTGAGCATGCGCGAGGTTGCCGAGACCATCATCAACCAGGTCAACTGATCTTCACGTAGCACCAACACTAAAGGCCCCGTCCAATCGGACGGGGCCTTTACTGTTGGTGCGGCAGGGCTGTTTCTGCGGCAAGGCCGGAAGGCTAGATGGCCTTGGCCTTGCCCTTCTTGCTGTCCTTGACCGGCCACGGGCCGACCTTTTCCTTGATCCGTTCCTGGCCTTCGTAGCGCTGGCCGGCGTCGGCGATGTCGCCTACGCGGTGCACCTTGAGGCTGTTGGTGGAACCGGCCTGTCCGGGAGGCGAACCGGCGGCGATGACCACCAGGTCATTGTCCTCCACCAGGCCCTCTTCGAGCAGCGTCCGGTCCACCTGGGCGGTCATCTGGTCGGTGTGCTCGGCGAACTCAACGAGCATGGGTGCGACACCCCAGAACAGGGTCATGTAGCGGTAGGTTTCCTCCACGGGGGTGAAGGCGAACACCGGCTTGGAGGGGCGCAGGCGGGAAAGCCGGCGGGCGGAGTCACCGGACTGGGTGAAGGTACAGATGTACTTGGCGTCCAGCTGGTCCGAGATTTCGACGGCGGCACGCGTGATGGCACCGCCGCGGGTGCGCGGCTTGGAACCCAGCGGCGGAACACGGTTCAGGCCGTGCTCCTCGGTGGACTCGATGATCCGGGCCATGGTCTCCACCGTCTCGATGGCGTACTTGCCCACGGAGGTTTCGCCGGAGAGCATCACGGCGTCGGCACCGTCCAGCACGGCGTTGGCGCAGTCGGAGGCCTCGGCGCGGGTCGGGCGGGGGTTGTCGATCATCGATTCGAGCACCTGGGTGGCCACAATCACCGGCTTGGCCCAGCGGCGGGCCAGTTCAATGGCGTTCTTCTGTACCAGGGGAACCTCTTCGAGCGGCAGCTCGACGCCGAGGTCGCCGCGGGCAACCATGATGGAGTCGAACGCGTCGATGATTTCCTCGAGGTTTGCCACGGCCTGCGGCTTCTCGATCTTGGCAATCACCGGGACGCGGCGGCCTTCCTCGTCCATGATTTCGTGCACGCGGGCAATGTCGCCGGCGTCGCGCACGAAGGAGAGGGCAACCATATCCACGCCGCGGTTCAGTGCCCAGCGGAGATCATCCTCATCCTTTTCGGACAGTGCAGGCACATTCACGGCAACGCCGGGCAGGTTAATGCCCTTGTTGTTGGACACGTTGCCGGGCACAACAACCTGGGTAACCACGGTGGTGGAGGTAACGTCTACTGCCCGCAGCTTGACCTTGCCGTCATCGATCAGCAGGAAGTCGCCGATCTTGACGTCGCCGGGCAGGCCCTTGTAGGTGGTGGAGCAGATTTCCCGGGTACCGGGAATGTCCTCGGTGGTGATGGTGAACGTATCGCCCACATTCAGGAAGTGGGGTTCCTCGGTGAACCGGCCGAGCCGGATTTTGGGTCCCTGCAGGTCGGCGAAGATGCCTACGGGCATGCCGAGCTCAGCGGAAGCCTTGCGCACGTTCTCATACGTGGCGTTGTGTACGGAGTGGTCGCCGTGGCTCATGTTCATACGGGCGACGTTCACGCCCGCGCGAAGAACCGCTACGGTATTTTCATAGCTGGCGATCGCTGGTCCAAAAGTGGCAACAATCTTTGCGCGTCTCATATTTCCCAGCCTAGTCTTCCTTGACGGTTTCCGCATGGGACCGGGGCTGCCGGGGCCGCTGTGCCGCGCGCTTGACGGCTCCGAAGCAGGTCAAATTCCGTACCGCTAGTCCGGAAGCCTGCACAAATTCCCACAGACGGGCGCAAATGGCGCCGTGCGGGCCCGCATCCGGCAGTGCGGAAGGCAAGCCGTGGGAATCTGTGCAGCCGCCATCAGCACTATCCGGGCGTACCTTCTCCTCTTTGTGCCGCCGCGGCGGCCTTGGCGCCCGCCGGGCCGGACACTGATCTCCGGAACATCACGTAGCTGAGCGCGCTGATGACTGCCAGTCCCATAAGGAAGCCGGCCGCGGTCCAGTTGCCGCCGAAGCCCAGTACCAGGGCGACCGCTACGCTCGCCGCCGCCGGAAGGTACAGCAGCCGAAAGTCGGCCTGCCTGCGGGTGAGCGGTTTCTTCGTGCCCGCGGGGCGCGGGTCCGGTTCGGGCGTTCCACCGGCGGGCTCGGCCGGCGCCCCGTACTGTGCAGAAACCGCTTCGCCGCTCGTAAAGTGCGTCGGCGGGTGCTGCGCCACCGGGTACTGGGCCGGGCCGGCCTGCGCCGGAGGATGCTGCGCCGCCGGGTACTGGGCCGCAGGGAACTGTGCCGGGCTGTAGTACCCGTCCGGCGTAGCCGGAGTGCCGACCGCGCCTTTGCCCTCTCCGCTGACCACAAACATGCTCCCGGCCTGCTTCTGGATAACCGGCCGAAGCATTCCGAGGAGGAACACTATTCCGACACTGAATACCCACGAGGGCCGGTCGGAGTTGATGGCCATCAGCACCGCCAGCCATACCAGCACTGCAATGGCGCCTACAAACAGCAGCACGCCCTTTAATCCCCGGGGATTAAACTCCACCCGCGCACCCGGACCGGCTTTTTTGGCCCTGCGGCGTGCAGTGAGGAAAACAACCAGCGTCACCAGCCCCACCGTGACGCCGATCCCGAAAACGGTCCCGATAACCCCTGCCACCATCCTGCGCTCCCCCAAATATGCGTGTCCGAAAGTGTGCCTGTCCAATACCGGATCCGGTACGGACGCCACACTCTACCCGAAACGGTCAGCCGACCTTGCGGCGGTAGATGGCGATGGCGCCGGCGTAGGCAGCACCGAGGATACCCGCCAGCCAGGCCAGCGCTATCCAAAAATCCGCGCCGGCAGGTTGCTGGGCAAACAACGCCCGGATGGTGTCCACAATTGACGTGACCGGCTGGTTCTCCGCAAACCACGCAACTGGTCCGGGCATCGTCCCGGTGGGGACAAATGCCGAGCTGATGAACGGCAGGAAGATCAGCGGGTAACTGAAGGCGCTGGCGCCGTCGACGGTTTTGGCGACCAGGCCCGCGATCACCGCCAGCCAGGTGAGCGCCAGCGTAAACAGGACCAGGATCCCGACGACGGCGAACCAGGCCACCGGCGATGCACCGCTGCGGAACCCGATCATCACGGCCACACCGATAACCAGGGCAACCGCGGCAAGGTTTGCGCTCACCGAGGTGAGTACATGCGCCCAGAGCACCCCCGAGCGGGCAATGGGCATCGACTGGAAGCGTTCGAACATGCCGTCCCGTTTGTCGAGGAACAACCGGTAGGCGGTATAGGCGACACCGGAGGCAACGGTGATCAGCAGGATGCCGGGCAGCATGTAGTTGATGTAGGCCTCACCCGATCCGGTGCTGATGGCGCCGCCGAAGACGTAGACAAACATCAGCATCAGGGCGACCGGGGTGACGGCAGTGGTGATCACGGTATCCGGGCTGCGGAGCACATGCCGCAGGGAGCGGCCGGTCAGGGCGGCGGTATCGCTGAGGGCAGTCATCGGCTTTCCCTTTCTTCCGCGGTCGGAGTCCGGCCGGTGTCGCCGACCAGGGCGAGGAAGACGTCCTCGAGGGACGCCTGCTTGGTGACGTACTCAGTCTTGGCCGGCGGAAGGAGCTGCTGCAGCTCGGACAGGGTGCCGTTCCGGATGATGACGCCCTGGTGCAGGATCCCGATGCGGTCGGCGAGCTGCTCCGCCTCGTCCAGGTACTGCGTGGTGAGCAGGACAGTGGTTCCGGCCGCGGCCAGTTCCCGGACGGCGTGCCACACCTCGTTGCGTGCCTGGGGGTCCAGGCCGGCGGTCGGCTCGTCCAGGAAAATCACCCCCGGATCCCCGATCAGGCTCATCGCGATATCGAGGCGTCGCCGCATTCCGCCGGAATAGGTGCCCGCCCTGCGGGTCCCCGAGTCGGTGAGCGCAAACCGGGCGAGCATCCCGTCCGCAACCGCACCCGGATTCTTCCGGTGGCGCAGTTTGGCGATAAGGACCAGGTTCTCCCGGCCCGTCAGCACGTCATCAACCGCCGTGAACTGGCCGGTCAGGCTGATGGAGCGGCGCACATCGGCGGGCTGGGTTCCGACGTCGAAGCCGGAGACCGCGGCGGTCCCGGCGTCGGCGGCCAACAAAGTAGAGAGAATCCGCACGAGCGTTGTTTTTCCCGCACCATTGGAGCCCAACAGTGCGAAGATACTGCCTGCGCTTACGTCAAAGTCGACTCCGCGCAGCACCTGCAGATCCCGAAACGATTTTTCAATGCCCTCTACCCGGATGGCGGGGTCAAGGGTGTGGTTGGTACGCATAGCCGGTCTCCAATCCCGGTGGTTATGCCTCTCCCTCGGACCGGTCGATGGTGTCGACCAGGCGCCTGCGCTCCTTGTCGATCCACTGGCCGTCCGCATAATTCGCGATGAAGGCCTCTGCAAACTCCACCGGATCCTCACCGACGACGCCGCGGATAGGCGTCCCGTCGACGGCGGCGCGCTCAATCAGGTCAGCGAGGTCTTCGAGCATCTGGATATAGACGTCGCCCTTGGCGATTGGTCCCGCGTACATAAAGTAGCGCTCGAGGCCGTCCATGGCGGTCCGGTATCCCGCAGGCAGCTGGGCCTTGCGCTGCTTGAAGCGGCGCCAGCGCCTTTTATCCTCAAACGGTCCGGTCACAAGCTCAATCCATTTCGCGGCCATCATTGCCTCCCGTGTTGTGCGGCTGTTGGACGTCCCACTGCAGGTGTTCTATCCGTGCCGTCAGAAAGCTCCAGCTGCCCCAGAACTCACGGAGGTAATCCGCACCTTGTGCGTTCAGGGTGTAAACCTTGCGCGCCGGCCCCTTTTCCGAGGGCACCTTCTCGACGTCGACGAGACCTCGTTTTTCGATCCGGAGCAGGAGGGCGTATACGGTGCCCTCGGCAATATCGCTGAAGCCCTGATCCCGGAGCCGTGCCGTGATGTCGTAACCGTAGGCCGGATTCGCGGCAATGAGGGCCAGGACAATGCCTTCGAGGGTGCCCTTGAGCATCTCCGTCATCTGTTTGCCCATGGACCGCCCCTGCTCACGTCAACTACCTAGTGATACTGACTACCACTAGACAGTAACACTAGGTAGCTGCGGCGGGAAGTGGGCCGGGCAGAAGATTCCGGGGCACGGGAGCCGCACGGGATTCCAGAGCACCAAAAAGGCCCGAAGGCCCAGCCGCCGGTGCTGGGTCTTCGGGCCTGTTCGGTCGTAGCTGTGTTTTCTGTCGTGACTGTGTGTTGTCGTACCTCGAGCAGCCGGTCTGCACTTCGGGGACCGGCAGCGGGCCTACAGCGGGGTGATGGCCCGGTCCGTCGGAGCCACCGGCGCCGGCAGCCGGGTGGAGCCCATCAGCCACTGGTCCACGGCTGCAGCCGCTGCCCGGCCCTCCGCAATGGCCCAGACAATGAGGGACTGCCCGCGTCCGGCGTCGCCCGCCGCGAACACACCGGGAGTGCCGGTCATGTAGTAACCGTCCCGGATCACGTTGCCGCGGTCATCGAACTCCGCGGAAACCTGTTCGGCCAGGCCTGCCGGTTCCGGACCCGTGAAGCCCAGGGACAGGAAGACCAAGTCGGCGGGGATGACCCGCTCGGTGCCGGCCTTCGGCAGGCGCTTTCCGTCCACAAACTCCGTTTCCGCCACCTTGACGCCGGTCAGCTTCCCGTTCTCCCCCACAAACTCGACGGTGGAGGCAAGGTAGGTCCGTTCCCCGCCCTCTTCATGGGCACTGGCCACCTCGAACAGCGTCGGGTACATCGGCCACGGCTGGTGCGCGGCACGCTCGGCGGGCGGCTGCTGGCCAATCGCCAGGGTAGTGACGGACGCTGCCTGCTGCCGGTGGGCGGTACCCAGGCAGTCGGCACCCGTGTCGCCGCCACCCAGGATCACCACATGCTTGCCCTCGGCGCTGATCTGGTTCTTCACCCTGTCCCCGGCCACGGCCTTGTTGGACTGGACCAGGTAGTCCATGGCGAAGTGCACGCCGGTCAGGTCCCGTCCCGGGATGGGCAGGTCGCGGGGCACGGTGGCGCCGGTGGCAATTACCACGGCGTCATAGCGGCGGCGCAGCTGCTCCCAGCTGATGTCCTTGCCCACTTCCACACCGGTGCGGAACCGCGTGCCTTCGGTGCGCATCTGCTCCAAGCGGCGGTCCACCTGGATTTTTTCCATCTTGAAGTCCGGGATGCCGTAGCGCAGCAGCCCGCCAATGCGGTCGTCGCGTTCGTAGACGGCCACGGTGTGCCCGGCCCGGGTGAGCTGCTGGGCCGCTGCCAGTCCGGCGGGCCCGGAGCCGACGACGGCGATGGTGCGGTCCGTGAGCCGCTCCGGCGGGTGCGGGGTTACCCAGCCTTCACCCCAGGCTTCATCAATGATGGATACCTCCACCTGCTTGATGGTGACAGGCGGCTGGTTGATGCCCAGCACGCAGGACGCCTCGCAGGGTGCCGGGCAGAGCCGTCCGGTGAACTCCGGGAAGTTGTTCGTGGCGTGCAGCCGTTCAATGGCCTCCGCGCCCTTGTCCCGCCAGGTCAGGTCATTCCATTCCGGAATGAGGTTGCCCAGCGGGCAGCCCTGGTGGCAGAACGGAATGCCGCAGTCCATGCAGCGCCCGGCCTGTGCCTTCAGCACACCCTTCTCCTGCGCTTCGTAGACTTCCTTCCAGTCCATGATGCGCACCGGCACGGGGCGCCGGGGCTGGGTTTCGCGTTCGCGTACCTTCAAGAATCCGCGTGGGTCAGCCACCGGTAACCTCCAAAATCTGAGTCCATGCTTCAGCGCCGTCGGGATCGAGTCCCGCTTCCACGGCTGAGGCGCGGGCGCCGAGCACTGCCGCATAGTCCCGCGGCAGCACCTTGGTAATCCGGGACACGGTGTCCTCGAAGTTCTCCAGCAGTTTGCGTGCCAGATCGGATTCGGTTTCCTCGACGTGCCGGACCAGCAGGCCGCGGACAATGTCGATGTCCTCCGCATCCGGAGCCTCCAGGCGGAGTTCCCCGCGCTCCAGGCTTTCCTTATTGACCTTCGCCTGCACCAGGTCGATGACAAACGCGGTGCCGCCGGACATGCCGGCGCCGAAGTTGCGTCCGGTCGGGCCCAGGATCAGGGTCTGTCCCCCGGTCATGTATTCGCAGCCGTGGTCACCGATGCCTTCAACCACGGCGGTGGCCCCGGAGTTGCGGACCAGGAAGCGTTCGCCCACTTGGCCGCTGAGGAACATCTCCCCGCTGGTCGCGCCGTAGCCGATCACGTTGCCGGCGATGACGTTGCGGTCGGCGGCAAACACGTTCCCGCGGTCCGGGCGGACGATGATCCGGCCCCCGGAGAGGCCCTTGCCCACGTAGTCATTCGAATCGCCGAACAGGCGCAGGGTGATGCCTGCCGGGAGGAATGCCCCGAGCGACTGGCCGGCCTGGCCGGTAAGGGTGATGTCGATGGTGTCCGGTGCCAGGACATCGGTACCGAAGGTTTTGGTGACCGTGTGACCGAGCATGGTGCCCACCGACCTGTCGGTGTTCACCACATCCAGGGCAATCCGCACCGGTGCACGGTTCTGCAGCGCATCTGCGCTCATCTCGATCAGCTTGTTGTCGAAGTGCAGATCCAGTTCGTGGTTCTGCGACACCATGTTCCGCAGCGGAGCACCGGGGTCCACCTCGGCGCCGCGCAGGATCGGCTCCAGGTCCAGCCCGTCGGCCTTCCAGTGGTCAATCGCTGCCCGGGTGTCCAGCAGTTCGGTGTGTCCGATCGCTTCTTCCAGGGTGCGGAACCCGAGCTCGGCCAGGATTTCGCGGATTTCCTCGGCAATGAATTCGAAGAAGTTCACCACGAACTCCGGCTTGCCGGTGAAGCGGCTGCGCAGTTCGGGGTTCTGCGTAGCCACGCCCACCGGGCAGGTATCCAGGTGGCAGACCCGCATCATGATGCAGCCCGACACCACCAGCGGCGCGGTGGCGAAGCCGAATTCCTCCCCGCCCAGCAGCGCGGCAATCACTACGTCCCGTCCGGTCTTCAGCTGGCCGTCCACCTGGACCACTACGCGGTCCCGGAGTCCGTTGAGCATCAGCGTCTGCTGGGTTTCGGCCAGGCCGAGCTCCCAGGGCGCACCGGCGTGCTTGAGCGAGTTCAACGGCGAGGCGCCCGTGCCTCCGTCGTGCCCGGACACCAGTACGACGTCGGCCTTGGCCTTGGTCACGCCGGCCGCCACGGTGCCGATTCCGGCTTCGGACACGAGCTTGACGTGCACGCGGGCTGACGGGTTGGAGCGCTTCAGGTCATAGATCAGCTGCGCCAGGTCTTCGATGGAGTAGATGTCATGGTGCGGCGGCGGGGAAATGAGCCCCACGCCCGGGGTGGAGTGCCGGGTGCGGGCCACCCAGGGGTAGACCTTCTGGGCCATCAGCTGGCCGCCCTCGCCGGGCTTGGCGCCCTGTGCCATTTTGATCTGCAGGTCTTCGGCGTTGGTCAGATACAGGCTGGTGACGCCGAACCGGCCGGAGGCAATCTGCTTGATGGCCGAACGGCGCTCGGGATCCAGCAGCCGCTCCACGTCTTCCCCGCCCTCACCGGTGTTGGACTTCGCGCCCAGCCGGTTCATGGCAATGGCCAGGGTTTCGTGGGCTTCCTTGGAGATGGAGCCGTAGCTCATGGCACCGGTGGAGAAGCGCTTGACGATGCTGGAGACCGGCTCCACCTCGTCCAGCGGCACGGGCGGACGCTCCCCCGTGCGGAAGTCCAGCAGGCCGCGCAGGGTCATCAGGTTCTTCGACTGGTCATTAACACCGTTGGTGTAGGCCTTGAACACGTCGTACCGGCGCTCACGCGTGGCGTGCTGCAGCCGGAACACCGTCTCGGGGTTGAACAGGTGCGGCGGGCCTTCGCGCCGCCACTGGTATTCACCGCCGTTGTCCAGCGCACGGTGCGGCTCCTCCACGCCGTCGCCGGGGTACGCCTCGGCGTGCCGGGCGCCGGCTTCGGCGGCAATAACGTCCAGTCCGACGCCGCCGAGCTGGGTCTGCGTGCCGTGGAAGAACTCGTCCACCAGTTCCTGGCCGAGGCCGATCGCCTCGAAGGTCTGGGCGCCGCAGTAGGAGGCCACGGTGGAGATGCCCATTTTGGACATGATCTTCAGGACGCCCTTGCCCAGGCCCTTGATCAGGTTGGTGACGGCCTCTTCACGGGTGACACCGGTGATGTCTCCGTTGCGGACCAGTTCCTCGCAGCTTTCCATGGCCAGGTACGGGTTCACAGCTGACGCACCGTAGCCGATGAGCACGGCCACGTGATGCACCTCGCGCACGTCTCCGGCCTCCACGAGGAGGGAGATCTTGGTGCGGTTGGCGCTCTTGAGCAGGTGGTGGTGCACGGCGGAGAGCAGCAGCAGGGACGGGATCGGCGCCCACTGGGCGTTGGAATCCCGGTCCGAGAGGACAATGTACTGCACACCGCGGTTCACGGCGCCGGAGACCTTTTCACAGATTTCGCTGATCCGGGCCCGCAGTTCCGCTTCGCCGCCCTGTGGGCGGTACAGGCCGCGGACCTTCAGCGCGATCCGTTCGCCGTCCTCATCGGTGAGGTTGGCGATCTTCGCCAGCTCGTCATTGTTGATGACCGGGAACTTCAGCGCCACCTGGCTGGTTTTCACCTGTTTCAGCGAGAGCAGGTTGCCGTTGGGCCCGATGGAGGCCTGCATGGAGGTGACCAGTTCCTCGCGGATGGCGTCCAGCGGCGGGTTGGTCACCTGGGCGAAGGACTGCACAAAGTAGTCAAAGAGCAGCCGCGGCCGCTTGGAGAGCACCGCAATGGGGGTATCCGACCCCATGGCGCCGAGCGGCTCGGCACCGGTGCGGGCCATCGGGCCCAGCAGGATGCGCAGTTCCTCCTGCGTGTAACCGAAGGTCCGCTGGCGGCGGTTGATGGAGGCCTTGGTGTGCAGGACGTGCTCGCGTTCGGGCAGTTCCTCCAGCCGGACCTGGTTCTCCTTCACCCATTCCGCCCAGGGGTTGGCGGCGGCAATTTCGGACTTGATTTCCTCGTCTTCAATCAGCCGGCCCTCGGCGGTGTCCACCAGGAACATCTTGCCGGGCGAGACACGGCCCTTGCGGACCACGGTGGCCGGGTCAATATCCACCACGCCGACTTCGGAGGCCAGGACCACCAGGCCGTCATCGGTGACCCAGTACCGGGCCGGGCGCAGGCCGTTGCGGTCCAGCACCGCACCCACCTGGGTGCCGTCGGTGAAGGAGACGGCAGCGGGACCGTCCCACGGCTCCATCAGCATGGAGTGGTACTGGTAAAACGCCCGGCGGGCCGGGTCCATGGTGGCATGGTTTTCCCACGCCTCCGGGATCATCATCATGATTGCGTGGGTAATGGGCCGCCCGGAGAGCATCAGCAGCTCCGCCACCTCGTCAAAGGACGCCGAATCGGAGGCCCCGGGGGTACAGATGGGGAACAGTTCCTCCGGCGTCTGCCCCAGCAGCGGGTTCTTCATCTGGGACTGCCGGGCGCGCATCCAGTTGCGGTTGCCCTTGACCGTGTTGATCTCACCGTTGTGGGCAATGGTGCGGAACGGCTGGGCCAACGGCCAGGACGGGAAGGTGTTGGTGGAAAAACGTGAGTGGACAATGCCCAGCTTGGTCTTGAACCGCGGGTCGGACAGGTCCGGGAAGAACGGTTCCAGCTGCGCGGTGGTGACCATGCCCTTGTAGACCATGGTCTTGGAGGACAGCGAGGGGAAGTAGACGCCGAACTTGTTCTGCGACCGCTTCCGGACGCGGAAGGCCCGGGCATCCAGGTCTTCGGTGCCGAGGCCTTCTTCGGGGGCCAGGAATACCTGGACGAAGTAGGGCATGCACGCCCGGGACATGGCGCCGACCAGATCGGCGACCACGGGGACTTCACGCCAGCCCAGTACCTGCAGGCCTTCGGAGGCGGCAATGGCTTCCACCCCGGCCCGGGCGGTGTGCTGTTCTCGGTCTTCGGTAGGCAGGAACGCGGTTCCCACGGCGTAGCCGCCGGCTGCGGGGAGTTCGAAATCCACCACGGCCCGCAGGAATTCGTCCGGTACCTGGGTGAGCAGGCCCGCGCCGTCGCCGGTTCCTTCATCGGCGCCCACGGCACCGCGGTGCTCGAGGTTGCGCAGGGCGGTGAGGGCGGCGTCGACAATCCCGTGGGTGGGCTCGCCTCGCAGGGTGGCGATGACCGCCAGGCCGCAGGCGTCCTTCTCGTTTTCGGCCCGGTACAGACCGGAGTCCTCCGGGAGCGCGGCAAAGCGGGTGAAAGGTGACACGACGGTGTCGGAAAAAGCAGACAGGGAATCAGTCATAAGAAGTGAGTCCTTCCCCCTTATTAGAGCGTCGGGAGGGGACAACGCTGGCCCCACGGCGGGAAATCCTCAGGGGGATCCTCCGCGGCGTTTATTGATTCTACGGCTCACTTCGTCCCGGAAAACCGGAAAATCCGGTTCCACTGGGAATCCTGCCTGCCGTGACCGGCGCTTTCCGGATGGGTCTCCCGGGCTGCAGCCGTTGGCGCCACTTCAATGTGGCTACCGCCTGCAGCACCGGGAGGTAACCCGGAGTTCTTAGGCGGGAGGTCCGTTGTCCTTGGACCGGTGAGGATGGGACTCCTCGGTTTTTGTCTCTGCGAGATTAGCACGCACGGGGCGCCCGGATGACGCCGATTCCGATTTCGCGGCTTCTGTTTCGTTCTTGTTATCCGGGAGCTCAGCGGCTGGTTCGCGGCCGGGAAGGTACAGGGAACCCTCACCGCCCTTGCGTGCCTTGATTGTCAGGTAAACAAACATGGCCAGGGAGGCGATGAGCAGGGCTGCACTGGTCCACACATTAAGCCGTTGTGTGACGCCAAAAAGCGTAATCATTTCGGCGTCATCAATGCGCAGCAGCTCAATCCAGAGGCGCCCCAGGGTGTAGAAGGCCACGTAGAGCCAGACCAGCCGTCCGCCACGGAGCCTGAACCGGCGGTCCAGAAGCAGTAGCAGTGCCACGCCGGCCAGGTTCCACAGCGATTCATAAAGGAAGGTCGGGTGGAACAGGGTGCCGGGTGCGGCGTCGGCGGGGAAGTTGGGGTTGTCCGCGTCAATTTCCAAGCCCCAGGGCAGGTCTGTTTCCGCGCCGAAGAGTTCCTGGTTGAACCAGTTTCCCCACCGTCCCACAGCCTGGGCCAGGAGCAGGCCCGGAGCAGCGGCGTCGGCGAAGGTGGAGAGCTTGATGCCCGCCCGCCGGCACCCGATCCAGGCACCCACAGCGCCCAGTGCCACGGCACCCCAGATCCCCAGCCCGCCCCGCCAGATCTGCGGAATGAGGGCAAGGTCCCCGTCCGCACCGAAGTAGGCGTCCGGAGAGGAAATGACGTGGTAGAGCCGCCCGCCGATGATGCCGAAGGGAATGGCCCAGATGGCAATGTCCCAGACATCGTCAGTGTTCAGGCCACGGGCCTTCCAGCGCCGGGAGGTCAGCCACAGACCCGCGAGGATGCCGGCCAGGATGCACAGGGCGTAGACATGGATGGTCAGCGGCCCCAGCGAAAAGCTGCTGAAGTCGGAGGAGGGGCTGGGGATGCCCGCAGGCACCGGCATCAGGTTCATTAACGGGCCTTCGGGGTTCCGGAGTGCAGTTCACGGGTTAGCTCGGCCACGGCCGGGACGCCGCCGTCGCGCAGGGCGGCCACCAGGGCAGTGCCCACAATGACACCGTCGGCGTAGGCGCCGATTTCGCGGACATGCCCGGCCCGCGAAACGCCCAGGCCTACGCATACCCGCTCCGCGCCGGCGGCACGGGCGGCGCTGACTACGTCCCGGGCGGCGTCGCTGACGCTGTCCCGGGCGCCGGTGACACCCATGATGGAAACGGCATAGACAAAGCCGCGGCTCGCTGCGACGGTGCTCTTCATACGGGCCTCGGTAGAGGACGGTGCCACCAGGAACACCCGGTCCAGGCCGTACTTATCCGAGGCCGCGAACCATTCGGTGGCCTCGTCCGGCACCAGGTCCGGAGTGATGAGTCCGGCTCCCCCGGCCTCGGCCAGGCGGCGGGAAAACTCATCCACGCCCATCCGCACCACGGGGTTCCAGTACGTCATCACCAGCACGGCTGCGTCGGTGGCCGCCGTAATACCGGCAACGACGTCGAATACCTCGGCCACGCGGAAACCGTCGGCCAGGGCCTGGGTGGTGGCGGCCTGGATGACGTGGCCGTCCATGACCGGGTCCGAGTACGGAATGCCGATTTCAATCAGGTCGGCACCGTTCTCCGCCAGGGCAATACCCGCGGCGATGGTTTCCGCCACGGTGGGGTATCCGGCGGGCAGGTAGCCGATCAGCGCGGCGCGGCCTTCGGCAGCCGCCCGGTCAATGGCGGCCGCGGCCTTGCTCTGCCGGACTTCGGTGCTCACAGCTGTTCCCCTTCTTTGCCGATCTCGGCTTCGGCTGACTGGTCATCCAGCAGGTTGAACCATTCAGCGGCGGTGGCCACGTCCTTGTCGCCGCGGCCGGAGAGGTTAACCAGCACGATCTTTTCGGACGCGTCGCCTTCTTCCGCGAGCCTGCGGCCCACCTTGATGGCCCCGGCCAGGGCGTGCGCGGATTCGATGGCGGGAATGATCCCCTCCGTGCGGCACAGCAGCTGGAAGGCGTCCATGGCTTCGGCGTCGGTGATGGGCTCATAGCTGACCCGGCCGATGTCGGAGAGGTAGGAATGCTCCGGACCTACGCCGGGGTAGTCCAGGCCGGCGGAGATGGAATGCGATTCGACGGTCTGGCCGTCCTCATCCTGCATCAGGTAGGACCGCGCGCCGTGCAGCACACCCGGGCGGCCCAGGGTGATGGTGGCGGCGTGGCGGCCGGTTTCAACCCCGTCGCCGCCGGCCTCGAAGCCGTAGATTTTCACTGACGGATCATCCAGGAACCCGTGGAAGATGCCGATGGCGTTGGAGCCGCCGCCAATGCATGCGCAGACTGCATCCGGCAGCCGGCCGGTCTGCTCCAGCATCTGGGCGCGGGCTTCCTCGCCGATGACTTCGTGGAAGTACCGCACCATGGCCGGGAACGGGTGCGCCCCCGCGGCGGTGCCGAGCAGGTAATGCGTGTTGTCCACGTTGGCCACCCAGTCCCGCAGGGCCTCGTTGATGGCGTCCTTCAGGGTCTCGGAGCCGTTGGTCACCGGAATGACCTTCGCGCCGAGCAGTTCCATCCGGGCAACGTTCAGGGCCTGGCGGCGGCAGTCCTCTGCCCCCATGTAGACCACACACTCCAGGCCCAGCAGGGCCGCGGCGGTGGCGCTGGCGACACCGTGCTGGCCGGCACCGGTCTCGGCAATCACCCGGGTCTTGCCCATCCGCTTGGCGAGCAAGGCCTGGCCCAGGACGTTGTTGATCTTGTGTGAACCGGTGTGGTTGAGGTCCTCGCGCTTGAGGAAGATCCGCACCCCGCCGGCATGCTCCGCAAAGCGTTTGGCCTCCGTGAGCAGGGACGGACGGCCGGAGTAGTTCTTATTCAGGTCCGCAACCTGGGCAGTGAACTCCGGGTCGGCCTTGGCCTTCTCGAAGGTCTCTTCCAGCTCGTCGAGGGCCGCAATCAGGGATTCGGGCATCCATCGGCCGCCGTACTCGCCGAAATACGGACCGGAGGCATGGCGGAGGGAGGCTCCCCCGCTGAGGAAGGCCTCGGTGACGCTTCCTGATCCGGTCTCTGCGGCAGCGCCCGCTGCCTGTGCCTGTTCCGACTTCCCGATCATGGGGTTTCTGTCCTGTCCTGCTTGAGCCCGGGCTATCGCTGCCCGGACAGGGAGTTTGGAGCTATGGGTTGGCTTCCACGGCGCCGCGCGCGGCAATGGCGCCTGCCCCCGCTGCGGTGAATTCGCCGATGGTCTGTGCCGGGGTGGCGTGCTTTACCAGCGCCTCACCCACCAGCACCGCGTTTGCCCCGTGGGAGGCATAGTGTTCGACGTCGGCGGCGTCACGGACACCGGACTCGGCAATCACCACGGGTCCGGCGGGAATGCTGCCGGCGAGCGAGGCGAACACCGAACGGTCGACGTCGAGCGTCTTGAGGTTGCGGACGTTGATGCCGATGATCCGGGCACCCAGCGCCACGGCGCGCTCGACTTCCTCAGGGGTGTGCGTCTCCACGAGGGCGTTCATGCCCAGCTCGTGGGTGAGGTCGAGGAAACTGCGCAGCTGCGCGTCGTCCAGCGCCGCCACGATCAGCAGGATCAGGTCCGCGCCGTGTGCCCGCGCCTCCCAGATCTGGTACTCGTCAACGGTGAAGTCCTTGCGCAGGACCGGAATTCCTACCGCGGCGCGGACGGCGTCCAGGTCCGCCAGCGAGCCGCCGAACCGGCGCTCCTCGGTGAGGACGCTGATAACGGCCGCTCCCCCGCGCTCGTAGCTGGCAGCGAGGGCAGCCGGGTCCGCAATGTCGGCCAGGGCGCCCTTTGAGGGGCTGCTGCGCTTGACCTCGGCGATGACCCGCAGCTCGGTACGCGGATCAGCGTTTCCGCCGAGCGCCGCGAAGGCATCAAGCGGCGCCGGAGCCAGGGCAGCGGCGTCGCGCACCTGCTCCAGCGATACGCCCTGCCGGCGCCGGGAGAGATCTTCCCGGACGCCGGCAATGATGTCGTCGAGAACGCTCACCTAGTGGCTGCTGTTCTTCAGCTTTGATCCGTTGACGCCGTAGCCTGCCTTGCGCATGATGAAGCCCACAACCAGGCCGATGAGCATCACGGCGATGCCGGCGAAGAAGCCGACGAAGCTGGCCATGATGTAGGCGACGGATGAAACAGCGGCACCAACGATCATGATGAGGACGCAGGTCCAGGCGGCGGGGGTGTTGCCGTGCCCAATGGTCTCGTCGTGGATGCTGGCGTGGGCTTCGCCCTCGTTTTCCTGGCCGGCTTCGAGGCGCTGGTCAGTGGTGTTTGTGCTCATGGTGAATCTCCTCATTAACGAATCTGGGTTCCATTCTGCCATTAGCTGGACGGAAACCCTCTTATATGTAGCTTTGGTGCGGGTCTATTTGTCGGTCGGGTCTTCGCCGCGGGAGAGCTGGTCCCAGCCGTCAATCTCGTCCACGGGTTCCGCGTCCCGGTCATTGCTGCCGGCTGCGGCGTCTCCGGGGGTGTTCGCGCCGGTTCCGCCCTCGCGGTCCCCCGCGGCACCTGCCGCCGGCGCAGCATAGCGGCGCGAGGTGCTCCAGTGCCGTCCCGCGAGGGAGAGCCAGACACCGGCCAGGGCAATGAGGATGCCGATCACCAGTGCCGCATACGGCATGGCGGTCACTTCCACCGCGGTGCCCTCGGCGGAGCTGACGCCGATGGCCTTGCCAATGGCGCCGGCGGCGCCCTGGAGCGGGTCGCTGATAATCCGGTAGCTGGCCACCGCCACTCCGCTGCCGGAGATCACCAGGATCACGCCGATGATCCAGCGGGCAATCCGTCCGGCAATGGCGGCTGCCAGGGCGGCGGCCACGGCCACCACGGCGAAGGCGGTGACTGCGGTGGCCGCGTCACTGCCGGCGACAGCCACATCCGGGGTCACGACGTCGGTGGCCGGGAGTGTGACGTTCAGCCAGGTGCGGGTTGTGGTGCCGAAGGCGAGGGCCGCCAGCAGGACGGTTCCCATCACAACGGTTGCCTTGCGCCGCCAGCGGGGTGCCGGCGGGGTGGAGCGGGATGATGCGGCGGGCGTGGTGCTCACTTGTCTGCTTCCTGGGGTACGGATTCCTGCGGTCGGGTGGCGGGTGCGGAGGGCGCGGAAGTGCGGTCCGCCGGTTTACCCGGTCCGGTTTCACCCGGTGCGGCGACAGTTTTCAGCGAGCCGGCGATGAGCGCCGCCCGGAGGGGTGCAGCCGCCTTGTTGACGGTTTCCTGTGCTTCGGCTTCCAGATCAGAGTCGTTGACTATTCCGCCGCCGGCCTGCACGTAAGCCTTTCCATCCCGCAGCAGCGCCGAGCGGATGGCGATGGCCATATCCATGTCTCCGGCGAAGTCCAGGTATCCGACCACGCCGCCGTAGATGCCGCGGCGGTGCGGCTCAACTTCGTCGAGCAGGCGCAGGGCCCGCGGCTTCGGCGCACCGGAGAGGGTGCCCGCTGGGAAGGTGGCCGCGAGGACGTCGTAGGCCGTGGAGGTGTCGGCCAGGCGTCCGACGACGGTGGAGACCAGGTGCATGATGTGGCTGAACCGTTCCACTTCCATGAACTGGGTGACGTCGATGCTGCCGGGGCGGCAGACCTTGGAAAGGTCGTTGCGGGCCAGGTCCACCAGCATCAGGTGCTCGGCGCGTTCCTTTTCGTCTTCCAGCAGTTCCTCGGCCAATGCCCGGTCGAGTTCGGAGGTCCGGCCGCGGGGGCGGGAGCCGGCAATCGGGTGGGTGATGACATCGCGGCCGGTGACCGTGACCAGGGCTTCCGGCGAGGATCCCACTACATTGAACGGGTTGCCGTGGGCGTCTTCGAAGTTGAAGAGGTACATGTAGGGGCTGGGGTTGGTGGTGCGCAGGACCCGGTAGACGTCCAACGCCGCAGCACGGCACTCGGCCTCGAAGCGGCGTGAAATGACCACCTGGAACACTTCACCGTCCACGATGGCCTGCTTGCCACGCTGCACTGCCCGGGTGTAGTCGGGTTTCGGCCAGCTTTCCTTGACGTTGGCGGTCAGGTCGGCGGCGTCAACTCCGCCTGCGGGCAGCACGGACACTGCCTGCGGTGTGGGTGCCGCGAGGCGGTCGAGCATGGAGCGCAGGCGGCCGACGGCGTCATGCCACGCCTCATCGACCCGCTCGTCCGAACCGTCGAAGTTGATGGCATTGGCAACCAGCGTCACCGTGCCGTCACTGTTGTCATGGATGGCCATGTCCGAGACCAGGTTCATGGCGATTTCCGGCAGGTCCAGGTCATCCGCGGGCGGGTTGGGCAGCTTTTCCCAGTGCCGCACGGTTTCCCAGCCGACAAAACCCACCATGCCGGAGGTGAACGGGGGAACCTCGTCGAAGCGGTCAGTGGCCAGCAGCTCCACGGTCCGGGCCAGGGCTTCCACCGGGCTGCCATCCACGGGAACACCGGCCGGCGGCTGGCCTAGCCAGTGCGCTTTTCCATCCAGGGTGGTCAGGGTGGCCCGGGAGCGGGCGCCGATGAAGGAATACCGGGACCAGACGCCGCCGGACGCGGCGGATTCCATCAGGAAGGTTCCCGGCTCGCCGTTGGTGAGCTTGCGGTAGATCCCGATAGGGGTGTGTGCGTCCGCCAGTACCGTCAGGCGGACCGGGATGACCCGGCGGTCGGCGGCCAGGGACCGGAATTCCTCCAGGCCGGGGCGGATGGCTCCAAGATCGCGCATGGTGTTCTGCTTCCCTATCGGGTTCGGGTACGGCTGGTGATGATGGTGCGGCGTTGCGGGAGGTCCGGTCAGCGGGTGCCGACGGCGGCATCGAGTTCGCGGCCGTCAAAGCAGGTCCGGGTGCCGGTGTGGCACGCAGCCCCGACCTGATCCACACGGACCAGCAGGGCGTCGCCGTCGCAGTCCAGCGCCACGGACTTTACCCACTGCACATGTCCGGAGGTGTCGCCCTTGCGCCAGTATTCCTGCCGGGAGCGGGACCAGAAGGTGACCCGTCCGCTGGTCAGCGTACGGTGCAGGGCTTCCTCATCCATCCAGCCCAGCATCAGGACCTCGTTGGTGTCGTACTGCTGAACGATGGCGGCCACCAGCCCGGCGTCGTCGCGCTTCAGGGCGGCGCGGAGCTCGGGGGCAAGCTGAGGAGTCTGGGGAGAAGGCGTGGAGGACATCGTACTGATTCTACTGCCCGCTGCCATCTCACTGCCCAACCCGGGGTAATGTGCCGCCACGCCGCCCATTTCCGGCGTTCCGTGCTAGTTTCAGCAGTGATGCATTACGTAGAACCGTCCCGTGAAGTCCTTGCCGAGACCTTGCTCGCGGCGGGTCCTGATGCGCCCACGCTCTGCAACGGATGGCAGACCCGGCAGCTGGCCGCACACCTGTACCTGCGCGAGCACAAAATCAGTTCCGCCGTGGGCCTGTTCGTGAAGCCGCTTGCCGGGCGGGCTGACCGTGCCCTCGAAGAAGTTGCGCAGAAAGCCTCCACCACGGAGAGCTATGCCAGGCTTGTCCGCCAGTTCCGGTCCGGACCGCCGCTGCTCTCCCCCATGAAGATCAAGTCCGTGGACAACAGCGCCAACCTCAGCGAGTACTTTGTCCACACCGAGGACATCCGCCGTGCCGGCACCGACCGGTGGGCGCCGCGGGCCCTGGACAACGACTATTCGGATGCCCTCTGGGCCGAGCTGATCAAGCGTGCTGCCATCCTCTACCGCGGCGTGGACCTGGGAATCGTCCTGGTCCGCCCGGACGGCCCCCGGCATGTGGCCAAGCGGGCGCCCGTGTCGGTGGCGATTGTCGGCGAGCCCGGCGAGCTGCTGATGCATGCCCACGGCCGCACCCGCCATGCCCTGGTGATGTTCGAGGGCCAGCCGGATGCGGTTGCACTGCTGGAAAGTGCGGAGATCGGAATCTAGGTTCCGACCCCCGCACGGCGCCGTTGGTTCCGGCGCCTAACCTGCGGGATCAGTGTCCGCTTTGTCCGGTGTGTGTCCGGCGGCTGCCGCCCTCGTGTCACCGCTGGTGTGCGCGTCCTTCTTACCAAAGGGCAGCACCTTTTTCACGGGGATCAACACCGCCATGACTACCAGGCCCCAGGCGAGTCCTACGACGGCTGAGCACAGCGTGTTCACCAGCCAGGCCAGGAAACCGCCCACCACTGCAACTCCGGCGAACGGATGCTCCAGGGTATGGACCAGGTCATAGGGTGCGTGCCAACCAAGGTCGGACGCCCCTACCAGCATGATGTGCCCGCCCACCCAGAGCATCGCGATGGTTCCCACGAAGGTGATCGCCGCCAGTACAGCAGGCATACCCTTCACCAGCAGGCCGCCGAGGCGCTGCGAGCCGGCTGACTCCTTCTTCGCCAGGTGCATGCCTATGTCGTCCATTTTGACGATCAGCCCCACAGCTCCGTACACCAGGATGGTGATCGCAATGGCGACGACCACGAGGATGACCGCACGGACCCAGATGGACGCATCGCCCACCTCGTTCATGGAGATGACCATGATCTCGCAGGAGAGGATGAAGTCCGTGGTGATGGCTCCCTTGACCACCTTGGACTCGGCGTCGGGCCCCCGCTCTACCGCCGGGGCCTCCTTGTCCTCATGGTGGCCGAAGAACTGGTGCCAGACCTTCTCTGCGCCCTCGTAGCAGAGGTACGTGCCGCCGAGCATCAGGATGAACGGAATCACGCCCGGGATGAAGGCGCTGATCAGCAGCAGGGCCGGCAGGATGATGAGCAGCTTGTTCCGCAGCGAACCCCAGAAGATCTTTTTGATCATCGGGAGTTCGCGGGACGGGTCGGCACCGGAGACGTACTGCGGCGTCACCGCTGCATCGTCTATGACGACGCCGGCGGCCTTGGCTCCGGCTTTCGCTGCTCCCGCTGCGATGTCATCCACGGATGCGGCCGCGATGCGTGCCAGGGCGGCGACGTCATCCAGCAGGGCGACGAGCCCGCCGCTCACAGGCCGGCTCCGTGCTGATGTGATCCGGGCGGTTGGTCATGGAGAGCGCCCTCGAGGCGCAAAATTGGCATACCGGAATTATAGAACCGGCGGGCAGCAGGTTCCCGGCTCAACAGGACCTATCGCCAAAGGAAGTACGTCCACGGTCTCTGTCCAGGCGAATCCTCCTTGAGCTCACCAGCCGAAAATATCTGCGCTGGTGACAACGTCTCCAACGCGGATACGTTCATAGGAATCATCCCAGGGTTCCAACCCCATATGGGCCTTCATCGCCTTTTCGAAGCGGATGGGTGCCGTGTTCTCCCTGAACGGGATGATCTCGGCCTCTACGGCTGTGGCGGGACGCCAGACTTCGCCTTTGAAGTCTTCAATCATGCAGTTTCCCATCTCAGCAGTGCCGGTTTTGTAGGCAGGCAGATACTTCTTTCCATCCACTGGCCCGTTGTCCACTACCTTCCAATGCCCGTGACCAATCAGTGCATCAAAGGTCAATCCCGCGAGGACCGGCTCAGCACCAAGGGCTTCCGGAAGCCGCAAGGGAAGTTCGTCCACCCGCACAGCGAAGTCCCGTACAACTATGTAATACGCGCTATGGAAGGACGAGATAACCTGTCCCACGCTGACCCTTCCGTCGCCCAGCGGGATCGTAAAGATGTCACCGTCCCTCGGGGTCGCTGCTCTTTGACGATTGCCCATGGCTCCTCTCATCCTTTCGCCTCTTCCATCGCTCACGTTAGTCGCCGAAGAGGTCTGCACTGGTGACAATATCCCCTGCTCTCAGATCATCTCCCAAGGGAACCTTGAAGACATCCCCGTCTTTCAGCGTGGGAAAGGTTAGTCGCTCTTCCATGACGCTCAGAATCCCACGCCCGCAGTTCTGCGGCAGCATCCGACTCGCCCTACGGCGTGGTCGTTGCAGTAACCAGGTGAGCCGCCGTCGTACGGACCTTCACTCTCAGGCGTACTTCTCCAAAAAACGGTCTGCATATGCCACGTAATCCCGAGAGGCAGCATCCGTCTTATTCGCCGCTTCCCGCTGCTGCTCCCTCACGAAGTCCACAGCCTCCTCGCGTCGGCCTGTCAGTGCCAGGGCTATGGGGTAAGTCTTCCGCGGTAAACCCGGGTGGGCGCTGAACTGCGCGGGCGGCCGCAACCTCTCGACCACTCCCTCAGGATCACAGAGGGACTCCATAAACGGGATTCCCCAACGGACCACATCGTCCAGGACACCTTCCAGCTGAAAAGGTTCCCCTGCTGCGTCCCGCACACGCCATTGGGCGCCGTTATGCGGCCCTTCACAAGCTCGTAACTCAACGGCTGGGACAGCGCCGGCGACACGCTCTTCGGGAGTTGAGGATTCAGCTCCCGAAAAACTTTTTCAAGCGGCTTCCAGCGCACCCCCACCACAGGCAACACATCCACCGGCCCCGCACCGCAATAGCCCGCCGAGTTCAATCCCAGCCAACCCTGCCAGTCTTTCCCCAAAGGCAGCGTATGAATGAATCCCGACTTACGAAACCCGTGCTCCCTGACGAGAACGTCCCACGCGCCGAACAATTCGTCCTCTACTGACACGCAGCACTCCTATCGGTTATATCGCGGGATCGTACCTACGGATCTGAACTCGCCGTGGATCAACTCCAGTCGAACTCGATGAAGTCTCGAGCCGCTGCTAGGAACCATTCCTCCATAGTGGAGTACTCCCGCCCCACACGGCGTATCGGCATCCCGTTCTCGTCCGGCCAAAGATCCCAGTCATCAATCACTACGACTTTGCTGCCGGTCCAGCACGCCACGTCGTCATCATCGGTCCTTCGGGCAAAAGGAATGATTTCCCAGCCGGGGAGTACCTTGTCGATATGCTGTGCGCGCTGCGTCTGGGCCTCTCCAACCTTTTCAGTCTCGGAAGAGATCTGCACTCTTAACATTCTTTTCTGCTCGGAGGTCATCAAAGGAGTCTCTCCAAGGTTCCAAACCAACGTGGGCTCGGAGAGCATCTTCAAAGATCGCAGCAGATAATGTAGTCCTGTTGGGCAGTATCTCCTTTTCCAATTCAGTGGCAGGGCGCATTCTCTCACCAGAAAAGTCCACCACCATGTACTCTCCTGGGGCCTGCCACCCGACTTTGTATGCCGGGAGGTATTTTCGACTGTCTACGGTCCTGTTCTCGAGTACCTGCCATCGCCCTGGTC
The DNA here is from genome assembly GCF_030410475.1 of Arthrobacter sp. YD2. Lineage (NCBI taxonomy): Bacteria > Bacillati > Actinomycetota > Actinomycetes > Micrococcales > Micrococcaceae > Arthrobacter > Arthrobacter sp. YD2. The sequence goes on from NZ_JAUHHB010000002.1 coordinate 669,634, forward strand.
GGAACAGAGCATCCCTCGACAATCCAGCAAAGACTGGCTCAGACTGGAGCGCCTCCGTGACCAGCGGAGGCACTTCTTCCTCCGATGCCACGAAATCGAAAATAACCACGTAATAGGCGGACAAGTATGAAGAAACAACTTGGCCAACCGCCGCCCTGCCATCGCCTAGAGGAATCTTGAAGACGTCACCGTCTTTCAAAGAAGCCCATTTTTGAGCCCTTACCATAGATCTCCTCCGGCATCTGCATATCGCTTATCATTCATCTGGTGTCGCTTGTTCGAAAGCAGACCATCCGGATTCCCCTTGTTTGTTGGCCCGCCATAACACCAGGGAGCTGTCCTTACGCTGCCCGACTTCCCTCGCCTGCTCCACGGTCTCCGCCAGGTGAACATTCCGGCGCCCCATCGGCAGGATCCCGGCAACCCGAATGACCGGGACAGTATCTCGCGCGGTCCCGTGGAAAAGCACTGCGGGCGGCTCAATGGGTTCCTCCGCCGGCCGAACCGGCACGGAATGGCCGTGCACCGCACGAATCCGTCCATCACTTATCTGATGGCGCTTTTTCCCAGCAGCCTCAAGCACCCCGTGAAGCATCACCTCGTCAACGGCCTCCCACTCCGGACCTAACCGATGCAGGGCAGCAAGCACTCGAGCAACCGGCGCCCATCCCTCCGGATCCAGCACCAGCCCATACTCACCCGGGGCATGACGAAGCGCATGGGACAACACCCTGCTGATCTCGGACCGGCTCGGAGTACTCGTCAATTGCGTGGTCTTTCGGTGTGCCGGGCGGAACTGTTCGAGGGGCAATCCCCTTACCGGACCCTTCTGGGGGCCCAGGTCAACTCCAGTCGAACTCGATGAAGTCTCGGGCGGCAGCAAGGAACCATTCCTCCATCGAGCCATACTCACGTGCCACCAAACGTCGGGGGCCGTTCTCATCCCAAATAAGATCCCAGTCATCGATCACTACAACCTTGCTGCCGGTCCAGCACGCCACGTCGTCGTTATCGGTCCGACGGGCAAAGGGAATGATCCCCCACCCCGGGAATACCTGCTCAATATGTTGAGCCCGCCGCAGCTGCATCTCTCCCTGTAATACCGCCCACGGATCCAGATCGGTAATGCCACACTCAATCATGTGGGCATAAAGAGCAGGCAGCGATTGAATTTCTCTCATCGCGTCATCTTAGGCGTCGCTGCATGGGCCCACGCATGCAAAAACATTACAATTCAGCGCCGCTAACGCGTCGAACATCGGGGTCTCCGCAGGGGCGTCGTCCCCTCAGTGTCCGGGTGGTCGAAGAATTTCTCCACGGTCGCTGACCAAAGCAACAGCAACACCATGCTTGGAAGCCAAAGAAGTGAAAAGCTCCCGCGCTTCCGGCTCCTGACTCCACGCGAACGCCCCGTAGACCACTGTGGTTCCGATCGAGTAGTCAGCAAGACGATCTTCCAAGCCGGGATCCTGGTCGAGCTCCACATCCGTCGGAGAATCAGGTCCGTTCATGGGAGGAAAGGTTTGAATTAGCTCCTTGTAAAACCTGTTCAACGAGGGACTTGTTACGGCTACGTCATCGTATGAATGATTCTCTGCCCAACGCGACTGTTCAGCCCACCATGCGGGGAAATCTGCTTCAACCACACTGTCGGATTCGAACGCTAAAATATCGTAAGTCATAACGTGGAGACTACCTTTCCGTCGGTGTCTTGATCCTTGATACACGGACATTTCTCAAGAGATCGGTTGTCTCTCTATCTTCTGCTCAATGAGGCCAACTATTTCCAATCTTGGTGTTACTAAATCACCTAGTACCCCCAGTCGCACAGCGATAATAAGCAACCCCCCCTGCGCACCTTCTTTCACCGTATGATAATCAGCTGGATAGCGGGCACCTCGCAACATACCGTCCAGGTTCACATGCTCTTGGACCCGACCGACTCTAAAGCGAACGTCCTAGGAAGAATTATGTCCTCCCACACAACAGGGATAGGCGCCTTCGGGTCACCTTGGTTGCCCTGACGTACGTCGGCTGCGCTCTCAGGCGTACTTCTCCAGGAAACGGTCGGCGTATTCAACATAGAATTTAGAAGCCAGGTCCGGTTTATCAGCAACTTCCTGTAAGTGCTGAGTCACCACCTTTACGGCCTCTGATCGGCGGTCAGTCAATACCAAAGCAATTGGATAGGTCATCCAGGAGGCCGCAGGGTTAACCGCGAACTGCGAAGGCGGACGAAGTCTTTCGACAACCACCGACGGATCGCAGAGAGATTCCATAAACGGAACACCCCAACGAAGCACGGCGTCAACAGCCTCTTCCAGATGCACCGGCGCATCTTTGTCGGCCCGTACACGCCATTGCGCCCCGTCGTGACCTGGAACGAGGGTATAAAGCGGCCTGGACAGAGTGGACGTCGTACTCTTGGGAACCTTCGGATTCAGTTCTTCAAATATCGTACCCAGAGGCTTCCACCGCACTCCCACCACCGGCAGTGCATCCACCGGCCCCGCACCGTTGTACGTCGCCAGATTCACGCCTACCACGCCAAGCCAATCTTTTCCGAAAGGTATCGTGCTCAAACCACGGACCTTGCGAAAACCATGCTCTTTCAACAAGCCTGCCCAAGCGGCAAGCACCTCATCCTGCAACGACATCCAAGCTCCGTTTCACTTATATGGCCGGGACGTACTTATCCACTTGCACTTCTATCGGGCCGATAGGCACTCCGGGCTCAAACTGGGCCTCGTGGGCATGTTCCCCTACAGGTATGCCACGCATTTCACGAAGAATGGGATACGCAATCTTCTGGTTTTTCGTTGGGCCCGCGTGCGGGCCGTTTTTGCCTCAATAAGGTAAACAGTACCGTCGGGTCGTTCAGCCACAATGTCCAATTGTGTCCGGACACCGCCCACGTCAAACGTAACTTCCGTACCAAGCAGTTTGTCGCCGCACTGTAAGAGGGCGTCAATCGATGCATCTACACCTCTCTGCCCCTTAGCTACCAGCTCGGCGCCACCGCGTTTCGGGGCAGCACGGGCGAGCCCGGCAAGGCTCGGGTCTTTAGTCTGGGCCAGGTATTCGCCGCCCCCGGTGATCGCCCAGTCCACACCTGCTTCTACCGCCGCACGCACCACAGGGTTGTTGAACGGCCCTGCCCACCGCCGCGCCGGCGCCGAAACCAAGGATGCCCAGGCCCCCGGAGATTCCGGTCTGGACCCAGTTCACTTCCCCCGTAGTGGCTTTCTGGATGACGACGTCGGCACCAAAGCTGATCAGACCGGCGCCGAAGACCTGGCCGCCGGGAACGAACATCACTGCCGCCCCGCCGACGATCGCGGCACCGCCGACAATGTATTCCCAGTTGCCCTTCACCTAGTCCCCCGCAGCAGCCAGCGCACCGCGACTGGAGGCGTCATACGCCTTCAAATCCTCATCGGTCAGCGGACGCAGACCCGTGGGGTCGCTGGCGTTCAGCGGGTTGTTGCCCCCATAGGAGTACGGGTTGCCGTCCCAACCGGCACCCAGGACCGGAGACAGCGGGTCGGTGGAGAGGAAGCCCCGGGCCGCCGGATCATACGCGCGGGCGCCGAGCCATTCCAGGCCGGCAATATCCAGGCCACCGTCACCGGTCAGACCGATACCGGCTGGCAAACCACCGGCCATTCCGCGGATTGCGCCCGGGCCGGGCCCGGCGCTTCCGGACATGGCACCCGGTTCCGGGATCACAGAGGCACCCAGCACCGCCCACGGATCGTCCTGATCCGTGGCCCGGGCAGCACGCCATCCCGGTGCGATCCAGGCATCCCCTACCCCGGTCACCCCGTCGGGCAGGTTCAACACCTGGGCCGCACCGTTCCCGTTATGGCAGGTGCTTTTTCTCGCGTCCAGCGGCGTCCGTCCAATGGGTGGCATTCCCGTCCGGATCAGTCTGGGAGAGCTGGCGTCCCCCACGTTCCCACTACTGCGTGGCTACCGAAGAAAGTACGACCGAGGCGGTACAGCCCGTCTCGCGAACCGCCGCACAGCCTGAATTGTCTCCATGTAATCATTCGTGCGTTCAATGTTCGGTCTCCCATCAGGGTGAGCAAAATATATGTCCGTAACCCGGCCCGATCCAGCGCCTAAGGCCTCAATGATGCCGCGGCACACCTCGTACAGATCCTTCTTTGAAGGATTCGTTTTGAGTTCATCTGCCCATCGTTGAAACCTATTAGCTGCTGTACCCTTCCCATATTCTTCAAGATAGGTCGAGAGCTTCAACAAGAGTCGAATACCCACATCTAGTCGTGGTTCAGTCAATTTCAGCTCCCAATCGTTGATGATTCTGCCCTGTGTGTGCGACTTGGGAATGTGTACCTGCGGCGTGAACTGCGCTTCCCTCAGCCGGGGGTTGTGCACGGTCCTAATCCGGCCCGCAGCGTTTCGGGAATAGGTCGTGGTGGTGCCGGCGGTGTCAGTGAAGGACGTACGGTAACCGTCCGCGTAATAACACCAGGCCATGCCCTCGGCTCCGCGGGTGCGGGAGACCAGCTGGCCCCGCCGGCATGCGAAGCAATTTACCGCTGCAATTGGGAATCGTTATAAACCCTCCCGGTGGGATATTCCACCCACTTTGTTGTCCCTCCTTCCTCGTATAAGGCAGTCGCAATCATCTCGCACTCCTGCCAGTCGCGGCGCGATCCTCCGGGAGGGACACCCAGCGCCGCAGGAAGATCCCTCAACCGAACACGTTTGGGCTCGTTTTCAGGTGACAAGACAAGGTACTCAGGGTCGGCTACAAACCCAAACAGCCTACGTCGCGGTGAAGACACGAGCCGGAAGTATGAGGGATTATTCGGCGGCATAATATGTGCATCTCCTAGAGTTTCAGGTCCCAAGATGCCTGCGGATCCTGACTATAGCCAGGATAACCTGCTACGCGCTCTAGTTCCTCGTCGTAGTAGGGGCTCGGATCCATTGGCGTTATCCCCCGACCCGAGGACCCATCGGCGCTCCAATGTCCACAAGATCCTTGCCCTGCATTATTTGATTATTAATCCACTTCTCATTCGCCCATACGTGCAAGCCGACGTGATGCCGTTCTGACAGGTGCTTTCTGGTGAAGTCATAAATCGGGACCGGCAAACGTTCAGCGGGTTGTTGCCCGCATAGGAGTACGGGTTGCCGTCCCAGCCTGCACCGAGCACCGGGGACAGCGGGTCGGTGGAGAGGAAGCCCCTGGCTCCCGGATCATACGCGCGGGCACCAAACCATTCCAAGCCCGCAACATCCAGGCCACCGTCACCGGTCAGACCGATACCGGCCGGCAACCCACCGGCTGTTCCGGGGGTGGCGCCCAGAGCGGACCCGGTGGAGACGGCGCCCGGTTCCGGAATGACCGAGGCACCCAGCACCGCCCACGGATCGTCCTGGTCCGTGGCCCAGGCAGCACGCCATCCCGGTGCGATCCACGCATCACCGATCCCGGTCACCCCGCCGGGCAGGCTCAACACCTGCTCGTCACCAACGCCAGCCAGCGTGGGAACTGCACTGGCACTGTCCCACCACACCGGGCAGCCGTCCACCGACGCCAGCTCACCGAGGGCATCCACCCACAAGCGGTGCCGGGCAGTCTCGGCCCCGTCCGGGGTACGGTCCACAGTTCCGTGCAGGTACCCGGTCTGCCCCCAGGCGTATTCGGTCCAGGACCCGTCCGGGCGAATCAGCCGGGACCTCCGGCCGAGCCCGTCGTAGACATATTCCGTCCGGGACCCGTCCGGCTCGGTGACGGAGGTCAGTTCACCGGCCACGTCATAGGCATACAGCCGCGACCCGCCGGGGTGTGTTCTAAGGCACCGCCCTAGACACACCTCCGTCAATCTCTCTGCTGATTGTCTTCTGAATGCGCTTGCAAGAATCGAGCCGCTCGTTGGAGCGGTGACATACGACGTCGTCGGGGGCCCGGGACGCTGCTTGTCCGCCGCAGGGACCTAGCCCGACGCAGGACTGCAGGGCGCACCGGACGGCCTAGGCGCCATTCGCAAAGTTAGTCAGTTTGTGAAGGAGGGCTTCGTATTCGGCGTTCAGCCGTTCATCAATTACTCCATCGCTGTAAACGTACCGATCGCTCAGACTGCCGCTGCCGTTTCCGAAACTTCTCGCGACCCAAGACTTAGCCGCGAACACAGCCTCGGGTGACTGATCTTTTCGAAGCTTCCCGGCGACTTCGTCATACCCCTGTGCCAAATCCGATAGGCCCATCACCCGCAGAATGAAGGCGAAGCGGGACATATCTCCAGTTAGCAGACCAGTCTTGTTTTGCATGGTTTACTCGTACCCCCCTTACTCCCATACCTTCTGCCGCCCGTATACCTAGTTGTCAGTCGCTAACGTCCAGTATGTTTACCGCGGCCGCAGGGATGGGACCGGACAGCCAGACTCCGGACTCCGACCGATAGAAGGAAACACCGCGCGAGACGGCCAGACCGGTATCAATGGCAAGAATCACCGGGGAGCTGTCCTTACGCTGCCCGACTTCCCTCGCCTGCTCCGCGGTCTCCGCCAGGTGGACATACCGGCGCCCCATCGGCAGGATCCCGGCAACCCGAATGACCGGGACAGTATCTCGCGCGGTCCCGTGGAAAAGCACCGCGGGCGGCTCAATGGGTTCCTCCGCCGGGCGCACAGGCACGGAATGTCCGTGCACGGCCCGGATTCGTCCATCGCTTATCTGATGGCGCTTTTTTCCAGCAGCCTCAAGCACCCCGTGAAGCATCTCCTCGTCAACGGCTTCCCACTCCGGACCTAACCGATGCAGGGCAGCGAGCACCTGAGGAACCGGCGCCCACCCTTCCGGATCCAGCACCAGTCCATATTCACCCGGGGCATGGCGAAGCGCGTGGGATAACACCCTGCTGATCGCTGACCGGCTCGGAGTACTCGTCAATTGCGTGGTGCCTTTCGGTGTGCCGGGCGGAACTGTTCATTTTCTCCCCTGGGAGCAATCCGGGTACAAGGGCCAATCCCCCTATCAGACCCTTCTGGGGGCCCAGGTCAACTCCAGTCGAACTCGATGAAGTCCCGGGCGGCAGCAAGGAACCATTCCTCCATGGAGGCGTATTCCCGTTCCACCTTGCGCCAAGGCGCGCCATTCTCGTCCGGCCAGACATCCCAGTCATCGATCACTACAACCTTGCTGCCGGTCCAGCACGCCACATCATCGTTATCAGTCCTCCGCGCAAAAGGAATGATCCCCCAGCCTGGGAGTACCTTCTCAATATGTTGAGCCCGCCGCAGCTGCATTTCTCCCCGTAACACCGCCCATGGATCCAGATCGATAATCCCGCACTCAATCATGTGCTCATACAAAGCGGGGAGCGATTCTATCTCTTTCATTGCATTAGTTCCTTCGAAATGTTAGTCCCCGGACCATCCGATGAACGGTGACCCCTGCGGATACGCGTTGCGGAAGGCTGCCCCCTGTTTTCCAATTCTATTTTCAACCGCTTCACCCCAGTTGCTGGCAGGCAAGCCCTTATTTGGCCCACGCGTGGCTGGAAAGCGGTCTCCCGTCGTGGGATCATCAAAAGGGATCTGGCCCTTTTTGGGCCAGATCTCGGCACGATCCGGACGAATCGGACCCTAATTTGACCCAGTGCGATCAACAGCGCTTTCGTGGTCCAACAATGGCCCACGTCCGGCCCACAAATGGACACAGTGCAGGGCGGCCTCTATCGATATCCCGGTTCTGGCCCCGAACCGGACCAGAACCGGGCTGGTTCCGGTCCATTCAGTTATTTTGATGTCCGCCAGAAAGCAAGAAAACGCGGGCTGAAGAACCATCGTTGGGATCCGGGATGTGGCCTCGGCCTAGGTCCCCGCTGAGCTCCACCCGTTAGCAACGAACACACCGGCCTCAGCTCCCGGGGATCGACGGTGTGGTTGTCCAGGGCGCGCGACCGGGATGGCTGACACCGCGGAATCGCGACGACGAAACTATTGGGGGGTGCAAGCATTGTGCAACGGCGTTCCCTCCGGCTTGAAAAACTGGGTCCGAAGACGGGGGGTGGATGAGGTAGCGCTGCTGCGAGGAGTGCGCGGACGATGCTCGTTTGTCCAGCCTTGACCGGATGCTCGTCGCCCTGAGCTTCCCTTCGAAAGGTCACGGCCTCAGCAAACGACGGCCGGCCCATCCAGACGATATAGCTAAATATGCAATATATCCTCATTTATCAATGGATTATCACGGCGAAAGATATGCCCATTTCGCCTACTTACGAAGAACTCGCAAAAGTCGCATCGTTAGTTTATTATTTAGGCATCCGACGTCGGATGCTGATTACCGCGTCAGGATTGCACTCCGGGACTTCCGTAATGAATGATGTGCTGCTGATTCGAGGTGATGCATGGAACGCCATGTGAACATGAACGGTATGGTGCCCTCGTTCTGTGGTCCGAGAAACTTCTATTCCAATAGGGAATGGTGGACGCGGGCCATGTGGGCCTTTGAGGCGATTTCTTCCCCTAGCGACCTCAAGTTTGGATATGGTGCTGCGATGCTGACCGTGCTTGCTCAGAGCGGTGCCGCCAGCAACGAGGAGAAGGCCCTTCTTGACACAGTCTGGAAAACGACCGGCACCCAGATGTGGGACTCGGCGATACGCCGTCTCCTTGCTGACAGCACACTTTCTGCGTCCGGTGACAATTCTCCGCCGGAGCGTCCAGAGCGTATTAGGGAAGGTTCAGGTTCTCTCTACCGAGAGGTCCTCGCTGCTCGCCTGAAAGTCGTCCTGGATCAGGAGCTCGGCCGCCAGACCTCCTCCCTTGTGTGTGAGCTCGCGGGTCTGCAAGTCAACAGCGTTACCTGAATCGCGCGCAGTTTTCCGTTGCGTCCGGGTAAGTGTAAGCCCCATCCACCACACAGCACCTTCCCACGCACTCCACAAAGAATAGGGCGACTGGTGGTGACCCAACTCATGAAACTGCTGGGATTCCGTTATGAGAAGGACTTAGAGGACTATCTGGAAACCCGGCTATGGCTTACCGGGCAGGACCTATTGGTCATCGGAAGACAGGTGAAGATATCCGGAGGCGAGGTTGATTTACTCGCGATCGACTCGACTGGCCTCCTACACATCGTTGAGCTGAAGCGGGACGAAGCCAAACCCTCCGTCATTGGCCAGATTCTCCACTATCGGCACTCTCTCAAGCAGCTGAAAAGAGAGGAGCTCATCCACGTCGTTGGTCACGGTGACCGTATCGACCTGGCGGTGGCTTTCCAACAGCGCTTCGGCCACCCGCTTCCAGAAACCGTGAATGAATCTCCGGCTCTCATGATCATCGGAGAATCCATCCATCCTCAGACCGCTGGCAGCATCCTGGAGCTGCGAGATTGGGGATGCTCGGTCACGGCGTTCAGGTACGAGATCGACAAATTCACCGGGGTCCTCAGTCTTGTCCCGTGCTGTCGCTCCGACCAGGACATGATCGAAGGCACGCACAAAAAGAAAAGTCGTTCTGTGCGACCTGGAAGCACCGTTGCGGGATCGCGTCGACCTGCCTGTCGGGTACCCATTGACGAGAACGTTCGACGCTTTTGGCTAACCAATGCCCAGGACTTCACGCCTTTCGTGACCTTCAGGTTCGTGTATGACCGATACAGCGACTGGGTTCATGCACGGGCCGACGAAGGTGTTCACCTGTACCAGGACGGACTATTTGCCCGTCAACTGTCTGCAATCACAGCCGAACGCGGCGAGTGGACGCGCGTTTACATCGCGCCTCAAGACAATTTGGCTGCCTACGACATGCCTAGGTCCCAGGTGTCTGCCCAGCCATACCGTGCCATGGGCCACACTCGTGTGGCATACCGGCTTAACCCGATCGGCCCGGTTTCAGATCCATAATCAAGCTGACGGCGCATCGGACCTCATTGGTCCTGTTGAGCTGATTGAGTCGATGCCTGTCTGGGACATCCATGTCGGATAGGCCGCGTAAGACCTCGCTTGATCATGCACTTGGCGTGACGTTTGCTTTGTTCCGAGCCAAACGGTGTCCGTCCGCCTAACTGAGACGAGGATGCGGAACAATCTGTTATGCGTCTTCTTCCGCGCCGAGCGGATAGCGGAACAGGTCGAGTGGTCACTGTGTTGCCGGCTCACTGTTCACAATGCTCATACTCGGCCGTGTCGTCTTTCCGTGCAGACGTGAGTGACGCCAGGAGCCGCTGCGCGTTTTGCGGTGAGCTAAGCAGATAGTTTGTTTCCATCCACGAGTCATACTCGTCTTTCGACATCAATACGGCCGACCCCCGCTTAGACACGATCTCGATTTCGATGCGGTCATCGTTTACCCGTTCGATGAGACGAGCCAGATCCCGGCGGGCTTCCGTTGCTGTTATAGCCATTACTGCCTCCTAAACCTAAACCCGCTCCCTGGGAGCCCGCACACACCATCAAGCGCAACCAGTGATTTCACCAACACTAAAATGAGTTGAGCTCTTCAATCGTCAAAAATGTCCGCACTCTTAACCGTTTGCCCCAAACGAACTTCGTCGAAGGCGTCAAGCCAGGGTTCCATGCCTACGTGAGCCTTCATAGCGCGTTCAAGAATAATTGGGGAGATGGTCGTCCGAAAGGGAACTATCGCCTCTTCCACCTCGGTAGCGGGCCGTCTCCGCGTTCCCTTGAAATCCTCGATGACGCAATTTCCAATCTCACTTGCCCCGGTTTTGTATGCGGGGAGGAATTTCCTGCCGTCCACTACACTATTCCCAAGCACCTGCCAGCGTCCTGGGCGGAAGAGGGCATCGAAAGTCAGACCGCCAAATGCTGGACGAGATTGGAGGGCACTCGTAACGTTCAGCTCGATGTCATCTTCCTGTGCGACAAAGTCAAAAATCACCACATAATGTGCCGAAAAATAGGTCGATATAACTTGCCCAACCGCCGCTCGTCCATCGCCTAGGGGAACTTTAAAGACATCTCCGTCTTTCAGCTTTGGAAACTTCATTCGCTGTACCGTGATGGATCTCCTCCGGCCTCTTGGTATCTACTGTCCCGCATTTGATGTCGCTTGTTCGACAGCAAACCGTCCGGATTCCCCTTATTCGTAGGTCCGCCCAGCTTTCGAATCCAGTACTCCTCGAGTCGATCTAGCTCGACTCCTGGCTCTGCACGGTCCAAGACGGGGAATATAAACACTGCATCAGGATACTTCCTGTAGTGTTCCCGCTGTCGCTTGAGGAACCGCTGTTCGCTCTCTGCCTGCCCAACGTAGTCATCTATGCCCCCTAATGTGTCGACTCGTTTATAGACCACACCATCCGGTACCGGCGGAATCTCGCCTAGCCTTGGTTTGGCGGGCGGCATTAGTTCGCCCCGGCCAGCGCCAGTACCAGGACCAGGTATCAATCCCGATCCGGCACCAATTCCCGCAGCACGGGCGAGCCCGGCAAGGCTCGGGTCTTTTGTCTGAGCCAGGTATTCGCCGCCCCCAGTGATCGCACCGTCCACACCCGCTTCAACAGCCGCACGCACCACAGGGTTGTTGAACGCCCTGCCCACCGCCGCCCCGGCGCCGAAACCAAGCATGCCCAGACCGCCGGAAATTCCGGCCTGGACCCAGTTCACGTCCCCCGTGGTGGCTTTCTGGATGACAACGTCGGCACCAAAGCTGATCAGACCGGCGCCGAAGACCTGGCCGCCGGGAACAAACATCAGTGCCGCCCCGCCGATGATCGCAGCACCGCCGACGATGTATTCCCAGTTGCCCTTCACCCAGTCCCCCGCAGCAGCCAGGGCACCGCGGCTCGAGGCGTCGTACGCCTTCAAATCCTCATCGGTCAACGGACGCAGACCCGTCGGGTCACTGGCGTTCAGCGGGTTGTTGCCTGCATAGGAGTACGGGTTGCCGTCCCACCCGGCACCCAGGACCGGAGACAGCGGGTCGGTGGAAAGGAAACCACGGGCCGCCGGGTCATACGCCCGGGCACCGAGCCACTCAAGGCCCGCAATATCCAGGCCGCCGTCACCGGTCAGACCGACGCCGGCAGGCAAACCACCAGCTGTACCGGGGATTGCACCCAGGCCGGGCCCGGCACTACCGGACACGGCGCCCGGTTCCGGAATGACCGAAGCACCCAGCACCGCCCACGGATCGTCCTGGTCCGTGGCCCGGGCAGCACGCCATCCCGGTGCGATCCAGGCTTCCCCGACCCCTGTCACACCGCCGGGCAGGTTCAGCACCTGCTCCTCACCGATACCGGCCAGCATCGGGATCGAGCTCGCACTGTCCCACCACACCGGGCAGCCGTCCACCGACGCCAGCTCGCCGAGGGCATCTACCCACAAGCGGTGCCGGGCGGTTTCGGCGCCGTCCGGGGTGCGGTCCACGGTTCCGTGCAGGTACCCGGTCGCGCCCCAGGCGTATTCGGTCCAGGACCCGTCCGGGCGAATCAGCCGGGACCTCCGGCCAAGCCCGTCGTAGACATACTCGGTCCGAGACCCGTCGGGCTCGGTGACGGAGGTCAGTTCACCGGCAACGTCATAGGCATACAGCCGCGAACCCGCCGCGGTGTATTCGCGGACCAGACGCCCGCCGGCGTCGTACTCCCACTCCGAAACCTCAGACCGCACGGTAGCGGCAGCACCGGACTCACCCAACGGCGTGGTCGCGGCAGCCACGAGCTGTCCCGCTCCGTCGTAGCCGTACCGGGTCACGGCACCGGCACGGGTCAGGCCGGTGATCCGGCCGTCCTCATCCCGGCCGATCAGAGTGATGTCCGCGGAGGCGTCCAGAGCGGAGCCCATCCTGCGGGTATGTTCGGCCAGGTACCCGTTGCGGTATACCCATTCCTGCACCAGGTCCCCGACCGTGACAGCGGTCAGCCGGCCGGAGGCGTCATGCGTGAACTGCGCTTCCCCCAGCCGGGGGTTGTGCACCGCTTTGACCCGTCCGGCGGCGTCGCGGGTGTAGGTTGTCGTGGTGCCGGCAGTGTCAGTGAAGGACGTACGGTTCCCGTCCGCGTCATAAGACCAGGCCATACCCTCGGCTCCGCGGGTACGGGAGGTCAGCTGACCCCGGCGGTTGAAGCCGAGTTCATGCTCGACCGTCAGCCCGTCGTCCCCGGTGTAATCGGTGACCACCACCCGCCGGTTCATCCGGTCGCGGTCCACGGAAGCGAGCAGCTTCCCGTTCCGGGAGGTGCTCTGCTCCCGTCCGGCCGCGTCATAGGTCCAGGTGGTGGTGTTGCCGTCAGGGTCGGTCTGGGACAACTGCCGGCCCGCCGGGTCATATGTGGCGGTGGTGACCCGGCCCAGCGGATCACTGACCGACTCCACCTTGTCCGTCTCGGTATAGGCGCGGGTCGTCACCCCGCCCAGCGGGTCCGTAATCCGAATGAGCCGGCCCCGGACGTCGTACTCGAACCGGGTCCGTCCGCCCCCACCGTTGACGGTTTCGGTCAGTTCCCCGGCCACGTTGTACTTGAAGCGGCGGGTGCCGTACCAGGAGTCCTGCGAGAAGCTCAGCCGGCCGGCCTTGTCATACCCGTACCGGGCATTCCCCCGGCCCGGCGTGACGCGCAGAATGAGCCGGCCGCAGGCGTCGTACTCGAACGTCTCCGTCTCCCCGGTGGGAAGAATCCGGGAGGTAACGCGCTGGTCGGCGTCGTAGACCAGCTCAGTCTCGGCGCCGAGCGGGTCGATGGTCTTCCACGGCCGGCCGCAGACGTCGTACTCATACCGGGTCACCGCCCCGGACGGAGAGGTGACAGAGATGATCTTCCCGGACACGTCCCGTTCCAGGCGGGTCAGTCCGCCCTCGCCGTCGAGCAGTTCCACCGGGTTCCCGGCCGCGTCGTAGGTGACCAGTTCCGCGGAACCATCCGCGGCTTCGGCCCGCACCGGGCGACCGTATTCGTCGAAGCTGTAGGTCGAGGAGGAGAACGCATCCGCGACGGTGGCGGTGCCGGCCCCACGGTCGGTGGCGGCCTCGGAGCGGACGCCGGTGGGATCGACGACGGCGGTCAGGTTGCCGACCTTGTCGTATTCCCGGATCCAGTCGTGCCCGGCCGGGTCGGTGACGCCGGTGAGCCGGGAGAGCGTGTCGTGGGCGAAGCCCCAGCGGGCGCCGTCCGGCAGGATGGCCGCGGTGACGTTGCCCAGTTCATCAAAGACGCGCTCGATGGCCCGGCCCAGGGGGTCGATGGTGCGGACCAGTTCCCCGTTGGCGGCGTATTCCAGTGCGGTCCGGCCGCCATCGCGGGCGACGGAGGCGGTGAGCCGTCCGGCGGCGTCGTACTCGAAGGACCAGACGGCGCCATCCGGGTCTTCGCGCCGGACGAGCAGGCCCGCAGTGTTATAGCTGAAGCGGGTTTCCGCGCCGGACGGGGTGATCGAGGCGACCGGGCGGCCGGCGGCATCGCGCACAATCCGTGCGGTGTCGCCGAGGGCGTTGCGGGTGGCGACCAGGTCACCGAAGTCGTCATAGTCGAACTCGACCGTTACCCCGGCGGGGTCCGTCACGCGGGTCAGGAGCCCTTGGTCCCAGATCAGCTCGGTGCGTCCGCCGAGCGGATCGACAATCACCGAGGGGTCACGGGATAGATCGTCCGCGTACTCATAGGTGACGACGGACCCGGATTCGGTGACCAGGGTGGTGATGCGGTCCTGCTCGTCCCAGCCGTAGGTCAGGTCCGCACCCTCGGGCGTGACGGTGCGGATCTTCCGTCCGCGGTCGTCATAGGCGTGGACGGTGACGGACCCGTCGCGTTCGGTGAAGGAGACCAGATTGCCGTGCCGGTCGTACGCCATGGACTGGCGCTGGTCATGGGAGTCCAGCACCCCGACCAGCCGGCCCTTCGCATCGGCAATCCAGGAGTTCGAGCGGGTCCCGTCCTCGTCCGAAACAGCAGTGACTCTGCCGGGCAGGTACGCGAAACGGGTCCGGCGGCCGTGCTGGGTGACCTGCAGAACCACGCGGCCCTGCTCGTCATAGGTGTTCTCTGCTTCCAGCACACCGGCGGCGGAGTAAACGGCGTCGATCAGCCCGGCGTCGTTCCACCGGTAGGAACGGGTGCCGGTCTCCGTCGTCACTGAGACCAGGCGGCCGGCGTCGTCGTACCCGTACTCGGCCCGGCGCCCGTCCGAGGCCCGGACGACGGCGGCACGGCCGCCCACGTAGTCAATCTCCAGGAACCGGCCCCGCACATGGGACAGGCGGGTCACCAGTCCCGGGCGGCCGTCCTCATCGGTGTCTTCCCGGTGAACGGACACCGTCCGGCCCGGGCCGGACCCGGCACCGAGCCAGAGACCGGCCAAGCTGTAGGCCCACCATGCGCCCTCGTTGTTCCGGACCACCAGCAGTTCCGTAGTGCCGCCGGGACGAGAGGTAAGTTCGGCAAAGCCTGCGTCCGGCTCGCGGGTCAGCCAGTAGTTCTCCCCCACTGCCCGTGACCAGGCCTCCCCCTCTCGGGGGAAGTCCACGGCGCGGCCGTCGGCCATAATCCAGCGGCAGCCCTCATCCGAGAGCACCAGCTCCTGGTCCAGCACCGAAGACCAGCCCGGACCAAACACGCCGTGGGCGTCCTGCGGCGCCAGGGAGTTGTACATCCGGGACAGCACCAGGTTGGACGCGGCTCCGGGGAACCCGAGGTCCGTTTCGGGTTCGACGAAGTTACCGGTGGCCGTGTTCACCGGGTCATTGGCGTACCCGGTGGTCGGAACCGCACCGTAGGCCTGGGGCGGATCGATCTGCAGGCTGTCCCTGGTGACGTCCACGCCGGCGGCGGCCAGCGCAGCTTCCAGGGCCGCATCCGACACCGTCGAGACGTTCCCTTCCCCGCCGGCCGCAGCGAAGGCATCCGCCACGACGGTGGCCCACCGGGCGTCGTTCTCGTTGGCGTCCAGATAGTCCTTATAGGCATTGAGGACGCCCTGAGCGTCTATTCCGCCCCAGTTGCATTGCGCAGCGAAGGAGGAAAGATGCTGGCTCAGGGTTCCCGGCGTGGCGGACAAGTCCGTGTCCAGGCCGCGGGAGCCGACGGCGAAGGAGCGCAGGTTCGACGGCCGGGCCGAGGATGTGCCGCCCCCGTATCCTCCGCTGCCCGGCGGGGGCGTGTCCCGCTGGCCGGTCGCTGCCGTCGCCGCAGGGAAGGTTGGGGCGGATCCGCGGTCCTGGTTGGGCCTCGGTTCCTCACCGCCGAACCAGTCGCCGATTTCCTCCAGCCAGGAGCGGTTGTTGTGCCGCCACACCCACTCGTTGTTTTCCCGGCGCCGGTCATCTTCCTCATGCCCGGCCTCGATCATCTGCCCGGCGTAGCGCGCCACATCCCGCAGCGCGGCAGCAAGGTTCCGGGCGTCATTGGCTGCCACCAAGGCATTGTCCTGGAACTTGGTGGCGAAGTTTCCGTCGAAGTCCTCTTTGCCGGTTGCGACATAGGAGGCACGCGCCCCTGCCTGGCCGTCGAGCCGTGACGCCGCCTGTTCGAACGCTGATTTAAGTTCCTCTGCCACGGAATAGACAAACCGTCCCCGGGAATCTTCCGGCAACAACGGCACTTCAACAAACTTGGTGTCAGACATAGTCAGGGCCCCCCACTGAATGAACCGGAAGAAAAAGCAAAAGTAGAATTCATCAACCCCGGCAGGGTCTGACCCGGAATAAGCACAGGCCAGGCATGGAATCGCCGCCGAAAACCAGAGGCAGGGACTCCGGGTCCTTGCCGGCAGCGTTCAGGGCCGTCGGGAAACGTAAGAACGATAAAACGGCGGGTAACCGGCGGCTCGCGTGAGTCGGCGGCTACCCACCGTTTCCGTCACCTGCAGGTGACGGAAACTAGGCGCCGCCGCCTGCGGAGAAGATGTCCTGGGAGATCTTCTGGAGCTGGGTGCGGAGCTCTTCGAGCTCCTGGCGGGCTTTGTCCAGGGCAGCCTTGGTTTCCGGCCACGTGGATCCGCGGAACTGGGCAGCCAGCGGGCCGTCCCAGGTATTCGGATCAGACAGGATCTTGCCCTGCGCATCCAATGCCGAGATCTGGTCGGTGAAACCGCCGTTAATGATGGACTGCACCTGGTTGATAGCAGACTTCGCCTGCTCGGTGGACAACACGCGTGACATGGAATTCCCCCTCTAATGACATTTACCCGCCGAGCGCTTAATGCCGGCGACCGGTCGTGGGAGAACTTACCAACACAGGCCAATTAAGCCAATGACTTACCCAAAACTACTTGTAAATTCCAGACCCGACACCTGTTTTAGGCCCTAAAAACAAGAGATCAGATTCCCGGGCCTGAGACGCAAGTAATGACCCGTAAGCACAGCAGAGGCGCCCCACCAGCCGGTGAGGCGCCTCTGCTGACTAGGCAGGTTTAGATGGTGGCCGTGTCAATGACGAAGCGGTAGCGCACGTCGGATTTCAGCACGCGCTCGTACGCGGTATTGATGTCCTTGGCCTCGATCAGCTCCACCTCGGGGGCGATGCCGTGCTCGGCGCAGAAGTCCAGCATTTCCTGGGTCTCCCCAATGCTGCCGATGCCTGAGGCAGCGTAGGATCGCCGGTTGCCCATCAGGGCGAAAACGGAGATCGGCAGCGCCTCGGGCGGGGCTCCGACGCTGACCATGGTGCCGTCCAGGCGCAGCAGGGAGAGGTACTGCTGCAGGTCGATCGGTGCACTCACCGTGTTGATGATCAGGTCGAACCTGTTGGCCAGCTTCTCGAAGGTGCTCTCGTCACTGGTGGCGTAGTAGTCCTTCGCACCGAAGCGGAGCCCGTCCTCCTGCTTGCTGAGGGTCTGGGACAGGACGGTTACCTCCGCTCCCATGGCGACGGCGATCTTCACTCCCATGTGGCCCAGTCCGCCCATGCCGACGACGGCGACGCGCTTGCCCGGTCCCGCGTTCCAGTGGGAAAGCGGCGAGTAGGTGGTGATGCCGGCGCAGAGCAGCGGGGCGGCAGCCTCGTAGGAGATGCTCTCCGGGACGCGGAGCACAAAGTCGTCATTGACCACTACGGAGGTGGCGTAGCCGCCCTGGGTGATGGTGCCGTCTACGTCCTTGCTGGCGTAGGTGCCGATGTTGCCGTTGAGGCAGTAGTTCTCCATGCCGGCCTTGCAGTTCGCACACTCGCGGCAGGAGTTGACCATGCAGCCTACACCCACGCGGTCGCCGACCTGGTGCTTGGTGACCTCGGAGCCGATTTCGGCAACGGTCCCGACTATTTCGTGGCCCACCACCTGCGGGTAGGCAATGGGGCCCCATTCGCCGCGGACGGTGTGGATGTCGGAGTGGCAGATGCCTGCATAGGCAATGTCGATGAGCACGTCATGCGGGCCGACTTCGCGGCGTTCAATGGTGGTGGGAACCAGCGGATCCGTGGCGGAAGTGGCGGCGTAAGCGCGTGCGGTGGTCATACTTCTCCAAACTGTGGGGGAATCAGTGCCGTAGGGCACTTAGAGCACAAGGCGGATCCGGCATCGTTTATTTCCCGGGCACCTTCCCGCCACTCCCGCGGGCGACGGCGGACCGGGCCCTGCCATCCCGTACCCGGTAGGCAAGGCCGATGCCGGCGCAGACCAGATACGCGGCCCCGATGCACAGCCAGCCCGCCAGGAACCCGCCGGAGGCTTCCAGCAGCACACCCATCGCGAGCGGCCCCAGCGCGAACCCGGTGTACATGCCCAGCGACACGGCGCCGGAGGCGGCACCCACCCGTTCTTTGGGTACCTCCCGCAGCACCCCGGCCATCACCACCACGTTCACTCCCAGCACTGAGGCCCCGTGGAACACGACGCCGGCCCATAGCCATCCCTGTGCGCCGGTTTGGCCAGCCACCAGCAACAGCACTGCGCCGCAGACGGCGCCTGCGGCCAGAAGCAGCAGCAGGGTGGAGGCAAGGACGCCGGCTGCCATCCGCCGGCCCCAGAGCACCCGCGAGGCCACGCCGACCACGCCGGCAGCGGCTGCGGTGGCGCCGCCCATCAGCAGAGTGAATCCGATCTCCCGCTGGGCGAACAGGGGCAGATAAACATTCGTGGCCTGCATCCCCGCCCCGGAAAACAGAGCGAAGGCGGCCAGCAGCCAGACCGGGGCGCGGAATCTCCGGTTGGTGGGCGCCGGCGGCGTCGTCATTCTGCGCCGTGGTTCGGCGGGCAGCCGGTGCCACGCGTAGGCCAGCAGCAGGCCGAGGACCAGCGCTGCCCCGACGGCGGCGCCTCGCCATCCCGCGATGAGTGCGGCAGCCGGGAAGAACAGGCTGGAGAAGAGCTGGCTGGCCTGCACACCGGACTGCTTGATGCCCATCCAGCCCGGGCGTTTTCCGGGTTCCACGTCATGGCTGATGATCCGGTTGGTGGTGGGGTTGGAGATGGCCTGGGCCGGGCCGGAGAGCAGGACGGCGGCCAGCAGCCACAGGTAATTCCCGGACACCGCCATCAGTCCCAGGGCGAGGGCGGTTCCGCCGAAGATGATCAGCAGCTGGGTGCGGGAACTGATCCGGTCGCTGAGCCGGCCCAGGGACATCGAGGACAGGGCGGCTCCGGCGAAGCAGGTGGCGGCGAGCAGGCCGAACTGCGCTTCGCTGATGCCCAGGTCCGCCATGATGAGGGTGCTGGTGGCGGAGATGCCGTAGTTCATCATTGGTCCGGCACCCATGGCGCACACCAGGACAAACAGCAGGCCGGGGCCGGTGGCAGAACGCAAGCTTTTCCCTTCGGGCAGTGGCGGAAACGGATGGTCCCGCCTAAGCGACCAAAAACCACCGTACCGTTATCGGCAGTAGCCCGGTGTCCCCCTATGTCCGTGGCCCGGCCCGGATAGCATTGAAGGCGCCCGGCCGGCGGCGCCCATACTTCACACTGCAAGGAATCCGATCCCGTTGAATCGAAAATCACTCAAAGAGCACGGATTCACCGGCTTCCGGCCGCTTGGAGACCTGGATACCAACCGGATTCCACAGCGGCAGGGGATCTTCGCCGTGCTGCGCCCTCCGGGGATGGAACCGCGGTTCCTGGCCAAAAGCACGGCCGGGATCTTCAAGAAGAAGAATCCTTCCCTGTCCCAGGCAGACCTCGCCGCCGAGTGGGTGGATGACGCGGACGTCCTGTTTCTTGGCAAGGCCGGGGCGGGCAGCAAGGGCAACCGGGGGCTGCGGCGCCAGATCTCCGAATTTGTGGACTTCGGCCGGGGCAAGCCGCCGGGCCACTGGGACGGCCGGCTGATCTGGCAGCTGGCGGACGCGGAAAGCCTTCTCGTGGCGTGGAAGGAGCTGCCGCCGGAAGAGCTCACCCCTGCCCTGGCGGAGTATCAGGCGGAGTTTATCCGGCAATACGGCCGGCTCCCCTTCGCCAATCTCGTCCAGACCCGCGCGGCCTAGGACCCTGACGGGTTACCGCAGCACTGCCCGGTTTCCCCCTGCGGCAGCGCTGAGGCTCTTGCTGAACAGCACATACTCGCCGTCCTGGCCCGTGGCTTCATAACCCGCAGCCCGGTACAGCAGATGGGCCTGGTTGCCTTGGTACACGCCGATTTCCACCACACGTGCTCCGCTTGAGCCGGCGTCCTGCTCAAACGCCTCAAGGAGGAGCCTGCCGAGGCCTTGGCGGCGAAGGCCGGCGAGGACACTGATCGAGACCAGAGTGGCTTTGTCGCCGTCGAGGCTCCCCATCACATACCCAAGAGGACGACCATCTGCATCAGGGCAGACGAACGTATGGGGAAGGCAATCGATCCACAGTTCCAGGTTCTGGTCGAGAACTGTCAGCCACCCCAGGAGCGCATGCGGCTCGATGGTTTCCATGTATTCGCGCTCCTGGCGCAGGATGAAGGGCAGGTCGCTTACTTCAGCGCGCCGGACGCGTGTTGGCATAGTCATGGAGCGAAGCATGCCACATACGTCGGTGTTCGCCGCGCAAGTCCGGCGCGGCCGAGCCCGCCCTCACGGCCGGTGCGGCCGTGAGGGGAAAGCCGCTAGCGGACCGGGTAGCCGGCGTCGCGGATGGCCTGCTTCACCTGGTGGATCGCGTCATTTCCTACGCCCAGCTGCCACGCCTCCCACGGCGCCTGCTTCGTGCCTCTTGTGGCGTGAGAGATTCCTAGAAATCTCCTCCCTTGTATTCACCCTCAGGCCACTCGAAGCATTCGGAAGCAGAAGTAATCAGGATCGTATTGGGTTCCGTGCCCTCGCCCATGATGTAGATTTCCGCGGTGTCCCGAGACCGCAACTGGACTTCGTAGTCTCCCGCCGGCGCGGGGTCCCGCGTTTTTATCTTGAACCGACTGTCCTGGTACTTCGCTTCTAGCGACCGTACGAGTAGCTCCGGCTCTTCACCCGCGCTCAAAACGACGGTGGCACCCCCGGCCCAATTCACGGAGGAACCGCCGCAATCAAACAAAACACCGGTCGCCATTTGATCGACCTCGGCAACTTTATCCTCGGGGATCGAGTTGATGATTTCCCGTTCCATCGCCTGCGTTCGGGCCTTGGCTTCCGGCCACGTCAGCACCTGCGCCGCGGGGGTTCCCTGTTCCAGTGAACTCGTTCGTGTAGAAGCCTCAGACGAATCCCGTGCACATCCGGTGACGCTTAGCAACAGCACCAATACGGTGGCCGAACTTCGACGACAAATCATTCATAACCTCTTTGTTCACATCGCGAAGCACTTCTATATTGTCCTGGCTGTCATTGGCGACGAGCGAGTCTTGAACTGCATTGCCGCCATGGCCTGGTGCTCAAGACGTGAGCCTAGCGGACGTCGAAACCGGCGTCGCGGATGGCCTGCTTAACCTGGTGGATCGCGTCATCCGGGCCGAAGTGGAACACCGAGGCGGCCAGGACGGCGTCGGCCCCGGCGATCACGGCGGCCGGGAAATGCTCCGGCTTGCCGGCTCCGCCGGAGGCGATGAGCGGCACGTCCACGGCGGCGCGGACCGCTCGAATCATTTCGATGTCGAAGCCCTCGCGGGTGCCGTCGGCGTCGATGGAGTTCAGCAGGATCTCCCCCACACCGCGGTCGGCGGCCTCCTTGGCCCAGGCGACGGCGTCGATCCCGGTGCCCGTGCGCCCGCCGTGGGTGGTGACCTCGAAGCCCGACGGCGTCGCGCCGTCGTGCGTCCGCCGTGCGTCCACGGACAGCACCAGCACCTGCGAGCCGAAGTGCCGGGTGATCTCATCAATCACGTCCGGCCGGGCGACCGCGGCGGTGTTGATGGACGCCTTGTCCGCGCCAAAGCGCAGCAGCTTATCCACGTCCGCAATGGAGCGCACTCCCCCGCCGACGGTCAGCGGAATGAAGACCTCTTCGGCGGTGCGGGCAACGACGTCGAAGGTGGTGTCCCGGTTACCCGAGGACGCAGTGACGTCGAGGAAGGTCAGCTCGTCAGCCCCGGCCTTGTCATACCGGTGCGCGAGTTCCACCGGGTCCCCGGCGTCGCGCAGGCCTTCGAAGTTGATGCCCTTGACCACGCGGCCTGCGTCGACGTCCAGGCAGGGGATGACGCGGATGGCAACACTCATGGTGCGTCTCCCCTAGATCCGGCAGGCGTGGATGGTGCTGACGAGGATGGCGCGGGCGCCGATGTCGTACAGCTCGTCCATGATCCGGTTGGTGTCCGTGCGCTTGACCATGGAGCGGACGGCCACCCAGTCGGTGTCGCGCAGCGGGGAAACGGTGGGCGATTCCAGGCCGGGGGTGCGTGCGGCGGCTTCCTCCAACAGGTCGCGGCGCACGTCGTAATCCATCATCACGTACTGGCGGGCCACCAGGACGCCGCGCAGGCGGCGGATCAGCACGTCCAGGCCGGCCGGGTGTTCCGCGTTCCTGCGTCCAATCAGCACGGCTTCGGACTTCAGGATCGGCTCGCCGAAGATTTCCATGCCGGCGGCGCGCAGGGTGGTGCCGGTTTCGACGACGTCGGCGATCGCGTCCGCGACGCCGAGGCGTACGGAGGATTCCACGGCGCCGTCGAGCCGCACCACGGAGGCGCTGATGCCGCGTTCGGCCAGGTAGGCGCGCAGCAGGCCGTCGTAGCTGGTGGCCACGCGCTTGCCTTCGAGCTGCTCGATGGAGGTGAAGTCCCCCACCGGGCCGGCGAAGCGGAACGTGGAGGCACCAAAGCCGAGGCTCATCAGTTCCTCCGCGTCCACCTGCGCGTCCAGGAACAGGTCGCGGCCGGTGAGGCCGACGTCGAGCGTGCCGGCACCGACGTACACGGCAATATCGCGGGGGCGGAGGAAGAAGAACTCAACCTCGTTATCGGGGTCCACCATGACCAGTTCGCGGGAATCGCGGCGCTGGCGGTAGCCCGCCTCGTTGAGCATGGCGGAGGCGGATTCGGACAGGGCACCCTTGTTGGGTACGGCTACACGGAGCATGGGAAGCATCTTTCGCTGGAAGTTCGTTTTACTGAGAAGGTTCGACCGGCGGGCCACACACTGACGCAAGGTCAGCGCGCGGCTAGAGATGCTTGTAAACGTCCTGCAGGGTCAGGCCTTTGGCGAGCATCAGGACCTGGAGGTGGTACAGCAGCTGGGAGATTTCTTCGGCGCATTCGGCATCAGATTCGTATTCGGCGGCCATCCACACTTCGGCGGCCTCCTCAACAACCTTCTTACCGATGCCATGCACGCCCGACTCGAATTCGGTCACGGTGCGTGACCCGGCGGGGCGGTCCTGAACTTTCTGGCTCAGCTCGGCAAAGAGGTCTTCGAAGGTTTTCACATGCTCAAGGGTACGCTGTGGCGCGGTGTGTGACGGAATCGGGGGTGTGGGGCGTGACGTTTGGACACCGTCTCGACCCGCGATGCCGTCTCCGTGCGCAAAACCACCGGGATCGGACGACGCGCCGTTCTTAGAACGAGTTTCCCTCCCCCATTCCGTCCCCCTGTATGGCACCGCCACAATGGCCGTGTCGCTGGAGAAAAAGACGCAGGAGAAACAAGGAGACCATAATGGCCAAGTATTTGCTGCTTAAGCACTACCGCGGGGGTCCGCGGCCGTTGGATGACACCCCGATGGACCAGTGGACTCCGGACGAGGTCAGCGCCCACATCCAGTTCATGCAGGACTTCGCCGACGGGCTTCGGGCCAGCGGCGAGTACATCGACGCGCAGGCTCTCGCTCCCGAGGGCACCTTCGTGCGTTACGACGGCGAGGGCAGGCCTCCGGTCACCGACGGGCCGTTCGCGGAAACCAAGGACCTGATCGCCGGCTGGATGGTGATCGACGTGGACGACTATGACCGCGCCGTCGAACTCGCCGGGGAACTCTCCGCGGCACCGGCCGCCGGAGGAAAACCGCTGCGCGAATGGATCGAGCTTCGCCCGTTCCTGTCTTCGCCGATGACCATCACGGAATAACCCTTCCCGTGGACGAGAGCCAGGTCAGGGGTTAACACCGCAGGTGATCACCTCCCGGCCGCCTATGTGGTGGGCGAGGCAACCATGGCCCAGCGGATCAGAGACGCCGCAGGCGGCCCGGTTCAATGCCACGGGCAGGGAGCATCGCCGTCAATGAACACCATGGGTGAGCGCCGCATAAGTTTTCCCGACACCACGTCGATATAATGACCCGAGGACAAATCCCTTGTCCGCAGAACGTCGTGAAGGATCAAAAATGTACGTAGTGGTCAACACCCTGGAAGTCGGGCCGGAAACGGCCGAAGCCTTTGAGAAGGCCTTCATCGACAGCATGGCCAATCTGGAAGGCGTCCCCGGCCTGGGCCGCAGCACCCTCATGCGTCCGGAGGGAAAGAGCAACACGTACCTCTCCACAATGGAGTTCGACTCCAAGGAAGATTTCTTTGCGTGGTTGAAGTCGGATTCCTTCAAGGCTTCGCACTCCGATGACCAGGCACCCGGCATGCAGGCACCCAACACGGTTGCCTCCTACACGGTCATCAAGGACACCGCCGCCTAGCAAAACGCACCAAGCGACCACCCTGAAGCGACCGCCGAATACCCGCCGGTCCGAGAGACGAAACCCCGGAAGAACCCTCATGAGCAAGCATGCAGCAACACCCGAACGTCCCGAACCGACGCCCGTCCCCCATCCGGACCGGACCCTCACCGTGTGGGAGGACGGTGTCGAGCTGACCTTCACGTTCGCTGACTGCATGAAGTACCACGGACCGGGTTTCCCCGGCGGTGTGGCGCATGCCTTCGCCGCGCTCGGCCGGGCGCTGCCGGTGCTGGCGGCAAGTAGCGCCGGCGGCCGGGTTGAGCGCCGCGATATCACCGTGCGTACCCCGTTCGGCGGCCCCGGAGCCCGGGATACCTTCGAGCTGGTCACACGGGCAGTCACCGAAAACCGCTACAACGTGCTTCCCGAACTGGCGCGCACCGAGCGCGGCAACACGCTGGCCCGCTACGTCTTTGAGCTCAGCACCGGGGATGCCACGGTGACCTGCGTGCTCCGGGATGACGGCATTGTCGCGGACGAGTTCATCGAACTGACGGGCAAACCGGATAAGACGGCCGCCGAGCTGGCCCATCTGGAGGTCCTGAAGCTCCAGATGCGCGATCGCATTCTCGAGCGCGAACCGGCCGCCGTCTACGACGTCGAGTAGTCCCGGCAGCAGCACGCGGAACTCTCCCCGGCAGGCCAGCGCACCGACGTCGGGGTTGAGGACGACGGCGACGCCGGGCCGGGCGGCCGCCCGCCGCTGGCACATCAGCGCCGCACACGTAGTGCGCACGTAGCCGGTACTTATGTCTGCCGCCGCCGGAAGCTGTCTACTGGAAGCCGATACCGCCGCCAGGTGACGGTATCCGTCCAGGAGAAGGCCTCAACATGCCGCATGTGATCCATCCCGTCCAGTCCGGAGACCCGCGGGCGCCCCGGCACCCTCGGCGCACCGAACGGATGACCCGTTGAAGATAGCGCTGATCACTGAAGGCACGTATCCCCTAGCAACCGGCGGCGTCAGCACCTGGTGTGACCAGCTGGTAACCGGCATGCCGGAGCACGAGTTTCACCTGGTGGCACTGACCGGCGGGGACGCCGGCCGGCCGGTGTGGAAACTGCCTACCAATGTACGGTCAGTCAGCCTGGTCCCGGTATGGGGGCCTGCCGTGTCACCGCTGCGGCACGGCAACCGGCGCCGGTACGCGCTCGAAGCCGTCCAATATGAACTCACCCGTCTCTGGGACGCCGCGCTGGGGTCCGATACGGCGGACCCGGTGGGGAGGACCGAAAACGCCCTCCGGCATCTGGTGGACATCAGCAACAGGGTAGGACTGGCCCGTGCCCTGGCCACCCGCGGATCGGTGGAGCCCATTCTCACCGCCTGGACGCGGCATCTGGTCAGCACCGGCGAAGAGCCCATGTCCGTCGCGGACGCGGTGATGACCGCCAGTATTGTGGACCGCGCGCTGGCCCTCGTAGACCGCCGGCTGTCCGGAATGGACGTCATCCACGCCTCCAGCAACGGACCGTCGTCACTGATCGCCCTGTCCCAGTCCTGGCGGCACGGCACCCCCATACTGCTCACTGAACACGGGGTATATCTGCGTGAGCGGTACCTGGCGCTCTACGGCGCCGATTTCTCCTGGCCGGTACGGCGGGCAGTGACGGCGTTCCTGCGCCGCCTGTGCCAGGTGGCGGTCACCAGCGCGCACATGGTGCTGCCGGTGAACCGGTTCAACGCACGCTGGGAGCGGCGCCTCGGGGCCCGCCCGGAACGTATCCACACCATCACCAACGGCGTGGACCCGGCGAAGTTCGAGCCCGTCACCACGGAGCCCGAACTGCCCACCATCAGCTTTGTGGGACGGATAGATCCGCTAAAGGACCTGGGGACCCTCATCTCCGCCTTTGCCTTGGTGCGCCAGCGGATACCCAACGCGCAGCTGCGCATCTTTGGCCCCACCCCGGCCGAGAACGTGGGCTACCGTGCCGGTCTGATACGCCAGACGGAAACGCTCGGGATTACCGACGCCGTGCATTGGGAAGGCCCGACTAAGGGCAGCCGCCCCGCCATCGCCGCCGGCCACGTGGTGGCACTGTCCAGTGTTTCCGAGGGGCTGCCGTTCACCCTGATCGAGGCCATGATGTGCGGGCGTGCCACGGTTAATACAGACGTCGGCGGTGTGGCCGAATGCCTCGATGACGAGCACACGGCGGGCATGCTCGTGGACGCCAGGGATGCTGCGGCATTCGCAGACGCCTGCATCACGCTGCTGACGGACCCCAAACTGCGGGCCGCCATGGGAGCGTCCGCACGACGTCGTGCCCTCGCCGAGTTCACGCTGGAACGTTGCCTCGCCCGTTACCGCAAGGCCTATGCCGCCGCCAGGGACCGGGTCCTCTTTGAACATCCCGGTCCGCTGCCCGCCACCGCGCCGTTCAGCGTGGACAAAGCCGCGTTGAGACTCTCGGTATGAGCGCCGACAGCGTTACCCTGCCCGCCTCCGGCAACCCCCTGCCGAATTTTGACGAAAACGGCATTTCCTATGACGCCGTGGATACGTTTGAAATTACGGCACGACTGGAGGCATCCGGGCTCAGCGACCGCCTGGTCCGTCAGCGCCACGGTGCTGCCGACGTTTTCGCCTATGCGCAGACGATGGTGCAGGTCCGCGGCGCCACCCGGGTTCCCCACGGTCCCCGGGGCTGGCTCGGCAAGGGCGCCCTGATGGAAGCCGCGCGGCGGGCCATCATCCTGATCCTCGGTGCTGTCCTTGGCGGCCTCACCGCCACCATGCTGGCGGCCAACACGCGCGAAATCCTGATAGCCGGTATCGGCGCCTGGGTGATCGGCCAGTCAGTGTCCGGAATTGTCTGGGCCTACGCGGGCGCGGGACAGCTCAAACGCGGCATTGCCCGCGGAACCGCCGCCACGCTGCTGGTGACCTCGGTCCTGGCCTGTTATCTGGTGGTTTCCCTCCTGCTGCCCGGCCACGACGGCTCCGCGGCCGCACTGCTCATGGCCTGGTGCTGGTACTCCTGCATTGTGTCCATGCTCGTGATTCTTGGCCGGTCCCGTTTCCTACTGGCCGTCCTGGCCGTCGGGACGGGCGTCGTCACCCTGCAGATCCTGCTCGGTTACCGTGGGGCTCCCCTTATCGTGGCGACCGTGGCCGTAGCAGTGATCGTGTCCGTGACCGCGCTCTTCATCGCCCAGCAGCGCACCATTAAGGAACGGCGGGTGCTGAACAGCGGTGACTGGAAAGCCGCCATCCCGCCGGCAGCCCAGGCCGGCTTCCTGGCCGCCGCGCTATCGATGGCCCTGACCCGGCTGCCGGCCTGGGAGGGCACGGCGCTGGTCGCAGCCACCGTGGTCGCCGCTGCGGCAACAGACCCGGCGCTTGTCCTGATGCGCCAACGCCTCCAGTGGTCCTCCCAGCGCACTCCCCTGCTGCGGCATGCCGCCCGGAACGCCTGGCTGCTGACCATGGCCATATCCGCTGCGATCGTGGTGATTTCCGCCGTGGTATCCGCTCTGGTTGTCCTTTTCCTGGTGGAGGAAAACCGGGTGGCCACCACAATCATTGTTGCCGCCACCTTCAGCTCCCTGGCCACCACCTCCACTACCCTCAACGCTTTCGGCCTGCCGCGCGGTGCAGTGGGCTTTGCCGCGGCGGCATCACTCTCGGCAGCGGTTTGGATTGTGGTGGGCAACCTTGCCGGGCTTCTGGTGGCCCTGGGATTCCTGGCCATCGGCCTCACCGTCCTGCTCACACGCGTCGCCGATCCGCGGACGTACGCATGAGGGTGTCACGGCCGTGAGGAGGTCCGGGCAGTGAGGAAGTCCCGGCTGTGAAGGCTCCCCTGACGGCACCGCCCATCACCCCGCCCCGGCTGGCGATCCCCTGGTATGTCCATCCCGCAGCCGCGCCGCAGGACTGGGCATGGCTCGCCGCGCAGGAGGTGTCCTTTGCCGTGCTCAACGTCCACAACGGCCCCGGCGGGGATGAGGATCCCTACTATCCGCAGGCCGTGTCCCGGCTGCGCCCCATCCGCCTGCTCGGATACGTCACCCTGGCTTACGGACACCGGCGCACCGCGGAGGTTATCCGCGAAATCCGGGCATGGCAGCGTCTCTACCACGTGGACGGCATAATGTTCGATGAAGTCCCCTCCACCACCGGGACCGTGCGCCGCTGCCGACAATACGCAGGTGCGGCCCGGGACGCCGGGGTGTCCCTGCTCGCTGCCAACCCTGGAGTGTTTCCCTCGCCTGCTCATCTGGAACTTTTTGATGTCACCTCGGTCTTCGAGGGAACCGCCGAGGCCTACGCCGGTTTCCGGCACCCCGCCTGGGCCCGCCGGGTCCCTCCGGCACGGCTGTGGCACCTCGTCCACACCTCCTCCCCGGCACAACTGCCTGCTCTCCGGCTGGCAGCCGCCCGCCACGGTGCCGGCCATCTTTTCGCCACTGACCGTCACCTGCCCAATCCGTGGCTCGGCCCGCCCACTGCGGTGTCGGACCAGCTGGCGGCCGGCCACCCGGGGGACCGGTGAAGGCGCGCCTTCCGGCAGCTGCCGCACTGCTGCTGCTTCTGGCCGGGTGTGCAACGGCCGACGACGGCGGGTCCCCGGCCGCCCACACGGCGGGCACTGGCGCCGGTGCCCCGTCCGCGCCCTCAGACAGCTGGGCTCCCCCGCCCGGCGGCGGCGCGCCGTCGTCGGGCAGTAACTGGGCACCGTCACCCGGCGGCAGCTGGCAGTGGCAGCTCTCCGGCCCCCTGGACCTGGACGTGACCGCCGACAGCTTTGACGTCGACTACGAAACCACCACGGCGGCCGACGTCGACACCCTGCACCGGGCCGGAAGCGGCGTCATCTGCTACCTTTCCGCAGGATCCTGGGAGGAATACCGCGGCGACGCCGGCCAGTTCCCGGATTCCGTCCTTGGCACCGTCCTCGACGGCTGGCCGGATGAACGCTGGCTGGACATCCGCCGGATGGACATCCTGCTGCCCATCATGGCGGACCGG
Organism: Arthrobacter sp. YD2; assembly: GCF_030410475.1. NCBI lineage: Bacteria > Bacillati > Actinomycetota > Actinomycetes > Micrococcales > Micrococcaceae > Arthrobacter > Arthrobacter sp. YD2. The sequence goes on from NZ_JAUHHB010000002.1 coordinate 699,548, forward strand.
ATGGACACATGTGTGGCCAAGGGGTTCGATGCGGTGGAACCGGACAATGTGGACGGCTACGTCAATGAATCCGGTTTCCCGCTGACCGCAGAGGACCAGCTGGCCTACAACCGTGCCGTGGCCGCACTCGCCCGGGACCGCGGCCTGTCCGTTGCACTGAAGAATGACCTGGATCAGATTCCGGACCTTGTGGAGCACTTTGATTTCGCGATTAATGAGGAATGCGTCCGGTACAGCGAATGCGACAGCTATGCACCCTTCACCGAGGCGGGCAAGGCAGTGCTGCATGTCGAATACGAGGGCACGCTGGACTTCTGCTCCGAGTCCGCGCGGCTCGGGTTGTCTTCCATGCTCAAGCCGCTGGACCTTGGTGCCGCCCGGGAGCCCTGCTGAGCCGGGTTCTCTGCTGAGCGGGGCTGCCTGCTGAGCGGGGTTGCCCGGCGGGCTGCCTGCTGAGCCCGGCGGCCCGCTGGCGAACGGCAGCACCTGAAGAAAGGGACCCGATATGCCGGACACCGCACCCGCGCCGGTTCCCGCCGGAAACGCCCGCCTTCTCGCCGTCGCCATCCTCGCCTCCTTTATCGCCTTTCTGGACGGGTCCATCGTTACCGTGGCGCTGCCTGCAATCGGCACGGAACTCGGCGGCCGGCTGGCGACCCAGCAATGGACCGTCAACGCATATCTGCTCACTCTCGGAGCCCTGATCCTGCTCGCGGGCTCCCTTTCGGACATGTTCGGCCGCCTGCGGGTCCTGCGCCTCGGTCTCCTGGGTTTCGGCGCCGCATCCCTGGCCTGCGCCCTGGCCTGGAGTCCGGAGGTTCTGATCATTGCCCGGGCCCTTCAGGGAATGGCGGGCGCACTGCTTGTGCCCGGCTCCCTGGCGCTTATTACGACGGCGTACCGGGACGAGGCGCGCGGACGCGCCGTCGGGCAGTGGACGGCCTGGACCGGGACGGCGGCGATCATCGGCCCGCTGCTGGGCGGCGTGCTGGTGGACTGGGCCAGCTGGCGGTGGATCTTCGCGGTGAATGTGCTGCCCGTGGCGGTGACCCTCCTGCTCAGCGCGGGGCTCCGGGACAGCGGCACGCTGCGCCGCATGTCCCTGGACATTCCGGGGGCGGCGCTGGCCGTCGCGGGGCTTGCCGGTTCCGTTTACGCGCTCATTGAACAGGAGCGCCGCGGCTGGGGCCACCCCGGCGTCGTCGTGCCCCTAGCCGGTGGCGTTGCGGCGCTGGTGTTCTTCTTCCTGCGCGAGGCACGCACTCGTGCTCCCATGATGCCGTTGTCCCTGTTCCGGGCGCGGAACTTCCGCTACGGCAATCTGGTCACCGCGGCGGCCTACGCGGGAATTTCGCTGGGGTCCTTTGCCGTGACCGTGTTTGTACAGGAGGCCGCCGGGTACAGCGCCATTGAGGCCGGTTTCATTTCGCTGCCGCTGCCTGTGGCCATGCTGCTGTTCTCCACGTATTTCGGCAGGATGTCCGGCCGGTACGGACCTCGGGCTTTTATGGCCGCCGGTCCGGCGATCTGCGGGACCGGCTTCCTGCTGCTGCTGACCGTTCAGCCGCCGGTGGACCTGGTCACCGAACTGCTTCCCGGGTTGCTGCTTTTCGGGTTCGGGCTCAGTGTTATGGTCGCTCCGCTGACCACTGCCGTCCTCGGCGCCCTGCGCGAAGAGGAGGCGGGGATCGGTTCGGCAGTGAACAACGCCGTCTCCCGGGTGGCCGGGCTGATTGCGGTGGCACTGGTGGGGACGGTGTCCGGCGGTGCGCTGGGCTATCCCGGTTTCCGGCAAACGGCACTGACGGCGGCGGGGTTGTTTTTTGCGGCTGCCCTGATAGCGGTGCTGGGCATTCGCAATCCGAACGCGGACCGGACTGTCGGGTAAGCCGTACAGGCGGCATTCTGCGTACGTACGTGGGGCATGCCAGTGGCAGGGCCGGTGCGGCGCGCGGTGCCGGGAAGGACACTGCTGCGGTAGGCTCCGGGCATGCCGCTGATCAGCCGCTGTATCGAACCTGGGCCTGGTATCGAACCTGGGCCTGACCGCGTTGTGCTGGAATGGTCCATGCCGGCTCCGCCCGCCCGGGTCTGGTGGGGCCTCACCGATTCCGAGGCATTGCCTCATTGGTTGGGCACGTTATCCTCCGGCCGCTTCGCAGCCGGCGATGTGGTGATCATCAGGCACGCCGAGGACTACTCGAGCACCAGCAAAGTCCTCACCTGCGAGCCGGGCAGCATACTGTCCATGACGTGGGAATTTCCGGACGAGCCGTTGTCCCACCTTCGGATCTCCCCCGCGGCCGACGGCGACGGGACGCACCTGGAATTGGCACACGACGGTCTGGGCGCCGAAGCCGGCGGCTACCTTCCCGGATGGCATACCCACCTGTTGTATCTTGAAGGCCTGTTGACTAACCGGCCTCGAGATCCTGCCTCATTCTGGTCCACGTATGCCGGCTTGGACGCCGACTCCGCCGGGTAGCCGCCACGGGGTAGCTGGGTAGCCGCCACGGGGTAGCTGGCTTGTAGCTGGCGGACCGGACTGTCGGGTAAGCCTTACAGGCGGGCCCCCGCGTGTCACAGACCACGGCGAACTCAGAACCGACCAGATGGTCTATTACGGTGAAGGCATGACCCTTCAGTCCCCTGCCCCCTCACCGGCCGGACCCCGTGAATGGGCGTCCCTCGGTGTCCTTACGCTTGCGGTCATGCTGCTGGCGGTAGATGGCACCGTCCTGGCCCTGGCCGTGCCGTCGCTGAGCGCATCGCTCGAACCCACATCGACCCAGCTGCTCTGGATCGGCGACATCTATTCCTTCGCGCTGGCAGGCCTGCTGGTCACCATGGGTAACGTTGCCGACCGTATCGGCCGCAAGAAACTGCTCCTTATCGGCTCGGCGGGTTTCGGCATCGCGTCAGCGATTGCCGCATTTGCCCCATCCCCCGAAGTGCTGATCGCAGCCCGGGCCCTGTTGGGCGTCAGCGGTGCCACCATTATGCCGTCCACCCTGTCCATCATCCGGCACGTCTTCACCATCCCGGCTCAGCGCACCCGCGCCATTGCCGTGTGGTCCGTCGGAGCCGGCGGCGGTGCCGCCCTGGGACCGCTGGTGGGCGGCATCCTGCTGGAGAACTTCTGGTGGGGATCGGTGTTCCTCATCAACATCCCGGTTATGCTCATTTTGCTGATCAGCGGCGCCGTTTTGCTGCCGGAGTCGCGTAACCCGCGTCCGGGTAAGTTGGATCTGCTTTCCGCGCTGCTCTCCATCGCATCGATTGTTGCCGTTGTCTACGCGGTCAAACACACGTTCAGCAGCGGGGTCGACGCCATCGGCTTCGCGGCATTGGTTCTGGGCCTCCTGACCGGGTGGGTATTCATCCGCCGGCAGCGGCTCTCCAGCAACCCGATGCTGGACATTGAGCTGTTCCGCCTGCCTGCGTTCCGCGGCGCCGTCGTCGCCAACGGGCTGTCCATCTTTGCCCTCAGTGGCCTGCTCTTTTTCTTTTCCCAGTACCTGCAGCTGGTGCGTGGTTATGGTCCGCTGAAGGCCGGTCTGGCCGAGCTCCCCGTCACTATCGCCATGATGACGGTGGTGTTTGTCATTGGGTTCGCTGTGGCCCGGTTCGGCGTCGGGCGCTCAGTGGGCGGCGGTCTGCTTCTGGGAGCTGCGGGCCTTGTTTTGCTTGCCGGTGCGGAGGAACTTGGCGGCTACCTCGGGATTGCTGTTGCGCTGGTCGTGACCGGGCTGGGTATTGGTCTGGCGATGACGCTGTCAACGGATGCGGTAGTCGCTTCGGCTCCGAGGGAACGTGCGGGAGCGGCGTCCTCCATCTCGGAAACCGCGTACGAGCTTGGTGTCGCCCTGGGAATCGCTGTCCTCGGATCCGTCCTGAGCGCCCTGTACCGTACGAATCTTCCAGCCATGTCGGAGCTCGACGCCGGCACACGCGCTGCGGTGACAGATTCTCTGGCCTCCGGGCTGCAGGTGCTCGACGACGACGCCACACAGCTGATTGCGGACGCCCAGAATGCTTTCACGGATGCCATGCAGGTGACATCCCTGATTGCCGCACTCATCCTGGCAGTTGCCGGCATCATTGCCTGGCGGGTAATTCCCGTCCGGCTGGAAACCAACGACGGTTCCCACGGTGGGGGTGCGGCCGTGAGCGACGGCGGGGGCAACCGCGGGGGTGCGGCCGTGAACGACGGCGGGGGCAACCGCGGGGGCGACGGCGGGGGCAACGGCGGGAGCGCGGGCTTGAACGACGGCGGGAGCGACGGCGGGGGCAACGGCGAGAAGGACAGCCGGAGCGACAGCGGAAACGCGGATCAGGAGGCCCCGGGACGGGAATTGTCGGGCTCGGACGCCTCGGCTCGGAAATCGTCGGTTTCGGAGGCGTCGGCTTCAGAGGCCTCTGCTTCGGATGTGCCAGCCTCGGAGGCCCCGACGGAGGAGAAGTAGCTCTCATCTGAACCAGGTTGGCCGGTACAGAAACGCTGGCAGTCTGCCGGTCAGAGCTTTCGGGCGCGGGCCTCTCAATCCACTGGGCGGCAACGACCCTCTTTTCCGCGCTGCAGGGACATGCTGCTGGAGCATGCTTCAGGGGCTAGCGCGGATAGGTAGTTTGGCCCCAAAAGACGGGTATTTCGAGTTTTCCTGGGTGCCCTTTTGCGCCGGTTTTTGGCTCTGAAATGTCAGTGCCGGATGAAATCCTGAAGCATGGATCAGGACAGGAAATCCGGGTGCGGAACCGGAATACCGGCCGGCACGGACCTTCCACGGGAAGGGGCGGCCGACAATGCGGATGCGCCCGGGAAACCGTCCCCGGCCCCGACCAGTCTCGCGGTATATCGTGCCGACCCTGCAGGCGAAGCTGTCGCACGGTCCGCGGACGCCATGCCCGCCGAGAGTCCCATGGGTGCAGCCAGTCCCTTAGCTTCAGATGCCGTGCCCGCCGCGAGTCCCATGCGTGCAGCCAGTCCCTTAGCTTCAGATGCCATGCCCGCTGCAAGTTCCACGCGTACAGCCAGCGGCACTGCTTCCACCAGTCCCGCGGGCGCCCCCGGCAATGCGGAATGCTCAGGCAACATTTATCCGGACGGATTTACCGGAATCCTGGCATTGGCGAATCTTGAGTCCTTTGACGAAGTGACCACGGGCGAAGCTCTGGGCCGAATGGCACATTTGATTGCGTGGGCGCAGGCGCAGCAAGCCCGGCTGATGAACCGCATGCAGGAGGTCTTCCGGGACAGCTACCATGACGCCACCGGCCGGCTGGAACCGGGCATGGCGTTCAGCCTCGCCTCCGCCGAGTGCGCGGCCATCCTAAGAGTCCCGCAAATGACGGCACAACGGCTGATGGACGAGGCCTGCAGGCTCTGCGGCCCGCACGCCGCCACCCTCACCGCCCTGGAGGAAGGCACGCTCGGCTACCCGCATGCGCAAGTGGTTCTGGACCAGTGCGAGAACGTTCCCGCCGCTGACCTGCCGGAACTTGAAGCGGACCTGCTGGCCGCTGCCACAGGACAGACCCGGGCACAGTTCTCCGCCAAAGCCCGCAGACTGCGGGAGAAGAAATATCCGCAAACCATTCCTGCTCGGCACCAAAGCGCCTTCGAGAAACGGAAGGTCACCCTGGATCCGGTCGAGGACGGCATGTCCTGGCTATCGGCCCTTTTGCCGGCACCGGAAGCCCAGCAGATCTACACCGCCCTGAACACCTCCGCCCAGGGAGAACAGACAGCCGGTGACCCGCGGACCAGGGACCAGTTGCGTGCCGACATCCTCGCCCAACTGCTCATGGGCGGCCTCGGATCAGCCCGCAGCCAGCGCGCGGACAAAGCCGAAGGTGGAAGGCACGCAGGGGCGGCCGACGGTGCTGGTCACACGGGCTGCACCGACGGAGGAGATCACCCGGGCAGGCCCGACGGTGGAGGCCACGAAGACAAAACCGGTGCCGGGCTCACCGATCCGGACGATATTGGCAGCATCCCGCGCGCCGAGATCATGGTGCTGATCAGCGCTGAAACCCTCTTCGGCGCTAACGAGGAACCCGCCGAACTCCACGGCTACGGACCCATCAGTGCCGAAGCCGCCCGCCGGCTGGCCCGCAACGCCACCTGCTGGACCGGACTCGTCCGGGATCCGCGCACCGGAGAGATCCTGGGTGTGGGCAGGCGCCGGAAAGTCCCCGCCGGACTCGCCCGCTGGCTCCGGGCACGGGACGGGACCTGCCGGTTCCCGGGATGCCGGGTCAGTACCGGGGTGACCGAGATTGACCACACCAAAGACTGGGCCAAGGGCGGGAACACCGATCATTCGAACCTGGCTCACCTGTGCCGGAGACATCACCGGTTCAAGACCCTGGGTTATTGGAAGGCCTGCCAACCTTCGCCGGGGGTGTTGGAATGGACCTCGCCCACCGGCCGGGTCTACCGGACCGAGCCCTTCCTGGAACTGGCGGACGCGAATCCAAACGCACGCTCCGTCCCCGGACCGGAAGAGGTACCCCCGTTCTGACGAGGTTCGTCCCGAAGGACACCAGCCCGTTCAACACCTCATTCGCAGTTCTCATTCGGGCTGGCCACCGTACCGCTCTTCCAGCAGTTGACGAATCAGTAGCCCCACGCGCCGACCTGCCGGCTGCTATTTGCCGAACCGCCCCGGGTCTACAGGCCGGATGTCTCTGGGCAGCTTTTCGACAACCAACAGGTAGGACTCCGTCACCAGATCATCCACCAAACCTGCATCGATGTCCCTTCCCGGAGTCAGCGTGATCCAGTGCTTCTTATTCATGTGGTAGCCGGGCGTGACGTGCTCATAGGCCTCTTGGAGTGTCCGCCCATCATCGGGCGCCGCTTTCAGGATCACCATCGGGGTTCCGGTGGTTTCCGTAAGCAGCATAAAGACCTTTCCCCGAACCTTGAACACTTCCCAGTCCGGCCCGAAGGGATGCACCAGTCCGGCACCCGGCAACTCCTCGGTCCGTGCTGCGGCTCGTTCCAATAACGCTGTTCCCTGCAAGAGACCCCGCCCTCTCATTCGCCTCGGGCTTTAGACACGGACCTCAAACTCCAGCCGCCCGTGCCGGACACCGTTGATCTGCAACTCCAAAGCATGCAACCCCGCATAGTGCCGCCTCGTGGTCATCTGCCGGAAGGCGTGCCTGCCGGAGAGTTTCCGCGACTCCCCCGGTGCCAGTTCCACGGTGGCCAGCTTGAAGACTTTCTCCGCAGTGGACCCCCGAGCCTTCACAAAGTGCACGGCATAATCCACCGCCAACTTCACCGGAGCATCTCCCATATTGGTGAGAAGGAATCCGAACGCCAGCTTCGCAGGAAGCGTGAGCATCCCGCCCTCGGCATGCAGGTCCGTGACGCTGACCTGCGCCGGAGCGAAACCCATCAGCGCCAGTGCCCCGGGATTGCCCTTTTTCACCAGCGTCCGCAGAGCATGCCGTACCACCCATGTGCTTTCCGGAGTACCTGTCTGCTGCCACTGCCCTGCCTTCGCAAGCACCATGTCGGGAGCATGCCGCGCCAGATCGTTGGCATGGTTGGCCACCGAGCGGCGAACGTAGTCCTCGGGGTCATTGTGCAAGGCATCAAGAATCGGCAGCGTAGCTTCCGGCCGGCCCATTAGCTGCGGCACCCGAACGGCCCAGGGCAGATATGACCTGGTCCCCTCGCTCGCCAACCTTCGAACGTGCTGATCCGGATGCCAGGTCCACTCCTGGATGATCGCCAGCGCGCGGTCCGGCCTGGCCTGGAGCAGGCGCCGAATAGCGAATTCGCTGGTCAGCCGAGGTGTCAGCTCCGCCAGCAGGGCCAGAGCGTCATCAAACTCAGCCTCACCGCCGGATTCCAGCGCTAAAGTCACAGCAGCCTCAGTAACCGGCCAGAGCGCCCACCCCTTGAACGCCGGGTCGGGCAGAGCCGCACGAAATACTGAAGCAGCCGCCGAATATGAACCCAGGGCCCGGACCAGGGCTCCGGCAACCAGGTCAGTCCGGCCGCGAAGCGATAAGGGATCCAACCGGTCACGCGTTGCAAGGACAGAGCCAAGGTCGGCCCCCGGCACATTACCCGCAGCTGCAGCACTCAGTACGTTGTACAGCTCCGTAACCTCTTTAGGCCCGAGCATGTCATCCATTGCGCCGATGGTATTTCCCCTTTCCTGATGCACGGCATCCCGACCCACGGCTTCCACGGAGAGGCTCGGCTCCGCAGCCTGACAGCAACGGGGCCGCATAGCTCCGGAGCGCTCCAACCTTATGGGGCCTGGAGAAGACATGATGCGTGAAGAACCAGTCTCGCAGGTGCGCCGTTACGGTGCCGCAGGAAGCCGCGTCATCCAGAGGTCGCAGCCTCGCCCGCCGTTACGGTGCCGCAGGAAGCCGCTTCATCCAGAGGTCCCCCGTGTATTCTGCCCCGGGCACTCCCCCATGCTCTGCGCCGCGGTCACCCACGCGATCCCGCCCGCGGTCCCGCACGCGATCCCGCCCGCGGTCCCGCACCCGGTCCCGCCCGCGATCCCGCCCGTGGTCCCCTTCGCCTTGCCCCGGCTCGGCAACAAAACCGAACCGGGCATACAGCCGGGCACTGGCCTCGGTAGTCGCCTCAAGATGGACCAAATCAGTGCAACCGGCCAACCGGTGCGTAAGCAGTTTTCCTCCGGTTCCCTGTCCCCGCCCGTCCGGAGCCACCGCAATACCTTCCAGAAGCCATCCACGAAGATGCTCCCGCTGACGACGGGAAAACAACCGGGTGATCCGGCCGATCAGCCCGCCGGGACGCTGCCCCGGCGGATACCACAACGCCACTCCCACCAACCGCCCGGCATCCCAGGCGCCGTCGGCGTTGCCAGCCGGAACCAGGTCCTGGAGACAGCGCCGGTAGTAGCGCGTCAGCGCCGGACGGATCCGTCGGCTGCGGAACACACGCTGCCAGCTGGGATCGGCTACAAAAACGTCCACAAGAATCTCCAGCGCGTCAGCCACATAGCTGCCGGCCAACGGCCTGACGGTAATCCCGCTCATGGTTTACACCCCGGCGCCGCGCAGCTCGGCCACGGTCAGCACCGCAGCCGCCGTTGCCTCATAGCCCTTGTCCTCGGACGAGCCCGGCAGCCCGGCACGGTCCAAACCCTGCTGCTCCGTGTCGCAGGTCAGCACTCCAAAACCTACAGGCGTTCCGGTGGACACGCTGAGATCGGTCAGGCCGGTGGTCGCCGCCGAGCAGACGTAGTCAAAGTGCGGTGTCCCACCCCGGATGACGACGCCGAGAGCCACCACCGCATCGTAGTGCGGTGCCAGCCGGGCAGCGGCGACAGGAAGCTCGAAGCTGCCGGGAACCCGGATCAGCTTCGGCCGCAACCCGGCCTCCTCGGCAGCACGCAGGGCGCCGGCAATAAGCCCGTCCATGATTTCGGTATGCCAGCTGGCAGCCACAATGGCCAGCTTCACCGGTACTCCGGCCAGCCGGATACCGCTGAGGTCAGTGGCGGGTGCGCCGTGTCCGCTCATGTGATGATGCTCCTTAGTTAGGGGAAAGTAGTTCAGCTTTGCTGCACGGGCTTGGTGCGCAGCAGGGTCAGATGATGGTCCATCCGGTCCCGCTTAGTCTGCAGGTACCGCTCATTCTCGGCACGGATGGGCACTTCGGAAGGCACCATGGCCTCCACCTCAATATCAAAACGACGCATCCAGTCCTGTTTGGCCGGGTTGTTGGTCAGCAGCCGGATCCGGTGCAAGCCCAGCTGGTGCAGAATGTCAGCGGCGGCCTGGTAGTCGCGGGCATCCACCGGCAGACCGAGCTGCTCGTTGGCCTCGACCGTGTCCGCACCGGCTTCCTGCAAGGCGTAGGCCCGCAGCTTGTTGGCCAGGCCGATTCCGCGGCCTTCCTGGCCGCGCAGGTACACGATGGTTCCGCCGTACAGTGCAATCAGTTCCATGGCCTGTTCCAGCTGTTCACCACAGTCGCAGCGGTAGGAGCCAAAGACGTCTCCGGTGAGGCATTCCGAATGCAGCCGGACCAGCGGTGCACCCTCGGCCAAAGTTCCGGCGAGTTCAGTTTCGGTCCCGGGTGCGGAGAGGGTCATGTGCTCGACGCCGGTACGCGTGTCCGTCCATGCGGTGGCGGTGAAGTCCCCGAACGCGGTGGGCAGATGGACCTGGGGGCCGGGCAGGACGGGCGGACTGGCTACGGCTTCACTCATGCTCCGGCCCTCCTCAGCTGGACGTACTGCACCAGGTCCTCAATGGAGATCAGCGGGATTCCGTGGGCATCCGCGAAGTCCCGCAGCGCCGGCAGGCGCATCATGTCGCCGTCGTCGTGTACCAGTTCGGCAATCACGCCCACCGGAGCGCATCCCGCCAGCTCCGCGAGTTCCACGGCCGCTTCGGTATGCCCTCGGCGTTCGCGCACACCGCCGTCGGCGGCACGCAGCGGAAAAATGTGTCCGGGCCGGTGCAGCTGCGCGGGCGTTGCGGCGGGGTCCGAGAGCACCCGGGCGGTGCGGGCGCGGTCGGAGGCGCTGATGCCGGTAGTGGTGCCCTCGGCGGCATCGCAGGAGACGGTGTAGGCGGTGCCCTTTGCATCCTGGTTCACCACCGTCATGGGCGGCAGGTCCAGCCGGTCCGCATAGCTGCCGGGCAGCGGCACGCACACGACGCCGGAACTGTACCGAACGGTCCAGCCCATCAGTTCGGGAGTGGCGTGCTGCGCGGCGAAGATGATGTCTCCTTCGTTCTCGCGGTCGGCATCGTCCACCACCACAACTGCGCGGCCGGCAGCGATGGCTTCCACGGCCTCAGTCACGGGGTTCAGCACAATGTGCGTGGCGGGTGCGCTCATGACCTCTCCTGCATGCCGTGCCCGGTTTCAGCGGCAGAGTGCGCCGGTTTGCGGGGATTCGCGAAGGACAGCAGGCGTTCGGCGTACTTGGCCAACACATCCACTTCCAGGTTCACCCGTCCCCCGGCCCGCAGTTTCCCCAAACCCGTTTCGGCCAGTGTGGTGGGAATCAGGCCCACCTCGAACCACTGCTCCTCCGCACCGGCGGGACTGACAGCGGTGACGGTCAGGGACACGCCGTCCACGGCGATGGACCCTTTCTCGGCAATGTACTTCGCCAGCTCGGCAGGGACACTGAACCGCAGCCGGTCCCAGCTGCCCAGGTTTTCGCGTTCGAGCAACCGGCCGACACCATCCACATGGCCCTGGACCACATGACCGTCCAGGCGCCCGCCGGCAGGGACACAGCGTTCCAGGTTGACTGTGGCACCGGGCGCCAGGTCGCCGGTGGTGGTGCGGGTGAGGGTTTCACCCATAACGTCCACGCTGACCGCTCCGTCGCGGATGTCGGTGGCGGTGAGGCAGACTCCGTTGACGGCAATCGAGCCGCCCGGCTCCAGGCCCCTGCCGGTTTCGGGGGCGGTGATCACCAGGACGGCGCCGTCGCCGTCAGTGTTCGGTGCCAGGGAAACCACGCTGCCCTGTTCAGCAACTATGCCGGTAAACATTCATGCGTCCTTTGCGTTGTTTCGTATCAAAGCCGGTTCCGGTTCCAGCCGCAGCCGCAGGTCATTCCCGACCGTTGCGGTGGCACCGCCTGCGGCGTGATCCCACCGCCAGCGTGAAGCGTCAGCCAGTGTGTGGACACCGAGGCCGGTCACGGAGCCGGTGCCCGCACCGAGTAGCAGCGGAGCGGTGTACACCACCAGTTCGTCCACCAGCCCGGCCTGCAGGAAAGCGCCGGCCACGGTGGCGCCGCCTTCCACCAGCACGTGCCGCACGCCGCGGCCGTACAGGTCGGCGGCGACACCGGCCGGATCATGCCCGGCCAGCTGCAGGAACCGTCCGTCGCTGCCGCGTACCGCAGCATCCTCAGGAACCTGGCGGCGTCCGACGACGACGCGCAGCGGCTGCCGCCGGGACTCACCGCCGCCTGCGTCCCGGGCGGTCAGACGCGGGTTGTCCGCGATGACCGTGCCGGTGCCTGCCAGGATGGCGTCCACCCGGGCGCGGAGCCGCTGCCCGTCCCGGCGCGCCTCGGGGCCGGTGATCCACTGGCTGCTGCCGTCCTCCGCGGCAATCCGGCCGTCCAGGCTGGAGGCCAGCTTCAGCGTGATGAAGGGGCGGCGTTCCGCGGTGGCCGCGGTCCAGCGGGCGTTCAACTCCGCTGCCGGCCCGGCACCCAGCCCCGAGGCTACGTCGATTCCTGCGGCCCGCAGGGCCGCGGCTCCTCCGGCAGCGGCATCGTTGGGATCTCCTACGGCAAACACCACCCGGCCCAGCCCGGCATTGATGATCGCCTGGGAGCAGGGTCCGGTACGGCCGGTGTGGTTGCACGGTTCCAGGGTCACCACCATGGTGGCGCCGGTGACGTCCGCGCCGGCTGCGCGGGCATTGGCCAGGGCATCGGCTTCGGCATGCGGTGTGCCGGCGCCGCGGTGGTACCCGGTGGCGAGGGTCGCGCCGTCGGCGTCGAGAATCACCGCGCCGACCAGCGGGTTCGCGCCCCGCACTCCTCTGGCGGCCAGGTCCAGTGCCCTGTCCATCGCGGAGACTTCACCCGGGGTGAAGGGATCAGCAGGCATGGTCAGCGGGTCCGGATATCCGGCATCAGGACTTCCACCTGCGGTTTTTCATTCTTCTTCGCCTTCCACCAGACAAAGAATCCGGCGAGGGTGAAGCCACCGTAGAAGAGGTACATAAAGGCGGTGGCGTAGTAGCCGGCGCTGAAGAGCAGCGGGACGCCGACAATGTCCACGGCCACCCAGATCAGCCAGAATTCCACCCAGCCCTTGGCCATGCCGTACGTGGCAAGCAGCGAGCCAACGAAGGTCCAGGCGTCGGCCCACACGGGTTCGTAGGACCCCAGCCGGGCGAAGACCGGGGTCAGTGCCACGGTGCCCAGCAGCATCACCGTGACCAGGCCGATCCGCTGCCGGCCGGTCGCCCACTGCGGTGTCACGGCGGCGTCGCCGTTGGTTTTGCTCTGCTGCCAGCGCCGCCAGCCGTAGATGGACACTGCAATGAACATGATCTGGCGTCCGGCCTGGCCCAGCAGGGTGGCAGTGTCGGCCGAGCCGAAGATGGACCCGAGGAAAACGGTCAGCAAAAGCAAGTTGCCCAGGATGCCCACAGGCCAGGCCCAGACCTTGCGGCGCATACCGCCGAGGGCGCTGAGCAGTCCGAAGATGTTGCCGAGAAGTTCGCGCACCAGCAGCGAGCTTGAGCCCACCGGTAGCTGTGCGTCAAAGAGCCACCGCAGAAAATCCATGTCGTCCTTTATCCCTAAGCTGCTGCTCCGGGGCGGGGTACGACAGGCGTACGGCAGTGGGTGCGTCGCCGGCAGCCAGGGGTCCTTAACGGACCCGGTGAAACCCCGGCGGATTCCCGGTTAAGGGACCCGCGGCAGGGTTGGCAAAGCCGGCGGAACAACAAACTGCACGTGCTTCTCCCATCCAGACTTTAACTGTCGGTATCGGAATTTCACCGATTCAACCGAACCGCTTCCCCGAGGTTCTCGGATCAGCAGTGCGGGTCGCGGACTATAACCGCCGGTTCGGAATTACACCGACCCCGGAGCACGTTTGTTAGGAACTATTCTTGCACAGCCGCTTCCGCGGACGCGCGGAGTTTACGTATAGCGTCATTAGGATCACCCGATCCGTAAACCGCGGACCCGGCCACAAAGACGTTCGCGCCGGCTTCCGCGGCCCGTTCAATGGTCTCGGCAGAAATTCCGCCGTCCACCTGGATCGCCAGCGGCAGCCCGGACCCGCGGACCGCTTCGGCGGCCCGGCGGATCTTGGGCAGCGTCACGTCCAGGAACTTCTGTCCGCCGAAGCCCGGCTCCACCGTCATGATCAGCAGCATGTCCAGCTCGGAGAGCATGTCCAGGTACGGCTCCACCGGAGTGGCAGGGCGCAGCGCCATACCGGCCTTGGCACCGCGGTCCCGCAGGTCACGCGCCAGCTTGATCGGCGCCGTCGCGGCCTCCACATGGAAGGTGACCGAAGCCAGGCCCGCCTCGGCGTAGAGCGGAGCCCACCGGTCGGCGTCGGAAATCATCAGGTGCGCATCCAGCGGCAACTGGGAGACCTGCTGGATCCGCTCCACTACGGGCAGCCCGATGGTCAGGTTGGGCACAAAGTGGTTGTCCATAACGTCCACGTGCACCGCGTCGGCAGCGCTGATCCGCTCCAGTTCGGCTTCAAGGTTGACGAAATCTGCCGAGAGGATGCTCGGGTTGATGCAGCACTTGCTCACTTGGGTCTCCGTGGGTTGGGCGGATCAGATCTTGCGGCGGATGAGCGCCAGGAACATGGCGTCGGTGGAGTGGATGTGCGGCCACAGCTGGGCGGTGGACTCGTGTCCGGCCTCCAGCGCACCGGGCAGGCTGGCCGCATCCAGTGCCGCACCGGCATCCAGCAGCTCCAGGTCGTTGCGCTTGCGCAGCACGTCGGCGACGACGGCGGTGGTCTCGGCAGGGTGCGGCGAGCACGTCACGTACGCCACCACGCCGCCGGGCTTTACGGCGTCAACGGCGGTGGTCAGCAGTTCGCGCTGCAGGATGCCCAGATCGCCGACGTCGCCGGGCTGGCGGCGCCAGCGCGATTCGGGGCGGCGGCGCAGGGCGCCAAGGCCGGTGCAGGGGGCGTCCACGAGGATCCGGTCAAAGGTTTCCGGATAGTCCTCGGCAATGGTGCGTCCATCGCCGGTGCGCACGTTCCAGGTTTCCCCGGGGACGGCGTCCAGTGCCTGGCGGACGAGCTGGGCCCGGTGCGGAGCCGGCTCGTTGGCCAGCAGCACGGCGCCCTGCTCATGGGCCAGCGCGGCCAGCAGCGTGGCCTTCCCGCCGGGACCGGCGCACATGTCCAGCCACTTTTCCACGCCGTCCTCATCGATGGAGGACCCGTCCAGCTCCACTTCAGCCAGGGCACGGGCCACCAGCTGTGAACCGGCGTCCTGCACCCGGGTGGTGCCGGCGCGCACGGAGTCCAGCCGGCCGACGTCGCCGGCGGCAAACAGTGCGGAATCCTTCACCAGTTCGCCGTCGGTTGCACCGGCTTTCCGTGCTTCGTCCAGATCACCCAGACCGGGCAGCGCCACCAGGTTCACCACGGGTGCGTCGTTGTCGGCGCGGAGCAGGTCGGTGATTTCCTCGACACTGCGGCCGTGGGCCACCAGGGACTGCCGCAGTGCGCGGACAATCCATTCGGGATGGCTGTGCTCAATGGCGGCACGCTTAACCGCATCGGTTTCCCCGGCGGTGAGGATCTCCACCCAGTCCTCCAGGCTGCGGGCCGAAACCTTGCGCAGCACTGCATTGATCAGCGCCGACGGTCCGGCCCCGATGACGGCGCGAGCCAGGCCCACGGTCTGGTCCAGGGCCGCGTGGGCGGGCACGCGCATGGCCAGCAGCTGGTGCGCACCGATCCGCAGCGCATCCAGCACCGCCGGGTCCAGACGCTCCAGGGGACGGTCCACGCACTTGGCCAGGATGGCGTCATAGGTGCCCTGGCCGCGCAGCGCACCGTAGGCCAGTTCGGTGGCGAAGCCGGCGTCGCGCTTATCCAGCCGGTGTTTGCGGATGCTCTTGGGCAGCACCAGGTTGGCGTAGGCGTCCTCGCCAGAGACGGCGCGGAGCACCTCGAACGCCACCAGGCGGGCGGGATCGGCCGCGCGGGTGCGCTGGCCGGGAGCAACGGCGGTGCGGGTTTTCACGGCGGCGCGGCGGCGTTCGTGGCCCTTTTCGTTGCGTTTCTTTTCGGGCTGGGAGGTCATTCGAAGACCACGTCCTCACGGTTGGCGAGGCCGCGGGCCCAATCGGCCCCCGGCATCATTTTCTTGCCGGCAGGCTGCACGCGCAGCAGTTCCAGGGCATGGGAGCCGGTGCCCACCAGTGCGGCTGCGCTGCCGCCTCCGCTGAAGCGGACCTGGCCGGGCCGCAGGTCGGTGATGTCCGGGCGCAGGGCTGCGGCGCCGATCTTGAACCGGGCACCGTCCCATGAGGTCCAGGCACCGGGCTCGGGGGTGACGCCGTTGATGCGGCGGCGGATGGCCAGGGCGGGCTGGGTCCAGTCCACCCGGGCATCCTCGATGGTGAGCTTGGGGGCCAGAGACACCTCGCCCTGCTGGGGTACGGCCACCGCGGCACCGGATTCCACGGCGCTGAGCGTCTGGGTCAGCAGCACGGCACCGGAATGCGAGAGCCGTTCCAGCAGGTCCCCGCTGGTGTCATCGGGCTGTACGGTTTCGGTCAGCGTGCCGTAGACGGGACCGGTATCCAGCCCCGCCTCCAGCAGGAATGTGGAGGCACCGGTGACATCGTCGCCGGCAATGACCGCATGCTGCACCGGAGCTGCACCTCGCCAGGCGGGCAGCAGGGAGAAGTGCAGGTTGATCCAGCCGTGCTTCGGGACGGTGAGGGCACGGGCCGGAACCAGTGCGCCGTACGCCACGATCGCGGCGACGTCGGGCGCCAGGGCGGCGATGGCGGTAATGGCTTCATCGTCGACTTTGGCTGCTCGGATCACGGGAAGTCCCAGTTCCTCGGCGCGGGCCGCCACCGGTGACGGGGTTAAGACCTTCTTCCTGCCCAGCGGAGCATCGGGACGGGTCAGGACGCCGACGACGTCGAACCCGGCGCGAACGAGGGCGTCCAGGGACGGAACGGCAACCGAGGGGGTACCGGCAAAAAGAACTCGAAGCGCCACGCGGACTAGGCCCCTGCCTTGTTGCGGGCGCCGAAGGAACCGCCGCCGAACGAGCCGAAGCTGGAGCCCACGCTCTGCGCCCGCTCGCTGACGGTGCGGGCGGCAACCGCGTCATACTCGCGTTGGCGGATGGCACGCAGCGCGGCCTTGCGGTCCTCGCCTTCGAGCCGGTCAATATAGAGCGAACCGTTCAGGTGGTCGGTTTCATGCTGGAAACAGCGCGCGAGCATGCCTTCACCCTCAATGCTGATCGGGTTGCCGTGCAGGTCTACCCCCGTGACGCGGGCCCAGCGGAAGCGCGGTGTCGTGTAGCCGAGTCCGGGGATGGACAGGCAGCCCTCGAGGTGGTCCTCCTGGCGGTCCTCGCTTAGTTCCAGCACCGGGTTCACCACGTGGCCGGACTGACCGTCAATCCGATAGGTGAAAACCCGGAGGCTGACGCCGACCTGCGGGGCCGCCAGCCCGGCGCCGTCGACGTCCTCCATGGTCTCCTCCATGTCCGCTACCAGCTTGGCCAGTTCGGGCCCGAACTCGGTGACGTCTTCGGCCCGGGTCCGCAGAACCGGGTCGCCGAGGGTGCGGATAGTGAGGATGGCCATCGGGTGTTCGTTCCTTACTGTTGCTGCTTGGGATCGAATCCAGTCTAGTTGGCTCCGCCGCTCACCGGGACGGCTGGCGGCTGGATGGGGGTCTCAGATCCCGGAGCGGCATGGGCACCCACCGGAGGCGGCGGAACGGGCAGCAGTGCCCGGCCCGCGGACACTGCGTCCATGCTGGTCTGCCAGACCCGGCGCAGGGCGCAGAACTTGTACCAGTGCTGGGGCAGGACAGCAGGGTTGGCGCGCATGGGCCGTACCTCGGTCTGCCCGACGGCGACGCCGAGCAACAGCGGCTCCTGTCCGTAGGCCCACGGCTCCCAGGTCCCGGCACCGGCGTCGACCAGGGATTCCTGGGCCTTCATCCCGGCAACCAGCTGCATGACCACTTTGTCATCGAGCGGCTTCACCTGTCCGTCGCGGTCCGTTTTTTTGGTTTTGTAGTCGATCAGGCACAGCCGGCCGCCAATCCGGGCCACCAGGTCCAGGGTGCCGGCGTAACCGACCTCGGCATTCCAGACGGTGATCTCCGGGGCAATGGGCTGGATTTCGTAGAGCTTCCACCATTCATCGAACCGGTCCGCGAACTGGTGTTCACCGCGGGCAGCCAGGTCCTCGCGGGCACGTTCGAGTTCATGCGGCCGGTCCAGTGCGCGCAGTGCCACCTGCTCCGCATAGAAGTGGACGCGCGTTCCCCGTTCCGCGGCGGCGTCGCGGTAGCGTTCGGACGCCGACGATGCGTTCTTTACGACGCTGCGCAGCGCGGACGGGTTTCCCAGGGCGGCGCTCAGCTTGGGATCCTTCACGACGGCGGTGGCTGCCATGTAGCTGTGCCAGCCGTCCAGGGACGTGGAGCCCTGGGCAATCACCGTAGTTATGGAGGGCACCGTGGGCGGTTCGGAAAGCGACCGCGAGTACATCCGTCCATATTCGGTAGCGTGTGCCAATGCTGGTTCAGTCATGTCTCCAGTCTGCCACCCGGCGGTGACAGTCCGCGTGCTGACCTGCCCGGGCCGGTGCAGGCAGCAGGACGCCGGAAGTGCAAGCGCTCCGGGCACGAAAAAGGCCGCCACCTTCCCGAAGGGGAAAGTAACGGCCTTTTAGCTGGTGGGCGATACTGGGTTCGAACCAGTGACCTCTTCGGTGTGAACGAAGCGCGCTACCACTGCGCCAATCGCCCAGCTTTTGCTGTTGCCAGCCGGTGTGCCCGGAAGCACTCCAACGAGTAAAGATGCTAGCCCAGATCCGGCGGGAGTCCAAACCGGCAGGTCAACGGCGTCGCAACCCGGGCCGATTGGACGAACCCGCAAACGTCCTATAGAGTTTTTCTTCGTTGGAAAGCGGGGGTTCGCCGCGGAAAGCGCAAGCATTCCGAGGCAAATAACCCCTAAGTTCTTCAACATGCGGACGTAGCTCAGCTGGCTAGAGCACCACCTTGCCAAGGTGGATGTCGCGGGTTCGAATCCCGTCGTCCGCTCGCAAGTCACTGTACAAGCTGTTCCCTGGATGTTTCATGGATCGGCCAGCCAAAGCTTATGCTGCGGTTACGGTGGGGTGGCCGAGAGGCGAGGCAGCGGCCTGCAAAGCCGTATACGCGGGTTCGAATCCCGTCCCCACCTCCACGGTGATATGTAAAGCAACACCAAGACCCATTTATGGGCGCGATTGGCGCAGCGGTAGCGCGCTTCCCTGACACGGAAGAGGTCACTGGTTCGATCCCAGTATCGCGCACGACAGTACTGTTTTTCGGTGCTTTCTTGCGGACGTAGCTCAGCTGGCTAGAGCACCACCTTGCCAAGGTGGATGTCGCGGGTTCGAATCCCGTCGTCCGCTCTCCCTGCTGCTTATGGTTTTCCAGGAGTAATCCTGAACGGGCCGGGCAGTATAGGGCGCGATTGGCGCAGCGGTAGCGCGCTTCCCTGACACGGAAGAGGTCACTGGTTCGATCCCAGTATCGCGCACGAACAGTTTCGGCTGTTTACATTTGCGGACGTAGCTCAGCTGGCTAGAGCACCACCTTGCCAAGGTGGATGTCGCGGGTTCGAATCCCGTCGTCCGCTCTCCCCCGGTCCATTCGGCCGGAAAAGGAAGGAACAGGTTCTCGCCTGTTCCTTCCTTTGTTTAACCAGTAGGGGCCCGCCGCGGGGCGTTCGGACGCCGAACCGACCTGCGCCTAGAGTGTGGCCTATGGACATCCGCCCGCTGGACTTCACCGATGACAGCGTCATGGCCGAGGCCTACCGCATCGAATGCGCGGCAAACCAAAAAGTGCGGCGCGACTGGACCCCCTTGGATATAAATGCCCGAATCCTGGGATGGCGCACGCCCAACGGCTGGAGAAACGACCTTCTCGGCGTCTGGCACGGGTCTGAGCTTCGGGGCTTCGGGGCCGGCATGACTTCAATCGAGGCCCCGGATACCACGTGGATCTTTGTCTGGGTCGATCCGGCCCATCAACATGCTGGTGTGGGATCCGCACTGGCACGCGCAGCCGAAGCCGCCAGTCCGGCGTCGACCAGGCGGTTCGTGGCCAGCGCCTACCGGCCGACCCCAGCGGACGCTGAGACGTTTGCCCGGAATTTCGCTTCCCCTTTGGGCTACTCCGCTGCAACCACGGAAACGGTGGTTGAGCTTGACCTTCGTGAGGCGGACCTCACCGGCCCGACGACGGCGGCCGGTTACGCCATCTCGACGCACGTCAATGGCGTCCCGGAGCGGTTCCGCGAACAGGTAGGGCAGATCAAGGGCCTGGTGGATGCCGAGGCACCCAACGGCGAGCTCGGCTGGGGTGAGACTCCGGTGTCGCCTGAGGAATACGCCGCGGAGGTGGACCTCAGGGTGGCCCAGGGGTCCACCGTGTTTGAGTCCGTCGCCGTGGACGCCGCGGAAAACGTGGCTGCATGGACCTGCCTGGTTGCGGCTGCCGACCCCCGACGGCCGGCCCAAGTTGAAGGAACCCTGGTGGTTTCCGGCCACCGGGGCCACGGGCTTGGGGCAGCGGTGAAGCTCGCTTCCCTGCACCACACCGTCGGGCTGGGAACCGTCACCAAAGTCCGGACCAGCAGTGACGACCGGAATGTCTGACGGCGTCCTTCTGCAGGATGATCTCCGACTCAACAGGCGTGAACCCGAGCCGGGCGTTGATGGCGCGCAACCTAGGAACTCCGGGCCGGGAGCTGCGGCGAGGACCGGTCTTCGGCTACGGGGACCTTCAGCCGGGCCTTGCCGTCGATGACTGCCTCCCATGCCGTATAAGAGTGCGCGGCTTAGTCCGAGCGGCTGTGCAGACGCCGTCGTATCGCTATGAAGATCATGCCGGCGAGGACTATGTGCACCAGGACGAGGGCGATTGCATCCGGCTCGACCCATGTGATGGTCCATCCCGAATCGAGCCAACCCGTTCCGCCAAGAACCGTGCGGGTGATTGTCAGCTGCGTCCAGTGGAACGCGATCGCGATCAGCAGCGCCCCGGGCAGGGGGATGCGCCGGGCCGCCACGAGCGCGAGCCCGAACAGCACCAGCTGCGCGATATAGGCGAAGGGATCATTGCCGCCGGGGAACACCTCAATGTTCCCTCCGTCGGCACCGGACACCGTTGTGATTGCCCACCGAACGGGCCCGACAACAACGCCGATGAAGGGGAACAAGGCGGTTGTCACCACCGTCGCTACGACATTCCCCACCCGTCCCGCAGATTCGTCCAGGCATACCCGCGCAGGGAAAGTTCCTCCGGAAGCGCCTCATACAGGGCAAGGACTACGCCGTTCAGGAGGACGAAACCCAGGAAAACGCCAACATCCAGCTCTTCCACGCGGATCCATCCGGCCATGGCTGCCGGCGCCCAGACCAGAAGTCCGGTGAACGCTGCCACGGCCACGCCCAGAACCAGCGGTCGGGCAGCTGACCGGCTGAGCCCAAGCCCCTCCAGCCGCCGATGGTCAAGCCTCCGGCGCAGCAACCCGATGCCCGGCACCACGAGGGCGGTCATCAGGACGGCCTGCAGCAGGACTTCGGCCAGTCGCCCCCAACCGAATAGACGGCCCAGCGCTTCGGAGATGCCAATGGCCGTGCCGAGACAGATGCCGAGGAACGCCCAGCCCAGAACTCCGGCCCCCAGAGCGCGCCACCGCGGAATCGGCCGGCGTTCCTGCGGCACCGTCGGCGGTGTCGCGGACGGCAGTGTGCTTGTAGACATCGGGGTCCTCGTTCATCACGGCTGGGCATCGGCTGGTCTGTTTCCGGCCCAGTCCACCACGCAGTCCCAACCGATCTGCGTAGCCACGCCTGCTGCACTCGGGCAGCAACAGATACTCGCTTAGCCATCGCTCCGACTACGTGGTTTTTCTGAATGCTGCATGGGCGTATGTGTGAAAACCACGTGGTCTCTGAGCAGGGCCGCCCCTAGTCTGTGACTGCCTCGGCCGGGGGCGTGGCGGGGAAACCACGGGAGGCCTGGAGGCAAGTCTCGCATTGACCACACCAATGCTGAGGAGAACACCGTGAAGAAATCATCACCCGCCCTCGCCATCCTCGCCGCAACCGCCGCCCTCGGGCTGGCCGCGTCACCGGCATCCGCAGGCGGGCGGCACCACCCGCCATCACCACCACCTGTACCCGTGGCCGGGGAGGTAACCACCGTCGCCGAGGGGCTGATCAGCCCCCTGAGCTTCGCCGTCGGACGGCGGGGCACCGTCGATGTGGCCCAATCCTTTGCCGGCATCGTAAGCCGCGTAAGCAACGACGGCGGCATCCAACTGCTTGCTGCGGCGCCGGAGGGTTCGCAGTACGGCACCGCCTCCGTCTCCCGCGCCCGCGGCACCACCTACTTCTCATTCAGCGCCGGGCAGGACACACGGGATCCGGCTACCAACATTGGGCTGCTCAAGTCAGTTGACCGGAACGGCAACGTGGAAACCGTCGCCGACATTGCCGGCTATGAATACGCTGCCAACCCGGACGGCATCAACACCTACGGCTTTGAGGAAGCGCTCCCGGCTGAATGCGCGGCGCAATTGCCGGAAGGCATCGCTCCGGCTCCGTACACCGGACTGCCCGATTCCAACCCGGTGGCCTCCCTGCCGGACCGGAACGGGATAGTGGTCGCCGACGCCGGGATGAACGCCCTGGTGCTGGCACGCTACAACGGGAGTGTTTCCACCGTGGCCGTGTTGCCGGCGATCCCGTTTACCTTCCCGGCCGGCGCCGGGTACCCCGACTGCATTGTCGGACTCACCTACCGGGCCGAAGGTGTCCCGACCGACGTCGAACGCGGACCTGACGGCGCCCTGTATGTGACTTCGCTGCCGGGATTCTTTGACGCCGGAGTCCCCGGATCGGTCTACCGAATCAATCCGGTGACGGGCGTGCCGGAGCTGGTGGCCTCGGGATTCGTCGGGGCCACGGGACTGGCGCTGAACAGGAACGGGGACATCTTCGTAGCGGAACTCTTCGGCAACCGGGTTTCCGTGGTGCCAGCCGGGTCAGATACCCCCGAGCTGTTCCTGGAGGCCAACCAGCCTGCTGCGGTTGAACTGCGCGGGGACGGTTTGTACGTAGCGGTGGATGCCCTGGCCGGTGGAGCACCAGTTGAGCCGGGTGCACGGCAAGCGGGCCCACAGCAGCCGCCGGCCCCGGAACCTCCGGCGGAACCGGAACCAGCACCGGAAACCAGCAGCATCATCCGGATCGATCTGGACAACGACTGCCGCGGCCACCATCACCGCGGCGGACATGGCGGCGGACATGGCGGGCACTCCGATTACGGTGTCCTCGACGACGGGGCAGAGGACTGAGTATCCCAACGAAAGCCGGGATATGCCATAAGAGAAAAGTCCTTTCCTCCGCCCCCTTGCCGGATCTAGGATGGACGCGAACGGGAAACGAGCGGGTTTCCCCTGTGAAAGGAGGTGATCCGTGTCTGTATTTGACGAGCTCAAGGGCAGGGCCGGAGAGCTGAAGGACAAGGCCGCCGGATTCGTGGGCGAGAACGCCGACAAGATCAAGGGCGGAATCGATCAGGCCGGCAACTTCGTGGACCAGAAGACGGGCCACAAGTACTCCAGCAAGATTGATGGCCTCCAGAACAAGGTTTCCGAAGCGGTGGATAAGACCAACCGCGGCAAGGAACCCGGAACCGGTGACGGTCCCGGGCAGACCCCTCCGGCCCAGTAAGCCTGCCGGGCACGACAAGAAGCGCCGGTCCCGCCGAGAGGCGGCACCGGCGCTTTCGTCGTTTAAGCGCTCGTGTTTATGTGCCGGGCTGGTAGTTCAGGAAACTAGGATTCCTCGCCGGTCTGACCTTCACGGGCCAGGGCAGTCAGGCGCGAGACGGCGCGGAAATACTTCTTCATGTAACCGCCGCCCATCATTTCCTTGGTGAACAGCTGGTCGAACGGCACGCCGCTGGCCAGGATCGGCACATCCTTGTCATAGAGCCGGTCAGCCAGGACTACGAACCGCAGCGCGACCGACTGCTCGGTAATCGTCTGCACGTTGTGCCAGACCACGGCGTCCACACCGTCAATGAGCTGCCGGTAACGGCTGGGGTGGACGCTGGACAGATGGGCAATCAGCTCGGAGAAGTCATCGGCAGCAACCGTCTTGCCGCTGAACTCTGCTTCCATCCGGGATTCCAGCTCGTCGTCCTCCAGCGGTGCCGGGGATTCGGGCAGCCCGCGGTGACGGTAGTCCTCGCCGTCAATCCTCACGACGTCGAACTGGTCCGCCAGAACCTGGATTTCGCGCTGGAAGTCGACGGCGGCAAAGCGGCCCTCGCCCAGGGATCCCGGCAGGGTGTTGGACGTGGCAGCGAGCTTGACACCGGCGTCGGCCAGTTCGCGCATCAACCGGGACATCAGCACGGTGTCCCCCGGATCGTCGAGCTCGAATTCATCAATGCAGACCAGTTTGTAGGTGCTCAGGGCGTCCACCGTCTTGCGGAAGGACATGGCTCCAACCAGGTTGGTGTACTCCACGAACGTGCCGAAAGCCTTGGGGCCCTCCACGGCATGCCAGAGCGAGGCAAGCAGGTGGGTCTTACCGACGCCGAAGCCGCCGTCCAGATAGAACCCCGCCTTGCCCTGGGGTTTTTTCCCGCCGAAAAGCTTCCGCAGTCCGCTCGGTTCCGGCGTATCCACCCCGGCTGCGAATCCGCGCATCGCTTCCACAGCCTGCGCCTGGGAGGGCTGCTGCGGGTCTGGACGGTAGGAATCAAAGGACACGCTGCCGAAGCGGGGCGAGGGAAAGAATCCCTGCAGCAGTTCGTCCACGGATACCTGGGGAGTCCGTTCTGTCAGGTGCTCCAGTTGTGCCACTGCGCGCTGTCCGTCCGTTCCATGCCTGCGGCCGGCAGGGACCTGCCGGGCTCTGATGCTGTTTCTTTACTGCCTGTTGCTTTGCTGCTTGCTGCGGCATTTTGCCGCCCTGCAAACGATACGCCAACCCGCCCGCCAACCGGCACTGCACGGTTCCCGCCGCGAAACACGCCGCTAAACACGTCGCGGCTCTGGACGGACGTACCGGCACCGCGAATACTCGGGGACATGGCACGGCATGTAGCAAGGGCGCGGCGCACCCGCACGGAACGGACCCTGCTCGGGCTGGAATTCGGCACTGCCGCCTCAGCCCTCGGCGGCGGGATCCTGCTGGCCCTTCGTCCCGACGGTGCTTTCCTGCACGCGGATCCGCACGTGCTGCAGCGCACCCCGTTCACGAACTGGCGGGTGCCCGGTCTTCTCCTGGCCGCGGGCTGCGGCGGCGGATTCCTGGCAGCCGGCGTGCTGACCCTGGGCCGGCACCGGGCCGCACGCCCGGTTGCCGTTGCGGCCGGTACGGCCCTGATCGGTCTCGAGGCGTGGGAAGTCGCGTTTGTCGAGTTCCAGCCGCTGGAGGCAATGTTCGCCGGCGTCGGTGCCGCCGTCGTGGTGCTGGCCCTGCGCCTCCCCCGCTTCCCCGAGCCCCAATCTCCGGCTCCCCGCTCCCCCGACTCCGGCTTCCCCGACCCCGAATCCCCGGCGACACGATAAATCTCACTGCCCCGCGACGGTCATGCGCTGCGTTCTCTGTGATGGTGTCCTGTGGAAGATGTATCTCCCCTCGCGGACCTTATGGACGGAGTTGACCCATGGCAGGTACGGACAGACCAGGCCGGGGCGCTCCGCCCATCCGGCGAGCCATGATTACCGCAGGACTGCTCTGCCTGGCCGCCGTTGCGGCCCCCGCGCTGGCCGGATGTGACCCGAGGTCGGGCCTGACACCCCGGCAGGTAATCGAGGGCTTCGCAGCCACTCCGGACCTGCCCGCCACAAATCCCCGGGATGTCACCTCCGAACGGTGCGGTGACGGCGGTGACGACGTTGGCTGCGAGGAAGCCGTCCAGGCGGACGAACTCACGGTGTACGGCTTCGCTAAGAAGGAGGACGCGGCAGCTTTTGCCCGCTCGCTGGGGCGCAACGGGTACCAGTCCGACTGGATTGTGCTCGAATACGACAACGCTGCCGCAGACACCGATGAGGCCAAGGCCTCGTATGCAACCCAAGTGGACGGAACGTGGACTTCGGACTGAGCCCGCCACCGCGGATTACCCCGCAGGAAGTTTTCACCTCCCGGCGTCGTTAGGCTTAGTAGAAGCCCGCAAGCAAAAAGCCGAGGAAAGAAGTTTCGCGTATGTCGATCGCCGCTGACAGCAACCCCAAGTTCGCCGCCTATGCCCACCCGGAACGTCTGGTCTCCACTCAATGGCTGGCCGATCAGCTCGAAACCGGGAACCCGGAGAACAATCTGGTGGTCCTGGAATCCAACGAGGACATCCTGCTGTACGAAACGGGCCACATCCCCGGCGCCCGCAAGATTGACTGGCACACGGACCTGAACGATGCCGATACCCGCGATTTCGTGGACGGCGAAGCCTTCGCGCAGCTGATGTCCCGCAAGGGCATTACCCGCGACTCCACCGTGGTGCTGTACGGCGATAAGTCCAACTGGTGGGCTGCCTACGCCCTGTGGGTTTTCACCCTCTTCGGCCACGAGGACGTCCGCCTGCTCGACGGCGGCCGGGACAAGTGGGTTGCCGAGGGCCGCCCCATGACCACGGACAAGGTCACCGTGGAGGCCACCGATTACCCGGTAGTGGAGCGCAACGACGAGAAGATCCGTGCGTTCCTGCCCGACGTCGTCGGCCACCTGGGCAAGGGACCGCTGATCGATGTCCGCTCCCCCGCCGAATACACCGGTGAACGCACCCACATGCCGGACTACATGGACGAGGGCGCCATGAAGGGCGGGCATATCCCCACCGCCAAGTCGGTGCCCTGGGGCAAGGCTGCCGCGGAAGACGGCACCTTCCGCAGCCGCGAGGAACTCGAGGCCCTCTACAAGGACGGCGCCGGACTGCAGGAGGGCGACGACGTCGTTGCCTACTGCCGCATCGGCGAACGTTCCAGCCACACATGGTTTGTGCTCAAGCACCTGCTGGGCTTCGATTCCGTCCGCAACTATGACGGATCCTGGACCGAGTGGGGCAACGCGGTGCGCGTTCCCATTGCGCGCGGCGAAGAGCCCGGCAACGCACCCCGCTGATCCACCACTGCATAACGAAAGAATTCCCTGATGACTGCCACCCCCGAAACCGCCGTCCCGGACTCCCTGGCCGGGATTGTCGACGACTTCCAGGCACTGGAGGAAGCCGAGCGGCTTGAACTGCTGCTGGAATTTTCCCGCGACCTGCCTGACCTCCCGGCCGAAATAGCGGACCGGCCCGAACTGCTCGAGCAGGTGGTGGAGTGCCAGTCACCGGTGTTCCTCAGCCTGGATGTGGATGACTCCCCCGAGCACCTCGTGACCCTGTTCTTCAAGGCACCCAAAGAGGCCCCCACCACCCGCGGTTTCGCCGGCGTGCTCTACGAGGGGCTGAACGGTCTGCCGGCGGAGCAGATCCTCGCCGTCCCCGCCGATGTTCCTGACCGGTTGGGCCTCACCCGTGCCATCACCCCGCTGCGCATGCGCGGGATGTCCGCCATGCTGGGACGTATCAAACGCCGCCTGGCCGAGCACGAGAAGCTTCGCCAGGCGTAGACGCACCAAGGCGGAAGGCTCCAGCGATGGCAGGGAACCGGGACAAGCATGCGGGCAGGGGCGCGACGCCGGCCACGCGGCTGCTGGATCAGCACAAGGTCCGCTATACCGTGCGGCACTACGAGCACGACGCCGGCGCTCCCTCCTACGGGTTGGAGGCGGCAGAAAAGCTGGAGCTTCCGCCGGAAGCGGTCTATAAAACGCTGATGGTGGATCTGGGCGGGCATCTGGCCGTAGCCATGGTGCCGGTGGCCCTGAACCTGGATCTGAAGAAGTTTGCCGCCCTGATGGGTGCCCGGAAGGCCGTGATGGCGGACCGGCACGAGGCGGAAAAGCGCACCGGCTACGTGGTGGGCGGGATTTCGCCGCTCGGCCAGAAACATTCCTCACCGGCCGGCATCGACAACCGGGTGGAACTGCTGGACACCGTCTACGTGTCCGGTGGGCGGCGGGGACTGCAGATCGGCTTGTCGCCCTTTGACCTGATCCGGCTGACGCACGCTGTCACGGCACCGATTGCAGCGGTGCCGGCCTAGAGCCCGGCTTCACGAACGTCCGGTACCACCCGTCAGGCACGTTCAGGGCTTCCTCAGATGGTGCAGCGCGTAGCCGTAGCTGAGCCGGACGCGCTCCGGGCCGGCGGCCAGCCAGGCCTCCGCGGCACCGTTGGGGAATTCCATCCGCACGACGTCGGCCAGGTCCTGTGCGCTGTCGAAGGTCCAGCTGCTCATCACGTGTTCGGTTGATGCACCGCGGGCCTTCCACCAGTCCGCGATATACCCGCCATCGCCCTGGCCTGCCGACGCGTTGGCAGCCTCGAGCAGCTCCGCGAACTCGCCGTCGTGCTGGTCATTATCGATCACCATCAGGGATCCGCCGGGGCGCAGAACCCGCTGGACCTCGGCCAGTCCGGCGGAGCAGTCGTTCTGCGGCGACGGAAAGAAGTACGCGAATCTGGCGTGCACCAGGTCCACCGAATGATCCGGCAGCGGAATGTGCTCCGCGGAACCGTGCAGCACGGAGGCGCCGCCGGGGCGGGCCCGTGCTGCGGCCAGCAGTTCGGAATCCGGTTCAACGCCGATCACCGAGGCCGCCAGCTCCGCATAGCGCGGCAGCCAGAACCCGGTGCCGCAGCCCAGGTCCAGAATGACGCGGCCGGCCCACGGAGCCAGCCGGGCAAGGGCAGCCCACACCAGCCCTTCACGGTCCAGGGCACGGTTCTCGATCTCATACAGGTCCGGGTGCAGCCCCTGGTTCCAGGCGCGGAAGAAGTCTGCCGGCATTCCGGCCTGGTCATGGTTCAGCATCGGTTACTCGTCAGCATTGGTTCCCCCATTGGTACGGCTTTGATTCACCGAAGATACCGGTTCATCGGGGGAAACCGGTTCCTTGGCCGATACCGGCCCGGCGGGCTCACCGTCCGGGAGGTGCCGCATCCCGCGCAGCGGTGACAGGAGCACCGGAAGGAAGGCCAGGCAGGCCAGGGCGCCGGCAATCCAGAGCGCAGCCCGTGCTCCGTAGGCCTGCCCCAGCACTCCGCCGAGGACCGCGCCGACAGGCTGGGTGCCCCAGACCAGGAACCGCATGGTGGCATTCATCCGCCCGAGCAGCCTGTCGGGGGTCACCCGCTGCCGGAAGCTGACCTGCGCGATGTTGTAGATCACGACACCGAAACTGGCGACCCCCAGGCCTGCCGCCCCAAGCCAGACCAACCAGCCGTTCGTAGCCGCGGGCCAGAGCAGGGCGAAAGGCGCCGTTGCCGCCACTGTGATCCAGATGGCCGGACCCTCACCCAACCACGCGGTTATCCGCTTCGCGGCCAGGGCCCCCAGCAGCCCGCCGATTCCCAGCACGGAAAAGACGACCCCCATCTGCCCCGATCCGAGCCCAAGGTCGCGGGGAAGAAAAAAGATCAGCATCGCCATGTAGGCGGAGAATGCCAGGTTAAAGAGGCCGCTGGACCCGGCGATGGCGCGCAGCAGGGGGTTGGCCAGGACAAATCGCAGGCCCTCGGCGACGTCCGCGAAAAGCTTCGACCCGGGTTCCCGCTCAGGTTGGGCCTGCGATTTCCGGATCCGGAAGACGAAAAGTGCTGACAGGCCCATGGCCAGGGCATCCAGAACCAGGGCGATGGGCGCGGTGAGCCAGGCAATGAGCTGGCCGGCCACGGCGGGGCCGCCCAGCTGGGCTACGGACCGCACGGTTTCCAGGCTGGCGTTGCCGTCCACCAGCCGGCTGCGGCCGATGAGGTGCGGAAGGCAGCTCTGGTACGCCACGTCGAAGAACACGCTGAAGATGCCGGTGACCAGCGCCACCGCGTAGAGCTGCCAGATGGACAGCGCTCCCAGCCACCAGGCCAGTGGAATCGTCAGCAGGACCACGGCCCGGATGACGTCGGAGAGAACCAGGACGTGCCGGTACCTGAGCCGGTCGACCCAGACACCGGCCGGCAGGCCGACCAGCAGGAACGCCACGCTGCTCATGGCAGCCAGCAGTCCCACTTCCAGTTCGCCGGCGTTCAGCGAGAGCACGGCCACCAGCGGAAGGGCAAGGCCGGAGACCTCCTGCCCGAATCTGCTCAGTGCCGTGGAGTAAAAGAGGTTGCGGAAATCGTGCTCCCGCAGCACCCCGCGGCTTGGCTTTTCCGGGCTACCCCTGTCCGTATTTGCCGCAGCCCCACCCGATGTCATGCCGTGTCCGTCATCATGCGATTGACTTTGAACAATCGATTGAGTTTTGTCAATGGGTCTCTGGTATTCTGCCACTCATGACGCAAGAGAGCCGCCCGGCCGCGCGGCGGGCGCCCACGGAGGAGGAAGCCAAGGCCCTCGCCTCCGCAATCCGGCTCCGGATCCTTCGGCTTTGTTTCAAGGAGCAGCTCACCAACAAGGAGATCGCCACCCGGCTGGGGGCCAACCCCGCCACGGTGCTCTACCACGTCCGCAAACTCGTCTCCACCGGTTTCCTCGAGGCGCAGGAAGCACGGTCCGGCCCCAGCGGAGCCTACGAGGTCCCCTATCTGGCCACCGAAAAATCATGGCGGCTGGAACAGGACGGGCATGACCTGGATGTCCGCCAGGCCGTGATCGGTGCCTTTGTCGATGAAATGGGGCAGGTCCCGGCCTCGGACGAGGTCCTGATCTCCCGCCTGGCGGTGCAGCTGACTAAGGAAGGACACGACCGGTTCCTGGAACGGGTCATGGGCATCCTGGAGGAGATCAAGGCAGAGGAAGCGGACGGGGAAACGGACAGCACCAGGTATTCGATCTTCCTGGCCGTGCATCCGGAGAGTCAGCCGGGCCAGCCCGGCCAGCCCCGCCACTCGCAGGCATAGCTCTGGCGCGGACCCGTGCTCCCGTGTTGACTACGTCCATGCCTACCGTTGACATACGCCGCGCCATCGAAAAGGACATGCCGGCTCTCGGACAGGTGCATGTGGCCGCCTGGCAGTGGGCATACCGCGGGCAGATGCCGGACACCGTGCTGGACACGATGGACGCCGGCCGGCGGGCCGACGGCTGGACCCGCATGATGCGGGAAGGGACTGTTCCGGCACCGCACGTGGCTGTGGCGGGCGCGGACGTGGTCGGGTTTTCACATGCCGGCACCAGCCGCGACGACGACGCCGGCGCACAGGTCGGTGAGGTCACCGCGCTCTACCTGCGGGAACAGCACGTAGGCACAGGGCTCGGACGCCGCCTGTGGGAGGCTGCTCTGGACCAGCTGGAGCGCAGCGGCCACACCGAGGTGAGCGTCTGGGTGCTGGACACCAACCAACGGGGACGGGCGTTCTACGAACGGATGGGGTTGACCCTGGACGGGGCAGCGAAAACCGAAACGCTCGACGGGTTTCCGCTGACCGAAGTCCGGTACCGGGCGGCCCTTGGCTGAGCTATTCCCCGGTACGGTGCTCCGAGGGGTGCCGTGTGCGTCCCAGAGCGTTACCGAGCCAGTTCAGCACCACACGCTCCCAGCGTTCGGGATCCACGTTGTATTCCTTCGTGTGCCCTGCCTCGGTAAACGGCTCGAACGTGATGACGTCCGGGTTTTTATCCGCCAGCTCCGCTGACGGACCGTAGGGCACAAAGTCATCATCCTTGCTGTGCAGAATCAGCGTGGGAATACGGATCTCCTCGGCACGGGTCACCCAGTCCATGCTCTTCAGGTCCAGTGGTGCGGCCAGCCCGGTCAGTGCACGCCCGGCCGCGTTGGAAATCAACCACTGGCCCAGCCGGCCCGCCTGCGCGGGAATCCGGTTCACCTTGGCGTGGTGGGAAAGCACGTTCACCCAGTCGATCACCGGACCGTCCAGCACCATGGCACGGATGTAGCGGCGCAGCGGAGAGCGGTCCGCTGTCTGCAGGCTGATGGCTCCGCCCATGGACCAGCCGAACAGCACCACGTCCTTGGCACCGTTCTCGAGCGCAAAACGAATGGCTGCCTCGACGTCCTGCCACTCCGTCAGTCCCAGCCCGTAGCGGCCGTCGGACGCGTAGGGAGCCTCGCCGTCGTTCCGGTAGGAAATGAGGAGGCTGGTCAGTCCGGCCTCGCGCGCCGTGCGCACCGCTCGCAGGCATTCGGTGCGCCGTGCACCGCGGCCGTGAACCATGATGGCCCAGGTTTCCGCGCCGGGGGTACGCACCAGCCAGGCAGGGGCGGTTCCGTTCTCCACCGGAATCTCCACGTCTTCCTGGGGCATGCCGACGGCGGCGGGAGTGGGATAGATGGAGCCGCTCCACCAGCCACGCAGCGCCTTGCCCAGGTCTCCGCTGTACACCTCTTCCACGTCCCGCTGCACCGTGCCTTCACGCGGCACATAGGAGCGGATCGCTCCGATCCGGGCGTGGCCTGCGCCGTCGTCGAAGTACAGGCTGTAGGTCCCGTCCACCGTGGTGTCCGCGTTTGCCGGGAGGATCACCTGGCGCCCGAACTCGCTCTCAGTCACTGCCAGGATTTCCAGGTTTTCATCCCGGGTGCGTACCGGGGTCACCACCTGCCGGGCGAAGTAAATGCCCAGTCCCGATGCCGCAGCCACTACCGCGGTGGACGCCGCCGCGCCTATGCCGGCCCCGAACGCGGTCCAGCGGACCCAGGGAGCGGCGGAACGGACTGCAGTGGAACCGGTGGAAACGTCGGTGGGAACGGAAATAGCCATAAGACCATTCTTACCGACGCAGGCGCGCGCCCCGGGCACCGGCCGTCCGCGCCGCGCCGATCGGCACCGTGACGGCAGACATATTAGGCTGGGACACATGACTTCGACAATTGTGGTGCTGACGGAAGAATCGCTGGGCAGCGGCGACGTGGAGAACCTGCGGGCACTGATGGGTGAGGAGCCCACCCGCTTTGACATCCTGGTGCCGGCAGACACCGGCCGGAACCTGCTGGTGGACGTGCTGGACAACCTGAGCCTGCTGGACTTTTCCGCGGCCTTCAAGGACCTGACGGGCGGACGGCAGACCAAGGCCGAAGGCGTGAAGGAAGCCGTCACCGAGCTCGCCGAATCCCTGGAAGCACTGCAGGCAGCCGGGCTGGAAGCCACCGGCAGCGTGACCGGCGAGGACCCGGTGGCCGCCGTCGTCGAAACCGCCAAGCGCACCGGTGCCAGCCAGGTGGTGGTCATCACCACTCCGCACGCCATCGAGGATACGTTCCGCACCGACTGGGCCAACGAGGCGCAGGACCGGCTCGGCGTGCCGGTGCTGCACCTGTACAGCGGCTCGGGATTTATTGGCGGCTCTTAAGCGTTGAGGCGGATA
Organism: Arthrobacter sp. YD2; assembly: GCF_030410475.1. NCBI lineage: Bacteria > Bacillati > Actinomycetota > Actinomycetes > Micrococcales > Micrococcaceae > Arthrobacter > Arthrobacter sp. YD2. The sequence continues at coordinate 732,705 of NZ_JAUHHB010000002.1, forward strand.
TGACTACCGAAGAGAACGCCGGAACCATCCCTGTCCAGAAGTCCGATGAGCAGTGGCGTGAAGAACTGACACCGCAGGAGTTCGCCGTGCTGCGCCAGGCCGGCACCGAACGCCCATACACCGGCGAATACTGGGACACCAAGACCGCCGGCGTCTACCAGTGCCGCGCCTGCGGCAGCGAGCTGTTCACCAGCAACGAGAAGTTCGACTCGCATTGCGGCTGGCCGTCCTTCTTTGCGCCGCTGGCCGAGGGAAAGGTGCGTTACCTGCACGACCGCAGCATGGGCATGGACCGCATTGAGGTCCGCTGCGCCAACTGTGATTCGCATATGGGACACCTGTTCGAGGGCGAGGGTTTCGACACCCCCACCGACCAGCGGTTCTGCATCAACTCCATTTCCGTGAAGCTGGTTCCCGGCGAGACCGCCGGCACCACCGCGGAATAACGGATCCCTTGGAGCACGGAGTATTCCCCGGTGACGCCGTCGAAGGACCGGATGTCCCGGACGAGGTGGTTGACCGCTACCGCGAGCTGAGCGCGGACATTGCCTCCGGCGTCGGCGTGGTCTCCACCCGGCTGCGCGGGCGTGACTACGCGGCCACGGTCAGCGGTTTCCTCTCCGTCTCCTATGATCCGCCCACCGTCCTGGTCAGCCTGTACGCCGAGGCACGCATCGCGGAGGCGGTGCTCGACGCCGGCAGCTGGGCGCTGAGCCTGCTGCCGGCGCGGCTGCGCGGCACCGCGAACTGGCTGGCAAGCCCCGGCTCGCCCCTGGAGGGACTACTGAACCAGGTGGACTACGGCAGGGGCCCGGAAACAGGTGCTGCCATTATTGACGGCGCCATCGCCTGGTTTGAGGTCCGTACCACCTCGGTAACCACGGCGGCTACGCATGAACTGATCGTCGGAGAGGTAGTGTCGATGGGACGCCGGGCCTCCGCCGACGACGAGTCGGACCCCCTGATCCACTTTGCCTCGGCGTACGGGAGGCTGGCCCGTTGAACGACTGCGGTAGGAAGGCACCATGATCGAGATTCTGACCCCGGACGAAATGGCGCGAGCCAGGGTTACCGGAGCACTGGTGGCCGAGATCCTGCAGACCATGAAGCAGCGCAGCACGGTGGGCACGAACCTGCTCGAGATTGACCGCTGGGTGGCGGAAATGATCCGGGACGCCGGAGCGCAGTCCTGCTATGTGGACTACGCACCGTCCTTCGGGCGCGGGCCCTTCGGCCACTACATCTGCACCTCCGTCAACGACGCCGTCCTGCACGGCCTCCCCCACGACTATGCGCTGGCCGACGGCGACCTGGTGAGCCTGGATCTGGCCGTCATCAAAAACGGCATCGCCGCGGATTCGGCCATCAGCTTTGTGGTCGGAACACCGGATCCGGCGAGTACGGCCATGATCCGCGCTACCGAACAGGCGCTCCAAGCCGGCATCGCAGCCGCCGGTCCGGGTGCCAGGATCGGCGACATTTCCCATGCCATCGGCGCCAGCCTGAGCGCTGCCGGCTACCCGGTCAACACCGACTTCGGCGGACACGGTATCGGGTCCACCATGCACCAGGACCCGCACATCCCCAACACCGGCCGCGCCGGCCGCGGATACAAGCTCCGCCCCGGGCTGCTCCTCGCCCTTGAACCGTGGATTATGGCCGACACCGCGGAACTGGCCATGGATCCTGACGGCTGGACCCTGCGCAGCGCCACCGGCAGCCGGACCGCGCACAGCGAGCACACCATTGCCATCACCGACGACGGCGCCGAGATCCTGACTCTGCCCCGCCGCTAGTACCGCTCCCCCACAGAGCTCAGCCCTCCCGGCGCCGTTGGGTCCGGGGACCATTGTGCCGCTCCCGGCCCAAACGTAACCTCGAGGAACGGGGAAAACCGTTCCGGCCCTCAGCGGCTGCGGAACCACCGGTCCGTCAGGAGACACGTATGGGCACCGAGCAGTACCACGAGCCACCGTCCGAACTTCCCGCCGAAACCCGAACCTTCGCACGCATGTGCGCCAGCCTCAGCGAGGAAGCCGAAGCCATTGGCTGGTACGTACAGCGGATGGCCGTGGAACCCGACGCCGAGTCGCGCGCCATCATGCACGATTCCCTCGGCGAGGAATTCAAGCACTTCAGCATGGAATTGGAATTCCTGCTGCGCCGCACCCCGCTCTGGCGGGAAATTGCGCGGGGCATTCTGTTCACCGACGGGGACATAGTGCAGCACGGCGAGGATTCCGAGGCCCGGGCCACCGGGGACTGAGTCCTGCACCCGTCCGCTGCTGCATAAATCGGATCCTGCACAAATCGGATCCTGCACACGTCCATTCCTGTACAAGTCACTCCTTTACAACAGGGAGGTACCGCATGGCACGCAACAGCCTGCTGGACCGCTTCCGGCCCGTCGGGGCACCGGGGCCCGCCGGCCCTGCCGGTGTTCCGGCCCAGGATGACGAGGGTCCGGCCGCTGAACTGATTCCCGTCTTCGAAGCCCTCGACCCGCAGATTGAGGCAGCGCAGGCTACCGCCGGGAACGCGGCCGAACAGGCACGCGAGAGCGTCGCTGCGGCCCGCCGCCAGGCCGCCGCCCTTCTGGAACAGGCACGGATGGACAGTGCCGCGGCCCGTGCCGAGGCCGCCGCCCAGGTCTCGGCCGAGGTGTCCCGGCAGGACGAGGCTCTGCTTTCCGAGGCGAGGCAGGAAGCCGCCGAGTTGCGGCGCAGGGGTGAATCCAGGGTGCCCGAACTCGCTTCCGCCATCGTGGCGGACCTGGTTCAGGACCTGCTGGGACGCGGAACGGACAGCGGCTGATGCAGGCGGACTGGGTGGCGGCGACGGTCCGGGGACGGTCCATGGCACAGCGCCGGCTCGGCGCCGGTGCCTGCCGCAGCCTGTCCACCCTGCCGAACCTGCCCGCTGCAGTGGAGGCCCTCGCCGGGTCCGTCTACGCCGGGGAGCTGGCTGCCGCCCGGACCCTGCAGGAGGCCCAGCTGGCTACCCGGCGTACCGTGCTGTGGCAGCTGCGTGTGCTGGCGGGCTGGCTGCCGGCCAGCGGCACCCCGCTTGTCCGCGCCGTCGCAGCGCGGTTCGAAGCGGATAACATCGTGGCCCTTGCCGCCGCGCTCTCCGCAGGCACCCCGCCGGACGAGGCACCGGACCGGACGCCCGGGTCTTCCGGGTCTTCCGGGTCTTCCGGGTCTTCCGGGTCTTCCGGGTCTTCCGGACGTTCCGACACCAGCGCCTCTACCCCTTTTGACCTTGGCGGCCTCGCCACGGCCTGGCCACGGCTTAGGACCGCCGAATCCCTGGATACCCTCCAGCCCATGCTCGCCGCCTCACCCTGGGGCAGTCCGGGACCGGCCGACAGCCTGAGTGCGACACTGCCGGACACCCTGGCGGCAGTGTGGCTGCGCCGGGTGGCCTCCGCTGCCCCGGAGGCACGGCCGTGGGCGGTTGCCGCTGCCGTCCTGCTGGTGGCCCGGCTGCTGCTGGTGGATGGTGGCCGTCCAACCGAGCGCCAGGTATCCCTGCTGCGTCCGCTGATCGGCACCGGGTGGGCGGAAGCGTTCTCCCTGCCGGAACTTCTCCTGGCCCTCAGCCCGGCGGCCGGGCAGGCATTGGCGGGAGTTCAGGATCCGCGGGAATTATGGCGGGCCGAAGCTGCCCTGGCAGGCCGCGTGGAAACGGACGGCTTCTCCCTGCTGCGCGCCGGTCTCCCCGGACCCGGAGTGGTGCTGGGCGCGGCGGCAGTGCTTGCCGCTGATGCCTGGCGGGTGCGTGCCGCCTTGGCTGCGGCGGGCTCCGGCGGTGGCGGAAGCGAGGTGCTCGATGCCGTGGCGTGAGAGCCTGAGCCCGGTCCGGATGGAGCGCATCGCCCTGGTCTGCCCGCTGGATGCCCGCGAACCCATGCTCACTGAAGTTGCGGCCAGTGCCGCCGTCGAACTGGATCTGCCCTACGAGCCCGGCGACGGACCCGAGGAGGTTCAGCGTGCGGCCGAAGCCGCCGTCGTCCACGGCCCGGTAGCCGCCCTCGCCGGCTGGGCACCCACCGCCGACCTTCCCGCCCTGCGGAAGGCCCTGGAACCGCACGGCGCCTCAGCGGTCCCGCTGCGCCGGCCCCGCGGTGTCCAGCCGCCCACCCGGCTCACCGGTGAAGACCGGTCACGGCAGGTGCCCCGGCTTTCCCGCCTGCTGGTGGATACCTACACCACCGTCCCGTACTCCAACCTCGATCCGGCGCGGATAGCCGGCGTCGCGTACGTGGTGATGTTCGGGATGATGTTCGGTGACGCCGGCCAGGGGGCGCTGCTGCTGATCGCCGGGCTGCTGATCCGTTTCCTGAAGGTCCCCTGGCTGGACCGCTACCGGCGGACGTGGCTGTTCATCGCCGGAGCCGGGTTCGCTGCGGTGGTCTTCGGCTTCCTGTACGGGGAATTCTTCGGCCCTACCGGCGTGCTCCCGGTGCTCTGGCTGGAGCCGCTGGAGGAACCCATCACATTGATCATCGCGGCGCTGGCCTTCGGCGCGGTGCTGCTGGCGGGTTCCTACGTGCTGGGCACCATCAACCGGGTGCGGGAGGGCGGCTGGGGATACGCGCTCTACGCCCGCTCCGGGCTGGCCGGGTCCCTGCTCTTTGTTGCCGTTGGACTGGCCGCCTGGGGGCTGCTGACCGGGAACACGATTGTGCTGGTATTTGCCGGTGCAGCCGCACTGGTGGCGCTGGTGTTCATTTTCATCGGCCTGTTCGTCGAAGCCGGCGGCGGTCCCACCGGCGGACTGCAGGCCTCGGTGGAGCTGATGGACACGGTGGTGCAGCTGGGTTCCAACCTAGTGTCCTTCACCCGTCTGGCCGCCTTCGGGCTCACCCACGCCGCACTCATGATGGTGGTCTGGCAGGCTACAACGGCCATCTGGGAGCCGAACTGGCGGATCATCCCGGCCATCCTGATGTTTCTGGTGGGCAACATTCTCACCTTCGCCCTGGAGGGTCTGGTGGCCGGCATCCAGGCGCTGCGGCTGGAGTACTACGAACTCTTTTCCCGCATTTTCCTCGAGGAGGGGCGCCGGTTCCGGCCGTGGACCCCCGCCACGGGACCGGCTGCCAACGCCGCTGTTACCCCTACCGCCCCTGCTGAAAGGCACCTGCCGTGAATCCCTGGTTTGCCAGCATTCCGCTGGTCCTGATCCTGACCGTCCTACTGACCGCGGGTGCCGTGATGCTGATGCGCCGGCGGCGCCGCACCGGCGTCCGGGCACTGCTGGGCCTCAACGCCGTCCTGATGGGGGGCGCGCTGGCCCTTCTGGTCGCCGCCTTCAACGCAGTTCCCGCCACGGCGGGCGACGGCGGGGCTGCCGCCGCTTCCGTTGCCATGGCCACCGACGGCAGCGACAGCAGCAGTGCTGCCCTGCTCGGTGCGGCGATCGCCGTGGCCGGGTCCTCCATCGGCGCGGCCATTGCCGTGGCCTACACCGGATCCGCAGCGCTGGCCGCCATGAGTGAGCGCCCGGAAATCTTCGGCCGCGCCATGGTGGTGGTGGGCCTGGCCGAAGGCATAGCCATCTACGGGCTGATCATCTCCATCATCCTCATCGGCCAGGCATGAGCGCTCGCGAAGGAACCGTCGCTGCCCTGGGCAGCACCACGCTGCTGCAGGGGTTCAGGCTTGCCGGGGCGGCGCTGTATCCGGCTGCCGGGGCAGCTGATGTTCGCGCCGTATGGGCAGCGCTGCCCGAATCGGTGTGCGTAGTGCTGCTGACGCCCGACGCCGCGGCGGACCTCGCCGTCGAACTCGCCGACCCGCTGGCCCCGCTGACAGTGGTGCTGCCGGTATGACCCGGCTGCCGCGCGGCGCCGAAACCGCGCTGGAACCGGTTCGCCGGGCGCTGGACCGTGAGGCCGCACAAAACGCCGCCCGCACAGAGGCAGAAGCACGGAGGCAGGCGGAGGAGATCCTCGCCGCCGCCCGCGCCGAAGCCGCGGACATCCGGGCCACTGCCTCGCGCGAGGGCGCCGAGGCGGCGCGGGCGGATGCCGTGGCGTCCTCGGCCCGGGCCCGCCGGGCAGCACGGCGGAGCATCCTGGCCGAGCAGGAGCACCTGCACTCCCTGCTCACTGCCGAAGTGATGCAGCAGGCCCGCGAAATCCGCCGGGACCCGCGCTATCCGCAGATCCTGCGGCGGCTGACGGCACAGGCGGACCGGTTGCTGGGGCCGATGGCTTCGGTGACGGAAAGCCCCAGGGGCGGCGTCACCGGCACGGCCGGATCACGCCGGATTGACCTGTCATTGCCCGCCCTGGCCGAACAGGCCCTGGAAGAAAACGCGCGGGAGGTGCGCAGACTATGGGAAGACGTGTGAGGACACCGGGTACCGGCAGCGCCGGTACGGCCAGGGACATTGCCGGGACCGGGACCGGGGCGACGGCGGGGGCGGCGGCGACGTCGGCGGCGGGGACCGGGGCGACGGCGGGGGGAGGAGCGGCAGCCGGGCAGGCACGGGGCGAAACGGGCGTGGTCACACGGGTCAGCGGACCGCTGGTTGAAATCCGCGGCCTGCCCGGCCTGACCATGCTTGAAGTGGTCAATGTGGGTCCCGAAGGTATTGCCGCCCAGGCGGTGTCCATTAATGGGGATACTGCCACTGTCCAGGCGTATGAGTACACCGGCGGGCTGAAAAACGGTGACCCGGTGGAACGGACCGGCCACCAGCTTGCGGGCCTGCTGGGGCCCGGACTGCTCGGCACCGTTTTTGACGGGCTGCTCCGTCCGCTCTCGTCCGCCCCGCTCTGGCTCACCCAGCAGCGGCAGAGTTCCACTGAAGATCCGACGGTGCTGGAAACCGAATGGGACTTCACCCCCTCCGTGGCGGTCGGGGACACGGTCCGGGCAGGGCAGGTCCTGGGTATTGTCCCCACGGCAGGCACAGTTGAATTCCGGGTGATGTCGCCGCCGTCGGTCTCCGGGGAAATCGCTTGGCTGGCGCAGGGAAAAGTCCGACCGTTGGACCCGGTGGCCCGGGTGGGCGGAGTGGAGGTTACCCTGGCCCAGCGCTGGCCGGTGCACCGGCCCCGCCCCTTCGGCGAGCGCATTACCGATCTCGTCCCCCTGCAGACCGGACAGCGTGTGCTGGATCTGCTCTTCCCGGTTCCGCGCGGTGCGGCGGCAGCCGTCCCCGGCGGGTTCGGCACCGGCAAAACGCTGACGCTGCAGCAGATTGCCAAATGGTCGGACGCGGACGTGATTGTCTACGTGGGCTGCGGCGAGCGCGGCAATGAGATGGCGGACGTGCTGGACGGGCTCTCAGGTCTGGATGATCCGCGTACCGGCGGCAAGCTCATTGACCGTACGGTCATCATTGCCAATACCTCCAACATGCCGATGATGGCCCGGGAGGCGTCCATTGCCTCCGGGGTTACCGTTGCCGAGTTCTTCCGCGACATGGGCTACGACGCCGTGGTGATTGCCGATTCCACCTCCCGCTGGGCGGAAGCCCTGCGCGAATTCGCCAACCGCAACGGGGACCTGCCCGCCGAGGAGGGCTATCCCGCCTCCCTGGCCAGCGAACTGGCGGCATTCTACGAGCGGGCCGCCCGGGTACGGACCCTGGGCGGGGCGACGGCTTCGGTTACCGTCATCGGCGCCGTCTCCCCTCCCGGCGGGGACATGAGCGAACCGGTGACCACCGGTACCCAGCGTTTTGTCCGTACCCTCTGGCTGCTGGACCGGGACCTGGCCTACTCACGGCACTACCCCGCCGTCTCCTGGCGCGGTTCCTTCTCCCGGGACGCCGAGTCACTGGGCCGCTGGTACTCCGCCCACGGAGACCCGCAATGGACCGCGCGGCGTGCCCGGGCCTCGCTGCTGCTGGCCGAGGCGGACCGGCTGACCGCGCTCGCGGAAATCATCGGCGCCTCCTCGCTGCCCGGCCATGAGCAGATGGTCCTGCTGGGCGGGCGCCTGCTGCGCGACGGGGTACTGCTGCAGAATGCGCTCAGTCCCAATGACGGGTACAGCTCCGCGGACAAGGGTGCCGCCCTGCTGCAGACGGTGCTGGACGTGGTGGATACCTGCCAGGCCATGGTGGGACGCGGAGTGCCGCCGGCCGACGTCGAACGCTACGATTTCTCCCCCGTCCTCCGGCTGCGCGAGGACACGGGCCCCACCGACGCCGAGGGAGTCCGGCAGCGCGCCCGGGACTTCCTGCGTCGGCTAACAGCGGATCTTGACCAGCCATCCACAGTGCAACCAGCGGCGGGAGCAACCCATGGCTAACAACACCGGCCCCACCGCCCGGGTGGGACACAGCGACGTACGCGAGCTCCGGGGCCCGCTGCTGGTCCTGGGCGACACCGACGGCGTGGGCTGGGACGAGTTCGCCACCGTCTCTGTGGACGGCGGGGCGCAGCGGCACGGCCTGGTGCTGGAGATCGACGGGGACGAAACCACCCTGCAGGTCTTCGAAGGCACCGAGGGCATGGCGCTGGGCGGGGTGGAAGTGCGCTTCCAGGGCCGCCCGCTTTCCGTGCCCGTGGGAGACGGGTGGCTCGGCAGGGTCTGCAACGGCCGGGGGGAACCGCTCGACGGCGGCCCTCCCGTTACTGCCGAGGAAACCGCTCCGGTGGGCGGCTGGCCGCTGAACCCCGTGTTCCGGGAACCGCCGCAGGATCCGGTCATCACCGGCATTTCCGTGGTGGATGCCCTGACCACCCTGGTCCGCGGACAGAAACTGCCGATCTTCTCCATCCCGGGCCTGCCGCACCTGACCCTGGCTACGCAGATCGCCGCCCAGGCCGCCACCTCCTCGGGGCGGGCCTTCCGGGTGGTGTTCGCCGCCATGGGCATGACCCATGCGGACATTGCCTACATCCGTGACCGGCTGGAGGAACGCTCGGCCGCCGGAGAGCTGGTGCTGCTGCTCAACGCCGCTGATGATCCGGTGATTGAACGCATTCTCACCCCGCGGATCGCGCTGACGGTTGCGGAGTCCCTGGCCTATGACCACGGCTCGGATGTGCTGGTGGTGATGTCGGACATGACCAGCTACGCGGAGGCAGTCCGCGAGGTCTCCGCCGCGCGGCGGGAAATACCGGCCCGCCGCGGCTACCCCGGCTACCTCTACAGTGACCTGGCCACCCTGTACGAACGCTGCGGGCGGGTTAAGGGCCGCGAAGGCTCGGTCACCATTGTGCCCGTGCTGACCATGCCCGCCGGGGACATCACCCATCCGGTGCCGGACCTCACCGGTTACATCACCGAGGGGCAGGTAGTGCTCGACGGCGACATTGACGCCCGCGGTATTTACCCGCCCGTGGATGTCCTGTCCTCCCTGTCCCGGCTGATGCGCAGCGGTGCCGGGAAGGGGCGTACCCGTGAGGACCACCTCGACGTCGCCGCCCAGATCCTCTCCGCCATGTCCCGCGCGCGCTCCGCCTCCGAACTGGCCGAACTGGTGGGAGCTGCGGCGCTCAGCGAAACCGACAAGGCCTACATCGAGTTCCGGACCGTGGTGGAACGGGAGCTGCTCAACCAGGGCCGGGACGAGCTGCGCACCCTGCAGCAGACCCTGGACCTGGCGTGGCAGGCACTGTCGCTGCTGCCGCGCCGGGAGCTGACCATGCTTTCGGCGGACTTCCTTGACCGGTACCTGCCCGGGCCTGAGGGCGGGGCACGGCTGTGACGGGACCGGCGCGGTGAGCGGGTTCCGGTCCGGAGGCAGCCGGGCCGAACGGTCCGAGGTGCAGCGACGGCTCGCGACCGCCCGGCGCGGGGCCGAATTGCTGGACCGCAAGCAGCGGATCCTGCAGCGCTCCATCGAGGGGATGGCAGAGCGGGCCGACGCCGCACGGCTGGGCTGGGAAGCAGCGGCCCGTGAAGCATCTGTGTGGCTGCGGCGGACCACGGCACTGGACGGCGCGGACCGCCTGCTGGCTGCGGCCCCGCTGCAGGACGCCCGGGTCCGCGTGCGGTGGGGCGGGGCCATGGGCATCTCCTATCCCGAGGAAGCCACGTGTACCGTCCCGTCTGCGCCGCCGGCCGGGGGCAGTTCGGCCCTGGCATATGCAGCCGCAGCCCACCGGGAAGCGCTGGAGGCGGCAGTCTCCGCTGCGGCCGTCCAGCGGGCGCTGCTGCTGGTCTCGGAGGAATTGGCAGCCACCCGCACCCGGCAGCGGGCCGTGGAGAACCGGTGGATTCCGCTGCTCGAGGACCAGCTGAAGGCGATCGAGCAGCGCATAGCGGAGCAGGAGCTGGAGGAAAGCCTGCGGTTGCGCTGGGCTGCCGGGCTGATGTGACGAGTGGGGCAGGGAGATGTGACGGTGCGGAGATGTGGGGCCCCGGGAGGCATCGAGTCCGCAGTTCTTATCGTTTCCCGGCCGAAAACCCGTAACCAGTGCAGAGTCGACACCGGCCCGGCCGTCGGGGTGCCGCTGCCCGGTCCGATGTGAGGTGCAATTGCCTGGCCCGGATCGGCCCGGATCGAGAAGGCACAAATTACCGTTGGCGGGATCGAAAAGGCACAAATTACCGTTTTCCGCCGAAAAATCGGTAATTCGTGCCTTCTCGATTGGAGCCTGTGCTCCTGCCCGGACTTCCCGGATACTCCCAGCCGAGCTCCCGCCTGCTTCCCATCCCGACTGCCCGGACACTCCCCGCCGGGATCCTGCCTGGTTCCCGGCGGGCTACAGTGACCGCATCGATACTTCACAGCCCCGCTCGGAGAACAACCGGATTCCCGCCGTCCCGCGGAGCACCAGGTCAGGCCCTGGCGTGCCATCCCGCCGGACGGCCCGTCGCCGCGCCGCGCTGGCCGGCGCCGCCGTCGTTGTCCTGCTGCTGGGCCTGTTCGTCCGGACAGGGCTGCCGGGAGTCCCGGGCGACGCCGCCGGGGGCTTCCTGTACGCCGCCCTGATCTACCTGCTGCTGGCCTTTGCCCTGCCCGGGGCGAAGCGAATGAGGATGGCGGCTGCCGCCGTCGCACTGTGTGCGCTGATCGAGTTATTCCAGCTCACCCCGTACCCGGCGCAATGGGGCACGGCGTGGCCGCCGTTGCGGCTGGTGCTGGGCACCACCTTCAATGCCTGGGACCTGCCCGCATATCTGGCCGGCGCGACGGCTGCAGGCCTGGCCGACGGGCTGATTGGGCGGACGGCCGGGCACGGGCTGTCCCGCCGGACGCAATCCGGCGGGAAGCAACATCCGCAAAGTAACGAGGACAGGACACCCTGACTCCCGGTACGCTGCCTAGGCGGCCGGGGCGCCCTGCATATTGACGGCTTCGTCCAATGTGGCCGGGAAGGAGGAGCCGAACAGCTGGCTGTGCGGGTCGAGCTGGCGGGCCGGAACATCCTGGCGCAGGGGGTACACCTCGGCGCAGCTGACACGGACATGATGGCAGGTGCCGACGGGCCCATGATCCACCCGGACGACGTAGCGAAAGCAAGCCTCGCGGGCGTGGAATCCGGCATGATCGAAGTCCTCGCGGATGACCCGGCGCGGTTCGTCAAGGCGGCCCTGGCCGGCGACCCGTCCCGGCTCTACAGCTGAAACCCGGTTAGAGTCGGAAACCCTCGTCCAGACGTTCAATGATGGTGACATTGGCCTGGCCGCCGCCCTCGCACATGGTCTGCAGCCCGAAGCGTCCGCCGGTCCGCTCGAGTTCGTGCAGCAGCGTGGTCATGATCCTCGCACCGGTGGCCCCGATGGGGTGGCCCAGGGAAATGCCGCCGCCGTTGACGTTGACCTTGGCCATGTCCACGCCAATCTCCCGCTGCCAGGCCAGGACCACGGAAGCGAAGGCCTCGTTGATCTCGAACAGATCGATGTCCTCCACGCTCATGCCGGTGCGCTTCAGGGCATGGCGGGTGGCCTCGATGGGCGCACTCAGCATCATGATCGGATCATCGCCGCGGGCGGAGATTGAGTGGATCCGGGCTCGGGGCTTCAGCCCGTACCGCCGCACCGCGTCTTCCGAGGCGACCAGCAGGACCGCTGCGGCGTCGGAAATCTGCGACGACGTGGCGGCAGTCAGGGAGCCGCCCTCGGCCAGCGGGGCAAGGGTGGCGATCTTGGCCCGGTCCGGATCCCGCGGCCCTTCATCGGCGCTCACGCCGTTCATCGGGAGGATTTCCCGGTCAAAGCGTCCCGCTGTCTGGGCGGCGATGGCCCGGACATGGGACTCGACGGCGAAGTCCTCCATCTCTTCACGGCTGAGCCCCCACTGCTTCACCATCATCTCCGCACCGATGAACTGTGAAACCTGCTGACCGCCGTAGCGCTTTTCCCACCCAACCGAGCCCGCAAACGGATCCGGGAAACCCAGCTCCCTGGCAGCGGTATTCGCGTAACCGATGGGCACGGAGGACATGCTCTGCACACCGCCGGCAATCACCAGGTCGCTGGTGCCGCTCATCACGGCCTGCGCGGCATAGGAAACCGCCTGCTGGCCGGAGCCGCACTGCCGCTCCACGGTGGTCCCGGGAACCCGCTCCGACAGGCCGGCAGCCAGCCAGGAGGTGCGGGCAATATCCATGGCCTGCGGACCGACCTGGTCAATGGCGCCGAGGATCACCTCGTCATATTCCTCGGAATCGACGCCGCTGCGGCGGACCGTCTCGGCGATGACATGGGCGGCAAGATCAGCGGGGTGGATGCTGCTCAGTCCCCCCTTGCGCTTGCCAACGGGTGTGCGGACGGCGTCGATAATGAACGCTTCAGCCATGATGGGAGGGCCTTTCGTCGTTGTAAGGCAGATGGTTGCCAGGTGTGTGCTGAGCACCACAGTAGGCGATACCGCGGGTTCGGGCACCCGACCACCGGTATGCCTCCGCGGCCCAGCGCACCGGTGTCCGTGCGGGACAGCCGCCGGGCAGGATCCCTGCCCTGTCCGGGCGGCAGGAAGCCAGCAGGTAGAATGAGAAAGCTGTGTTCTGAGCAGCCGGCTGCCGGGCGCGGACAACATGCAGTCCCCCAGCAGTTCCAACCCACAGAGTCTGAAAGCAGCGGAGTGTCACAACAGGTTTCCACCACCGTCAGCGCCACCGCCACCAAAGAGATCGTTCGGGAGTCCGCCCGGCGGCGCACCTTTGCCGTCATCTCGCACCCCGACGCCGGTAAGTCCACGCTCACCGAGGCGCTGGCCCTGCACGCCCGGGTGATCGGCACCGCCGGGGCCACCAACGGCAAGGAAAACCGCCGCGAGACGGTCTCCGACTGGATGCAGATGGAAAAGGACCGCGGCATCTCCATCAGCTCCACGGCCCTGCAGTTCGCCTACCGCGACACCGTGATCAACCTGCTGGACACCCCGGGCCACGCCGACTTCTCCGAGGACACCTACCGCGTCCTCGCCGCCGTGGACTGCGCCGTAATGCTCGTGGACGCCGCCAAGGGCCTGGAAACCCAGACCATGAAGCTGTTCGAAGTCTGCCGCGCCCGGAACCTGCCCATCATCACCGTGATCAACAAGTGGGACCGCCCCGGACTGGATCCGCTGGCCCTGATGGATGAAATCACCGAACGCACCGGCCTGGCCCCCATGCCCCTGACCTGGGCCGTGGGCATCGCCGGCGATTTCCGCGGTGTCTGGGACCTGCAGAAGGACGAATACGTCCACTTTGAACGGCAGAACTCCGGTGCCTCCCTGGCCAAGGAAGAACACTTCACCCCGGAACAGGCGCTCGAGCGTGAAGGCGATGTGTGGACCGATTCGCTGGACGAGGCCGAACTGGTCATCGACGGCCGCGACTTCGACCGTGACGCCTTCCTGAACGCCAAGGCCACCCCCATCCTCTTCTCCTCGGCTGCCCTGAACTTCGGCGTCAAGCAGATCCTGGACACCCTGGTGGACCTGGCCCCCTCGGCCTCCGCCCGCGAGGACAAGGACGGCGGACTTCGCCCCGTGGACGCACCCTTCTCCGGGTTCGTCTTCAAGGTCCAGGCCGGCATGAACCGCGCGCACCGTGACCACGTGGCTTTCATCCGGGTCTGCTCCGGCATCTTCGAGCGCGGCATGGTGGTCACGCATTCCAACACCGGCAAGACCTTCGCCACCAAGTACGCCCAGCACCTCTTTGGCCGCGAACGCGAAGTGATCGACCAGGCCTACCCGGGCGACGTCGTCGGGCTGGTCAACGCCTCCGCACTGCGGGTGGGCGACAGCCTGTACGTGGAGGAACCGGTGGAATACCCGCCCATCCCGTTCTTCTCCCCCGAGCACTTCCGCGTGGCCCGTTCCCAGGATCCCAGCCGTTACAAGCAGTTCCGCCGGGGCATCGACCAGCTCGAGCACGAGGGCATCATCCAGGTGCTGCGCTCGGACCGCCGCGGCGACCAGGCGCCGGTGCTTGCCGCCGTCGGCCCCATGCAGTTCGAGGTGGTGGAGGACCGCATGACGCAGGACTTCAACGCCCCCATGCGCTACGAGCAGCTTTCCTACTCACTGGCCCGGCTCACCACGCCCGATGCTGCGGAGATTCTCTCCAACGTGCACGGCGCCGAGGTGCTGGAGCGGACCGACGGCGCGTACGTGGCCGTTTTCAATGACGTATGGGCGCTGCGCCGGGTGGAGAAGAACCACCCCGAGGTTTCGCTGACCGTCATCGGCACCGAATCCCCGAACAGCCGCGGCTACTAGCCGTCTGCAGGCGAAGAGGTACTAAAGCTTTGGCGTGACGGGCACCACACGAGCATAAGAGGTACTTACGTGTGGGCTGTTCTTCGGTAAGCGTTAGGAATACGTGAGTATGCTGGCGGCTAATCAGTCCAGCTGCCACCCCACCCCCACGGGACGGCCCCTCCCCCGGAAGGTCACAGCCATGTCCTCCCCAGCATTTTCCGCGCTCAACCGCCCCGACATCGACGCAGTTCCGGCGGGCACCGCCCCCGCCGGAACCGACGCCTGGCTGACCCTGAAACAGGCTGCCACCGATCTGCAGCCGCTGCAGAACAAAAACGGTTCCGTGGACGCCCCGCACCATGACCGGGCCGTGGAGCTGATCGGCACCATCTGCGCAGCCGTCACCGCCCTGGCCCCCGCCTTCCCGCATGATGAGGAGTACCTCCGCCTCGTTGTCGCCGACTTCGAACGCTGGGTTGCTGCCGGCCTGGAGACCGAGCCGGATTTCCTGGACTCGCTGATGGCCTTCCAGCCGCAGCGCGAGCGTGTTGACGGCCTGGCGCACCTGGTGGTCTTTCCCATGTACACGCAGAACGGCAGCTCCAACCGCCTCGTGGAGGCTGTGCTGATCGAGGTCATCTGGCCGGAGTTCGTGGCAGAACTCGAGGCCGGTGAGTACTCCAACGGACTCTTCGTCCCGATTCGGTTCCTGGACTTCACCCCGGGCTATGACACCAATTCCGCTGTCCTGTTCCCGGAAACCGTAGCAGTGCGGGAAACCCCGTCCTTCACCTGGGGCGCCATCTTCGCGGACCGGGAAGCGGCCCGCTTCCGCCGCGTCCTTGCCGCGGCAGCGGACATCACCTCCCTGCAGCTGCCGGCCGAAGCCGCGGAGCTTCTGGAGGACCAGAAGCTGACCGAGGAAACCTTCATCATGTGGGACCTCATCCACGACCGCACCCACATGCGCGGCGACCTCCCCTTTGACCCGTTCATGATCAAGCAGCGCATGCCCTACTTCCTGTACTCGCTGGAGGAACTGCGCTGCGACCTGACCGCGTTCCGTGAAGCGGTAAAAATCCAGCGCGATGAGGAGGCACCCGCGGAGACCCGCCGGCACGCCCGCCTGGTCCAGTACGCGGTGATCTTCGACCGCATCTTCCGCTTCGCCATCACCGGCAGCCGGGTGCGCAACTATGACGGCCTCGGCGGCCAGCTGCTCTTCGCCTGGATGCACCAGAACCATGTACTGCACTGGACCGACGGCAAACTGAGCATCGACTGGGAAGAGACCGCCGACGTCGTTGTCCGGCTTGGCGCCCGGATCGAGGAACTCTACTGGCGTTCCATTGACCGCCCCAAGACGGCGCACTGGCTCGCGGCCTACGACCTGGTGTCGGCCACCCTGACGCCGCACCCGGCGTCCGTCTGGGCACAGGGTCCGCAGGCGCTGCCGCTGGACGGACCGCCGCGCGGCCTCACCGACCGGGTGCTCGATGACGAGTTCCCGCTGTCCATGTTCTACGAGGCCCTGTCCAAGAAAATGGCCCCGGTTATCGAGTCCACCTCCGGGATCACCGGAGCCACGGCCACCCCGTCCGGCGCACCCGCAGGAGAGCACACCGCATGAGCTCCGAACCGGGCACCGCGCCAGGCCGGGACACCGCGTCCGCGAAGGGCCTGACCGTCCTCGTGGCCGGTGCCGGGAGTGCCTCCGGCACCGCGGTGTGCCAGGCGCTCGACGCCGCCGGTGCCAAGGTGGTGGCCGTTGGCCGCGACGCGGCCCGGCTGGAAAACACGCTGTTCGGGCTCAACAACGCCGATCTGCGCACCTGCGACCTCGCCGACGCCGGGGAGGTCGCGGCCCTGGCCTCGGACATGCAGGAGAGCTACGGCGGGATCGACGGCCTGATCCACCTGGTGGGCGGCTGGCGTGCCGGCGCCGGGATCACCACACAGTCCGAGGAGGACTGGGATTTCCTGGAAACGAACATCCTGGGCACCCTGCGCAACGTCAGCCGCAGCTTTTATGACCAGCTGGCCGCTTCCCCGAACGGCCGGCTGGCCATCGTGTCAGCCACCGCCGTGGACACCCCCACCGCCGGCGGTGCCGGCTATGCCGCGGCCAAGGCAGCAGCGGATGCCTGGGTGCGGGCCATTGCCGCCGGGTTCCGGCGTGCCCAGTCGGGGCGCAGGGAAAACCCCGAACCCCAGCGTTCCGCCGCCGTGGTGTTTGTGGTGAAATCGCTGGTGGATGACGGGCAGCGGCGGTCCTCCCCGGAACGGACCTTCAAAGGCGCCACCGACGTCGCAGACCTGGCCGGCGCCGTCGTCCGGCTCTTTGGTCAGGAAGCCGGCGACATCAACGGACAGCGGATCTACCTCACCGGCTAGGAAAAAGTAACCTGCGCAACACCAACGTAAGAGATACTAGGAACCGTGACTGACATTCTCCCCCTGCACGACACCACCATCCGGGCCTTCGCCTCCGACAACTACTCCGGTGTCCATCCGGAAATCCTGGCAGCACTGACTGCCGCCAACCAGGGCCACCAGGTGGCCTACGGCGAAGACGTCTACACGGCCAAACTCCGCGAGGTCATGACGGACCAGTTCGGCAGCCGCATCCGTGCCTTCCCCGTCTTCAACGGCACCGGCGCCAACGTGACCGCGCTGCAGTCCCTGCTGCCCCGCTGGGGCGCGGTGATCTGCCCGACGACGGCGCACATCAACGTGGATGAAAACGGCGCCCCCGAACGCATCGGCGGGATGAAGCTGCTGGGCATCCCCACCGATGACGGCAAGCTCACCCCCGAACTGATCGACCGCGAGGCCTGGGGCTGGGGCGATGAGCACCGCGCCCAGCCGCTGGCCGTGTCCATCACCCAGTCCACCGAGCTTGGCACCCTCTACACCGTGGAGGAAATCACCGCCATTGCCGAGCACATCCACGCCCGCGGCATGAAGCTGCACATGGACGGCGCCCGCCTGGGCAACGCCGCAGCCAGCCTTGGGGTCTCCTTCAAGGAAATGACGGCCGACGCCGGTGTGGACATCCTGTCCCTGGGCGGCACCAAGAACGGCATGATGTACGGCGAATGCATCATCACCTTCGACCCGGAGGCCTCCCCGGGCCTGGACTACCTGCGCAAGATGAACATGCAGCTGGCCTCTAAGATGCGCTTCATCTCCGCCCAGTTCGTCACCCTGTACGGCACGGATCTGTGGCACCGCTCGGCGTCGCACGCCAACGCCATGGCGCAGCGCCTGCGTGCCGCGGTGGAGAAGATCGACGGCGTGGAGATCACCCAGGCCACGCAGTCCAATGCCGTGTTCGCCAAGCTGCCCGCCGGCGTCGCCGACCGGCTGCGCAGCGACTTCCGTTTCTATGACTGGGACCAGTCCACCGGCGAGGTGCGCTGGATGTGCACCTTCGATACTTCCGAGGACGATATCGATGCCTTTGCCGAAGCCATCGCCCGTGAAGTTGCCGCCGATCCGGCACCGCTGGGCACGCACTAAATCCGCTTCACCCTGCCGTCCGTCGGCATTTGCGCCACGGACGGCAGGTAACGAAACGGCCACACCGGCGAGCCTGCGTCGGCGGCAATGTTCCGCAGGCCATAGTCTGCGGAGGTGAGTGCAATAGGTGACCTTTCCCAGGTGCCCCCGGATTTCCTGACGGCCCTCGGCGCGCTGCGCCGGGCCACCTGCCGGGCGGAACTGAAACTCGAGGAAATCCCCGCCCCCACGCGCCTGGCCCCGTACGCTGTTTCGCTGGGCGCAGAGGTGCTGGCGCCGGGTCCCGCCGGGCCCACCAGCCTGCATGGCCCGGCCGCCCTGCAGATCCCCGAACAGCTGGAGCTGGCCACGGGGCGGTTCATCCTGCTCCATGATCCGGCCGGCTCACCCGTCTGGAACGGAACCTTCCGGATTGTGACCTACATCCGCGCCGAACTGGAGCCGGACATGGGCAATGACCAGCTGCTGGGCTCGGTGGCCTGGACCTGGCTGGTGGAAGCGCTGGAGGAACACGGAGCGCCCTATTCACTGGCCGGCGGCACAGCCACCCGGGTGCTTTCGGAAAGCTACGGCACCCTCGAGGGCAGGGACGACTCGATCGATATTGAGCTGCGGGCGTCCTGGACGCCGGCTGGTGCCGATGTGCAGTCCCATCTGGAAGCGTGGTCGGACATGGTTTGCACCTTCGCCGGGCTGCCCCCGCTGCCCGACGGCGTCACTCCCCTTCCGGGCCGCCGGCGCAGCTAGGGCCGCCGTCCTGTCCGCTGCCCCCGGCTTCGTCGGTAGAATGGAATCCTTATGACCGCGCATATATCCGGCAAGGCCGCAGACCCGTCCAGCTCCGCACCAGCCGAGGCCGGGGAACCGCCGGAGCCGCTTCCGGTACTTGAAACTCCCCGGGACGGTGTGCCGCTGGTCATCGACTCTCCCCGCGGATTGGAACGGGCTGCGGCAGCCCTGGCCGCCGGCACCGGCCCCGCCGGTGTGGATGCCGAACGGGCTTCCGGGTTCCGCTACGGACAGCGCGCCTTTCTCGTCCAGATCCGCCGTGAAGGCGCCGGAACCTGGCTGATCGACCCCGAAGCCTTCGGGGACCTGCGGATTATCAACGAGGCCCTGAGCGGGGTGGAGTGGATACTGCACGCCGCCACCCAGGACCTGCCCTGCCTGTCTGCGCTGGGCATGTGGCCGGACAAGCTCTTCGACACCGAACTTGCCGCCCGGCTGGCCGGACTGCCCCGTGTGGGCCTGGCCGCAGTGATCGAAACCCTGCTGGGTTTCTCCCTGGCCAAGGAGCACTCCGCTGCTGACTGGTCCACCCGGCCCCTGCCCGAGCCGTGGCTGCGTTACGCGGCGCTCGACGTCGAAGTCCTCGCAGAGCTGCGGGTGGAACTGATCCGTGTGCTGGACGAGGCAGGCAAGCTCGAACTGGCCGAGGAAGAGTTTGAAGCCATCCGCACCGCACCGCCGGCCCTTCCCCGCGTCGATCCCTGGCGCCGGACCTCCGGCATGCACCAGCTCCGGGACCGCCGCCAGCTGGCCGCCGTGCGCGAGCTGTGGACCGAGCGTGAACACCTTGCGGAACTGCGCGACACCGCGCCGGGCCGGCTGATACCGGACTCGGCTATTGTGGCCGCAGCCCGTGCCATGCCCGCCACGGTTCCCCAGCTCCTGAAGACGCCGGGATTCCACGGCCGGGCGGCGCAGAAGGAAGCCCCGCGCTGGCTGCGCTGCATTTCGGCTGCCCGCTCCACCACCGACCTTCCCCCGCTGCACATCCCCACCCATGCCCCGCCTCCCCCGCGTGTCTGGGCGAAAAACGACCCGGCGGCCGCTGCCCGGCTGCAGACCGCCAAGCCGCGGCTGACCGCACTGGCGGAAAAACTGAATCTGCCGCTGGAAAACCTGCTTACCCCGGATCACCTGCGCCGGCTGGCCTGGCGTCCGCCGGCGGAGATCAACCTGGACACCATCAGCGCCGCGCTGCGCGGGCTGGGTGCCAGGGAGTGGCAGATCCGGGAGACCGCTGCGGTACTGACCGTCGCCTTCCTGGACCCTGATCCCCTGGTGGAGAAGCCGTCCGAGGAGAAATCCGCGGCCGGAGCCCGTACTTCCGCACGGCAGCGGTAAGCCGGCAGCCTATCCGTTGACTAGGCGGGCAGCGCTTGCCGGGATCGGCGTCGCGGTCATCTAATTGGTTGCGCCGGTGCGGTACTTGGACGCCGTCCGTACCGAACTGCATCCGGTGGATCCGCCCAGCAGAGGGAACTGAGTGCTATCCACAGGCAGCACCTCGGGATAGCGGTCCAGGTGCTGCCTGGTTTATCGTCGCCGCAGACATGCTGCAGACGCGCGGCACCGGCACAGGAGGCAGGCCATGGGCAACATATCGGAGACTCTTTACCGGACCCTCATTGCCTGTCCATCCGAGCGGGTGTGGGCAGAGCTCACTGCAACCGGGGTTCCCCGCCCCTGGATGTGGGACTCAACGCTCTCCGGACCCTTGTCGGAGGGCAGCACGTACACCATGGCCTACGACGGTGAGGACCTGATCAGTGGCACCGTTCTGGCGGTGGAGCAACCGGTCCGGCTGGCCCTGACCTTCAATCCGCAGTGGAACGGTACAGTGGCCGCCGAGTCCCCGGGTGTCCTGGAATACACCTTGGAACATGCCGGAGAAGGCTGCGAACTCACCGTCCGAATCACCGGGCTCTACGGGGCGTCGGCCATCTCGGTTGACCACGACACCCCGGGGATTTATGCCGGGTTGAAGGCCATGCTGGAATCATTTCCGGTGGCGTGACACCGCTGAACCGGTGAGGGGTTGGGGAGCCGCTGAGGACGGCGCAATAATGGCGGATGCCCCTAATTACGGCGACGCCGGACTCACTCCAACTGGGGCGATTCACGCTTCGGATCCTCACGGCATCAGACTGGCACCTGGAGCAGGAGCTGTCCCGGGACGAGGACGTCATCCGCTGGACTTTGTTTCCCGCATACCTCAGCGCAGATAACGCCCGACGGCGGGTGGAGCGGGCAGCGGCAGCCCGCCGGGAGAACCTGCTGGCACGCTACGCCCTCTGCGACGGCGACCAGGTGCTCGGTACTGCAGGCATTTCCAGCACTGTGCACGACACCCCCGAAATCATGTATGCGCTGTTGCCGGCCGGGCGGGGCCGCGGAGCCGCCACGGCAGCGGCCCGGGGACTTAGTGACTGGGCGCTGGCGGGAGGCTTCCCGACCGTTGTCCTGCGGACCATCGTGGGCAACGTCCAAAGTGAAGCCGTGGCCCGCCGGGCGGGATTCCGCCCCATCCGTACCGAACGCCAGTCCCAGCGCAGGCACCCGGTCGAGATGCTCTTCTGGACGCGGTCCCGCGGAGGCGGTCCGCGGAGCGGGATCACCGCCGGCTAGTCTCCGGTGGAGCCGTCCAGCAACTCGCGCAGGATGTCCAGATGGCCGCAGTGCCGGCCGGTTTCCTCGATCATGTGGACCAGTACCCAGCGGACTGTCTGCCGGCCTTCGCCGCCGCGGCAGCGGTCCTCCAGGGCATAGTTCAACAGCACGGCTCGTGACCCGGCACAGGCCGATTCGTAGTCGGCAATAATGCCGGCCAGGCTGTCCTCGTCGCTGACCCGGAATTCGCCGTCCGGATCTTCATCGGACCATCTGGTGCGTACGTCCGGCTGTCCGTCGATTCGCCCCTGAAACCAAAAACGTTCCACGTCGGCAAGATGGCGGACCAGCCCGGAGACGGTGGTGATGGAGGGCAGCAGCTGCTTTGCGCCCTGCGCGTCGGTCAGCCCGGAGGCCTTCATCACCACGGTGTCCCGAAAGTAGTCCAGGAATCCGGTCAGGGTCTCGAGTTCCCCGGCTGTCTCGGGCGGGTCGACCCGGTTATCGGTTTGCATGCCCTCAATCTAGCGCCGAATGCCGGCCGGAGCCGGATACGCGCCGTGCCCTTTGACCGGCATTTACAGGAACCGGGGAACCCGATACGGTGGAAACCTCTGTGGTTTAAGACGTGGACCATTGGTTCTTTTGTGAGGACACTTTATGACCCATGCCCCGATCACCCACGTCGACCTGTTTCCCGATTTCGCCGCCATGAACACCAGCAGCCTCGAAGCACTGTGTGACCAGGCGTTCAACCAGTTGGAAGAAGGGCCGCTCATCGAGGGCCTCTTCGGCTTCTATCTCTCCCTCTCCGCTGAGCTTGAGGAGCGCAGCATGCGCCCCGCAGACATCACTCCCGGCACTGCCCCGGCCGAAGCCGCTGGCGGTTACCCGGCTCCGGAATCGCTGCCTGCCTGATCCGGCCGCCGGCGCACACACTTGGAAAGAAACGTCAGATAAAAAACCGTCCCGGCCCCACAGCATGATGCGGTGGAGCCGGGACGGCTTGTTTTTGGGGCTGAGGTCTCCGGGGTTTGTCCCCCGGGGTGCGGCCGGGTTTACCTGCGGATCTGGGAGTTGCCCTTGTTCCGGCCGGCAATAGCTTCAGCGGTCCCCACGAGCAGTACAGCTGCAACAACTGCGATGATGAAGCCGAAGACATTGAGTTCAAAAATGTCACCCGTACCCAGCAGATTGGCGATCACGCCACCGATGACGGAACCTGCCAGGCCGAGCAGCAGGGTTGCCAGGATACCCAGGTTCTGCTTGCCGGGCTTGATCAGCCGCGCCAGCGCTCCGATGATTAGCCCTGCGATGATGAATCCGATCATGATCCTGATCCCTTCGTAACGGTGTACACAACGGAAGTCCAAGCGGTTGTCCAGGCTTCCGGAGAGCTATTCTGCCTTCAATCCTAGACTGGAAGCCGCCAGTCTCCTAAGCCTGCTGTCTATTTCAGGCGTCTCAGGGCCTCACTGACAGCCATCTCGGCCGATTGCAGTTGGTCCCCGGGCGCTCCCGCAGCAATGCGAAGATGCAGCGCCCGCCGGAACTCAGTTAGTGCCCAGACGGGATGTCCAGCGTCCAGGAGTACCTTGCCGCGATGCTGGTGCAGGAACGCCCGGCTGACCAGCGCGTCACCGGGCTTCCCGTGGCCGGGCGCGGCCAGGAACCGGTCCACGGCCGCCAGCAGCCGCAGGGCGTCGCTGAGCTGCCCTTTCCACTGCAGCACTTGGGCCAGGCGGATGGCCGGGCGGACTCCTGCGGACAGCATGCCGGCACCGATACGGGCGCCGGAATGCAGGGCGCCGGCATGCAGGAACGCAGGGGTTACGGCATTGAGTGCTTCCCGGGCGGCCGCTTCGGCTTCGGGAAGCCGTCCCAGGATCCGCAGCCAGGCGATCCGGGCGGACGCGGGGCGTCCATCACCCGCCGTCGTTGCCAGCCACGCCTCGGCGCTGCCGGGATCCAGTGGTATTTCCCGCAGGGTTCGCGGATCAATCCGGTATTCGGGTTCAGGCAGTGCAGTTCCTTTGCCCGTGCCGTCCGCGGTGTTCTCCCCCATGCGTTCCCCAGCGTGTGTCATCAACCGCAGTGTAGCCGCACGTTAGGAAGACCTTTTACTGCTTAGGAAGCGTTTTTGGAAGAGGCTGCGTATAAACCCGTGCCACTTTGATGCCAATTCATTTCCTATCCGATTTACGGTCCTTCCGGGAACCGGCGCTCCAGTAGCTTGATTCCACCTCACTTACGCACCACGCACTTTCTAAGGGGAACAATTGAGTTCAATAAACAACGTTGCGCGGAAGGCTGCCGTGCTGGCTTTCAGCAGCGCCCTTCTGCTCTCGCCGGTGGTGGCCGTGTCCGCCGTCGCCGCCCCGTCCCCCCAGCCCCCGGGCGGCGGGAGCAACGGCGCTTCCGGCGCCCCCGGGGCCAACGGCAGCACCGCGAAAACGGACGACCGCCCCGACGCCGCCGCTGATGAGCGCCGGACGCTGAACCAGCAGGCGGTGGAGAAGGTAGTGCGCGGCGAAGCCCCGGTCCAGAACCGCGGCGGCTCCAAGGCTGTCCAGGTGGCTCCCGGCCAGTGGGCAGAATACGGGCTGGAGGACAGCGACCAGATCCTGTCCTTCCTGATTGAGTTCGGGGACCAGGTGGATCCCCGCTTCCCCGGCTCCGCTCCGGGTCCGGAACATAACCGGATCCCCGCACCCAACCGCAGCATGGACAACTCCACATACTGGCTCCCCGAGTTTGACCGGGAACATTACATGGATATGTTCTTTAACCCGCAGGGCGAATCGTTGAAGACCCTCTATGAGGAAATGTCCAGCGGCCGCTACACGGTCGACGGCGACGTGAGCGACTGGGTAACCGTCCCTTATAACTCGGCCAGCTACGGCGAAACGGAATCCCAGACGGATATGACCCGGTTCGTACAGGACGCGGCCGACGCCTGGTACGACGGGCAGATCGCCGCCGGTAAGAGTGCCGCGGATATCGACGCCTACCTTGCCGGTTTCGACCAGTGGGACCGTTATGACTACAACAACAACGGCAACTTCGACGAGCCGGACGGGTACATCGACCACTTCCAGGCCATCCATTCCGGCGAGGGCGAGGAAGCCGGTGCTGCGTCGTCGGCCATCTGGTCGCACCGCTGGTCCGTGGGCCAGGCCGGACGCGGAATCGAGGGCCCGGCCAGCAACCCGTTTGGCGGTATCCGGATTGGCGATTCCAAGGTCTGGATCCGCGACTACACCACCGAACCGGAGAACGGCGGACTCGGTGTCTTTGCCCACGAATACGGTCACGACCTGGGCCTGCCGGACCTGTACGACACGGCAGGCGGAGACAACGGAACCGGTTTCTGGACCCTGATGAGTTCCGGCTCCTGGCTGGGCCGCGGCGAAGACTCCATCGGCACCACACCCAACCACATGGGCGCCTGGGAAAAGCTGCAGATGGGCTGGCTGGACTATGACGTGGCAACGGCGGGCGTAAAGTCCACGCACATGCTTGGCCCGTCCTACCACGCCACCAAAAAGCAGCAGGCCGTAGTGGTGACCCTCCCCAAGGACGCCAACGGCAACGGCAGGTATTACATTGCCGAAAACCGGCAATACGCCGGCTACGATGCCACCCTCCAGACCGGCCCGTACAACTTCGGCTGGGCCGTCAGCGCACCGGACAAGGTGGAACACTTCCCCTACCAGAACGGACTGCTGGTGACGTACTGGAACGCAGGGCAGCGCAACAACAACACCAGCCAGCATCCCGGCGCCGGCCTGGTTCTTCCCGTGGATGCCCGCCCGCAGGCCCTGCGCTGGACCGACGGCGCCCTGGCACGGAACCGCATCCAGAGCTTTGATGCGACGTTCAGCAAGGAAGCCACCGACCCGATTCTCCTGCACCGCGAAACGGCTGCCGGGATGACAACGCTCAATGTGCCGTCCAAACCCGGCATCGCCGTCTTCAATGACAGCAACCCGAATGCGTACTACGACCCGGCAAACCCGCAGGGCAGCGTAGTAGTGGCCGGCACCGGAACCACCATTGAGGTTATCCAGAGCAATCCGAAGGGCATGATGACCGTCAAGGTCAAGTAGCAGCTTTTCGACCCCCAAAGGGCGGGGATCGGAGCAGGACGCTCCGATCCCCGCCCTTCTGCTGCGCCGGCACTGCTACACCGGCGGGGCCACACCGGCGCTCTTACACCGGCACGCCCGGGCTACCCAGCCGGCGTGGCGCTGCGCCAGAGCTCCTCGCCGTCCTCGTCCAGCTGACCGCTGCCGGCCAGCCCCAGTTTCCGTGCGACGCCGGTGGAGGCCAGATTCTTAGGAGCGATATAAGCAGCAACCGGTCCTCCGGTACGGGGCAGCAGCCAGCCGAGCAGGGCCCGGGCCGCTTCCGTGGCAATGCCGCGGCCTTGGAAGTCCTCGCCTACCACCCATGCCACGTACGCCGTCGGGCACGGTGCGCCAACGGCTACGGTGGCCTGCACAAAGCCGACGGCGGCGCCCTGCTCCCGGATGATCCAGTTCAGCCATGCCTCCCTGCCGTCCGGTGACGCCCCGACCGATTGGCCAGCGTACCGGGCAGCCAATTCCTGCGCGGTGGGTGCTGTACCCCCGATATGCCGGTAGATGGCAGTGCCCGCCCTCACCGGAACCATTTCCCGGGCATGGTGCACGGACAGCGGTTCCAGCCTCAGGCGTTCCGTGGCTATCAGTTCGGCCCGCAGTACCCCGTTCACAGCGGACCCTGCAGGATCCGCTGGAAAAGCACGTGATCCTGCCATTGGCCGGCGATCCTCAGGTACCGCGGAGCCAGACCGATACGTTCAAAGTCCAGCCGTTCCAGAATCCGCTGCGACGGGACGTTGTGCGGCAGCGTCGCCGCCTGGAGTCGGTGCAGGCCCAGGCGTTCCCGGGCGGCCTCCAGGACGGCGGCAACGGCCGCAGTTCCGATCCCCCGCCCGGCGTATTCTCCGTCTATCCAGTAGCCCAGATTCGCGGACTGGAACGGACCACGGACAATACCGGCCAGCGTGACAGTACCGATGATGCGCTCCCCTGCAGCCAGAACCCAGGGCACTTCCGTACCGGCCCGGAACAGCAAAAGTTTTGCCTCAATCACGGCCGTCTGCCCGTCGGAGCTGTAAAAGGATTCCTCGCGTAACGGCTCCCAGGGGGCAAGATAGGTGCGGTTGCGCCGGTAGCCCGCTGCGAGCGCATCGGCATGGGATGCGGCCATGACCTCCATCCGGATGCCGTGCAGCAGCGTGGTCGCGGAAAGCGGTTCAGTAAGCACGCCCCAACCTAACCCATGCGGGCCCGGTTCCCCGGAAGGCTACCAGTAGCCGCGCATAAGCTCCGTGGCCCACCGGGGCTGGATCACCGCGCCGCGCGGACCGAATTCAGCCATAAAGGGCTTGATGTCCAACACCGGCGTGCCGTCGACGGCATCCAGTCCGGAAACCTTCATGGACAGCCCGTCCACTGATTCGATCCGCACAACGGTGCTTCCGATCCGGTTTGGCCGGTTCTTCCCGCGCTGGGCGAAAATGCCCACCAGCGGCCAGTCTGTGTTGCCGCGCGGCCGCCGGGCACCGCGCTCAATCTTGCTCTCGGGGACCTGGTCGAAGACGAACAGGATTTCTGCATGGCTGAACTCCGCCAGCCCCCACAGCGCTTCCTCCGTAAACAGGGCCGGATCCAGCGAGATGACTGCGTTCTCGCTGTCCCAGTCGTCGTCGAGCACCTCGCTCCGGCTGGATGACACCGCCCCTATGGCCTCCATACGCAATTCCATTGTTTTTCCTTCCCGTCCGCCGGTTCTTAGGCAGCATTCTGGCACCCGGTACGGGAGCCTGCGGAATCGGTGACGGGTCCCGGCGGGCCTGCATCAAGGTCCGGCTGTATGCAAAGCTTGGTGGATGACGCGCACGGAACGGATCCCGGCCTGGCTGCGCCGCACCGGTATTGAGGTGGCCGGCTGGACCCTTGTTGTCCTGGGACTGGCCGCATTGGTGCTCCCCGGGCCGGGCCTGCTGATGATCGTGGCCGGCCTGGCCGTTTTGTCACTGCGTTATGCGTGGGCACACCGGTGGCTGCACCCGGTGCGCATTCATGCCTTCCGTGCTGCGGCGCAGGGCGTGCAGACCTGGCCCCGGATCGCCGGGTCCGTGTGCGCTGCCTTTGCGGTGATGGCCGCAGGCGTGGTCTGGGGGCTCTGGCGGCAGGTGCCGCAATGGTGGCAGTTCCGGGATTCCTGGTGGCTGCCCGGTGGCTGGGTCACCGGCGGAACCCTGATCGCCTCGGGATGTATCGGGCTGGCACTCATTGTTTACAGTTACATCCGTTTCCGCCCGAACGGTGGCCCACGGGCCTCGCGGCAGGCACCTCCCCCGGATACCGCAGATCCGTCCACTCCCCCGGCAGAGTAGCCGCAGCAGCGGCAACGCGGGTCAGCGGAAACGGTCGAGGGAACGTGTGCCCACAATGGGCACGGCAGCTGCTGCCGCCAGCAGGACCCACAGCCAGAAGACGGGCGGTGTTCCGGCAGTTACCCCAAGCAGACCGGCTGCGAGGGCGGCGACGGGCATAACGCCAAGTGTCAGCGTCCGCTGCGCCGCACCGACGGTGGCCAGGCGGTCAGGCGGCACTGTTCCGGGCAGGACCTCCGACCCGGTTACTCCGGCAACGGCCACCAGAAAGGCCCAGAGCAGGAACTCCAGGCCAAGCCACACCAGTTCCGGGCCGGGGAGCCTGGTGCAGGCCACGGCCAGCAGGATGGCAGGGACGGAAAGCACCGCCGCACCCGCCCGTGAAACCCGCAACCCCAGCCTGCTGCTGATGGACGGCGCCGCAGCAGCACCCAGGACCGCCCCCACCGCTCCAAACGCGCCAAGCACGGCGTACGCAGCTGGCGGCAGGGAAAGATCCCGCAGCACGTAGACAGGCAGGATCGTGTTACCGACCATGGCCGCCGCGTTGGTCAGGCAGGCACTGAGGGTCAGTGCCCGCAGGGCTGGTGACTTCCGAAGGATGGCAAAACCTTCCCTACCGGCCCGCCGCGGCCTCACCTGAGGCTGATGGCCGTCTCCGCCCGTGCCGGCGAGCCCGCTGTTGCCGGGTTGCCTGTCTGCGCCGGGTTCACGCTCTGCGCCGGGTTCACGCTTTGTGGCAGGTTGACGCTCTGTGCCAAGCGCGCCGCTGCGCACGCTCCTGGGCAGGCCAAGCTGGAACAGGCGTGAGGCGGCGTAGGCAACTGCCGCTGCCCCGAGCAGCAGCGGCATACCGAGCAGCGCCAGGAACGCCCCTGCCGCTGCGGCCGCTGTGGCCGACGCCGTCTGTCCGGTGATGGCCAGGCGTGAGTATGCATGCTTCAGGCCCCGCCTGCCGGCGACGGCGGGAATGAG
Source organism: Arthrobacter sp. YD2 (assembly GCF_030410475.1). Taxonomy (NCBI): domain Bacteria; kingdom Bacillati; phylum Actinomycetota; class Actinomycetes; order Micrococcales; family Micrococcaceae; genus Arthrobacter; species Arthrobacter sp. YD2. Next base: position 761,659 of record NZ_JAUHHB010000002.1, read on the forward strand.
CACGGTCTGGGCAGTGGTGAACACGACGTCGGCCACGCCGATGAGAACGGCTGCCGCGGCGAGCATCGTGGGTGAGAGCCATCCGCCGACAGCTGCGGCTGCGAGACCCAGAAGTGCCAGGCACCGCAGCAGCGAGGCGGCGCCCATGGCGCTGTGCGGCTGCCCCCGGCGGTCCACCGCAGCGCCCACCTGTACGCCGAGGAGCACAAACGCTGCAATCCCGATCGCATTGAGAACCCCGACAAACCCGGCCCCCAGACCCAGCACCGACACGGCCAGGATGGGAAGTGCTGCACGACTGACGGCGTCCCCGAACCCCTCGGCCGCGGCAGTGGCCAGCAGGAAACCGAGCCCGCGGCTGCTCTTCTGCTGGGCCACGGCTGCGCTGCGTTGCGTGCCCTCCGGCCCGGCCGTGCCGGTAATGTCCTTGGCCGCCATCAGAGATCCCCCCGCACTGTCCGGGGACTTCCCGAAACTGCGGACATCCTGTCAGGTATTACCTGACACCACAAGAGGTACGCGACCGGCTATCGGGCTGGATAGGATGGCCGCATGCCTCCCGAGCAGCCCGCAGCGGGCCACGCCGAGCCTTTGCACCAGCCGTTTATGTGTTCATTCTGCCTGCGCGGCCGCGAGGAGACCGGCGTGCTGGCGGCAGCACCCACTGCCGCTGTCTGCCGTGACTGTGCAGCCAAGGCGCTGCGGATGCTGGACGCGCACCACACCTCGGCGTCGGACCCGCTTCCCGGAACACCCTGGGAGGCGCTGAACAACGAGGAACTGCTCATACGCCTGCCCCGGGTCGCCGAGGCCCGGGACCAGGTCGAGCAGCACCTTCAGCGCTGGGTGGCGGTGGCCCGGGAGCGCAACATCAGCTGGGCCGCCATCGGCACTGCCCTGGGCATGTCGCGGCAGTCCGCCTGGGAACGCTTCCGGAGCGGGCCGGGAGCCTAACCCAGCGTCTTCAGCGCCGCGGCAAGGTACGGGGCTGTCCGGCTCGCATCGCAGCCGGCCACGTCTGCAGCGGTGCCGGCACAAATGATCCGGCCGCCTTCCTCGCCGCCGGACGGGCCCATGTCGATCACCCAGTCGGCTGAGGCCACCACATTCATGGAGTGCTCCACCACCACCACGGTGTTGCCTGCATCCACGAGCCGGTTCAGCTGGGCCAGCAGCAGCTGCACGTCCTGCGGATGCAGCCCGGTAGTGGGCTCATCCAACAGGTAGAGAGTGTGTCCGCGCCGGGCGCGCTGCAGCTCGGTGGCCAGTTTGATGCGCTGTGCCTCGCCGCCGGAGAGCTCCGTGGCCGGCTGACCCAGGCGCAGGTAGCCCAGGCCGACGTCGAGCAGGGTACGCAGGCTGCGGGCGGCTGCGGGCACATCGGCGAGGAACTCGGCGGCGGATTCCACCCGCATGCCCAACACATCAGCGATGGACTTGCCCCGGTAGGTGACTTCCAGGGTTTCCTCGTTGTAGCGGGCGCCGTGGCAGACCGGGCACGGCCCGTAGGTGCCGGGAAGGAACAGCAGCTCGACGGCGAGGAAGCCTTCACCCTGGCAGGTCTCGCAGCGTCCGCCGGCCACGTTGAAGGAGAACCGCCCTGCGGTGTACCCCCGGGCCCGTGCCTCATCCGTTGAGGCGTAAAGCTTCCGGACCGCGTCGAACAGGCCGGTATAGGTGGCGAGGTTGGAGCGCGGCGTGCGGCCGATGGGCCGCTGGTCCACCCGGACCAGCCGGTCCAGGTGCTCCAGGCCGGCGATGCCGCGGACCTTGGCGCCGGGATCATTGTCCTCGGCTTCCTCACCGTCAGCGGGCTCCGGCGCGGCACCGTTGACCTTGCTGCCCACCGTTTCGGCCAGCACCTGGCTGACCAGGGTGGACTTACCCGAGCCGGAGACACCGGTCACCGCCGTCAGCACCCCCAGGGGGATTTCCGCATCCAGCTCGCGCAGGTTGTGCCGGGTAATGCCTTTCAGGCTCAGCCATTGCTCGGGGACCCGGCGGGGCGGCCGGACGTCCCGGGCTTCGCCGAACAGGAACGGGCGCGTGGCACTGTCCCTGACCTTGGCCAGCCCTTCCACGGGTCCGCTGTACAGGACCGTTCCGCCGCCGTCGCCGGCCTGCGGGCCGACGTCGACAATCCACTCCGCGCTGCGCACTACGTCCATGTTGTGTTCAACGACGAACACCGAGTTACCCGCGTCCTTCAGTTCCTGGAGGACGGTGAGCAGCGGTTCCGCGTCCGCCGGGTGCAGGCCCGCGGACGGTTCGTCCAGGACATAAATGACGCCGAAAAGCCCGGAGCGCAGCTGGGTGGCAATCCGCAGGCGCTGCATCTCCCCGGGCGACAGGGTGGGGGTGGCGCGGGAGAGGCTAAGGTAGCCCAGGCCCAGGCCGGTCAGTATTTCCAGCCGGCCCAGCAGGTCCCTGGTAATGGTCACGGCCACTTCGGTGTCTTCATTGGAGGCAGCCGCACGGGAGGCCGTGCCGGCGGACTTCAGCTCCGCCGTCGGCCGGATGATCTCGGCCAGTTCGGCCAGCGTTGCACCGTTCAGCTCGGCGATGTTCCGGCCGGCGAAGGTAACGGCGAGCGCTTCGGGGCGCAGGCCCGCGCCGCCGCAGACCGGGCACGGTCCGGAAACCATGTAGGCCAGGACCCGCTCGCGCATCTGTGCACTGCCGGAATCAGCCAGGGTATGCATCACGTAGCTTTTGGCGCTCCAGAAGCGGCCCTTGTACGGTTTGGCCACGCGGTCCCGCTGCGGGGTAATCATGACCACAGGCTGTTCGTCGGTGAACAGGATCCAGTCGCGATCCTTTTTCGGCAGCTTTTTCCACGGCACGTCGACGTCGTAGCCCAGCTGGATGAGGATGTCACGCAGGTTCTTGCCCTGCCATGCCCCGGGCCAGGCGGCAATGGCACCCTCACGGATGGTCAGTGACGGATCCGGTACCAGGGAATCCTCGGTCACGGTATGGGCAATGCCCAACCCGGAGCATTCCCGGCAGGCCCCGGCGGCGGTGTTCGGGGAGAAGGCATCCGAGTCAAGGCTGCCCGGTTCCGCGTCCGCCGGGTAGGTGCCGCCGCGGGAGAAGAGCATACGCATGGAGTTTGAGAGCGTCGTCAGGGTGCCCACGGTGGAGCGGGAACTGGGTGCGCCGCGGCGCTGCTGCAGGGCAACGGCCGGGGGCAGCCCGGTGATTTCCTCGACCTTGGGGTTGTGCCCCTGGGAGAGCAGCCGGCGCGCGTACGGCGCCACTGATTCGAAGTAGCGCCGCTGGGCTTCGGCGTAAATGGTGCCGAACGCGAGGGAGGATTTCCCGGATCCCGACACCCCCGTAAAAGCGACGATCGCGTCACGCGGAACGTCGACGTCGACGTTGCGCAGGTTGTTCTCCTGCGCTCCGCGGACGCTGACCATGCCGTTGCGGGTGGATGCCTGTACTGGGTTGGATTTCACGCTGCTCATCATTCTCAGGTTAGCGAGGACCGAGGCAGGGGACTAAACGCTAAGCATGCTTTCAGCCAAGAGCGTCAACGTCGGTTACCGGGCCTGCGGCGGCAGCCTTGGGCGGGACTTCCAGGCTTTGGACTCCGGACTGACGCCTCACCTAGACCGGGTGAATTCCGCGTGCCTGCCTTTTCGGTTTTCCGGAACCGTTTCATCCGCCTGTAAACCGGCTCCACAATGGAGCATCACCTCCGTGGCATTGTCCGGCCGCTGCATCCCACCCCGCACCTCCGGTCCCGCCATAGGTGAACCTAAAGGAGAGCTGAGCCATGACTTTTTGGGAATCGATCTGGAGCATTGTTGTTGCGTTCCTCTTCGTGGCCTACCTGATCCTGTTGTTTCAGATCATTTCCGATCTGTTCCGTGACAGGGAGTTGGGCGGATTCGCGAAGGCGGTATGGGTTTTCTTCCTCTTTTTCGCGCCGTTTATTACAGCGCTGGCCTACATCATCGCCCGGGGCCGGGGCATGGCCCTGCGCAGCGAACAAAGGGCCCGGGAAGTTACCGAGCAAAACGAAAGCTATATCCGGCGGGTAGCTGACAGCACGTCGCCGGCACAGCAGATTGCGTCCGCACACGATCTGCTGGAAGAAGGACAGATCACTGAGCCGGAGTTCGAGCGGCTGAAATCCCTGGCCTTGTCCTGAGTACCGGCATCCGAAGTACAGGCACCCGAAGTACCGGCACCCGATCGCAGTCCGCCGGGTCAAACTGGTCCGGAGGGACCTAGAATCGCACGGTGGAGACTTCAGCGGCCCACCCCCAGCCCGCGGCAGCACCTTCCGCCAGGGGAACGCTTCCGGCGCTTATCCCCCGCCCACACCTTCTGGAACGCCTGGGCGGCACCACAGGTCCGGTTCTCATCGCGGCCCCGGCCGGATACGGCAAAACCACGCTGCTGCGGCAATGGTCCGGCACACTGAGGCCACAGCCGGTGTGGGTGGTTCCGCGGGACGGCGGCGCGGTGTGGCCGGCCATTATGGCCGGCCTGCAGGCGGCGCGGGTTGTGCCGGAAGGGAATGCGGGCGCGCTTCAGCCGCCCGGCGGCCTGGATGATGCCCTGGCATTCCTCACCCGGAAACTCGCCGGGTCCCGGATCCGCCTGGTGTTCGACGCCGTTGAGGGTTTCAGGGCGGCTGAAAGAGAGTCGTGGTTCCGCGCCCTGCTGAACCGGGACCCCGTCCCGTTCCAAGTCATTGTTGCCACGCGGGACAGCACCGCCATAGACGCGACCGATGCCCGCCTTGCCTTCCGCCTCCTGGACCTGCGGGCCGAGGACCTTGCCTTCTCCGCTGCGGAGACCTCCGCTCTGGCCGCCCTGGCGGTTCCCGGTGCAGGGCAACGCACCGTCCGGCAGATCCATTCGGACTGTGGCGGCTGGCCTGCGTGCACCGCCCTCGCACTGGGATACCTGCAAGGCGACCGATCCCCTGCCCGCCCCGCCGTGGAGGACCGGAGCGGGACGATTGCTGCCTACCTGGACCGGACGGTACTGCCCGCGCTGACGCTGACGGAAATCCGGGTGATCGCGGCTGCGTGTATTTGCGGCACGAGTGAGCCTGCCCAGGCGGCTGCGCTCTGCGGGGTTCCGGACGCCGGGACCATTCTGGGCCGACTCGCCACGCAGGGCCTGATTCAGCGCCGCGGGCAGCAGGCGTTCGTGCTGCGTCCGGTTCTGCGGCAGCATTTGCTGCAAATGCTCTGGCGGGCCGATCCCGCCGGGCTTCGCCGGCTACACCGCCGAGCCTCATCCTGGCACAGCACCGCAGGCAGCGCCGCGGCATGCCTGCGCCATGCGGCAGCGTCCGGTGAGGGGCCCCACCTCGCAGCCGTCCTGGCCCACCACGGCGCCGATCTGGTCCACTCCGGGGAATCGGATGCCGTGCTCGCTGCACTGTCGCTGCTGGGCGACGCCGAAGTCACCTCGGATGGCAGACTCAGCCTGATCGCGTCGCTGGCCCACTCGGTGCAGTTGGAGCCGACGGCGGCTTCCCGGTACCTGCAGGCGGCAGACCTTGCCTGGCGGTCGGCAATGCCTGGCGAGGCGGAGGCACTTCGTGAACTCGTACAGGCGCGGAGCACCTTATTCAGCTCCGGCTGGTCCCGGCCATTCCCCGGATCCGGGGTCCGCCCGGCAGCGCTTTCCGCCGCCGCCCTGCCTGGCATCAGGATCGAGGCGACACTGGTGAATGCTGTGGCGTTGCTCGGCAGCGGACGCTATTCCGCTGCCCAGGAGTCCGCTGCGAAAGCCTTATCCGAGGCAGCTGCTGTCCACAACGGTTATCTGGCCGGCAGGAGCCTGTTTGATCAGGCCATCGGGGCCCAGCTGCAGGGAAACAACCGCAGGGCGGCCGGCCTGCTGCGGGATGCCCGCGCCCGATCCCCGGCCCGCGTCCGGCAGCCCGGTCCCCGGCATGCAGCCGTCAGCCTGGTGTACGCCGGCCAGGCGCTCCTCCGTTTGGAGCCCGTCTCAGCCCATAACCTGGCAGTCGATGCGGCGGGGAACCTCGACGCACTTGAGCCCACCCCCGCCGGGCTCGGCGCAGCGATGCGTTCTGCTGCCGCCTTGCTGGAAGCGGGCGCCCTTTTTGACCTCGGTGAGGTGCAGCGGGGGCTGGACGGCCTGCTCGCCGCCCGGCTTATGCTCGACCCCGAGGCGCCCTTCGCCGGTGCACTGAGTGCCTGGACTGCTCTTATCGAGCATTCTGCAGCTCTGTCCCACGGCTATCCCCGGCGGGCCGGCGAAGTCCTGGACTGGGCGCAACGGCCGCTCGGCGGAACCGCGGAACTCTGCCTGCTCCGTGCTGCCGCCGCTGACTCCGCCGGCAGGGCGGAGTCAGCGGCGCATCACCTGCGCCAGCTTCGGGAGGAAAGCCTTCCCGCGCTGCTGGCCTGGACTGCCGTGGAAGTTCCCCTGCTGGAGTGTCTAACCGCCCTGCGCAACGGGCAGCGGGCCTGCGCCGTCGGGCATCTGTCCCTGGCACTGCGGAAGGCTGTGGACCTGGACGTCCTGCGGCCCCTGGCGGGGGCGGGACCGGAGGTAAGGTCCCTGCTGATGGAGCGGGCGGGCGGTCACGGGCCGGAAGCGGCGGCGGTACGCACGGTGCTACAGCAGCGGACGCCGGAGAATATCAGCGCACTCACACCACGTGAACTGGAAATCCTTACGCTTCTCCCCTCTCACCTTTCGCTCAGGCAAGTGGCCGAAGACCTGCAGCTGTCAGTCAATACGGTCAAAACCCATGTCCGGATCCTGTATTCAAAACTCGGTGTGACCAACCGTCATGACGCAGTGGAAGCAGCGTTCAGGCACGGCCATGTCGCCTAGTTTCCGCAGCCCGGCGGCTCACCCCATGAGGGTGGTCCCGGACCCGCCCTGCAGCCCTAGCCTTGTGGGAATGGCACAAACAGCCTTTTCGGCAGGCGGGTGAACACCATGAAAAACATCCTGAGCACCGTGGGGATCCAGATTCTGGCTGCCTGCGCAGGCTTGCTGCTGAGCCTGTGGTGGGTGTCCGGTTTCGACATCCAGTTGCCCGGTTTCCTGGTGGCGGTGGTGGTTGTTGTCCTGGCCCAGGCGGTCCTGACCCCGCTGGTTTCCAAGGCGGCGCGCCGCTACGCACCGGCGTTCCTGGGTGGAACCGGGCTGATTGCGGCTCTTCTTGCCCTGCTGATAGCGGGCCTTTTCCCGGGCGGCGTGACGGTCACCGGAATTGGCGACTGGCTTTTATCCGCCCTGATCCTGTGGGTCGCCAGCGCTGTGGGTGCATTGGTGGATCAGCGGCTTACGTCGCGCCGCTCGGCGCATCCGGCAGGGCGTTCCGGTCCCGCCGCAGCATAGCGGTGTGCGACAGTAGCACACCGTAGGCAGTGAGCAGGGAGTCGCCGGCATGGCGAGCTGCAGGCGAGACGGCGTCGAGGGTCAGGAACCCGTGCACCAGGTCAGGATGCGGCCGATACTCGACGTCGGTGCCGCCCCGGGCCAGTTCTTCGGCCAGCAGCTTCCCTTCATCCCGCAGGGGATCGTGTCCGGCGGTCGCGAGCAGCGTCCGGACCGGCAACGGCTGCGCCCGGGCCACTTCCACAGGACTGAACTTCCCCAGCAGCGACGCGTCCGGAACCCATTGGGCAATGTAGAACGCCAGGTCCTGCACGGACAACCCCCAGCCTTCCCCCTTCTCAGAGACGCTCTGCAGACTCAGACTGAGATCGGCATTCGGGTAGGCCAGAAACAACACATCAGGCAGGCCGGCGTGCCGGCCAGCCCGCAGGCCGCCAGATAGGCAATCAGCCCGCCGGCGCTGTCTCCTGCCAGGCCTGTCCCCGGCAGCAGCTGCCCCAGCTCCTTCGGCCGGGACGCCACCCATTCCAATGCCCGCATGACGTCGTCCACCGCGGCGGGAGCAGGATGCTCCGGCGCCAGCCGGTAGTCCACTGCCAGAACCGCGGTGCCGGCCAGCAGTGCGAGCCTGCGGCACAGCCGGTCGTGGGACTCCAAGCCACCAAAGACAAATCCCCCGCCATGCACAAAAACCGTCAGTGGCAGCGCGTCGGGGCCGGAGCGGTACAGCCGTGCCCGGAGCGGGACATGGTCCGTAATACTTCCGGTCCCCGCCCGCGTTCCGCCGCCGCGGCGTTCGCCGATCGGGTTCTCCCGGGCGGGGATTTCGATCCCGCGTACCTCGGACAGTCCCGGGCCCGCTTCCCGCGGTCGCGGGGCGCGCAGTCGGCGTATCTGCGCAAGCGACGGCGGTATGGCGGGAGCGGCGCGCACTTCGGTCAGCCACGCCGCCAGCGCGGGATCGGCAACGGCATCCATCGGACCACGGTAGCAGCGGAAATCCTGCTGCGGTTTCCGGCGGTATGTGGGTAGGGTCGGTGGCGGGACCTGCATGATCCACGTCATAGCGGATTCGCTCCCCGAGTGGCGCCCGCGGTCCTTGCGGCCTATGTTACTCACGAGTAACATCGAGTCGGACGTTGTTCCGTTTCATATCTCAAAGAGGAGTAAGTACGTGAGCCCACAAAGCCGATCACGGCAGATCAGGGACGTAGTTTTCGTAGACGGAGTACGGACTCCGTTCGGCAAGGCCGGTGAAAAGGGCATCTACGCCGGAATGCGTGCAGACGACCTGGTGGTCAAGTGCATCCGCGAACTGATGCGCCGCAACCCCTCCCTCCCCGCGGAACGGATCGACGAAGTAGCCATTGCCGCCACCACCCAGTCCGGTGACCAGGGCATGACCATCGGCCGCACCGCCGCCCTGCTCGCGGGGCTGCCCCGCACAGTGCCCGGCTTCGCCATCGACCGCATGTGCGCCGGCGCCATGACCGCCGTAACCACCACTGCCTCGGGCATCGGCTTCGGCGCCTACGACGTCGTCATCGCCGGCGGCGTGGAGCACATGGGCAACCACCCGATGGGCAAGGACGCCGATCCGAATCCCCGCTTTATGACCGAGCGGCTGGTGGATCCGGCCGCCCTGAACATGGGCAATACCGCAGAAAACCTGCACGACCGGTTCCCGAACATCACCAAGGAACGCACTGACGCGTACGCCGCCGCCAGCCAGGAGAAGCTCGCCAAGGCCTACGCCAACAACGAGATCCAGCCTGACCTGGTACCGGTTGCCACCAAGAAGCCCGGCACCGGCTGGACCCTGAACACTGTGGACGAGCCGCCGCGCCCGGGCACCACAGTTGAGGACCTGGCCGAGCTGCGCACCCCGTTCCGCGCCCACGGCCGCGTCACGGCAGGTAACGCCGCCGGCCTGAACGACGGCGCCACCACCGCCCTGCTCGCCTCAGCCGAAGCTGCCGAGGAACTCGGCCTGGGCGTGAAGATGCGCCTGGTCGGCTTCGCGTTCGCCGGCGTCGAGCCCGAGGTCATGGGCTACGGACCGGTTCCCGCAACCGAAAAGGTGCTGAAGCAGACCGGCCTGTCCATCGAGGACATCGGCCTGTTCGAAATCAACGAGGCCTTCGCCATCCAGGTGCTCTCCTTCCTGGACCACTTCGGCATTGCAGATGATGATCCCCGGGTTAACCGCTACGGCGGAGCCATCGCCGTCGGGCACCCGCTGGCATCCTCGGGCGTGCGCCTGATGAACCAGCTGGCCCGCCAGTTCGAGGAAGATCCGAGCGTCCGCTACGGCATGACCACCATGTGCATCGGCCTGGGCATGGGTGCCACCGTGATCTGGGAAAACCCGAACCACCCCGACTACAACACCGATTCCACGGAGGCAACGAAGTAATGTCAGCTCCCGATTACCAGCGCCTCGCGGCCCTCTTCCCCACCGAGGTTGTCACCCACTCGTATGTCTCGGACGTCCAGCTGCCCGGCAACGCCGGCACCTTCGCGCTGATCACCCTGGACAACGACGTCGACCACTCCCGCCCCACCACGCTGGGCCCGAACACCCTGCTCGAGCTCGGTGAAAAGCTGGACGAGCTCAAGGTGCGCGCCGAGGCCGGCGAGATTGTCGGCGTCGGCGTCACCGGCAAGCCGTTCTACCTGGTGGCCGGCGCCGACCTGTCCGCGGTAAAGGGCATCTCCGACTTCGAAGCCGGCTACGCCATGGCCCGCCTGGGACACGACGTGTACGCCAAGCTGGGCAGCCTGGGTGTGCCCAGCTTCGCCTTCATCAACGGTGTGGCACTGGGCGGCGGGCTGGAAATTGCCCTGCAGTCCGATTACCGCACGGTGTCCACCGGCGCCGGTGCGATCTCCCTGCCCGAGGCCTTCATCGGCCTGGTTCCGGGCTGGGGCGGGGTTTACCTGCTGCCGCGCCTGATCGGGCCCGAGAACGCCGTCAAGGTGATGATCGAGAACCCGCTGAGCAACAACCGCACCCTGAACGGCAAGGCTGCGTATGACCTGGGCATCGCCGACGCCCTGTTCGAACCGGCCGACTTCCTGGAGCAGTCCCTCACCTGGGCCGCCCGCGTTATCACCGGCGAGGAGCAGGTACAGCGGCCCAACGCCGTCGAACCAGCCTCGGTGGGCGAGGCATGGGACGCAGCAGTTGCCCGCGGCCGTGCGTTTGTGGAGGCCAAGACGTCCAACGCCGCGCCGGCGCCGGCCAAGGTCCTGGACCTGCTGGAGAACGGCAAAACCTGGACGCGCGAGGAATCCCGCGAGGCCGAGTGCGACGCCCTGGCCGAACTGATGCAGACGCCGCAGTTCAGCTCCACCGTCTACGCGTTCCTGGACCTGGTGCAGAAGCGCGGCAAGCGTCCCGCCGGTGCTCCGGACAAAAAGCTTGCCCGTCCGGTCACCAAGGTGGGCGTCGTCGGTGCAGGCCTGATGGCCAGCCAGCTCGCCCTGCTCTTCGCACGCCAGCTGAAGGTTCCCGTGGTGATGACGGACATCGACCAGGAGCGCGTGGACAAGGGTGTGGGCTACGTGCACGCCGAGGTGGACAAGCTCCTTGCCAAGAAGCGCATCTCCCCCGACGCCGCCAACCGCACCAAGGCGCTGGTCACCGGCTCGGTGTCCAAGGAGGCCTTCTCCGACGCCGACTTCGTCATCGAAGCCGTCTTCGAGGAGATGTCGGTCAAGAAGCAGGTCTTCGCCGAGGTGGAGGCCGTGGTCTCCCCCGAGTGCATCCTGGCCACCAACACCTCCTCGCTCTCGGTGACGGAGATGGCAGCAGACCTCAAGCACCCCGAGCGCGTGGTGGGCTTCCACTTCTTCAACCCGGTGGCAGTGATGCCGCTGCTGGAGATTGTCCGTGCTCCGAAGACCGACGACGCCGTCCTGGCCACTGCGTTTGTCCTCGCCAAGCAGCTGAAGAAGACCGCTGTGCTGGTCAAGGATGCCGCCGCCTTTGTGGTGAACCGTATTCTGGGCCGCATGTTCGGTGAGATCACCCGAGTCTTTGACGAGGGCACGGACGCCGCCACGGCGGACAACGCCCTGCGCCCCATGGGCCTGCCGATGTCCCCGTTCACCCTGCTGGCCCTCGTGGGCCTGCCGGTGGGCCAGCACGTGCAGGAATCCCTGCACAGCGCCTTCGGTGAACGGTTCTGGCTCTCCAAGAACTCGCAGAAGATCATCGACGCCGGCATCAAGTCCCTGTGGCAGAAGGACGAGAACGGCAACCAATACATCCCGGAGGAAACCCTGGCGATGCTGGACTTCGGCACCACCCCCTCGACCTCCGAGGAAGTCTTGCGCCGCACGCAGGACGCCCTGGCCGAGGAGATCGGGCTCATGCTCGAAGAGGGTGTTGTGGCAGGTCCCGAAGACATCGACCTGTGCATGATCCTCGGCGCCGGCTGGCCGATGCACCTGGGCGGCATCACGCCGTACCTGGACCGCGTCGGTGCATCCGAGCGGGTCAACGGCAAGAAGTTCCATGAGGCGGCTGTGGCTGCTTAGCCTTTCGCCTTAGGTTTCGCCCGCGCCGGGCGTCCGCGCCTCGCGTCCGCGCCGGGCGGACCGGAACGGCGGCAACGAAAATCCCTGCTCGCAGAGCTCGCAAGGATTATTAAAGCCGCCTAACCCGGTCCGTCCGGCGCTCTCGTTTTAATCGTCCCGTGAGCGACCGGGCGGGTCTGTAACGCTCGCCGGGTCAGGTCCGTGGTGCCAGAGGGAAGGTTACTCCGGTGAGTTCCTCCGAGATGGTCCAGAGGCGTTGCTGGATCGCTTGGTCGTGGGAGGCAGGGCTGGAGGTGACCGGCTTTGGGAAGCCGCGCGTCTGGGTGCGGTTGCCCGGACCGTAGTACTGGCCGCCGGTGACGTTCGGGTCGGTAGCCGCACGCAGGGTCGGGAGGGCGCCCATCGCCGGCGTCTGGGTGAGCACAGGAGCGAGCCAGGAGACCGGAATCCGGAGCGCTGCAGGTGTGTTCCTGATGAGTTCGGTGTTGGACACGCCGGGATGGGCGGCCACCGCAATGGTTGTGCCGTGGGAGGCCAGCCGTCGCTGCAGTTCATAGGTGAACATGAGGTTGGCGAGCTTGGCCTGGCCGTAGGCCGCCACGCGGTTATACGAGCGTTCCCACTGGAGATCGTCGAAATGGATGGCTGCACGGATCCGGTGGCCCGTGCTGCTGACCGTCACCACGCGCGAGCCGGGCACCGGCAGCAGCCGGTCCAGCAGCAGCCCGGTCAGGGCGAAGTGCCCAAGGTGGTTGGTACCGAACTGCAGCTCGAAGCCGTCCGCCGTGGTCCGCTTGGGTGTGTACATCACCCCGGCATTGTTAATCAGCAGGTCTATGCGCGGGTGGGCAGCCCTGATGCTCTGCGCAGCGGACCGGATGGAATCCAGGGACGTCAGGTCCAGCGCCTGGACCGTCACGTCGCCGGCAATGCCCGCGGCCGCCTGTTTGCCTTTCTGCAGGTCGCGCACCGCCAGGACCACCGTGGCACCGTGCTCGGCAAGCACCTTGGCAGTTTCGAAGCCCAGCCCGGTGTTGGCGCCGGTCACTACCGCCACCCGTCCCCGCTGATCGGGGACGTTTTGTTCATTCCATGTGCCGTTCATTCCAGCTCCTCAAACACCGTAGGTCTGTTACGTGGTGACGACGCTAAAAGACCGGCGGTCTGAAGTCAATAGACCGCCGGTCTATAAGTTAGGCTGGGGCCGTGACTTTCCAACGGGCACGCAGCGAAGAACAGAAGGAAGCCCGCCGTCGGGCGATCCTGGACACCACGGCTGCCATGCTGGAGGAAATGCCGGTAGCCGAGGTGAGCCTCAACGAGCTAAGCCGGCGGGTGGGGCTGGCCAAGTCGAATGTCCTGCGATATTTCGAGTCCCGCGAAGCGGTGCTGCTCGAACTGCTCGATGATTTCCTGGGGACGTGGCTTGCCGGGTTGGCAGAGGAACTGACAGCAGCGATTGAGCCGTCGGCGGCACCGGAGACCCGCGCGGATCAGCTGGCGGACATCCTCAGCCGTTCCCTGGGCGCACGTCCGGTGCTGTGCGACCTCTTCGGTGCGCAGGGCGGTGTCCTGGAACGCAACATCTCGGTGGAGGTGGCGAAGCACCATAAGCGGTCATCCCTGGCACGGCTGGAAACCATGACGGGCCTGATCCGTCACCACCTGCCCGAGCTTGGTGACGCTGCGCAACAATTCTGCCTGATGAGCCTCATCACGGCCGGCGCCCTCTCGTCCTACGTACCTGCCCCGCCCACCCTGCTTGCCGCCTACACCGAGGAGCCCGATCTGGGTGTTTTGAACGTGGATTTGCAGGACGCGCTGCAGATGGCTTTCACCTCCGCGCTCGTTGGGGTATTGCCGCGCGCGTGAGCCCGAAAGGCCATCGGTTTGCTCTGGTGAGAACACAGCCCCGGCGCTAATCTCGCTCCATGAGCCAGGAGCCGGCATGGTCGCAGAAGCGTGCCAAACGGATGGTTGCGCTGCTGCTTAGTGCCTGTGTTTCTTTCTGGCTGGTTATTCTCCTACCCTTTGACGAGCCCTGGAACTGGCTGATGGCCGGTCTGTCGCTGGCACTGGCGGGGGCCCTCGTCACCCTGCTGGCACGCCTTGCCCTGCGGCAGCGTGACGATTATTGGCGCGGGCAAAGGAACACTGACCGTTAGCCATCAGAGTCCAAGGAGCAAGAGCATGTCTTTCCAGGCCTACTTAGACGCCATCGAAGCGAAAACCGGACTAACGCCCCGCCACCTCCGGGGCCGCCCGAAGTGGCCGGAGTAGGCGCGCGGCAGGGGCAGGAGGGCCCGGAGTAGGCGTCCGCAAGGGGCCGGAGGGCCCGGAGTAGGCGCCCGCAAGGGCCCGGAGTAGGCGCCCGCAAGGGCCGGAGGGTCCGGGTTAGGCGGCTTTAATAATTTCTGCGAGCTCTGCGAGCAGGAATTTTCGTTGCCGCCGTTCCGGACCCTCCGGCCGCACAAGGTGACGAGAAGCGCCTAGAACAAAGCAACCTTCGGCGTCTTCGGGAAGATCCGGTCCAGTTCTTCCAAATCCTTCTCCGAGGGCACCCAATCCGCGGCCTCGGCGTTCTGCTGCACCTGCTCCACCTTGGTGGCACCGGCAATGACGGAGGCCACGGATGGCTGCGCTGCGAGCCAGGAGAAGGCCACCTGCACCTCGGTGAGGCCGCGCTCGGCGGCGAACCGGCCGAACTCCCGCAGCTGCTCAAAATCGGCGTTCTCCAGGAGGTTGGTCCGGGAGTGCGTGAGCCGGCTCCCCTCGGGTGCCTGGCCGCTGCTGTACTTTCCGGTGAGGAGGCCGTTGGCCAGCGGGAAATAGGGCAGCACGCCCAAACCATACGCCTCAGCCGCCGGAGTAACTTCCAGCTCGGCCCGGCGGTCCAGCAGGTTGTAGTGGTTCTGCGAGGAAATGAACGGCGTATAGCCGCCCATCCGCGCCACGAATTCCGCCTCGGCAATCTGCCAGCCGGCACGGTTGGAGTGTCCGATGTACCGCACCTTGCCACTGGTGACCAGATCATCCAGGGCAGCGAGGGTTTCCTCAATCGGCGTCAGCGGGTCCGGGGTGTGGAACTGGTAGAGATCGATCCAGTCCGTGTTCAGCCGGCGGAGCGACGCCTCCGCCGCTTTCACGATGTAGCGGCGCGATCCGCGGGCACCGAAGTCGGCACCGTTGGCTCCCTGCATGTCCATGCCGAACTTGGTGGCAAGGACCACGTCCTCGCGCCGGGAGCCCAGGGCCCTGCCGAGCATTTCCTCGCTGAGCCCCGGTGTCCGGCCATACGTATCGGCAACGTCAAAAAGCGTAATACCGGCGTCGATCGCGGCGCTGATGACGGCGTCGGTGCCCTCCTGCGATTCCGTGGGCGTTCCCGGACGGCCGAGGTTGTTGCAGCCCAGCCCTACCGTGGACACGGTCAGGCCGGAGTTTCCGAGTCTGTTGTAAGAAGTCATGGAAGCTACGCTATACCCGCCCGGGACGGAGCCCGCGTCCTATGCCGGGAAGATGTCCAGGCCGCTGTTGGGACCGGGCGCCTTGTCAGTTTCGAGGATGTACTGGATGGGGATGGCTCCGGTGGGCAGCAGGCCGGTGTAGACCTGCTCGCTGCGCCGGCGCTCCGCTTCGATGCCTTCCTCGCGGACAGCAGCGGAGAAGGCCTGCACTGCCAGCGGGTCCGTGCCCTGCTGTTCACTCCAGATGATGTACATGCCGTACAGGTCGGCTACGGGGGTTGTTTCATCCTCGTCCAGGTCACTTACCGTGCATTCGGCAAGAAAGCGGCGGATGTCCGGCACAGATCCATCAGTCATGCCTCCAAGACTATCCGCTGAGAGCCGTGCCACCCAGTCTCCTTACGCTCAGTAGCGGCCGGCCAGCAGGTAATCCTGAAAGGCCAGCGGAGCCGTACCGGTGAGACGCTCGATGTCCGGGCTCGCCGGGCCGAGCGCGCCGGCGGCGATGGCCTGGTAACTGCTGGTCCAGGCCTCCGCCTGCCAGCGGGCGGCATGCCCCTGCATCCGGCTGGCCATCGCCTGCTCATAGGTTTCGTTCTCATACCCGACATGGCTGCCGGAGACGCGGGTCAGGACCTCCGCAACTTCGGCCATGCTGAGCTCCGTTGGTCCGGTGAGCGTGTAGGTGCGGTTCCGGTGCTCCCCCGGGGCAAGGAGGATTGTGGCGGCGGTGCGTGCAATGTCGGTCCTGGCTACCGGGGCGAACCGGCCGTCTCCGGCAGGTCCCCGGATGACGCCGTCCGGCTGGATGAAGGTGGGCAGGACATCCTGGTACAGGCAGTTCCGCAGGAACGTCCAGGACATGCCGCTGCCCTTGATGTGCTCCTCGGTGGCCGCATGGTCCCGGGCCAGGGAAAACACTGCGTCCGGCGCGGCACCCATAAAGGAGGTGTACACAATGTGGTCCACCCCGGCCTCCGCCGCGGCGTCGACGAAGGTCTGCTGGTCTTCGACCCGGTGCGGGCTTTCGGCTGCGGACACCATAAAGAGCGTATGGACGCCGCGCAGCGCACTCACCGCCTGCGCGCGGTCCAGATAGGAAACGGCAAAGACCGGGGTGTCCGGCAGCTCGGGCAGCCGGGCCGTGTGCCTGGCCAGCAGCCGCTGGCGCACCCCTGACTCGGCCAGCAGCCGGGCAACGGCGCCGCCCAGGGCGCCGGTAGCGCCCGTGACGGCGAGGGCTGGAACGTTATCAGCCATGGCTTTCACACCCCTTTTTCCGTTGACCCGGCTAACGGGTCCCTGCACGGCTACTGGATTTTGGGCACCTGCCCTGTGGGCATTTCCTGCCCCGGGAGGGGCCGGGCAAACGGGACCTTCGTGCCCAGGACCTGGGCGACAATGTCATTGGCAACCTGCCGGGCCGTCAGTCCCACCCGCTCAAGCACCTCACCGCGGCTGCCATGGTCCAGGAACTCGACCGGCAGGCCGACTTCGTTCAGGGCGGTGTCCACCCCGGCGGCACGCATTTCCTGCCGGATCCGCGAACCGACCCCGCCTGCCCGCACGCCATCCTCGATCACTGTGACGATCCGGTGCTCCCCGGCCAGGCGGATGATTGACCGCGGCACCGGCAAGACCCAGCGCGGATCCACCACTGTGGAGCTGATGCCCTGCGCGTCCAGCCGCTCGGCTACGTCCAGGGCCATACCGGCCATGGCCCCCACACTCACAATCAGGACGTCGTTCGAGCTGTCGCCGCTGTGCCGGCGGGCCAGGATGTCCACGCCGTCGGCGGTTCGCTCCACTGCGTCGATATCGCGGCCCACGGTGCCCTTGGAGAACCGCACCACACTGGGCGCATCCGAGATGGCCACGGCTTCGCGCAGTTCCTCCTTCAGGCGGGTGGCGTCCCGGGGTGCGGACAGATGCAGGCCGGGCACAATCTGCAGCATGGACATGTCCCACATGCCGTGATGGCTGGCGCCGTCCGGTCCGGTCACCCCGGCACGGTCCAGCACAATGGTGACGCCGGCCTTGTGCAGGGCAACGTCCATCAGCAGCTGGTCGAAGGCACGGTTCAGGAACGTGGCGTACAGGGCGACGACGGGGTGCAGTCCGCCGAAGGCCATGCCGGCCGCCGAGGTGAGGGCATGCTGTTCGGCGATGCCGACGTCGAACACGCGGTCAGGATGCTTTGCCGCGAAACGGTGCAGGCCCACGGGGATCAGCATGGCGCCGGTGATACCGACAATGTCCGGACGCTCGTCGGCTATCTGGGCAATCTCCGTCGCAAAGACGGAGGTCCAGGATTCCTTGCCGCCCGGTTCCACCGGTGCGCCGGTCTCGGGATCAATAATGCCGACGGCGTGGAACTGGTCAGCTTCGTGGGCGCGGGCAGGCGCGTAGCCGCGGCCCTTCTCCGTCATGGCGTGCACAATCACGGGACCGGCATAGTTCTTGGCCTTGAGCAGTGCGCGTTCGACGGCGTCGAGGTCGTGTCCGTCGATGGGGCCCACGTACTTCATGCCCAGATCCTCGAAGAGGCCCTGGGGGGACCACCAGTCCTTGATGCCCTTCTTGGCGGCATGCAGGCTGCGGTAGGTGAAACGGCCCACAGGGCCGCCCTGCTGCAGCCGGTCCCGCCACCAGCCCAAGGTGTTCTCGTACGCGTGGTGCGTGCGCACGGCGTCAATGGTGGGGCGCAGCGAGGCCAGGTAGTCAGCCAGGCCGCCGATGGTCGGCGCGTAGGATCGGCCGTTGTCATTGACCACAATCACCACGCGGCGCCGCTGGTCCGCCGCAATGTTGTTCAGTGCCTCCCAGGCCATGCCGCCGGTCAGGGCGCCGTCGCCCACCATCACCACGGTGTAGCGATCGCTCTCGCCGTTCAGCTGCCGGGCCCGGGAAATGCCGTCTGCCCAGGACAGGGACGAGGAGGCGTGCGAGCTTTCCACAATGTCATGCACGGATTCCGCGCGGGACGGATAGCCGGAAAGCCCATGCTGCTGCCGCAGCGTTCCGAAGTCCTGGCGGCCGGTAAGGATTTTGTGCACGTAGGACTGATGGCCGGTGTCAAAGACGATGCTGTCCCGCGGCGAATCGAAGACCCGGTGGATGCCCATGGTCAGTTCCACCACGCCCAGGTTCGGGCCGAGGTGGCCGCCGGTCTGTGCCACGTTGGTGATCAGGAACGAACGGATCTCTTCAGCAAGCCGCTTCAGCTGTGTCAGCGAAAGCCTGCTGAGGTCCCGAGGGTCCCGGATTGTTTCCAGAAGTCCCAACAGGGTGCCTCCCTTGAGTCGTAGTCGGCGGCACTGCACACCGTCGCAATGGTTAACTCTAACGCCCAGTGTGCACTGCGCGGTTCCCCCACCAACGCATCAGGACCCCGCGTGCCCTGACCGCCCGTTGGACGGATCGGGGACGCGGGGTCCTGACAATGGTGCTGGTTGCTGCTACTTAGCGGAGATCTGCCGCAGCACGTACTGCAGGATGCCGCCGTTGCGGTAGTAGTCGGCTTCACCCGGGGTATCAATGCGCAGGACCGCATCGAAGGTGATGGCTTCGCCGTTTTCGGGGGTGGCCGTGACCCGGACAGTCTTGGGAGTGTTCCCGTTGTTCAGTTCGGTGACACCCTCAACCGCGAAGGTTTCCGTACCCGTCAGGCCCAGGGACTCGGCGTTGACGCCGGCCGGGTACTGCAGGGGAAGGACGCCCATGCCGATGAGGTTGGAGCGGTGGATGCGCTCGTAGCTCTCGGCGATGACAGCCTTGACGCCCAGCAGTGCGGTGCCCTTGGCGGCCCAGTCACGCGAGGAGCCGGAACCGTATTCCTTGCCGGCCAGGACGACCAGCGGGGTGCCGGCAGCCTGGTAGTTCATCGCGGCATCGTAAACGGCAGCCTGCGGAGCGTCGGCCTGGCTGAAGTCACGGGTGAAACCGCCTTCAACGCCGTCGAGCAGCTGGTTCTTGATGCGGATGTTGGCGAAGGTGCCGCGGATCATCACTTCGTGGTTGCCACGGCGGGAGCCGTAGGAGTTGAAGTCCTTGCGGGCCACACCGTGCTCCAGCAGGTACTTGCCTGCCGGGGTGTCGGACTTGAAGGAGCCGGCCGGGGAGATGTGGTCGGTGGTGACCGAATCGCCCAGCTTCAGCAGGACGCGGGCGCCCTCGATGTCGGAGACGGGCTCCGGCTGTGCCTTCATGCCCTCGAAGTACGGGGGCTTCCGGACGTACGTGGACTCCGTATCCCACTCGAAGGTTGCACCTTCGGGAGTGGGCAGGGACTGCCAGCGCTCGTCACCTTCGAAGATGGTGTCGTAGCTGTTGGAGAACATTTCCTTATCGATGGAGGCATCGATGATCTGCTGGACCTCAACCGGGTTCGGCCAGATGTCCTTCAGGAAGATGTCGTTTCCGGCTTCGTCCTGGCCCAGCGGGTCATTCTCGAAGTCGAAGTCCATGGTGCCGGCCAGGGCGTAGGCGACTACCAGCGGCGGGGAGGCCAGGTAGTTCATCTTCACGTCCGGGTTGATGCGGCCTTCGAAGTTGCGGTTACCGGAGAGCACCGCGGTGACGGCCAGGTCGGCTTCATTGATCGCGTCGGAGATTTCCTCTTCGAGCGGACCGGAGTTGCCGATGCAGGTGGCGCAGCCGTAGCCGACCACGAAGAAGCCCAGCTTCTCGAGGTACGGGATCAGTCCGGACTTCTCGTAGTAGTCCGTGACAACCTTCGAGCCCGGGGCCACGGAGGTCTTGACCCACGGCTTGGAGACCAGGCCCTTGTCCACCGCGTTGCGGGCCAGCACGGCGGCGGCCATCATCACGGAGGGGTTGGACGTGTTGGTGCAGGAGGTGATCGAGGCGATCGTCACGGCACCGTGGTCCAGCTCGAAGCTGCGGCCATCCGCCATGGTGACCGGCACGGAGTTGCTGGCGCGCTTGGCCGGGGCATCGGCTTCGGCAACCAGGTCGTGCTGGTGATCCTCGACGTGCGTGGCGTTGGCGTTGAAGGACGGAGCATCCGAGGCCGGGAAGGTTTCTTCCAGGGTCTCGTCTACAGTGCCGTTTTCCGCCTCAACGGTCTCGTGGACGTAGTTCTTCAGGTCATTGCGGAACTGCGTCTTGGCGTTGGTCAGCTCCACGCGGTCCTGCGGACGCTTCGGTCCGGCGATGGAGGAGACAACGGTGGACAGGTCCAGTTCCAGGTACTCGGAGTACTTGATCTCCTTGGACGGATCGTGCCAGAGGCCCTGTTCCTTGGCGTAGGCCTCCACGAGGGCTACGTTCTCCTCGGAGCGGCCGGTCAGGCGCAGGTAATCCAGGGTCACGTCGTCGATCGGGAAGATCGCGGCCGTGGAACCGAACTCCGGGCTCATGTTGCCGATGGTGGCGCGGTTGGCCAGCGGCACAGCGCCGACACCCTCGCCGTAGAACTCCACGAACTTGCCGACAACACCGTGCTTGCGCAGCATTTCGGTGATGGTCAGGACGACGTCGGTGGCGGTGGCGCCGGCGGGGATCTCACCGGTGAGCTTGAAGCCGACAACGCGCGGGATGAGCATGGAGACGGGCTGGCCGAGCATGGCTGCCTCGGCCTCGATGCCGCCAACGCCCCAGCCCAGGACGCCCAGGCCGTTGACCATGGTGGTGTGGGAGTCGGTGCCGACGCAGGTGTCGGGGTAGGCGCGCAGGACGCCGTCAACTTCACGCGTCATCACGGTGCGGGCCAGGTATTCGATGTTGACCTGGTGCACAATGCCCATTCCCGGGGGAACAACCTTGAAGTCATCGAATGCCGTCTGGCCCCAGCGCAGGAACTGGTACCGCTCGCCGTTGCGCTGGTACTCGATTTCCATGTTGCGCTCCAGGGCGCCGGCGTTGCCGAAGGCATCAATCTGCACCGAGTGGTCAATGACCATTTCGGCCGGTGCCAGCGGGTTCACGCGCTTGGGGTCGCCACCGAGATCGGCAACGGCCTCGCGCATGGTCGCCAGGTCCACGATGCAGGGAACGCCGGTGAAGTCCTGCATGATCACCCGGGCGGGGGTGAACTGGATTTCGGTGCTGGGCTCTGCTTCTGCATCCCACTGCGCCAGGGCACGTACGTGGTCCGCAGTGATGTTTGCACCGTCTTCGGTGCGGAGCAGGTTCTCCAGCAGGACCTTGAGGCTGAACGGAAGGCTCTGGGCGCCTTCGACGGAATTCAGCCGGAAAATTTCATACTCGGAACCATTAACGTCCAGGACGCCTTTGGATCCGAAGCTGTCCACATTAGTCATAACAGGACTCCTCTCGCCACCTTGTTATCTTTGTCCAGCTCACTACTGCCCGCCAGTTAGGTATTCCTAACAGCGACTCAAAGGGACCTGCGAGGGAAACCGGTGGTTCATTTCCCTGCCGAACGGCCCCCTGCCCGGGTATCGGCTTCCCCCAACAACGGGAAACTTCCTTAATGGCGCAGGACTGGACAACTGCCTCCCATCCTAGCCTTTACAGGGACGCCCGCAGGAGATATAGGCCACGACGCGGCGTGACGTATTTTCCATTCCCCCTGCGGGCGCCTGTTTCAGGCCTTGCGGAGGACCGCGAAGGACTCCATGTGGTGGGTGTGCGGGTACAGGTCGAATACCCGCAGGGTTTCGGGTTCCCACCCGGCGCTGCGGAAGTAGCCCAGGTCCCGGGCGAACGACGCCGGGTCGCAGGATACGTAGCCAACTACCCGG
Source organism: Arthrobacter sp. YD2 (assembly GCF_030410475.1). Classification (NCBI taxonomy): domain Bacteria; kingdom Bacillati; phylum Actinomycetota; class Actinomycetes; order Micrococcales; family Micrococcaceae; genus Arthrobacter; species Arthrobacter sp. YD2. Next base: position 783,752 of record NZ_JAUHHB010000002.1, read on the forward strand.
GGGGCGGCTGCGTCAATCTGCCGGACCACGGTCTTTCCGGCTCCGGCGCGCGGCGGATCCAGCAGGACGACGTCGAGCTTTCCGGCGTCCCGGAGCACCTTGTCCACCCGGCCCTGGTGAATCTGGACCTGGGGCGCGGCGAAGAGGTTCTTGCGGGCATCCCGGCTGGTGCCCGGGGAGCCTTCCACGGACAGGACGCGCCCGGATTCCCCGGCAGCTCCCGCCAGCGGAGCGGTAAACAGTCCGGCTCCGGCGTACAGGTCCGCGACGGCGTCCCCTGGCTGCACATCGAGGCCGGCCAGGACCGCCGTCGTCAGGGTTTCCGGGGCTGACCGGTGAATCTGCCAGAACCCGGCACCGGTGACCCGGTAGTCCTGTCCCAGCACGGTCTCCTGTACCCAGGTCCGTCCCTTGAGCCGTGTCAGTTCATGGCTTTCCGGGTTCCACGCCGCCACGGACACACCGTCGGGCAGGCTGCCGGCGATGCGGCCCAGGGTGCGCGGGTGGGTTCCCGCGGCCGGGATGAGCAGGACCAACGGCTGGCCGCCGGCGGCAGGGGCGGCAACCTCCACACGTTCGACGCCGGAGAAGTCGGTCTCCCAGAGGTGCAGGCTGTTGATGGCCTCCGCGGCGAGGGGCATTTCCTGAACCGGAATCAGTTCATCGGAACGGTGGGCGTGCATGGCCAGGCGCCCGCCCGGTGCCACGGAAAAGCTGACCCTGGTCCGCCAGCCCAGTCCGTCGCTGCTTTCATCCAGCGCCGGCTCCACCTCCGGTGCCAGGTCGGTTCCGCCGAGGCGGCGCAGCTGCTCGGCGAAGATCTCCGCCTTCAGCCGGCGCTGGACGGCCAGGTCAATGTGGCCAAACTCGGCCCCGCCCACCGGCAGCTTTCCCCGCGCCGCGGCCCGCAGGGCGTCCGCTTCCTTCCAGAAATGCTCGCGGCGTCCCTCGGCTGCTTCGAGGACCTCAACGACGTCGGCACGCCAGAATTTGGCGTCCTCGCCGGACTCCGTCAGCCGGACCCTGACCCGCTCCCCCGGCAGGGCATGCCGGACAAAAACAACGCGGCCCTCGTGGCGGGCAACAAAATGGCCGCCGTGGGCAGGTGCTTCTACGGTGAGTTCAATCGACATGGTGTGGCTGTACTTCCTTCAAGGGGCCTAAAAGTCCATCTCACCACGAGGGCCGGGCGCTGTGCTATTTGGGCCGCCGGCAGGACTAAGCTGGCGTTGATTGTTTTTCATCTGTGGAACAGTCACCAAGGACCGAACCGAAACCGAGGTAGGGCAGTTGGCCCATTACGTGATCATGGGGTGCGGGCGCGTGGGCGTCAGCCTGGCGCACACCCTGGACAATGCCGGCCATTCGGTCGCCATTATCGACCAGGACGAGCGGGCCTTCCGGCGCCTGCGGCACACCTTCACCGGCCGCAAGGTTACCGGCGTCGGGTTTGACCGTGACACGCTGAAGGCTGCCGGCATCGAGGAAGCCTATGCCTTTGCCGCCGTATCCAGTGGTGATAATTCCAACATCCTGGCCACCCGGGTTGCCCGCGAGACCTTTCATGTCGGGCACGTGGTTGCCCGTATCTATGATCCCGGACGCGCGGAGATCTACCAGCGGCTGGGAATCCCCACGGTGGCCGCGGTGCGCTGGAGCGCTGACCAGGTGCTGCGTCGGATCCTGCCTGAGCAGAGCATCAACGGCGATTTCAGGGAGTCTTCCGGCCGGCTGATCCTGGGCGAACTGGCGCTGCACGAGGCCTGGCTGGGCCGCTCACTCTCCGGTATCGAAGCCGCAGCAGGAGTCCGCATCGCCTACGTCACGCGTTTCGGGGAGGGAATACTCCCCCGCCCGGACAGCAGTTACCAGCAGGGCGACGTCCTGCACGCCATGATGTCCGTGGACCGGACGGCGGAAATCAGCAAAATCCTCTCCAAGGAACCGATCAGGGAGTCCCCGTGAAAGTTGTGATTGCCGGTGCCGGCAGCGTGGGCAGCTCCATTGCCAAGGAACTGCTCTCGCACGGGCACGATGTGCTGCTCATTGATGAGAAGCCCGAGTGCGTGGGCCGCAGCGGGCTGCGCGGTGCGCGCTGGCTCATTGGCGACGCCTGCGAACTTACCACCCTCAAGGACGCCCAGCTGGAAGATGCCGACGTCGTGGTCTCGGCCACGGGTGACGACAAGGTGAACCTGGTGGTCTCGCTGCTGGCCAAAAGCGAGTTCGGTGTGGCGCGCACGGTCGGCCGGGTCAACAACCCCAAGAACGACTGGATGTTTGATGACTCCTGGGGTGTGGACGTAGCCGTGAACACCCCGCGGCTGATGACGGCCCTGGTGGAGGAGGCAGTGGAGATCGGTGACCTGGTCCGGCTGCTGACGCTGCAGACCGGTGTCTCCTCGATGGTGGAATTCACCGTCCCCGCGGATTCGCACCTGACCGGACGGACCCTTGGCTCCATCGACTGGCCGCTGGATGCCACGGTGGTGGCCATCCTGCGCGACGACGTGCCCATCACCCCCAGCAACGACGACGTCGTCGAACCCGGCGACGAACTGTTCTTCATCACCACCATCGCGGCGGAGGATGATCTGCGTGCCGTACTGGCCCCCGGCGCCGATCAGCGTGCCGGTCAGGGAGCGGACGCGGACCCCGCTTCCGGCGGGGCATCGGATGCGGAGCCGTCCGAAACAATGGCCGCGGGACGGGAAACCACCCAGGCCAGCCACAATCCCAGCGCATAGAGCGGTACGCCCATGGCCAGTCGCATGGTGCCCAGGGCGGCAACGTTGTCCGCAAGGTACAGCGGCAGCTGGACTGCCAGCCGCAGCGCGAAGACCGCCACGATGATCCAGCTGGCCCAGATGTAGGCCTTCATCCGCACCGGCACGGCCCGCCAGTCCAGGTTCTCGCCCCGGATGAATCCGAAGAGCAGCCCGGCCACGGGCCACTTCACGGCGATGGAGACCAGGAAGGCCAGGATGTACGCCGCGTTGAGGTAGAAGCCGGGCACGAAGTAGGTGGCGCCCTCGCCGCTGCGAAGGGCAACAAACGCGCAGATCGCGACGCCGGCCACCCCGGTCAGGGACTGCATCAGCGGACGGCGCTGGATCAGGTTGGCAATGGAAAAGACCGCCGCGGCTGCCACTGCTGCACCCAGGGCAAGGTTCAGCGCGGCACCCACGGTGTAGAGGAGCGTAAACAGCAGGCCCGGGACAATTGCTTCAGCCAGTCCGCGGATTCCACCCACGGATTTCAGGACGTCAATCTGGCCGTCTTCGCGGCGTTCCATGCCTGCCCGGGCGGCATACTGTCCCGCGAGCCGGTTCAAATCCGGCTGGCCTTCACCGGGGTCCTTCTGGGTGCTCATGCGTCGGCCTCCGGGCGTCCAATGATTTCGTATCTCGGGTTGAAGATTGTGGGATAGCCGTCCACCGTCGAGACCATACCCTCGAAGGCGAGGGAGGTCCCTGCCTCGACCCCGGGAACGCGGCGCTGGCCAACCCAGATGAGCCGCACCTTGGGGCGGGGCTTCAGCGGGGAGCTGCGGTACGCCGCCATGGAATCCTCCACCATCGCCGTGAAACGCGGCGGCTCGGTGGCCGGCGCAACCGTGATGGCTGATACGTAACCGCGGCAGTAGGCCCTGCCGCGTGGCGGCAGGGACTTGACGCTGACGAAGTGGGGGGAACCGTAGGCTGTTGGCACCGATTAGCCGATCGTCGTGATTTCCGGGCCACGCTTAGGTGCGGAAGGCCGGGCGGGGCCTGCAGCCGGCCGCGGCAGCGGGGATGCGTCTCGCGGCAGGCGCAGCTGTAGCAAATCCCTGGGCGGCAGCGGCTGCTCGCCGCGGACAACCACCACGTTACGGAAGACATCCTCCAGGGGGCGTGCAGCTTCGGGGTTCATGGCTGCCGGACCGCCGAAGACGCCGCGAAGGAACCAGCGGGGCCCGTCAACACCGACGAAACGCGCCACCCGGTAGCCCTTGGAGCCATCCTGTGCCTGGGCCGGGACCTTGGCCAGCAGCTCAGTGCCGAAGGTGCCGGTAAGTTCATCCACGGTTCCGCCCTGGGAACTGACCGACTTGCCGATCTGCTCACGGATGTCGTCCCAGAGAGTTTCCGAGCGGGGAGCAGCGAACGCCTGGAGCTGCAGGCTGGAGCCCTCAAGATCCAGCGTCACGGCGACCACGCGCTGGGTCTTCTCCTCGACCTCCAGGCGCAGCTGCAGCCCCTGGGAAGCAGCGATCCGCAGGGCACCGAGATCAATGTAGCCTTCCTCCGAAGGCCGGTCGCTCAGGTCATAGGGGCCGGCCGCCTCCGGTGTGCCGGCCTCCGCCGCCGCGGAATCCTGCGCACCTGCGTCCTGCACGTCGCCTGCCGTCTCGGCGGCAACGCCGGCAGCTGCCGGTTCCTCTGCCTTGGTTTTCTTACGGCGCCCAAATGCCATAACCAGGTTCCTTCTCTCTCATCTGCGAAGTTCAAATTTCCCGGCACGGCAGCCGGGCACGGGCTCAGGCCGGTACGGCGCTGAAGCCCCCGGTGGAGCCAAACCCGCCGGCGCCGCGAACGGAGTCCGGCAGTTCGTCAACGACAACAAACCCTGCGGTTTCCACCCGCTGGATCACCAGTTGCGCAATCCGGTCACCCCGCCGCAGGCTGACTGCCTCAGTGGTGTCGGTATTGATCAGTGTGACGGAGATTTCCCCCCGGTAGCCTGCATCGACGGTCCCGGGTGCATTGACAATGCTGATGCCGTGTTTGGTGGCAAGTCCGGAGCGGGGGTGCACAAAGGCGGCATAGCCGTGCGGCAGCGCCAGGGCAACACCGGTGGGAATGAGCTTCCGCTCCCCCGGCTCCAGCGTGAAATCGATCCGCGAGCGAAGGTCCGCCCCGGCGTCGCCGGGATGGGCATACGAGGGCGCTTCCAGGCCTTCGTCAAGCATCTTGAGCTGCACCTTCAGGGTGGTCGCTTCCTCTGGCACCAGTTTCTCCGGTTTCAATAGACCTGCATCCGCTGTCCTGCGGCCGGAGCGGCCACACGGAAGTGAATGGACAAATATGAATGGTGCCCCGCTTTGGCGGGGCCGGTTGCTTCGCGGGCGTCCGCCCGGGTCAACCCACCACACTTTAGCGCGTTTTCCTGTACGGTTCCCCGGCTCCGCACTGACGGCACGGCGCGGGATGAAATGCCTCGGCAAAGGTGAAAAGCTGTTGGTATGTCATCCCCTTCTGCCAAGAGCCCCGCGAACACAGTGCTGTACTCCGAACGGCTCACGCCCTCCATCTGGATCTGGCTTATCGCCGCCGGCCTTGCCTCCGCCTGCATCCTCGTTTTTATGCCCATCAGTGTTTTTGCCGGCATCACCGGCGCGGTGATTGCCGCCATCATCCTTGCCGTCCTGCTGATCCTCTCCACCCCTGCCATCCGGGTCACGCCGGACTCCCTGCAGGTGGGACGCGCCCAGATTGAACGCCGTTTCATCGGCCGGGTGGAAGGCTTCCGCGGAGATGACGCCACGCTCCAGCGGGGACCGGCGCTGAACGCCACTGCCTACATGTGCATCCGGGGATGGATCTCGCCGGTGGTCCGGATTGAAATCACCGACCCGGCGGACCGCACGCCGTACTGGCTCACCTCCACCCGGCACCCCGAGAAGCTGGTTCAGGCACTGACCGAGGGCCGCTAGGGCATCAGCCTTCGCAGTCCACGCAGTAGTACATTCCGTCCTTCTCCAAGGCAATCTGGGAGCGGTGGCGGACCAGGAAGCAGGAGGCACAGGTGAATTCGTCTGCCTGCGCCGGCATGACCCGGACAAGCAGCTCTTCACTGGAAAGGTCGGCGCCGGGCAGTTCGAAGCCCTCGGCGGCCTCTGCCTCGTCCTCGTCCACCACAGCCGACTGCGGATCCACCCGCCGGGTCTTGAGTTCTTCTATCGACTCCTCGCCGGCGTCCTCTTCGGTCTTGCGGGGGGCGTCATAATCTGTCGCCATAATGTTTTCTTCTCACCGTCCGGTTGAGTGGTGTTCGCCGTTCCCTGAGTCCGCGCAGGACCGGCTGTCCGGACCCGTGTCAGCGACTCGGAGATATCAACGCCACGGATACCTGTTTTGTGCCCGTAAAGCAGAGATTTTTGCCTAACGGCGGACAAAAAGCCAACCGGTGTCTCCCGGGCGGGCCGGGGGCCGGCTTTCGGCCCCTTCCCAATCGCGCCACACCCGGCCAAACCTTAGGTTTTCGCCTCGGGTGATGGCATTGTTTCAAGAAGGAATTGCTATCGGGTGGAGGATTTTTTGATGCAGGATCTACGGCTGGTGGGTGTCCATGAAGGTGGCGAACATCTGCTGTTAAGCGGCAAGGGTGGCGAAACGTTCCGTCTGCGGATCGATGAAGCACTGCGTGTGGCAGCTTCACGCCCCACGCACCGGTCCGCACCACAGGCGGACGCCTCCACCGGGTCCGGCCCCAGCATGACGCCCCGGGACATCCAGGCCCGGATCCGCTCCGGCGCCAGCGCCGAGGAAGTGGCTGAGTTGTCCGGCCACGACCTGGCGCATATCCGCCGCTACGAAGGTCCGGTGCTCGCCGAACGCGAGTATGTGGCCCGGCAGGCCCAGGCCGTTGAAGTTGCGGCCCCGATGTCCGCCACGCACGACGGTTACCGGAGCGCCTTTGGCGAGAACCCGGTCAACCTCGGCGATATGGTCCTGCACCGCCTGCGTTCCTTCGGTGTGGACCCTGATTCCGTGCAGTGGGATGCCTGGCGGCGGCCGGACGGCACCTGGGAGGTTGTTGCCCGGTTCGACCTCAGCGAAAAGTCCCGCGTAGCCGTGGGTGAGGAGCCCCCCGCGCGCTGGATTTTCAGTCCGCTGCGCAAGAGCGTCACCAATACCAACAGGTGGGCCCAGGTCCTTAGCGAACTCGAGCCGCTGGACTCCCCCGTTCCCACCCGCCGCCTGGCCGCCGTCGCGGACCGTGTCTTCGACTTCGAAGCCGAGAGCGGGCCGGAGGAGCCGTCCACGGACACCGACAGCATCCTCGAAGTCCTCCGTTCGCGCCGCGGGCAGCGTCTGGGCAGCGACGAAGAAGGGGATGACGCCCTTGCCACACTGCTCGCCAAGGGCAGTGTTCCCGCTGCCCACCCGCGGGACGGGCGTGCCGATGCCGAAGAGGACGACGACGCAGGAAAGCGGCCGCGTACAGGCCGGCTTACCCTGGCTCCGTCCATCAGCGCACCGTCGGCGGAGGACCCGTCCACTGCTGCTGCGGCCGACGGCGAGGGCACCATTGATCCCATCACGCTGCCGGGCGGGGTGACCCAGACCCGGGAAATCAGTGTCCTGGCCCGCCCGTTCCGCCGCCGTGCGGCCCGCACCGGGGACTCCCCTGACTCCGGGCCGGCGGACACGCAGGACGCTTCGGCATCCCAGGCAGACCCCACAGCGGAAAACACGCCAGCTGTTTCCGAGCCGGCCGAGGACGCGGCAGACACTGTGGCTGCAGCACGGAAGAATGCCGGACGGGACTTCCCCTGGGACCGGCTGCCCAACGGCGGCCGGGGCCAGCGCGTGGACGAGTCGGACAGCTCCAAGGACGCCAAGCCGGAGGACGGCTCCGAACGCAGGGTGATTAAGCCCAAGCGTTCCTCTGTACCGTCCTGGGACGAGATAGTCTTCGGCACCAAGGGCGATTAGTCCTCCGGCGCCTCCGGCCACCGGAAACACGAACGCAGAAGGGCTGCCTGCCGCGGGCAGCCCTTCTGCGTTGCTGGTTGGGGCCGGTAGTGAGTTGGGACCGGTTGCTGGTTGACCAGGTAGTCCCGCCGGCCAGTCGGTGGGGTTTAGTGGCGCCGGCGCTGTCCCGCAGCCGGTTCCACGGAGCAGATATCCGCCGAGGCGGGCTCACCCTCGTCTGTCAGCAAGGCCGCCTGATGCGCGGTGACCCGCCGCATGTAATGCCGGCGGCACAGGGTTTCGTAGCCAACCGCCGGGGCGGTACCCGAGGAAGCGGCCTCCAGCAGGTCATCGGCGTCAAAGAGCGGCTGATCGTGAAACAGGGGCCCGGCATCTGCCTGCCCGTCCCGGCGCGCGTCCGGAGCTGCGGCGGAGGCACGGGCCTCAACGTCACCCACTACCACCTGGTCCCCCTCCGTAACCATCACGCCGTCGACCGTTCGCGCATTATGGGTGGCGCGCCGGCCGCACCAGCACAGGGCCCGAACCTGGAGGACCTCCATGCGGTCGGCCAGCTCCACCAGGCGCTGGGACCCGGGAAACAACCGGGTGCGGAAGTCCGAGGTGATGCCGAAGGCAAACACGTCAATGCCCATTTCATCAACCACACAGGCCAGCTGTTCCACCTGGTCGGCACTGTAGAACTGCGCTTCGTCGCAGATCAGGTAGTCCACGTTGTGTCCCGCCGCGCGGCAGTTGAGCACCTCGGCCCAGAAATCCGTGTCGTCACGGACTTCGACGGCGGGAGTCTGCAGTCCGAGCCGGCTGGAGATCATGGATTCACCGGCGCGGTCATTGCGGCTGAACAGGATTCCCCCGCGTCCGCGGGCGCTGTGGTTGTAGTCCATCTGGAGCGCGAGGGTTGATTTCCCGCAATCCATGGTGCCCGAAAAAAAGACCAGTTCTGCCATGACTACTTTCCGCCGCTGGCCGCACGGGGCCGGGCGTGTGAGCGGGTGGGGGTTTCCGGGCGGGCCAGGACCAGGAGCGGCACTTCGCACTCAGCCCGTGTCAGTGAGCCGTGCTGGCCGACCACATCGAAGGCAGAGGCGGGCACACGCCGCAGGTCGTAGAGGGCGATGGGTTCGCGGGCGGCTACCAGGAGGTCACCGATGCGCGGCAGTACGGCCGGATCCACGTCCGGCCCGAAATACCCGGCCTGCACCGCCTCGTTCCGGGTGAAGATCCAGGCCCGGTTGCCATAGGCTTTCTGCCAGGCGGACCGCAGCCGCTCCAGTGCGGCGCTGCCGGCGTCGGGCTCCAGGTACAGGTGCACCATGCGCGGCTCGCCCGCAGTGTGCCGGACGCCGTCGATAAGTTCAGGCTGCGTACTGAAGTCGAAACGTGCGCCGGCGGGAACATCCACCATTCCGTGGTCCGCCGTCAGCAGCACCAGGGTACCGGCGGGCACCCTGGCGACGAGGCGTTTGAGTGCGCTGTCCAGCTCTTCAAGTTCGTTGCCCCACTCGGCGGAGGCGGACCCGTAGCGGTGCCCGGCCTTATCCAGCTCGTTCCAGTACAGGTACATCAGCATCCGGTCCGCTCCGGCGAGGGCATCCACCGCAGCGGAAACCCTCGCATGGACACCGGAGGCCGGGATGAACGTGCCGCCCCGCAGCGCCGCGCGGGTCAGGGCGGAATCGGCAAAGCGCGGCAGGCTGACGGTGGCAACGGAAACATGCCCGGCTGCCTCTTCCAGGACGGTGGGATACGGCTGCCAGCGCAGCGGATCCACGCCGGCGTCCCAGGAGCCGAGCATGTTCACCACCTTGTCCTGCTCCGGATCCAGCACGTCGTAGCCTACGAGTCCGTGCCGTCCGGGCGGCAGTCCGGTGCCCAGGGAGGCCAGCGAGGCCGCCGTCGTCGTGGGGAAAGAGGCATCCAGGCTGCGGGCACCGGGCAGGAAGCTCCGCAGGAAGGGGGCGTGTCCGCCGCGCTTCTTCAGCAGGGACAGGCCGAGGCCGTCCACCATGACAACACAAACGCGTTTGGCGGCCGGCAGGTTCAGCCGGTTGGTGTATCCGGGCACACCCAGGACGGCAGCTGCGCTGGCGAGGACATCGCTTACGGAGCGGCTGCCGTAAGCCGGTGCCGCGGGCAGGGGCGAGGGAACGGCGGAGTCGGATCCCACGGAGCTACCGCTGCGGGTGGGCGCGGTTGAAGCGTCCGCCAATGCCGGGAACACGCCGCGTGTCGGTGTCCAGGGGACGGGGCGCGGTGGTGGTGTCCGTGTTGACCTTGCGCAGTGCGCGCGCGAAGGCCTTGGCGTTCTGCACTGCCTGCGCGCCGTCGGCTTCGGAGCTCACGCGCAGCACAATGTCCTCCTGGGCAATGGTGCCCGTGTAACCGTGGTCCGCCTCGCACTGCGGGTCGGCACAGCCTGCCGGACCCATGTCCAGCCGCTGCCCGCCGGACCAGGCGATGGCCAGGGTCATTTCGCGGACCGGATCGGAAGGCTTGTAGTTCTGCGGCTGGGCATACATGTAACCCAGCACCACGGAGCGGATCTGGGTGACCGGAACCGATTCGGTGGATACCTGGGCCATCATCTGCTCGCCGGCCTCATCCAGCTGCTGATCATCCACGTGGGTGATAACCAGCATGTCCTCGGTCAGGACCAGCACGGTGATGTGCCGGTGCACCTCGGTGCGCTCAAAGTGCGTTTCGAGGTGGATGAGGTGGGACAGCGGTTCCCGGCCGTCGAGGGCGTCGTGGACGACCTCGGCCAGGAGCGTCGGGTAGAAGCCCGCACGTTCCATGGAGGCATCAAGGCTGCGGCGTTCAGCGGAAAGTAACGGCGACATGTCTCCAGTTTCCCCCAGATCGGCCTCCAGTGCCTAAATGGCGCGCGGGCGGCGGGAAGATCAGTCCCGCATCGCCCGCCGTGCACTGTCGGCACGCCGCTGCGGGTGGCCCAGACGGATGTCGGCGCTGAGCACGGTGACCCCTTCGGCCGATACCAGCACCGGGTTGATTTCGATAAGCCCGATCTGCGCGTGCTCGTCCTTCAGCGCCGCTATCCGGGCAATCAGGTCCTCGAGCGCGGCAGTGTCGGCCACCGGCAGGCCCTGATAGCCAAAAAGTTTCACCGAGGCCCGCGGTGTCCGCACGAGATCGGAAATATCGCGGTCCGTCAGCGGCGGTACGGCGTGGGCCCAGTCATCCAGGAGGGAGGTGGCGTCTCCAGCCAGCCCGAAGGAGAGTACCGGTCCCAGCAGGGGATCCTCAATGGCGCGGATCAGGCAGCCCTGGCCGCTGGCTGCCATGGACTGCACTTCCATTTCGAAAGTGCCGTACCGCGCCAGGGCCTCCCGCATCTGCACGATGTTGGTCCGCAGTGCTTCCGGAGTGAAGATGTTCAGCCGCACTCCCCCCAGGTCCAGGCGGTGCCGCAGGTGTCCTTCGCGGGTCTTGACCACCACCGGCCAGCCGAGTTCTTCCGCCGCCTGCACGGCCTCATCCTCGGTAGTGAAACTTTTGGCAGGCAGTACGGAAATGCCGTAGAACTCCAGCAGCCGGGCTGTCTGGGCCTGATCCAGGCGGGTCAGCCGGTCCCCTTCCACCTGATCCATCAGCGAGTCGATATACGCGGCTGCTCCTTCGGTGTCCACGCCCTCCGGTTCCACGAAAGTACCGTGGTCACGGGCTGCCCACTCGGTGTAGCGGACCACCGAGGCCAGGGCACTGACCGCTGCCCCCGGGCTGCTGAAGCAGGGAAGGCCCTCCCCCGGCCCGGCGGTATCGGCGGCCAGGAGTCCTTCCACATGTGCGCGGGGATCCACGATCCCCGTGAACGCGGCAACAAGCGGCTTGCCGGTTGCCTGTACGCACTCGGCCAGCGCCGCGGCGATCGCCTCGGTGCCCAGCCCGGGGGCAGGCAGGACGGCGACGACGCCGGCGTCGACGTCATCGGCGGAGAGCACCTCGGTGACGGTCCGGCGCAGCTGCGGCAGCGCAACGCTCATGCCGGTGTCCAGCGCCAGTTCCGTTTCCAGCCGGGCAATGTCCAGGTCCATGCCGGTGCAGGCATCGGCCAGCACCCGGCCCAGGGCGACGGAGTTGCTGAAAACCGCTATCCGGCGTCCGCGCGGAAGCGGCTGGCTGACCGCTATCTGGGCCACATCGATCAGCTGCTCGTTGGTACTGACCCGGATAACGCCGGACTGGCGCAGCATCGCATCAAGTGCCCCCGGAGGTGCCTGCGTGGTCCGCACGGCGTGGCCCGGCGGCAGCTGCTGCCCGGTGACATCCGATTTGGCCACAATGACGGGTTTGGTGCGCGCCAGCCGCCGGGCCAGGCGTGAGAACTTACGCGGGTTGCCCACCGATTCCAGGTACATCGCCACCACGCGGGTATCGGCGTCGTCCTCCCAGTACTGCATGGCGTCGTTGCCGGATACGTCGGCACGGTTGCCGGCGGAGATGGTGGAGGAGAGCCCCAGCGCACGGCGCTGGGCGGTGGCGTAGAGGAGGACGCCGATGGCCGCCGACTGGCTGAAAAGCCCCAGGCCGCCGCGCCGGGGCAGGGCCGGCGCCATGGAGGCATTCAGCGAAACCTCCGGCCGGGTGTTGATCAGTCCCAGGGAGGCCGGACCCACCACGCGCATGCCGTGGGCGCGTGCCCGGCGCACCAGGGCGCGCTGCCGGGCCAGGCCCTCGGGCCCCTTCGGGCCGAAACCGGCGGTGACCACCAGCAACGCCTTGACGCCGGCCGCTGCGCATTCATCGGCCACTTCCAGGACCTGCTCGTACGGCACTGCGATGACGGCGAGCTGCACGGTTTCGGGGACTTCGGCAATCCGGCTGTAGGAAATCATCCCGGCGAGCTCGAACGCCTCGGGATTGATGGCATAGACGGATCCCTTGAAGCCGCCCTCAATAATGTGTTCCAGCAGCTGCTGGCCCACCGAGCCCCATTCCCGGCTGGCCCCGATGACCGCTATGGAGGACGGTGAGAGCAGGTCAGCAACGCTGCGGGCCTCGGCCCGGTGTTCGCGGGCCTCCATCACTGCCAGCGATTTCTCGGTGGGGTCAATGTTGAAGTCCAGGGCAATCACGCCATCGTCAAAGTGCCTGCTGACTTCATACCCGGCGTCGGCGAACACACCGATCATCTTTCGGTTCTCCGGCAGGACCTCGGCCGAGAACCGCCGGATGCCGTTTTCCCGGGCCGCGGCGGCGAGGTGTTCGAGCAGGATGGAGCCGAGCCCGCGGCCCTGGTGCTCGTCCGCTATGTTAAACGCCACCTCGGCCTCGGTGGGATCATCCAGGCGGTCATAGCGGCCAATGCCGATGATCTCGTCGCCGATGGTGATCACAAACGCCACCCGGTTGCGGTAGTCCACATTGGTGAAGCGCTCCAGCTCCTTGCTGCTGAGCTTAGCCTTGTAAGTGAAGAACCGGAGGTAGATGGAGCTTTGCGACTGCCGCATGTGGAACGCCTGGAGGGCATCTGCATCAGCCGGGGACACCGGCCGCAGATGGCCGGTTCCTCCGTCACGCAACACGACGTCCGCTTCCCAATATTCGGGGTAATGTCCCTGCTCCACCATAGACTCAGAGTAGTGGGCATTCTCCCCCACCGCATTTATCCCGCACCGCATGGTTTTGCGGCCGCATGGAAAACATCCACCCCCTACCACTGCAAGGATTCGACAACAGCATGGCCCGGCGCCAACCCGTCTCCAAGTCCGTACCCGGCGAAAAGATCGCCGAGAACATCATTGATATTGATGTCACCACCGAGATGGAAGGTTCCTTCCTCGAGTACGCCTATTCGGTGATCTATTCGCGTGCGCTGCCCGATGCACGTGACGGCCTCAAGCCCGTCCAGCGGCGCATCCTGTACATGATGTCGGACATGGGCCTGCGCCCGGACCGTGGCCATGTGAAGTCCGCGCGCGTGGTGGGCGAGGTCATGGGCAAGCTCCACCCGCACGGCGACACCGCCATTTATGACGCCATGGTGCGCATGGCGCAGGACTGGGCGCTGCGGCTCCCCCTCATCGACGGGCACGGCAACTTCGGCTCGCTCGACGACGGCCCGGCCGCCGCGCGGTACACCGAAGCCCGGCTGGCGGCTCCGGCCCTGACGCTGACGGATCACCTGGACGAAGACGTAGTGGACTTCGTGCCCAACTATGACAACCAGCTCCAGCAGCCCGAAGTCCTTCCGGCAGCGTTCCCGAACCTGCTCGTCAACGGCGCCACGGGTATTGCCGTGGGCATGGCCACGAACATGGCCCCGCACAACCTGGGCGAGGTCATTGCCGCCACCCAGCACCTCATTGCCAACCCGGACGCCGGGCTCGATGAGGTCATGCGCTTTATCCCCGGGCCCGACCTTCCTTCCGGCGGACGGATTGTCGGCCTGGACGGCATCCGGGATGCCTACGCCACCGGCCGCGGGTCGTTCAAGACACGGGCCAAGGTGGAAGTTGAACAGCTGACCGCCCGGCGCACCGGCCTGGTGGTCACCGAGCTGCCCTACATGGTGGGCCCGGAGAAGGTGATCGAAAAGATCAAGGATGCGGTCACGTCCAAGAAGCTGCAGGGCATCTCCGACATTGTGGACCTCACGGACCGTGCCCACGGACTCCGCCTGGTGATCGAGCTGAAGAACGGGTTCAACCCCAACGCCGTGCTGGCCCAGCTGTACAAGTTCACACCCATGGAGGATTCCTTCGGCATCAACAATGTGACCCTGGTGGACGGCCAGCCCCGGACCCTGGGCCTGGTGGAACTCCTGCAGGTCTACATTGCCCACCGGATCGGCGTGGTCCGGCGGCGCACCGCCTACCGGCTGGGCCGCAAAAAGGACCGCCTGCACCTGGTCGAGGGCCTGCTCATCGCGATCGTGGATATTGACGAGGTTATCCAGATCATCAGGTCCTCGGATGAAACCGCGCAGGCACGCGAACGGCTGATGGCCATCTATGACCTGACCGAGGTCCAGGCCAACCACATCCTGGAACTCCGCCTGCGCCAGCTGACCAAATACTCCCGGATCGAGCTGGAGAAGGAACAGGAGGAACTGCGCAGGGCCATCGAGGAGCTCGAGGCCATCCTGAACTCCGAAGAGCGCCTGCGCGCCCTGGTTTCCGATGAGCTGGGCGAGGTTGCCGCCAAGTACGCCACCCCGCGGCGTACCGTGCTGCTGGAATCCGAAGCCGCGTCCCCGCTGAAGGGCGCTGCGGTTGCCGCTGCTGCCGGCACCACGGGCAAGGGCGCCAAGGCGGTGCTGCCGCTGGAGATTCCGGATGACCCGTGCTGGGCCATCCTGACCACCTCCGGCCAGGTGGCCCGCACCTCGGACCAGGAGCCGCTGGTGGAGGGCGGCCAGCGTGTGCGCCACGATGTCTTCCGCTCCGTGGTGAAGACCACCGCCCGCGGCGAGATCGGTGCGCTCACCTCCTCGGGCCGAATGGTCCGGATCCAGGTACTGGACCTGCCCGCACTGCCGTCCACGGCCGGCCTGCCCAACCTGGCCGGCGGCGTGCCGGTGAAGGAATTCATGACCCTGGGCAAGGGCGAAAGCCTGATCGGCCTGGTACCGCTGAACGAGGTGGTGGCATTGGGAACCCGTAACGGCGTGGTGAAGCGGGTTAATCCCGATTATCCGCTCAACCGTGATGACTGGGAGGCCATTACGCTCAAGCCCAAGGACGAAGTGGTGGGAGCGGCGGTTGCCGCCAACGAAAATGACGAGCTGGTCTTCGTGACCCGTTCGGCCCAGCTGCTGCATTTCCCGGCTTCGGCGGTCCGCCCGCAGGGCCGGACGGCCGGCGGCGTGGCCGGCATCAAGCTTGCCGCCGATGATGCCGTGGTGTTCTTCGGCGTGGTGGCCGGCGAGGATCCAGACGCCGTCGTCGTTACCGTTTCCACCGCAGCTGAAACCCTGCCGGGAACACCCGGCGGATCGGTGAAGGTTACCCCGTTTGCGGAGTACCCCGCCAAGGGCAGGGCTACCGCCGGGGTCCGGGCGCACCGCTTCCTGAAGGGCGAAGACAGCCTCGCCGTGGCGTGGGCCGGGCACGGACCGGCCAAGGCGGCCGCCGCCAACGGCGTGGCCCGTGCGCTTCCCACCGAACACGGGCGCCGGGACGGTTCCGGTGTTCCGCTGGCCAATGCCGTGGACGCGGTGGGGCCCAGCCAGGGCGGGGCTGAAGGCTAAGCCCGGAAAGCGAAACGGCAGGCAGGCTCAGTGAGCCTGCCTGCCGTTCTTTGTGCCCGGCTGTACTGCGTCCGTCTTATTTGCCGAAGCTGCGCAGCCGAAGCGAGTTGGCAACCACCAGTACCGAACTTGCCGCCATGGCCGCGCCGGCAATCATGGGGTTCAGCAGCCCGAAGGCAGCTACCGGGATGCCCACCGCGTTGTAGAAGAAGGCCCAGAACAGGTTGGTCCTGATGGTCCGCAGCGTGCGGCGGGAGAGCTCAATGGCCGTCGCCACCTGGCCCAGGTCGCTGCCCATCACGGTCAGGTCCGCCGCTTCCATGGCTACGTCGGTACCCGAGCCCATGGCGATCCCGAGGTCGGCCTGGGCCAGGGCCGCGGCGTCGTTGACGCCGTCTCCGGCCATGGCCACGGTCCGGCCCTGTTCCTGGAAGCGCCGCACAGCGTCCACTTTGCCCTGCGGCCGGACGTCGGCCAGGACATCTTCGGCGGGAATGCCCACCTGTTCCGCCACATGGGCGGCCACTACGGCATTGTCGCCGGTGAGCAGCACCGGACGCAGGCCCAGGCTGCGGAACCGGGCAATGGCGGCAGCCGAGCCGTCCTTGACGGTGTCCTGCAGGCTGATGATCCCGGCTGCCCTGCCGTCCACTGCGACCAGTACGGCGGTGGACCCGGCCTCCTGTTCCCCGCGCAGCGCCGCATAGGCGGCATCGTCGAGGTCAATGCCGTTTTCATCCAGCCAGGCGGGCCGGCCCGCCACAATCCGGCGGCCGTCCACGCTGCCCCGCACTCCCCCTCCGGGTGCTGAGTCGAAGTCGGTGACCGGCGTCGTCCCCGGACCGGAGGATGCCGCTGCGGCGATGGCTCGGGCAATCGGGTGTTCGCCGGCGGCTTCCACGGAGCCCGCCAGGCGCAGGAGTCCGGCGTCGGTCAGCCCCTCCGGGGCGGTGTCCAAAAGGCTCAGCCGGGCCACGGACAGGGCACCGGTGGTGACGGTGCCGGTTTTATCCAGGACGATGGTGTCCACGGTGCGGGTATCTTCCAGGACCTGCGGGCCCTTGATCAGGATGCCCAGCTGGGCACCCCGCCCGGTTCCGGTCAGCAGCCCCACGGGTGTGGCCAGGCCCAGGGCGCACGGGCAGGCAATCACCAGAACGGCCACGGCAGCTGTAAAGGCTGCCTGCAGATCACCGGTGAACACCAGCCACAGCACAAAGGTCAGGACGGCAATGCCCAGGACCACCGGCACAAACACCGCACTGATCCGGTCCGCGAGGCGGGCAATCGGTGCCTTGCCGGACTGGGCTTCGCTGACAAGCCGGCCCATCTGCGCCAGCGTCGTCTCGCTGCCCACGCGGGTGGCCCGGACCAGGAGCCGGCCCGAGGTGTTGATGGTCGCCCCGGTCACCTGGCTGTCCACGTCCACTTCCACGGGCACCGATTCCCCGGTAATCAGAGAGGCGTCGACGGCCGAACGGCCTTCCACCACCACGCCGTCCGTGGGAATCTTCTCCCCCGGGCGGACCACAATCACGTCACCGACGGCGAGCTGATCCGCCGGTACGCGGATTTCCTCGCCGTTGCGCAGCACGGCCGCATCCCTGGCACCCAGGTTCAAGAGGGCTTTCAGCGCATCCGAGGCCTTGGTCTTGGCGTTGGCCTCCAGGTAGCGTCCCAGCAGGAGGAAGGTGACCACAACGGCGGCCACCTCAAAGTACAGGTGCGGTTCGGAGCCCATGCCGGGATCCGCGGTCAGGCCGGGATTCGCGATCAGCTCCCCTACCGAAAACAGGAACGACGCTGCCACGCCAATGGAGACGAGTGTGTCCATTGTGGAGGCAAGGTGCCGGGCGTTGATCGCTGCGGCCCGGTGGAAGGGCCAGGCGGACCAGGTCACCACGGGCAGGGCCAGCAAAGCAGCCACCCAGCCCCAGTGCGGGAACCCGAGCGCGGGCACCATGGAAATCAGCAGTACGGGAACACTGAGTACGGCGGCCAGAATGAGCCGGGGGCGCAGCGAGGCGGCCGTTCCGCCGTGGGCCATGTGGTCCGCGTGGTCTCCGCTGTTGTCAGCGGTATTGCCCGCGGCATCGTGAACATCCGGGGCTGCTTCGCTGCCGCCTTGCCCGGCTGTGGTGTGCGCGTGCTGATGGGCGGCCGACGCACCGCCGGGCCGCACCGGAAGCGCCTTGAGCCGGGCGGTATACCCGGCTGCGTTGACCGCGTCGAGGATCTGCTGGTCGGTTACGGTTTCCGGGACCGTCACCCGCGCGCTCTCCAGCGGCAGGTTGACCGACGCTTCAACACCCTCGATCTTCCCCAGCTTGCGTTCCACCCGTGCCACGCAGGACGCGCACGTCATGCCCTGGATATCCAGTTCCACTGCCCTGGTGTTGGAGTTCAGCAAATGCTGAGTGTCCATGATCCGTCCCTTCCTGGAAAATAAGCGCTCCTGCAACGGCAGGTGCGCAGGCCGCCCGCGTCCTTATCCGGCGACGGGCGCTCAGACTCCCGCGTCAACCACGGTGTAGCCCGCTTCGGCAACTGCTTCGCCGAACTCGGCCGGTGCAATGGCACGCTCCGAGGTGACGGTGGCTGTGGAGACGCCGCCGGCATTCAGGTCAACCTGCACGTCATCGACGCCGCTGATGGCTTTCAGTTCCTCGGTGACGGACGCCACGCAGTGGCCGCAGGTCATGCCGGAAATGTTCAGTGTGGTGGTTTCCATGTTTTTGCTTCTTTCCGTGGATTCGATCGCTGGTGGACTCTTGGGCGCCGGCGTCAGCGCAGGAGCCGGCCGATGGCGTCGGCTGCTTCCTGGACCTTTGCCTGGACGATTTCCGGGTTGCCGGTCCGCTCGGATTCCCGTGCGGCGCCGACAACGCAGTGTGACATGTGGTCCTGGACCAGCCCGAGGCTGACCGCATGCAGGGCCTTATTGATGGCAGCCACCTGGGTGAGGATGTCGATGCAGTACTTATCCTCCTCAACCATGCGGGCGATGCCGCGGACCTGGCCTTCGATCCGGCGCAGCCGGCGCAGGTAGGCATCTTTGTCCGAGGTGTAGCCGTGGGCGCTGCCCACGGGTCCTGCTTCCACGGATCCTGCGGCGGCGGGCCCGGTCACGGCAGCTTCGGCGAGGATGCTTGAGGTGTCGCCCATAATGATCTCCTTTTCGCTGGCCTGTTCCCCAACATATACCCCCAAGGGGTATCAATTCAAGTACCCCCAGGGGGTATCCCCGAACCACTTGTCGGGGCGGTCCCGTAAGGTGGTGGGCGTGGCACACGGCGAACTTTCAACAGCAACCCAGGACTACCTGAAGGTCATCTGGACCGCGCAGGAATGGACGGATGAGCCGCTGACGGTGTCCGCGCTGTCCCTGCACATGGGGTTTTCGCCGTCGTCGGTCTCCGAGGCGGTCAAGAAGCTGACCAAAAAGGGACTGCTGACGCATGCCCGCTACGGCTCCATTGCCCTCACGGACGCCGGCGAAAAGGCGGCCGTCGCCATGGTGCGCCGGCACCGCCTCATCGAAACGTTTCTGGTGGATTATCTCGGCTACGGCTGGGATGAGGTGCACGACGAAGCCGAGCACCTTGAGCATGCGGTCTCGGACAAGATGGTGGATGCCCTGGCCGACCGCCTGGGCAACCCTGTTCGGGATCCGCACGGGGATCCCATCCCTGCCCGGGACGGCAGGTTCCCGGTCCTTGATGCACTGCGGCTGAGCCGCTGCGAGCCGGGAACCCAGGGCACCGTGGCCCGCGTGTCGGATAACGAACCTGAACTGCTCCGGTACATCGCCGGACTCGGACTGCACCTGGACGCCGAACTCTCGGTGCTGAGCCGCCAGCCCTATGCGGGAACGCTAACTGTGGAAGCCGCTGGGCGGACACTGGATCTGGGCCTGCCCGCGGCGGAGGCCATTTGGATTCTGGCACCGGATGAGGCTGCCGGAAGCGCACCCGAAGCCTGACGCCCGCTAGAGGACGGTTTTGTCGAACACCACTTCGCGGTGCGTCGGCTGATATCCCAGGCTTTCGTATAGCCCCAGCGCCCCGGAGGGATTCTCGGTATCCACACCCAACCCGGCGTGCTCCATTCCGTCCTCCCGGAAGCGCCGCATGGCCTCGCGCAGCATCGCCGGCGCCAGTTTCCGTCCGCGCCAGTCCCGCCGCACGCCCAGGAGCATGGTGTACCCCTCGGTGTACCCGTGGATTTCCTTGCTTTCGGGGTCAAAACTGGCCAGCTGGTACGCCGCCACTTCGCCGGATCCGGTGTCCAGCACCGCGAAGCTCCACTGCGGACGGAACTCGGGGTGGCTGACGGTGAATCCCCAACGCTCCTTGTTGCGCGGTTCGCTGCCCCAATGATCCCGGAACGCCTCGTTGTGGGCGCGCCGGATGGCATCGGAGTTTTCCTCGCTGAAGGTAGCGAACTCCATGCCTTCGGGGAGCTCGGCGTCGGGAAGCCCGGCGTCCAGCGGACGGCTCATCTCGGTGAAGTACCGGACCACCTGTGCACCGGAGGACTCCAGGAGCGCCACCTGTGATGCGTTGGCTTCCTCGGCATAGGTCCGCAGCACGCCGTGCTTCCGGTGCTCGGTCAGCAGGCGCTCCCGCAGGCGGGATTCCTGCCAGCGGACAATGGCCGCGCCGATGCCCCGGCGACGCCACTGCGGATCCACTCCCCCGAAACCGGACCCGATCTCGGAGCCGGGGTTGAGCGCGATCCGACCGTAGGCGCGCGCCGTCCCGTCCCTGTCCAGGCCGATGAGCGTATCCCGGGCCGGATCCCCGGATGTGGTTTCCAAGGCCTGCTCCAGGTCCCTGCGGTCCTCCACCCAGCCGGGCTTGTCAGCGTCGGCCATTCTGCGGATCAACGCATACCAGGCGTCCACATCCTCGACGTCGATGGAGCGCCAGCGGAGACCTGTCTCCGGGCCGGGGAACACGGGCGGGGTGGGAGTCTGCATCCATCCACCCTAGGACAGATGCACCGGCTCCGCATCCAGCGTGACCTCCCGTTCGCACCAGGCAGCGTCCGCGCGGTTGTGCGTGACCACCACCACCGCCTTGCCCCGCAGCCCGGACTTCAGATCAGCCATCAGCTGTTCCCCGGCCTCGGCGTCAAGGTGCGCGGTGGGCTCGTCCAGCAGCACGACGTCGGCGGAGGCAAGGAGCGCCCGTGCCACGGCGAGCCGCTGGCGCTGGCCTCCGGAGAGGAAATGCCCGCCGGCCCCGATGGGGGTATCCAGCCCGTCCGGCAGGGTCTCGAACAGCGGCCCCAGACCCACCGCCTGGAGAGCCCCGATCATTTCCGCCTCCGACGGAGCCAGCGTCCGGTCCCGGGCAAGGAGCAGATTCCCGCGCAGGGTCGAGTCGAACAGATGAGCCTCCTGCGGGCACCAGGCCATTCGCCGGGCCGCGGGCGGCATCGACTGCGCCGGCGTCCCATTGATCAGGTAGGACCCGCTTCGCGGTGTCAGGAACCCCAGCAGCACACCCAACAGGGTGGATTTGCCGCTGCCGGAGGGTCCGGTCACTGCTACCCACTCCCCGGCGGACACTGAGAGGCTGACACCGGACAGGACATCTGCGGCTGCATCCGGGTAGCGGTAGCGGATGTCCTTCAGCTGGAGCCTCGTCACCGTGCCGGGCTCCGCGGCCAACACATCCGCCGGGACGCCGTCGTCGACCTCGTCGGTGCCCAGATCCGGCAGGACCTTGTCGCCCAGCGTGCGCCAGGCGGCGAACTGCTGGATGGAACCGTTGACGGCAATAAACGGCTCGATCAGCGCCAGCTGCATCAGCACGACGACGGCGGCAACGGTCGCGGGGTGCTCCCGGGCGGCGCCAATCATGTACAGCGCGCTGAGGGAGCAGGCCAGGGCGGTCAGTGCGTTGGCCAGGCCCTGCGCCCAGGCGCTCCGGCGGACCGCCTGGCCAGCCGCGGCTTCCAGCCGTTGCTGCCGGGCAAGGACCGGGGCGGTGCTGGAGTTGGCTTCCAGGTCCCGTGCCGCCGCAAGCAGCCGGGCCATCGCGGACATGGACCGGGCCTGCAGGTTCACCGTAGCGGCCCGCGCCGCCCGGTCAGCCAGCAGCGCGAGCAGCGGTGCCACTACCAGGCCCACCAGGCACAGGGCCGCCTGAACAGCCAGCCCCTCGGGAACCAGCAGCCAGGTTGCCAGGCATGCAGCAAGGGCGGTCAGGAAACCGGTCAGCGGGGCAAAAACCACCCGCGGCGCAATATCGCGCAGCTCATCAACATCACCCACCAGCCGTTCGAGGGCACCTGACCCGCGGGCAACACGGCGCCAGCCCTCCGGGCGCTGAAGCAGCCCGTTCCAGAGCCGGACGCGCAATTCATTGGTGGCCCGGAAAACCGCGTCATGCAGGCTCAGCCGCTCGAGATAACGGAGCAGAGCCCGGCCGATCCCAAAGAAGCGGACGCCCACAATGGCGGTCAACAGGTACAGGATGGGCGGCTGCTCGCTGGCCCGGACAATCAGCCACCCGGACAGGGCAGTGAGGGTCACGGCGAATAGGGTTGCCCCGGTACCCAGCACCAGGGCCAGCAGGAACTGCCGGCTCCAGGGACGCAACACCAGCAGGTTCTTCCACAGCGGCTGGTGAACAGGCGCGCCCTCGGCAGCGGAGTCTGCTGCGGAGTCTGCTGCGGAGTCTGCTGCGGAGCGCAGCCGGCCTACGGGGGCCGGAGCCTGGGGCGCGGCCTGGCCTGAGGGGACAGCAGACAGTGCGGGGTCTGCGTATCCGGGGTCTGCGTATCCGGGGGCAGGCCGCCGGGCGGCCGGACCGCCGGCAGCCGGAGAGACCGGGATGACCGTCTGCGCAATGGCGGCGGTTTCGGCGTCGTGAGCCACCAGCAGCACTGTCGCCTGTCCGCGCAGCCCCGCCAGGGCGGTACGGACAGCGGCTGCACTGCCGGCATCCAGGTGCGCCGTCGGCTCGTCCGCGAGCAGCACGTGCACACCGGGGCAGCCGTGGATCCTGGCGAGGGCGCGGGCCACCGCCACGCGCCGCTGTTCGCCCGGACTCAGGTCCGCAGTGGCGGCATCGACCAGATGTGCGGCGCCAATCAGTTCCAGGGCGGAGAGCGCTGCGGCCCGGCCGGTCCAGTCGGGATCCGACGCGGTCCCCGGCACACCGGCATACAGCGCTATCTCCTCGGCGACGGTGTCTTCCACCAGTACCGGATGCTGCGGGATCCAGGCCAGCGATGGCCGGTCCACGCCGTGCACCGTGCCGGTAATGCGGGTGTCCCCACCGTCCCGGCGCAGGCCCGCCAGTACTTCCAGCACCGAGGTTTTGCCGGATCCGCTCGGACCGGTAAGCGCTGCAATGCTGCCTGCGGGCACGGTAAAGCTGAGAGAGTCCACGGCCGGGTGCGGCCGGCCGGCATAGCTGATGGACAGGTCGCGGACTTCGAACGGGCCCGGGGCCGTCTCCGCTCCGCCGATCAGCGGCCGGGCAGCCGGTGCCTTCAGCACGGCGTTGGTACGGTTCAGCGCTTCCAGTCCGTCTTCGCTGGAATGGTGCGCGGTACCCAGATCGCGCAGCGGCTGGTAGCACTCGGGAGCCAGGATCAGGGCCAGCAGGCCCACTTCCAGCGGCATGCCTCCGTGCACAAGCCGGACGCCGATGAACACGGCCACGAGCGCCACCGAAATGGTGGCAATGAGTTCCAGTGCCAGGGAGGACATAAAGGCCACCCGCAGGGTTGCCAGCGTGGTGGTGCGGTAACGGTCGGCGACGTCGCGCAGGGCGCGGGTCTGGGCCTTGGCCCGGCCCAGTCCCACCAGCACGGGCAGGCCCTTGGCCAGTTCCAGCATGTTGTCGGAGAGCCGGTTCAGGGCGTCCACTGCGGTGGCAGTCTTATCCTCCGTGTGCAGGCCGATGAGGATCATGAACACCGGGATGAGGGGGACGGTGAGCACAATGATGAGGGCGCTGACCCAGTCCGCGGACAGGATGCGGATGCCCACCAGCAGGGGCACGACGGCGCAGGTCACCAGGGCGGGCAGGTACTTGGAGTAGTAGTTGTCCAGCCCGTCGAGCCCCCGGGTGAGCAGCACGCTCAGTGCCCCGCTGCCCATTCCCGGTACGGAACCGCCGTCGGCCAGGACCCGGGCGGACAGCTGTCCGCGCAGTTCGTCCTTGACTCCGGCTGCCGCGCGCTGGGCCACGGTGTCCTGGCCCCAGACTGCGAGGGAGCGCAGGACGGCACCGGCGGCGCCCAGGACCAGCATGCGGTTCCAATCGGATCCATCTGCGGCCAGGCCGGCAATTCCTCCGGCGACGGCGTCTGCCAGCAGTACCAGCCCCGCCGCTTTGAGCGCGGCGAGCAGTCCGAGGAGATACAGCGCCCGTTTGCTGGTGGCGCTGACCGGTAGAACCGGCTTCACTGGGCGTTAAACGAGTGGGGGGCGGGGATGGACTCGGCGGTGACGCGCTTCCGGAAGACCCAGTAGGTCCAGCCCTGGTAGAGCACTACAACCGGCAGGCCGAACAGGGCCACCCAGCTCATGACCTTCAGGGCGTACGGGGATGCCGAGGCGTTCTCCACCGTCAGGTTCCATGCGGCGTCCAGGGTGGAGGGCAGCACCACCGGGTACATGGACGCGAAGATGGTAACCGCGCCGGCCACCAGGAAGAGGGCCAGGCTGACGAAGGTTGCCCCGTCCTTGCCCCGGCGGGCAAAGATCCAGGCCAGGAGCGCACCCACCACGGCAACGACGAGGAGCGGCAGGGTTGCCACCTTGGCATTCATGAACTGGACAATGATGGCCCAGGCGGCCAGCGGGAGGATGCCCAGGGGCAGCCAGCGAAGCACTGCCCTGCGGGCGCGGTCGCGGATCTCGCCGTCGGTCTTCAGCATCAGGAAGGCGCAGGCATGTACGAGGCAGAACGCCACCACGGCGACGCCGCCGAGGACGGCATACGGCGTCAGCCAGGCGAAGGCCCCGCCTACGCGGTCACCGTTTTCATTCAGCGGCAGGCCGGTAGTGGTCAGGCCCAGGGCCGCGCCAACACCAAAGGCGGCAACGAGGGAGCCCAGTGCCAGGCCCCAGTCCCAGCGGTTCCGCCAGGAGTCGCTGTCATGCTTGCCGCGGTACTCGATGGATACCGCGCGGAAGATCAGTCCCATCAGCACCAGGACCAGCGGAATGTACAGCGCCGAAAACAGGGAGGCATACCACATGGGGAAGGCGGCAAAGGTCATGGCGCCAACGGTGATCAGCCATACCTCGTTGCCGTCCCACACGGGTCCGATGGTGTTGAGCAGGACCCGGCGCTCTTTCTCATTGCGGGCCATCAATTTCATGAGCATGCCCACGCCCAGGTCGAATCCCTCGAGGAAGAGGTATCCGATCCACAGAAAGGCGATCACTATGAACCAGAACAACGGTAGCGACATTACTTCAGAGCTCCAGAAATGCCGGCAGCCGGCAGGGTCGGGGTGTTATCCGGCAGCGGCCCGCAGGCCGCTGCCGGGAAGGTCCGGGTGAGGCGGGTGTCAATAGGCGAAGTCGAGGACATCGTCCTTCTTCTTTCCGGGGCCGCCGTCGGGATCGCCGCCGGCCGAGTCCAGGCCGCCGCTGCTGCCCTCGTCGTCGTCACCGTGCAGCAGGCCCGGCATGGCTGCGGGAACGCCGCCGCGCACGAACTTGAAGAGCAGGCGCACCTCCACGATCAGCAGTGCCAGGTACACCAGGGTGAAGGCGCTGACGGAGAAGAGCAGCTCGCCGATGTTTACGCCCGGTGAGACCGCAGCTGCGGTGAACATAAAGACGCCGTCCACTCCGGTGGGGTTCGGTGCCACCACAAACGGCTGGCGGCCCATTTCGGTGAAGATCCAGCCGGCGGAGTTGGCGCCGAAAGGTGCCAGGATGCCGAAGACGGCCAGCCGCATGAGCCACTTGGATTCGGGCACGGTGCCCTTGCGGACCACCCAGAGGGCGAAGGCGGCGGCGACAGCTGCGATTCCGCCGAACCCGATCATGATGCGGAAGCCCCAGTAGGTCACAGCAAAGTTCGGGGTGTAGTCGATTTCGGCGCCGGCGTTGGTGCCGTACATTTCATCGTCCGGCAGATGGGTGCCGTAGGCGTCCGCGTACTCCTCCAGAAGGGTGTTCACGCCGCGGATTTCGGTGTCGAAATCTCCGTTGGCAAGGAAGGAAAGCATGCCCGGGATTTCGATCAGCGTGTCCACGTCTTCGCAGTTCACGGCGCCGGGGTCGCCGATGGACAGGACGGAGAATCCGGTGCCGTCATGGCAGGCGGCTTCAGCGGCAGCCATCTTCATCGGCTGCTGTTCAAACATCAGCTTGCCCTGCAGGTCACCGCTGACGGCGACGCCGGCGAAGGCCACTACGGCGACGGCGGCACCAATGCGCAGGGAACGCAGCCAGACAGCGTGGTCGGTCTTGTCACGGCCGGTTTCGGGGCGCTCCCCCACCACCACGTAGCCGCGGTCATCCACGGTGTCGATGCCGTCGCGGCGCCGCTTCCAGAGGTGGTACCAGGCGATGCCGAGCAGGAACCCGCCCGCGACGGCGAACGCGCCGAAGATGGTGTGGGGGAAGGCAACCAGCAGGGTGTTGTTCGTCAGGACAGCCCAGATGTCATTCATGACCGGACGGCCGTCCACCATCTCCACGCCCACGGGGTGCTGCATCCAGGAGTTCGCGGCCAGGATGAAGTAGGCCGAGAGCATCGAGGCCAGGGTGGTGATCCAGATGGTGGCCAGGTGAACCTTCTTCGGCAGCCGTTTCCAGCCGAAGATCCACAGCCCCAGGAACACCGACTCAGTGAAGAAGGCCAGCAGGGATTCCAGTGCCAGGGGGGCACCGAACACGTCGCCGACGAACCGGCTGTACTCGCTCCAGGCCATACCGAACTGGAATTCCTGCACGAGCCCGGTAGCCAGGCCGAGGATGAAGTTGATGAGGAAGAGCTTGCCCCAGAACTTCGTCATCCTGAGGTATTCCTCTTTACCCGTACGCACCCAGGCGGTCTGCAACGCTGCCACGACCAGGCCCAGGCCAATAGTGAGCGGCACCATGAGGAAGTGGTAAACGGTGGTGATGCCGAACTGCCACCGGGCAATATCCAGTGCTTCCACGCTATCTCGTCCTTCAATAGAGCTATGACTTCTACAGGACGTAGAAGACTGACTTCTACAAAGCGTAGAACAACTCTGACAAGATTTCTACGTGATGTAGAACCAACGGCGCAAACACGGTACATTAGTAAGTCTGGACCCGGAATGCCGGGGTCCACAGGGGTCTCGAAAAAAAGAAGGACAGACATGGCTACGCTCGGTGAACTGGAACGGGCAATGATGGACCTGCTTTGGGAATCAGCCGAGGCAGCATCCGCCAATGAACTTCGCGAGCTGCTTGCCCGGCGCGAAGAAACGGACAGCAAGGGCCTGGCAGTCACCACAGTGCTGACCGTGCTTTCGCGGCTGGAGAAGAAAGGGCTCGTTGAGCGTGAACGGGACACCCGCCCGCACCGCTACCGGGCAGTGACAACACGTGCCGAACATACGGCGGAACTGATGCATGAGGCACTGGGAACCGCGAATGACCGCGAGGCCGTGCTGGCACGGTTTGTCGGCTCCGTCTCCGAGACCGAGGCAGAGATGCTGCGCAGGCTGCTGGGCGCCTGAGCACCGGGTGTTCTGGACCTCGTACGCGCTGGCCGCGCTGGCATTGCTGCTGGCCTGGCCCGTGCCGGTTCTGCTCTCGCGGGCCAAGTGGCCTGCCCGCTCGCCGTTCACTGCCATGGTCCTATGGCAGGCAATAGCCCTCGCCGGCGGACTGTCCATGATCGGCGCCATGCTGACCTGGGGGCTGGAGCCCCTCGGTGACAACCTGATCGACGGCCTGCAGGGCCTGTGGCACATCCTGGTGGACCGCGCTCCGGCAAGCACGCTGGGACTGGTCCATGTTTTTGCCCTCAGCGCTGCCGCCCTGCTCAGCGTGCACCTGGTGTTCACCCTGTGGCTTACCTACTACCGCATCCTGCGCGGCCGCCGGCGTCACCGCGACATGCTGAACCTGCTCAGCTCTCCTTCCGCGGACACGCCCGCCACCCTTGTTATCCAGCATCCGACGCCGGTGGCGTACTGCCTTCCCGGCGGCGCACGCTCCGTAACCGTCCTGTCTGACGGACTGCTGAACATGCTCTCCCCGCAGGAGCTCTCCGCCGTATTGACACACGAGCGGGCACACCTGGTCCAGCACCACCATCTGCTGTTGTGGGCCTTTGCGGCCTGGCGTGCCGCGCTGCCCTGGCTGCCGACTTCCCTGCTGGCCCAGCGCTCGGTCAACGAACTCATCGAGATGCTCGCGGATGACCAGGCGCTGCAGCAGGTGGACCGGGAGGTCCTGGTTCGTGCCGTGGCTATTGTCGGATCCGGGACACAGCCTTCGGACGCCTCGTCGGGAAACCCGGAGCACCGGGTTCCCGCGGAGTCTCCCATGCCGCTCGGCGGCCCGGACAACCTTGAGCCACTGAGTACCGCCGGACGGCTCAGCCGGCTGTTGACCCCGCGGCCTCCGCTTCCTTACTACCTCCGCGTGGGCATCCTCGTGCTCGCCATCCTCCTGCTCGCCGTGCCGACCACCCTGCTGGTCGCTCCGGGCCTGCTGGACTAACCCCACCGGGATCCGGCCGAACGGTTAGACGATCACCAGGTCCGTTCCCTGGGCCTTGTGGTCGGCCATGGCCACGCTCTGGATCGCCGGATCGTCGTAGGTGTTCCAGTAGTAGGTCATGGTCCGGGATGAGAAGAGACCGGTGTACGTGGTCTTCTCGAATTCCCCGGAACCCATGGCCGCGCTTCCTTCCACCATCGCGACCTGCTGCAGGGTGTGGAACGCGCGGCTGACGTTCTCCTCCTCGGTGGTCTTCTGCGGGTAATGTGCGTTGACGTAGGCGGCACGCACAAACCGGGACGGCGAGTAGTAGTCACCCGGGATACCCCGCATGAGCGAGCCGGACCCAAACGGCGCCAGATGCGCCTGATTGAGCACCACCTCTTCCGGGAAGTCGGGAGACGCGTTGAGGTAATTGCGGAGGTTCTCGTGGTGCCAGTTGAAACCGGGCTGGTTTGCCAGGACGTCGACGTCGTCATGGAAGACCTGCATGCCCTCGCTCGTGTATTCGACAACAATGGCGCGGTCCTTATCGGCAATCAGCCAGTGCAGCAGAGAACTCGGATACTTGTCATTGATCGGCCTGTCGACAATCGCGACGTTCTGCAGCGCGGCTTCAACCTCGTCTACGGTGGTGAACTGCGAGGCAACCCAGAGCGGGAACTCAAACGCCGCAACATTCGTCGCACCCTCAACCGGCCCCGGCGCGTACTGCGCATACCCCGGGAAATTAAGGCCGCCGACGGCGAGGCCTGCGTCATTGCCGCAGTCGAAGTAGAGCGGTGTGTCCTCCTGCACGATGCCCATCCCCATGACGGCGTGCCGGATTTGCGGTACAGCCCCAAACGGCGACTTCGTGGCATACCCGGTGGGCGTCAGCACCACCTGCTCCCCGAAGTCGCTGGTCCAATCAAGGTTGCGTGCGAAATAGAGGTGGCCGCTACCGTCTGTAAACCTGATGCCTGTGCACATATTTGACGCTTCCTAGTCTGCAGGACTCCGAAGGATTCCGGCCCGCCCAGCGGGCCCCCGTTCCTGCCTTACCAGTGTGAGGCCCGGGCCGGCGTTTAGGCAGTACCTGCGGCCAACCCGGCCCCGGAAGCGGCAATCAATGCACCGGCTACGCGTCAATCCTGTCGCGGTCCAGCATGGAGGCACCGGCGATGATGAAATCCTTGCGCGGTGCCACATCACTGCCCATCAGCAGTTCGAATGCCTGCTCGGCCGCGGCCGCCTCGGCGATCCGCACCCTTCGCAGGGTACGGTGCCGCGGATCCATGGTGGTCTCAGCCAGCTGCCCCGCGTCCATTTCACCCAGGCCCTTGTAGCGCTGGATGGGCTCCTTGTAGCGCTTCCCTTCCTTTTCCAGGCGGGTGAGCACCTCGTGCAGTTCTTTTTCGCTGTAGGTGTAGACCATCTCATTGCTCTTGCTGCCGGGGTTGATGACCTCCACGCGGTGCAGGGGCGGCACGGCGGCATATACCCTGCCTGCGTCCACCAGGGGCCGCATGTAGCGGAAGAAGAGCGTAAGCAGCAGGGTGCGGATGTGCGCCCCGTCCACGTCGGCGTCGGTCATAAAGATGACCTTCCCGTAGCGCGCGGCGTCGAGCTGGAAGCTGCGGCCCGAGCCCGCACCCACCACCTGGATCAGGGCGGCGCACTCCGCGTTGTTGAGCATGTCCGCCACGGAGGCTTTCTGCACGTTCAGGATTTTGCCCCGGATCGGCAGCAGCGCCTGGTAATCCGAGGACCGGGCCAGCTTGGCCGTTCCGAGGGCACTGTCGCCCTCCACGATGAAGAGCTCCGAGCGTTCCTGGTCATCGATCCGGCAGTCCGCAAGCTTGGCGGGCATGGTGGAGGTTTCCAGGGCGTTCTTCCGCCGCTGGGTTTCCTTGTGGACCCGGGCGGAGATCCGGGACTTCATCTCCGCCACCACCTTTTCCAGCAGCTGGGAGGACTGTGCCTTATCCGCCCGTGCGGTGGAATTGAGCCGGGCGGTGATCTCCTTCTCCACCACCTTGCTCACAATGGCACGTACGGCCGAGGTGCCCAGGATTTCCTTCGTCTGGCCCTCGAACTGCGGCTCGGCCAGACGCACGGTAAGCACGGCGGTCAGGCCTGCGAACACGTCGTCCTTTTCGATCTTGTCATTGCCGGCCTTCAGCTTGCGGGCGTTGGCTTCGATGACTTTTCGGAAGGTTTTGAGCAGTCCCTGCTCGAAACCGGTCTGGTGTGTGCCGCCCTTGGGCGTGGCAATGATGTTGACGAAGGAACGGATGCTGGTCTCATAGCCGATCCCCCAGCGAAGCGCGATGTCCACCTCGCATTCGCGCTCAATCTCGGTGATCCGGCTGTTGCCCGTTTCGTCCAGGACCGGCACGGATTCCTTGAACTTACCCGAGCCGTGCAGGCGCCAGATGTCGGTGACAGGGGCGTCAGCGGCGAGGTATTCCACGAACTCGGTAATGCCGCCGTCGTGGTGGAAAACCTCCTCCACGGGACCGTTTTCTCCGGGTGTGCCTGGCAGCCGGCGCTCGTCCCGCAGGGTGATGCGCAGACCGGGGATAAGGAATGCCGTCTGGCGTGCCCGGGCCTGCAGCTCGGTATAGGAGAATTTGGCATCCGGGGTGAAGATCTGGCGGTCCGCCCAGTAGCGGATGCGCGTGCCGGTCACGCCGCGTTTGGCTTTGCCGACCACTTCCAGCCGTGAGCTGTCCAGGAACGGGGAGAACTTGGCGTCCGGCCCCGGCTTCTTTCCCGCGTCTGCAAAGTGGCCCGGTTCCCCCCGCCGGAAGGTCATTTGGTAGGTCTTCCCCGCCCGGTCCACTTGGACGTCAAGACGGGAGGACAGCGCGTTGACCACGCTGGCACCCACACCGTGCAGACCGCCGGAGGCGGCGTAGGACCCGCCGCCGAACTTGCCGCCGGCATGCAGCTTGGTGAACACCACTTCGACGCCGGAGAGCCCGGTTTTCGGTTCAATGTCCACGGGGATGCCGCGGCCGTCGTCGTGGATCTCCACGGAGCCGTCAGGGTGCAGGATGATCTTGATGCTCTGGCCGTACCCGGCCAGCGCCTCGTCCACGGAGTTGTCGATGATTTCCCAAAGGCAATGCATCAGCCCCCGGGAATCGGTGGAGCCGATGTACATGCCCGGACGTTTGCGGACGGCTTCCAGTCCTTCCAGGACGGACAGGTGCCGGGCGGTGTAGTTCGAGCTTGGGGGCGCCACGTGTGTTGAAACTCCTTGGTGTCGGCCGCTGGGCCGGTGGGATGTGCAGTGCGGTATGTGCAGGTGGTATTTGCAGGTGCGCATGTCCGGGAACAATCCAGGACTCCTACAAGGTTAATCCCCCCCGGTGACACTTCCGCCCAGCGACTCGGCGGCCGTGAGTCTGGCCACACGGACCCCGCGGATCGGTACGCGTAGAGCGAAAGGCGGGCCCGCCTGCAATTACCCGCCGGGCAAAGGTGGTTATATGAAGTATCAACACCCTTGAGGAGGCAACTCATGACAGCAGCAGTAGCAACACGTGAGCTGAACAGCCTGGACCGCTGCGACCGTTGCGGCGCACAGGCATACGTACGTGCCGTACTGGAATCCTCCGGCGGGGAACTGCTTTTCTGCGGACACCATGCCCGGGCAGTGGAGGCCAACCTTCGCCCGCTCACCTCGGAATGGCAGGACGAAACGTCCCGCCTGAACGAGAAGGCACCGGTCACGTAGTTTCACGCCGGCAGAACCCACGGTTCCATCGGCGCAACGGCCGCGCAGTCGCGGCGTTTACGCACCAAGCTTGAAGAAGTCCCCTTCCGTCCGGAAGGGGACTTCTTTTTGTATCCGTCCGCTTCTTATGACGTCCGCTTCGAAACGGGCCGGGAGAACCCGGGCCTGTGCCGGAACCCGCAGAAAAAAGCACCCCGTACCGCTGGCGCGGTACGGGGTGCCGATGGAGGTGCTGTGTCTTATTAGTCCAGGTAGTCCCGGAGGACCTGGGACCGCGACGGGTGGCGCAGCTTGGACATGGTCTTGGATTCGATCTGGCGGATGCGCTCACGGGTAACCCCGTAAACCTTGCCGATCTCGTCAAGGGTCTTCGGCTGGCCGTCGGTGAGGCCGAACCGCATGGCCACCACACCTGCCTCGCGCTCGGACAGCGTGTCCAGCACCGAATGCAGCTGCTCCTGCAGGAGCGTGAAGCTGACGGCGTCGGCAGGAACCACGGCTTCGGAGTCCTCAATGAGGTCACCGAACTCGGAGTCGCCGTCTTCGCCCAGCGGGGTGTGCAGGGAAATCGGCTCGCGGCCGTACTTCTGGACCTCAACGACCTTTTCGGGGGTCATATCCAGTTCAAGGGCCAGCTCTTCCGGAGCGGGCTCGCGGCCCAGATCCTGAAGCATCTGACGCTGCACGCGGGCCAGCTTGTTGATGACTTCCACCATGTGCACCGGGATACGGATGGTGCGGGCCTGGTCCGCCATGGCACGGGTAATTGCCTGGCGGATCCACCAGGTTGCATAGGTGGAGAACTTGAAGCCCTTGGTGTAGTCGAACTTCTCGACTGCACGGATCAGGCCCAGGTTGCCTTCCTGGATCAGGTCCAGGAACAGCATGCCGCGGCCGGTGTAACGCTTGGCCAGGGAGACCACCAGGCGAAGGTTTGCTTCAAGCAGGTGGTTCTTGGCGCGCTTTCCGTCGTGGGACACCCACTGCAGCTCGCGCTTCAGCTTCGGGTCCATGTCCGGATCAGCGGCCAGCTTCTCCTCGGCGTACAGGCCGGCTTCGATCCGCAGGGCAAGATCGACTTCCTGCTCCGCGTTCAGCAGGGCAACCTTGCCGATCTGCTTGAGGTAATCCTTGACGGGGTCGGCGGTGGCACCGGCCGACACCACCTGCTGGGCAGGCGCGTCATCATCGTCGGCATCGGAGTACACAAACCCCGAGCCCGTAGGTGCTGCGTCCGCGGCGGGG
Organism: Arthrobacter sp. YD2; assembly: GCF_030410475.1. NCBI lineage: Bacteria > Bacillati > Actinomycetota > Actinomycetes > Micrococcales > Micrococcaceae > Arthrobacter > Arthrobacter sp. YD2. The sequence continues at coordinate 817,327 of NZ_JAUHHB010000002.1, forward strand.
TCAGCCGCTTCAACTGCTTCTGCATCCGGCTCAACCTCGACGGAATCGTCGTGCGGCTCTTCCGCAGCTTCCTTGGCAGCCTTCGCCGAAGTCTTCCTCGCGGTGGCAGCCTTGGCCGGCGCCTTCCGAGTGGAGGGCTTGCGGGCCGTTTTGGCAGCAGTCTTATCGCCGGACGCGGCCTCCTTGGTGGCCGCTGCGGCAGGGGCCTCAGTTGCGGCAGTGCGCTTATTTGCAGTGTCAGTCTCTTCGACTGCAGTTGTCTTTCTCGGCGACACAGAAAACCTTTCATACGGCGGGTTGTGGCACCGCCATTGGGGGCAACACCACTATGACCCTGTCAAGTCCGTGCTTGAAATCCAAGTGCTTGGCTTTGATCTGTTCCTGATGGAACAGACGCTGCCGGTGTTTTGTTCCGCTGCCACAGGGACTAGCAGTTCAAAGGACACTTGATACACGAACCCGACCGGGTCTCGGTTCCCATTGTCGCACGTTTTCCGTTAAGCCACAGCACTCCCCCGCCGCACCGGATGCAGGCGGGAGGCCGCTCACCCCGGCAGGGCGCCTAGCCCGCCCCGCCGGGACGCGGATCATTACCCGCACCGGGCCAGGACTCTGAACGTGAGCGCGCCCAGTCGGGCAGCACGCCCGTCCCGAGCAGCTCACCCAGCAGCAGCGCCAGCCGGTACCCCGGTTGGGCGGCGAGGCTCTGCTCCAAATAGACGTGGGCCCGCGACCCCCGCCCGCGGGCCCATTCAATCCAGGCGAGCAGAGACAGCAGGGCCGCCCGGGCTTCTCCCTCCGAGGCCGCGGCAAGATCGGTAAAGACATTGTTTGCCCGGTCCAGGAGGGGCCAGTCCGGCGTGCCGCCGCCGCGTCCAACCAGGATGCCGCGGAAATAGCCTGCCGCCTGTCCGGGGGCTGCCCCGCGTGGGATGGGCCCGCCGGGGCTGGCCGGTCCGGTCCTTGCCCGGCCAGTCCTGGCCCGTCCGGTCCTGGCCCCCGTCCCTGCGACGCCGGATCCGGGCGGCTCCCCTGTTCCGGATAAGGCTGTCGCGTCCGGTGTGCCGTCGCACCCCGCGCCGAGACCAAGGGCATCCCGGGGAAACACTGCCGGACTGCCCTGGCAGCGAAGCAGTCCGTGGGCTTCGGCTCCCGCCAGGGCTGTTTCCAGGCCGACTGCCGCCAGCACCAGCACCGAATCACGGATTCCCCGGTCCCGAAGGCTCGCCAACAGAAAACCTGCTGTCTCCGGCGCCTCCCGCAGCCCCGGGTTTCCGCCGGCCAGATCCTGCCCGGAATCCGGCACACCCGGAGAAAAACATGCGGCCCACAGCCGCAGGGTGCCGCCGAACTGATCCCGTTCACACCAGCGGTCCCCGAGCAGTTTTGCGAAGCGTGCCTGTGCGTCCGCCACTTCCTGCCGCCGGCTCCACGGCCGGGCACGGGAGGAACCAACCGCCTGCTCCAGCGACGGGGCAAACGCGCTGCCCCGGTAAACCAGTTCGGTGTTCAGGGTGCTGTCCGTGATCTGCGAACGCGGCATTCCCGGCCAGGGGCAGCAGCCCGGCCGGGTACAGAAATAGTCCCGCCAGTATTCCGGTCCGACCATCCATCCGTCCTGTACGGGGAGCGACACTGCGGCCAGTTCCTTTTCCAGCCTGCGAATCAGGGCGAGGAACGGCGGCCGGGCCGGCTCTGTCCACGGCGCGCCGGTATAGAGCACCAGCAGGGCGCCGTCTGCACGGGTGTCCGCGGCCAGGAACCGGGCAGCGGCAGCGGCGTAGGCCGCGTTGGCGCCGGCTTTCGACGCCGCCCGCACGGGTGGCAGATCCAGCCGAAGAGTGGCTCCGAGGCGGCCGCTGCACAATGCCAACAGCACCAGCGACTCCCGGGGTTCAAAGCCCAGGGTGTGCGGAATCAGACTGAGAATATCCGCCGGATCACTGACGCGGTAGGGATTCTCCGCGGTGCCGTCTGCAGGTTCTGTGCTCATGAGCCCAAGTTTTCCCGCTGCACCCGTAGCCGGGCCGCACCGTTCGCCTATCTGTGCATTCGTGCGGCGGAGCAGCCCCCTCACCTGGTCTGTGGAGGCCGGGTCAGGCCGGCAGACCCCGCGCACCGTCCCAGGATGACCGGGCGAGCCGGGCAGACCCGCCGGCGCCCAGACCCTCCGGCGCCCGGATGCCCGGATGTCCGGACCCGTCCTGGTGTTTCCCGGCCGGCTCCGGGGCTACCCGCGGCCGGCGGGGCCGCCGCGTTCGTCCTTGCGGCGCTGGCGTTCCCGCGCCAGTGCTGCCCGGAGAGGCGGCAGCGGAGCTCCGTTCTCGGCAAGGCGCAGCCGGATTGCTTTGCGGGTCCGCAGGATGCCCGCAACCCCCACGGCCATCACAGCGAACTGAACGGTCAGCGCAATCCGGAATGAATCCAGCGCGTAGAGGTTGCCGTCGGAGAAACCGTTGTTATTGAGCACGTCGAGCACCAGGCCAATCAGGTACATGCTCACCAGCGAGGCAACGAAACCGCCAATGTTCACAATGCCCGTGGCGGTACCCAGCCGATGGCTGGGGTTGTAGGTCCGGGCAAAATCGAATCCGATCATGGAGCCCGGGCCGCCGACGGCGAGCAGCATCACCAGCAGGACCAGCAGCCACAGGGGCGCAGGTCCGGGGTACAGCAGCACGGCAGCCCAGCCGGCGGCCATGGACGCGGCAATTATCAGCACCATGGTGGAACGGCGCAGCGGGTGGCGCCCCACCCAGGAACCCATCCAGGGACCGCAGAGAATGGCTACCACCACGAACAGGGTCATCAGCGACGACGCAACTGCCGGGGTTACCCCTTCGGCACTAACCAGATACGGGAATCCCCACATCAGCACAAACACCGTGCCGGGGAACTGGACGGTGTAGTGGGTCCACATACCCAGCCTGGTTCCGGGCTGGGCGAAGGCTTCCGAGAGGCTTGTCCCGGTCTGGCGCAGCGGCAGGGGTACCGGTGCCTCGCCGCCCTCCGGCCGGTTGCGCACGCAGGCAAGGGTGAGGACCAGCGCAAGCAGGGAAAGGGAGGCGGCAGCGATAAACGCGGTGCTCCAACCGAAACGGTGCAGCACAAAGGCGAACGGAATGGCACTGGCAATCTGCCCCAGCTGCCCCACCACGCCCGTGTACTGGGTCAGGACCGGAATTCGCCGCCCGGAAAACCAGGCGGGCAGCAGACGCAGCACCGAGATAAAGGTCAGCGCATCCCCGGCTCCCACCAGGGAACGTCCCAGAATGCCGGCGCCGACAGATTCGGCCGTGGCCAGCTGGAACTGACCGGCCAGCATCAGCGCCGCACCGCCGGCAATCAGCAGCCTCGGGCCGAAGCGGTCCACGAGGACACCGACGGGAATCTGCAGCCCGGCATAGACCAGCAGCTGCACCACGGTGAAGACGGACAGGACCGATGCGGTCGCCGAAAACCGATCCGTGGCTTCGATGCCTGCCACGCCAAAAGTGGTCCGCTGGGTGACGGCGACCATGTAGGCGAAAACGCCGACGCCCCAGACAATCCAGGCACGCCGCCCGTTCATCGCAGGAGCACTCGCGGACCTGCCCGAAGAGGATGACCCCTCAGGCGGGGTTGCCCCGGCCGGCCCCGGGTTGGGCGGAACAGCGGAGCTCAACCTTCTGCCTTTTCCGCCGAAGTGCGCAGCGGCCGGGGGTTATGCCCCGCCGTTTCGTCCCTTCGGTTCGCCGGTTCCGTGATCCTCAACCGTGCCGTCGGTGGCATGGGGTGCATTCTCCTGATCCGCGTTATCGCTCGGTTCGTACTCTTGCGCCGTATCCGTTTCTTCGCCGGCCTGGCCGTGCGGGTTCTCCGGCCACAGCGCCTCGGACTCCTCTTCGGCCTGCGGGCTGGCCAGATAGGCCTCCACTGCGGCGCCAATTTCCTCGGCGTCCGCCAGTTCGTCATTATCCTTCACCAGCAGCGAGCGTCGGACAGTGCTTTCGGTGTACTCGTCATAGCGCTTCTCCAGGGTCGAGACCACGCCCTTGACTTCGGCGGAAGCTTCGACCTGCTGGGCGATCTGGCGTTCGACGTCCCGGCCTGCCTCGCGCAGCCGGTCGGTGGGCAGCACCAGGGACGCCGCGGCGCCCAGGTACTCCAGTCCGGCGACGGCGGCGGGCGGGAACTCGGCCTCAGCCAGGTAATGCGGAACGTGCACTACATGACCGACGACGTCGACGCCGGCCTCGGACAGCCGCAGTTCCAGCAGGTGCCCGACGGCGGCCTGAACCTGGGCGATTGGAGTCCAGGAACTAATGCCTTCGACCAGATCCGGGCGGTTGCCGTGGGTGGTAACGCCAATGGGCCGCGTGTGCGGAACGGGCATCGGGATTGAATGCACCCAGCAGACCAGCTCCACTTCCAGGGAGTGGACCAGGTGCAGCACTGCAGCGGTAAAGCGTTCCCACTGCAGGTCCGGTTCAAAGCCGCTCAGGAACAGGAACGGCTCCCCCAGCCCGTCATACATGCGGTGCAGTTCAAGCCGCGGCGGCTCATAGTCGCTCAGATGGTCCTCTATAAAGGAAATCTGCGGCCGGCGGTTCCGGTAATCAATCAGCTGATCGGCATCGAAGGTGGCCACCAGGTCGTGGTCCAGGGCATCAAAGAGTTCGTCCCGGATCTGGCTGACCACGTGGCCCGCCTCCGCAAAGCCGGTGAAGCCGACCAGGAGCTTGCGTCCGCGCAGGTCGGCGGAATCCGCCACCTCCGGATTAAGATTAAACAGGGTCAGCGGATCAAGCATGTCTTACCCCTCCCGGCTACTCGTCGGCGTGCTTTCTCGGTACAGCAGGGTTTCCCGGCCGCCGTTACGGGCCGTGATTTGCCACTCCTGTTCCCTTACTCAAGGGTAAACGCACCGAAGTACCCGTTTCATTCCGGGCCCGCCCATGCCGCCGGCAGCCCCGTCCTCCTCCCCCGGTGGCAGCCTGCACGCCTTCTTCGGACTACGATCGATGTGATAACGCAACTCAACACAGAAAACGTGAGGAAGCAGCTTCGTGAACAAAGCCAGTGAGCCCAGCCTGTCGGCAGTGTCAAAGGACGGGCGGAAGGTATCCGCCAACGCACTCGTGATCGGTGTGGGCCAGACCCCTGACGGTCCCGTGCTCATCGAAAGCCCGCTTACCCCCAAGGCGTCCGCCGCTTTGAGCGCGTCCCTGCCGCTGCTCGGCGTCACGGGTGCCGCCGACGAGGTGCACCGCCTGCCGGGCCTGCCTGAGGTCGAAGCCGACATGCTCGTCCTCGCCGGACTCGGGAAGGTCTCCCCCGGGGTTGCCCTCACTGAGGAAACCCTGCGGCGCACTGCAGGCTCCGCCGTCCGGCAGATCGCCGGCACCGGCTCCGTCGCCCTGGCACTGCCCGCCGGCAGCGTAGCCGACGCCGCCGCCGTCGCCGAAGGCGCCCTGCTGGGCGCCTACAGCTTCACCGAGCACCGCAGCGCCGCCACGGCGGAGAAGGTGCCCGCCCCGGTCGCTGAGATCACCGTTATTACTGCCGCAGCCGACGAGAAGGCCATGAAGCCGGCCCTCGAGCGCGCCCGCATCCTGGGCCGCGCGGTCAACGCCACCCGCACCCTGGTCAACCAGCCCCCGAGCCACCTGTACCCGGAGACCTTTGCAGCGGCTGCAAAGGACCTGGCCAAGTCCCTGCCGGTCAAGGTCACCGTCATGGATGAAAAGAAGCTCGAACGCGAAGGCTTCGGCGGCATCCTCGGCGTCGGCAAGGGATCCTCCCGCCCGCCGCGCCTGGTGAAGCTCGAATACGCGCCGCTGCGCTCCAAGGTCAAGCTGGCCCTGGTGGGCAAGGGCATCACCTTTGATTCCGGCGGACTGTCCCTGAAGCCGGCCGCCGGCATGCAGGCCATGAAGTCGGACATGGGCGGAGCCGCCGTCGTCCTCAACGCCCTGCTGGCCATCGCCGAGCTGGGCCTGCCGATCAAGGTCACCTCCTGGCTGTGCATAGCGGAGAACATGCCCTCGGGTACCGCCCAGCGTCCCTCGGACGTCATGACCACCTACGGTGGCCGCACCGTTGAGGTCCTCAACACCGACGCCGAGGGCCGCCTGGTCATGGCCGACGGCCTCGTTGCCGCCAGTGAGGAGGCACCGGACGCGATCATCGACGTCGCCACCCTCACCGGTGCCCAGATGATCGCCCTGGGCAACCGGGTCTCCGCCGTGATGGGTGAGGAAGGGGTCCGTGACGCAGTCAAGGCCGCCGCAGACCGCGCCGGAGAGCTGTTCTGGCCGATGCCCATCCCCGAGGAGCTGCGCGCCAGCCTGGACTCCCAGGTGGCGGACATTGCCAACCACGGTGAGCGTTTCGGCGGCATGATGACCGCCGCCACGTTCCTGCGTGAATTCGTCGGCGAGGTCAACGGCACCAAGATCCCGTGGGCCCACCTGGATATCGCCGGCCCCGCCTTCAACGAAGGCGCTCCTTACGGCTATGTGCCGAAGGAAGGCACCGGCGTCGCCGTCCGCACGCTGGTGGCCTACGCGGAAGACGTGGTCTCGCGCGCTTCCTAGCAGTTAAAACGGTTCCGTGAAACGGAACTGACGGTTGTGACTGGTGTTTCTCATTACACTTCGCCCCCTACCGCCCGTCTCCAAGTGGATGCCGGTGGTAGGGGGCGATAGGGTGAGACCTAATCACAAACGCCCAAATACTCACCGGCGCGCATGGGCGCGTCAACGATTACGCGAGGGAGCGTCCAAGTGGCCGATAAGGCAGCTGCGCAAGAGTTCGACATCCTGATCCTCGGCGGAGGCAGCGGCGGCTACGCCGCAGCACTGCGCTCCGTGGAGCTGGGATTCTCCGTAGGTCTCATTGAAAAGGGGAAGCTGGGCGGGACCTGCCTTCACAACGGCTGCATCCCCACCAAGGCCCTGCTGCACTCCGCGGAAATCGCGGAGAACGCAAAGACCGCCTCGAAGTACGGCATCAACGCCACCTTTGACTCCGTGGATATGACGGCAGTGAACTCCTACAAGGACAACATCATTGCGGGCAAGTTCCGCGGCCTGCAGGGCCTGATCAAGTCCAAGGGCATCACCGTCATTGAGGGTGAAGGCAAGCTCACCAGCGAAAAGACCATCGAGGTCAACGGCGAGACCTACACCGGCAAGAACATCATCCTGGCCACCGGCTCCTACTCCCGCTCACTGCCGGGCCTGGAAATCGGCGGCAAGGTCATCACCTCCGACCAGGCACTGAAGATGGACACCGTGCCCAAGAGTGCCATCATCCTGGGCGGCGGCGTGATCGGCGTCGAGTTCGCTTCGGTCTGGAACTCCTTCGGCGTGGATGTCACCATCGTGGAAGGCCTGCCCTCGCTGGTCCCGAACGAGGACGCCGCGATCATCAAGAACCTGGAACGAGCCTACAAGAAGCGCGGCATCAAGTTCAGCACCGGCATCTTCTTCGACAACGTCAAGCAGAACGACGACGGCGTGGTTGTCACGCTCGCCGACGGCAAGACCTTCGAAGCGGACCTGATGCTCGTGGCCGTGGGCCGCGGACCGGTCACCGCCAACCTGGGCTACGAAGACGCGGGTATCACCATGGACCGCGGCTTCGTGATCACCAACGACCGGCTGCACACCGGCGTCGGCAACATCTACGCCGTGGGTGACATTGTCCCCGGCCTGCAGCTGGCCCACCGCGGTTTCCAGCAGGGCATCTTCGTGGCCGAGGAGATCGCCGGCCTCAAGCCGGTAGTCGTCGAAGACGTCAACATCCCGAAAGTCACCTACTGCGAGCCCGAAATTGCCTCCGTCGGCCTGACCGAAGCCAAGGCGAAGGAAAAGCTGGGAGCAGAGAACGTCGAGATCCAGGAATACAACCTGGCCGGCAACGGCAAGACCTCCATCCTCGGCTCCTCCGGCCTCATCAAGATGGTGCGCGAGAAGGACGGCCCCATTGTGGGCGTGCACATGATCGGTGCCCGGATCGGCGAGCAGATCGGCGAAGCCCAGCTGATCGTCAACTGGGAGGCGTACCCTGAGGATATTGCCAGCCTGATCCATGCCCACCCGACGCAGAACGAAGCGTTGGGCGAGGCTGCCATGGCTTTGGCCGGCAAGCCCCTTCACGGTTAAACCCAAAGGATTCACTTTCCGGGGCAGCCGGTCCGCCGGCTGCCCCGGAGCACACATCACCGGCACCAGCGGTACGGCTGGTCACAAAAGATCTAACAAGGAGAAACGGGGACAATATGTCTGAAACCGTGAACTTACCCGCCCTTGGTGAAAGCGTCACCGAAGGCACCGTCACCCGCTGGCTGAAGAACGTCGGCGACACCGTAGAGGTAGACGAGCCGCTGCTGGAGGTTTCCACCGACAAGGTTGACACAGAGATCCCCTCCCCCGTTGCCGGCGTTATCGAGGAAATCCTCGTAGCCGAAGACGAAACCGCTGAAGTAGGTGCCCCGCTGGTTCGCATCGGCGACGGCTCCGGCTCCCAGCAGGACGACGGCGGCAGCGCCGCCAGCCAGGAAGCACCGGCGGAGGAAGCACCCGCTGAAGAGGCACCCGCAGCCGAAGAGGCTCCGGCGGCTGAAGAAGAAGCCCCGGCCTCCTCTGATTCCGACTCCGGTTCCGACGCCGGTTCCGGCGAAGGCACCGAGGTCACCCTGCCCGCACTGGGCGAGTCCGTTACCGAAGGTACGGTCACCCGCTGGCTGAAGGCCGTGGGCGACGACGTCGAAATGGACGAGCCGCTGCTGGAGGTGTCCACCGACAAGGTTGACACCGAGATCCCCTCCCCGGTAGCGGGCAAGCTGCTGGAGATCCGGGTCAACGAAGACGACACCGCCGAGGTTGGTTCCGTTCTGGCCGTCATCGGTTCCGGTGCGGCAGCCCCGGCCAAGGCCGAGCCGAAGGAGGCCGAGCCGGTAGCGGCGGCGTCCAAGGACGAACGTGAAGCTCCGGCTGCCGAGCCGGAGAAGAAGGAAGAGCCCAAGGCCGAGGCACCGAAGCAGGAAGCCCCCAAGGCTGAAGCTCCCAAGGCTGAGGCACCGAAGCAGGAAGCTCCCAAGCAGGAGGCTTCTGCCGGCTCCAACGACGGCGGCACCTATGTCACCCCGCTGGTGCGCAAGCTGGCCAACGAGCACGGCGTGGATCTCTCCACCGTCAAGGGCTCCGGCGTGGCCGGGCGCATCCGCAAGCAGGACGTGCTCGAAGCCGCCGAAGCGAAGAAGGCGGAAAAGCCCGCCGCATCCGCACCGGCTTCATCCCCGGCATCGGATAAGGCAGCTCCGGCCCAGATCAGCGAGGCCAGCGCCAAGCTGCGCGGCACCACGGTGAAGGCTCCGCGGATCCGCCAGACCATCGCCCGCCGCATGCGCGAGTCCCTGGAGGAATCGGCACAGCTGACGCAGGTGCACGAGGTCGATATGACCCGCATCGCGGCACTGCGGCAGAAGGCCAAGGGCAGCTTCCAGGAGCAGAACGGTGCAAAGCTCACCTTCCTGCCGTTCATCGCCAAGGCTGTTGTCGAAGCGCTGAAGCAGCACCCGAAGCTGAACGCGTCCTACGACAACGAGACGCAGGAGATCACTTACCACGACTCCGAGCACCTCGCTATTGCCGTGGACACGGAGAAGGGCCTGCTGGTTCCGGTCATCAACGATGCCGGCGACCTGAACATCACCGGTCTCGCGAAGAAGATTGCCGATGTCGGCAGCCGGACGCGCAACAACAAGATCGGTCCGGACGAACTGTCCGGCGGCACCTTCACCATCACGAACATCGGCAGCGTCGGAGCCCTCTTCGACACGCCGATCATCAACCAGCCGCAGGTAGGCATTCTGGGCACCGGCGCCATCGTCAAGCGCCCCATGGTCCTCACCGATGCCGAAGGCAATGACAATATTGCCATCCGTTCGATGATGTACCTCTCCCTGACGTACGACCACCGCCTGGTGGACGGGGCCGATGCAGGCCGCTTCCTGCAGACGCTGAAGGCACGTCTGGAAGAAGGCAACTTCGAGGCAGACCTGGGCCTCTAGGACTCCGTGTCGCCCGCAGGGCGCCCTCCCATGGGAGGGCGCCCTGCGCTGTTTAAGCCGCAGCCGCCGAGCCGGGCAAATTTCTCTACATGTTGTAGAAAAGTTACCGCCCGTGCCGCCGGTGTGGTCAAAGGAGCCGACAGCTTGTCGGTAAAGTTAAGGCATGGATATTCTTCAGAGCTTCCTTGTCTTCCTGCACATTCTGGGTGCGGCCATCATCGTCGGTCTGTGGTTCGCCCGGATAAAGAACCCCACGGTCCTGCCCGGCCAGTTTCACGGCGCCCTGCTGCAGCTGGTCACGGGCCTTGCTCTGGTGGCCGTCGCCGAAGCGGGTGACGGCGACAGCGGCCTGATCCACATGAAGGTCGGCATTAAGCTCGTGATCGCCCTGGTGATTGCCGTGCTCGCCTTCATCGGACAGCGCCGCTACAAGAAGGACGAAAAGGTCTCCGCCGGGCTGGCCAACAGCGTCGGCATCCTCACGATTGTCAACATCGCCCTCGCCACTATGTGGTAGTCCGCACCACAGCGGAAATAGGATGGGATGGTGCACCGGCTACGGCCGGTCCCATCCCGTCACTTTTTAAGGAGACCCCCATGGCTACAGTCCGATCAGCCCACACCGTCTGGAACGGCGACCTCTTCAACGGCAAGGGTGACGTGACCCTCGACAGCTCCGGCCTTGGCACCTACGACGTGACGTGGAAGGCGCGTGCCGAAGAGGCCAACGGCAAGACCAGTCCCGAGGAGCTGATCGCCGCGGCGCATTCCGCCTGCTTCTCCATGGCGTTCAGTAATGCCCTTGCCGAAGCCGGCAAGACCGCGGAGCGGATTGAGACCTCCGCGGACGTCACTTTCGTGCCCGGAACCGGCATCACCGGCAGCCATCTGAAGGTCACCGCTGTGGTGCCCGGCCTTACGGCGGAGCAGTTCGATGACATTGCAGAGGCAGCAAAGACCGGATGCCCTGTCTCGCAGGCCCTGGCCGGCATCGATATCACCATGGACGCTGTCCTGGAATCCTAGGAACCGCGTCGAGTAACAGGCGCATGGCCCGGCCCGCTTCTGCGGGCCGGGCTTTTTGCGTTTCCGTCCCGTCATGGGCTGGGCGCCAACCTATTTGGGGGGCGGCGGCGGCGGTGTCCCCAGACAGGGTGTTGACCTCTGAAGAGCCCGCGTAGCGTGGTTTCCACGCGAGCTTGGCCCTATGCCAAGGAAGCGGTTTCGATAGGCTCGCAACTGCGTCTGAAGGTAAAAAGATGAACCTCACTCCCAAAGAAATCGACAAACTTTACATTTATCAAGTGGCGGATCTGGCCCGGAAACGGCGGGACAGGGGAACCAAGCTGAGCGTCAGCGAGGCAACCGCGCTCATCTGCGAGGCTATCCTCGAGGGCGCCCGCGACGGCCGGACCGTCGCCGAGGTGATGGAGCTTGGCAAAACCATCGTCTCCGAATCCGAATGCATGGACGGCGTCCGTGAGCGGCTGCCCCTCCTGCAGGTCGAAGCAACCTTTGTCGACGGCAGCAAGCTGGTCTCCTGTCACGATCCCATCGGAGTCTGACTTGACCCGGCCGGCCGAGCCGGATGCGACGGTGGTACTGGTCGGAGGTCATGAGAGCGGCAACGGGACGGATCTCTCCTTCCTTGCGGATTACCTTCCCGACGCTCACATCACCCCGGCCGGACGGCCGTTGCACAACCTGCTCACGCAATTACGCGGGCGCAAACGCCTCGCATCGGATCCCGCGCCGGTGGTGGTGCTGCCAATGACGTTCGGGCGCAACCCCACGCTCATTGCCGATGCGGCAAAAACGCTCAAATGGCTGGAAGCGGGGGCCGACGCTTCCGGCTTACCCCTGGTCCTGGCCGATCCTTTCGGCACGGGCGACCACCTCACGGCGTGGCTCCGAGCCGCGGCAACCAATGTGCACCACCGCGCGCCGGAGGCGGGCATGCTCATCATGGCCGATGCGGCCAATCCCTTTGACGACGCCGAGCTCTACCGCATCTCCCACCTTGTGCGCACCCACGGGGCGGGCAACCAGGTGGAAACTGCGACAGTTGAGTCGCCGGCTGAGGTTGTGGACGCTGTTAAGCGGCTGCGGCTTCTCGGCAGCACAGAAACGGTTGTTGTCCCCGCCGGTTTCCGGCAGACGGCGACGCTGCATGGCGATCCGTTGCCGTTCGGTGAAGGCGCACTTGCCGATGCCGGCTTTTACGGTTCTTTGCTCAGCGGGCAGGCAGCGCTGCGTGTTATCCGTGAGCGGGTCCTCGATGCACTGCACAACTTCGAGCATGGCCACAACGGGATCGAGGCCGGACTGCAGGCCGACCACGGCCACGGATACGCACACTCACACGCCTTTGACGCAGCCAACGGCCACTCCCATACCCACGGGCAGGGAGCTAGCGCTGGCCATACACATTTCCACCCCGCCCCCATCGGCTCGACTTAACCGCAGAACTCCCCCACCCAAACATGCCGTGCAGCGACGCTGCACCGCAAGGGAAGGAAACATCATGCTGGGCACCCCCTCTTATGACCACAAGGACGAAGAGATCGAGATTAACGCCGGCAGGCCAAGCGTCACTCTGCTGGTAAGCAACACCGGAGACCGGGCGATACAAATCGGGTCACATTTCCACTTCTTCGAGACGAACAAGGCGCTTTTGTTTGAGCGTGAGCTCGCCTATGGCATGCACCTCGATGTGCCGGCGGGCACCGGTATCCGCATCGAAGCAGGAGATACCAAAGAGGTAACCCTGACGGCGTATGCCGGCAACCGAAGGGTTATCGGCTTCAACAACCTCGTCGATGGCGGGCTCGATTCCACGGCGACCAGGATTCGCGCAATTGACCGCATGAACGAGCTCAAGTTCCAGAACGGCAAACCGAGCGCCAAACCAAGTGCCGGCAGCACCGGCAAGGCGCCGAAAACGGGCAATGCTGGAGAGGGGAAGAAGTGATGGCGAAGATCTCGCGCAAGCAATACACCGATCTCTTTGGTCCGACCACCGGGGACCGGGTACGCCTGGCCGATACCAACCTCGTGATCGAGATTGAGAAGGATTACAACGAAGGCCACTACGGCGACGAGGTTGTCTACGGCGGAGGAAAGACCGCCCGCGACGGCATGGCGGCCGACCCCCAGGCGACATCCGCTGAGGGCGTGCTTGACCTGGTCATCACCAACGCCATCATCCTGGACCCCGTGCTGGGTGTGGTTAAGGGCGATATCGGCGTACGCGATGGCAAGATTGCCGGTATCGGCAAGTCCGGAAACCCGCACACCCAGGACGGTGTGGATCCGCGCCTCGTTGTGGGGCCGGGCACCGAGCTGCTGGCCGGCGAACACTTTATCGCCACTGCGGGCGGTATCGATTCGCACGTGCACTACATCTCGCCGGAACAGGCACAGGCGACCCTCTCCAACGGCATCACCACTATCTTCGGTGGCGGCACCGGACCTACCGACGGGACCAACGGCGTCACCACCACCCCCGGCGTGTGGAACCTGGCCCGGATGCTCGAATCCGCGGAGGGCATGCCCGTGAACATGGGCTTCCTGGCCAAAGGCAACGGTTCGCTGCCGGGGGCACTGATGGAACAGATCGAAGGCGGGGCGGCAGGGTTGAAGGTCCACGAGGACTACGGCACAACACCCGCGGCGCTCAGCAATGCCCTCGCCATGGCCGACCTCTACGATGTGCAGGTTTCGGTGCACACCGACAGCCTCAACGAGGCCGGTTATGTTGAGAACACGCTGGACGCGATCGACGGCCGCACCATCCACACCTTCCACACCGAAGGTGCCGGCGGCGGACACGCGCCGGACATTATCAAGGTGGCCGGGCACCCCAACGTCCTCCCCTCATCCACGAACCCGACCCTCCCCTACACCGTCAACTCCGTCGATGAGCTCCTGGACATGGTGATGGTCTGCCACCACCTCTCCCACGACATTCCGGAAGACGTCGCGTTCGCGGATTCCCGCGTCCGGGCCGAGACCATTTCCGCGGAGACCGTGTTCCACGACGAAGGCATCATCTCGATGGTCTCCTCCGATTCACAGGCCATGGGCCGCATCGGCGAGTCATTTATGCGTACGTTCCAGATAGCCCACCACTGCAAGGACCAGCGCGGCAAGCTGCCCGAGGACAGCCCGGACAATGACAATTTCCGGGTCCTGCGCTACCTGGCCAAAATCACCATCAACCCGGCCATCACCCAGGGCGTGTCCGATTACATCGGCTCCCTGGAAGAAGGGAAGATGGCCGACATCGTGCTCTGGCCGATCCAGTCCTTCGCCGCAAAACCGCGGCTGATCGTCAAGGGCGGCCTGATCAACTGGGCGCTGATGGGTGATCCAAATGCCTCGCTGCCCACCCCTCAGCCGGTGTATTACCGCCCCATGTTCGGTGCGCAGGGCAAAGCGCTGCAGAGCACGCGGGCAACCTTTATGTCCAAGGCAGCCATCGACAAGGGCGTGCCGGAGAAGCTGGGGCTCGAAAGCCAGGTGCTGCCGGTGCAGCGCTGCCGCGGCATCGGCAAGCAGCACATGGTGCGCAACAGTGCCACGCCGAACATCGAGGTGGACCCGGAGACGTACAACGTGACGTACAACGGCACGCTGGCCAGCATCCCTCCTGCCCAGTCCCTGCCGCTGACCCAGTTGTTCTTCCTCGCCTAGGAGCAACGCATGACAGATGTACGCCAGTTGCTGACCAGCCTGCAGTTTGCGGACTCGGCATTTCCCAGCGGCTTTTACACGATGTCCCACAGCCTCGAGGGCTACAGCCAGGCCCACCTCGTAGGCCGGGACGGCGTGCAGCAGCTGCTGGGCGATCTGCTGCTGCACGCCGTCGGACCCTCGGATGCAACCGCCCTCGCCACCGCGCACCGCGCGGCGGCGGGCGGCGACGTTGACCGCGTTCAGGAGGTCGACCAGCTGCTGTTTGCCTCGAAACTGAACGCGGAAATGCGCACCGCCTCCGTGCGCAGCGGGCACCAGCTCATCGATTTGGGCGCCGAGCTGATTGACCAGCCACTGCTCGCGGAGTACCGCGAACGGGTGCGGCTGCGCAGTACGCCCGGTTGCCAGCCGGTTGCCGCAGCAGCGGTGTACGCGGCAAACGGAGTCGACACCAGGCACGCAGTGGCTGCGGACCTGTTCGCTTTTTCGGCCAGCTTCGTCGGCGCGGCCCTGCGCTTGCGGCTGACTGATCACCGGCAGGCACAGGCCGTGCTGCTGGCAACCGCCAGCGTGATCGAACAGGTCACGGATGCCGCTTTGGGACGCGATCTCGCCGACCTGGGCGGTTGCGCACCCATGTCCGATGTGATGTCGGCCAGGCATGAGCGGGCCGAGGCCCGCCTGTTCGCCAGCTAAGGCAGGCACACGGTATGTCCGCACGGTATGGGGCCTGAACCTTCGTGCAGCTACCGCAGACAAAAAACAGCATTCACACCGAAACAGAGGAAACCATGAGCGAGAACGTGTTGAGAATCGGCATTGGCGGTCCCGTTGGCAGCGGCAAAACGGCACTGACGGAGGCGCTGGTACCGCTGCTGATCGAGGCCGGCCGCACCCCCGGCGTGATCACCAATGACATCTACACCCAGGAGGATGCCCACCACGTCCGAAGGGAGCTGGCAGGCATTCTCGACCCCGAGCGCGTCATGGGCGTTGAGACCGGGTCCTGCCCGCATACGGCGGTGCGCGATGACCCGACCATGAACCTGGCCGTCGGGGCGGAAATGCTGGAACGGTTTCCTGAGATCGACACGCTGATATATGAGTCGGGCGGCGACAACCTGACCCTGACCTTCTCACCGGCGCTGGCCGATGTGTTTGTCTTCGTGCTGGATACCGCCGAGGGCGAGAAAATGCCCCGCAAGCGGGGTCCCGGCATCACGGACAGCGACATCCTGGTCATTAACAAAATCGACATCGCCCAGTATGTCCGCACCGATCTGGACGTAATGGAGTCCGATGCCCACCGGGTGCGCGAGGACAGGCCGGTAGTACTGACGAACTCGCTGACGGGGCTCGGAGTGGACGAACTTCACCGGGAAATCATGTCCCAGTGGGGCGCCAGAACCGAGCTGATCGGATGAGGCTGAAGACAACAGACCCTGAAAGTACTGCGGAGCCCGCAGGGATCGGTGCCGGAGCAGGCCGGCTTGCCGGCGTGAGCGACCTGTCCCGGCCGGCGGTTCAGCAGACCGGTGGCCGGGTGCCGAGCACTGGCGGCTACCGCCTTGAGCCCGCATTCTATGAACCGGAGCGGGTGCCGCCCGAGGTTCTGCAGCAGTCCCGGGTCTGGCGGGGCCTGCCGGTTGGCAGCCCGGGCAAGGTGGGCATCCTGCAACTTGGATTCGACCGCAACCGGGGCCGTACCGAACTGGTACAGCACTACCAAAAATCACCGCTGCAGATCATGCATCCCCTGTACTTTAATGAGTTGCGCCCGGACATGGCGTACACCTACCTGATGTCCTCCGGCGGCGGCATCCTGCACGGAGACCGGTTGCGTACCGATTTGCGCTTCGGTCCGGGCACCGCGGCGCACGTGACCACTCAGACCCAGACCAGGGTATACCGCATGGAGCACGACTACGCTTCCGCGATTGTGAACATCACCGTCGAAGAAGGTGCCTACGCGGAGTACCTGCCCGAGCCCGTGGTGCCCTTTGCCGATTCACGCTTCTACCAGCAGACATCGGCGGTGGTGGACGAGTCGGCCACACTGTTGCTCGGCGAGACCCTGTACGCCGGCAGGCTCGCCCGCGGCGAACGGCATGCCTACGATGTGTACGCCTCGGATCTGGAGGTGCGGCGGCCGGACGGCCGCCTGGTCGCCCTGGACCGGTTGCGGCTCATCCCCGGCAAGGGTGCAGACGGTGCAGAATCCGGGGTGAACGGGCTCGGCGTGCTTGCCGGACACGATGTGCTTTCCATGCTCTACGTCATCACACCAGACGTCCCTGTTGTCCTGCTCGCAGACACACTGCACCGGGCCGTTGAAGAGAGCGGAGGTGACCTGATCTTCGGCGTGAGCACGCTACCCGGCGATACGGGCGTGTGGATGCGCCTGGTGGGAAACGACACCGTGGCCGTAGCAGCTGCGGGGACAGCCGCGGCCGCCGCCGTTCACGAACTGCTGACCGGGCTGCGGGCCTCCGTCATTCGAAAAAGCTAGAAAGGGGTCTGACAGTGCCTAACAACATACAGGAGCAGGCAGCGAAGTCGGGGCGCTCCTACCGGGCGCAGGTGGTGCTCGCCTTCATTCCGGTTGCGCTGCTGCATATTGTGGGTTTCGGGCTGTTTTTCTTCCTGGTTGAGCCATTGCACCTGCAGCTGGGCACCTCTGTATTCGGAGTCGGCATAGCCGTGGTGGCCTATGTGCTGGGTGTGCGGCACGCCTTCGATGCCGATCACATTGCCGCTATCGACAACACCACCCGCAAGCTCGTCGATCTGCGCAAACCGGCCGCCGGCGTCGGCCTGTTCTTCTCGCTTGGGCACTCCACCATCGTTTTCCTCATGGCGGCGCTGCTGGCACTTGGAGTGAGCTGGGCGGTGGGCCTCAGCGACGACGGCAACGGTGTGCGGAACGGCCTCGGCGTGTTCGGGACGGTGGTCTCCGGCGTCTTCCTGCTCCTGATCGGGCTCATCAACGCCGTCGCGTTCATGGGAATCCTCAAGGTTTGGCGGGCCTCGCGCAACGGTGACCTGGATGAGCTGGAACTGGAGCGGCATCTGCAGGGCCGCGGTTTCATCAGCCGTCTCATCCGGCCAATGCTGCGGTCAATCGACCGGCCCGGAAAGATGTACGCCGTCGGCTTTCTGTTCGGGCTCGGCTTCGATACCGCCAGTGAGATCGCCCTGCTGGTGCTGGCCGGAACAGGGGCAGCGACGGGGCTGCCCTGGTACGCGATCCTCTGCCTGCCCCTGATCTTCGCGGCCGGTATGAGTTTGTTCGACACGCTCGATTCCGCCGTCATGGTGAAAGCCTACGGATGGGCGAGCGTCAATGCGGTGCGCAAGCTGTACTACAACCTCACCATCACCGGGCTCTCGGTAATGATTGCCGTCATGATTGGCGGCATTGAGCTGGTCGGGCTGCTGAACGAGAAGCTCGGCCTGCGCGATCCGCTCACCGGATGGGTCGCCGCCATCGACCTGGAAAACGTGGGCTACATTGTGGTGGCCACGCTGATACTTGTCTGGCTGATCTCCACCGCTTACTGGCGGTTCGGACATGTGGAGGAGCGCTGGGCGCTTGCGAACGGGACGGCCGGCTCCGGGAGCGGGGCTGCCGCGCCGGGCGGACCACAACCCGGGGCAGAGCCGCTGCCCGGGAAGGAGACGCCACCCGATGACGCCACCGGAAAGAGGCTGACGTGAGCACCGCGGGGGCGGCGACACCGGGCCCGGCCATCTCGGGCACGGAGTGGCTGAGGGGCTGGGGACAGGGACTGTCGCAGATCTTCTTCCAGAGCAATATCTACACTGCCCTGTTATTCCTGGCCGCCTTTGCCGTGGCTGACTGGCGGATGGCAGTCCTCGTGCTGATTGGGTGCGCAGGAAACATGGTGGGAGGGCGCCTGCTCAAAGCCGATTCCCCGTCGGTCGTATCCGGTATGGAGGGCTTTTGCGGCGCCCTTGTCGGAGCCGCCACCTTCTCCATCATGGGCGGGGCCCAGTGGGCGGCGTATCCCATCGCGCTCGTCGGCGGCATACTTTGCGCCCCGGTGACCTGGCTGGTGGTTGCCCTGTTCACCAAGACACCGCTGAGGGTGTTCTCCCTGCCGTCCACGACAGCCCCGTTCTGCATCGTGGCGACGGCCATCCTGGTCAGCACGGAGGCACTGCACCTGCCTTCGGCGCCGTCGGCCACCATTGACTCCGAGCCGCTGGCCTTCGCCCGCTCTCTTCTGACGAACGTCTCCGAAGTGGTGCTGATCAACAACGTCTGGTCAGGCGCCCTCATCCTGCTGGGGTTGTTCGTGGCGGGCTGGAAAGTGGGACTGGCCGGGCTGCTCGGCAGCGTAGTGGGAAGCCTGTGCGCGCTGGCGATGGGTGAAGCCCTTACCGAGACGGCCAACGGGCTGGCGGGCTACTCGGGTGTCCTCACCGCCATAGCCCTCGCCGTCGTCTTCCTCCGCAGCAGCGCTGTTTCGTGGGTGCTCGCCGTGATCGGAACGGTGGTGACTGCCGTGGTAACGGTGATCATGCACGATCTGAACGCTCCCACCTACACGTGGCCTTATATCCTCACCACCTGGGTTTTCCTGGTGATCGCCCATTACATTCCGGCTGCCAAGCGTCCCTGACCGGACCTTGCGGCCGAGGGCACCTACGGCCCGTGGAATCTACATCGAGGCGCCGATCCAGAGGCCGATCACTGCGGCGGCGACGGACAGTACCAGCATGACAATGCCGCTGATGAAGGACGCCCCGTAGCGGCCCTGCTTGATCAGCTGCACCGTCTCGTAGCTGGCGGTGCTGAAGGTGGTGTAGCCGCCGAGGAACCCGGTGCCGATCACGATGCTCAGATCCGTGGACACAAAGCGCTCGATGGTGAGTCCCGTGAGCAGCCCGAGAACGAGCGAACCGGAGACATTGATGATCGTGGTAGCCCACGCAAACTCGGTTTTCATATGGGCACGGATGTATCCGTCCACAATGAACCGGACCGTGGCGCCTACTCCGCCGGCCAATGCCAGCAGCAGGAAAATCCCCGGGGTCATGAGCCCTCCTCCTGTTCGTGCCGGCGGCCGGAGCCGCGGGCATTGATGGTGCCGGCGGCGATACCGGCCCAGGTGGCACAGGCACCGATGAGCACCGTGCCGAGGGCATAAACGATCGCTATCCAGGGCAGACCGTCACGGAAGAGCACGGCCGTGTCAGTGGCCAGCGAACTGTACGTTGTAAAGCCGCCGCAGAAGCCCGTGCCCAGGAGCAGCTTCAGGTTCTTGCCGGTTGGGCGGGAACTGTCGAGCCGCGTCACCGCCTCGTACAGGTAACCGAGCAGAAACGCGCCGACC
This sequence comes from Arthrobacter sp. YD2, assembly GCF_030410475.1. NCBI lineage: Bacteria > Bacillati > Actinomycetota > Actinomycetes > Micrococcales > Micrococcaceae > Arthrobacter > Arthrobacter sp. YD2. The sequence continues at coordinate 837,445 of NZ_JAUHHB010000002.1, forward strand.
ACGTTGATCAGCGGGATGGCCACCGGCACCGAACCGAGATTCGGGATGGCCAGCGAGAGCCCTTCGCGGCTCGCAGCGCCCGCTGCGCCGCCGACGGCGACCAGCCCGATCGCCGCCCAGCGCAGGTATGCCGGGCGGGTGCCGGCATTCATTCCACGCTCCAGGGGTTTGCGCCGCCGGCAACACAACGTGCTGCGAGCTGATGATTTTGCGGGGAATCCGGGTGAGTGCCCATCTTTGTGAGATTACTCCTGCCCGGTTGCACCGACAACGCATGCGAAGCCCCTGCCCCGGCTGAGTGCCGGAACGATGGAAACGCCCGGTAACGCGCAGACGTGGCTGGAGCCGGACCGGTGTTCCCAGTCCGGCTCCAGCCGTAATTATTGACGGGCGTGTGCGGCCTCGGCCCTAGTGTCGGTTGTCCTTCACGTCCGTGCCGGCGGAAACCGGTGCCGGGATGGACAGGTCACCGTTCTCCTGCCGGGACCCGGCCTGGCCATCCTGCGGGCGGGGAGGCAGCGGTGCCGGCTGCAGAGTCGGGTAGCCCGTGAGCGCGGGCGGCTCGTCCGTAGGCAGTTCCGAGAGCATTTCCCGGAGGATGCCCACACCGTGTTCCAGCTGGGGATCCTCGCCGGCTACGTAGGCGTGCGGAGGGAACGTCACCTCAATGTCCGGCTCGACACCGCGGTTCTCAACACCCCAGCCCACCCCGCCGGTGAACCAGTAGGCGTACCGCGGCTGGTTGACGGTGGTGCCGTCCACCAGATTGAACCGACCGTCAATGCCGACGACGCCGCCCCAAGTGCGGGTGCCGATCACCGGGCCGATACCGCGCAGTTTGGAGACCTGCGTGATGATGTCACCGTCCGAGCCGGCGAACTCGTCAGTCAGGATGACCACCGGTCCGCGGGGCGCGTGGGCCGGGTAGGGGCTGGGCTGGCCGCCGCGGGGCATGTCCCAGGCCGTAACCTTGCGGCCTATCAGTTCGGCAACGAGCTGGGAGGTGTGGCCGCCGCGGTTCCTGCGGACATCCACCACCAGCGCCTGCCGGGATGCCTCCTGGTCCAGGTCGCGGTGCAGCTGCGACCAGCCATTGGCCACCATGTCGGGTATGTGCAGGTAACCGAACGCTCCGTTGGAGGCCTCCCGCACAATCCGCCGGTTGGCGTGCACCCAGTTCTGGTAGCGGAGCCGTTCCTCGCTGCGCAGAGGCACGACGGCGATGCGGCGCTGGGAGGGGGCTCCGGCGTCGTCGGCAGAGACTATGGTCAGCTCCACCGTTCGCCCGGCTGCACCGGTCAGAAGTGCCGCAGGACCTTCGCGGGGCGGGACGGGTACACCATCGATGGCGGCAATGACGTCACCGGGGTGAACGTCGGCCCCCGGGGCGCTGAGTGGCGAGGTGGCCTGCGGGTCCGAAGATTCGGCGCCCAGGATCCGAACCACTTCCCAACCGCCGGCTCCCGGCCGCAGATCCGCACCCAGGAAACCCTGTCCGCCGGCACCCTGCTCCGTGACCGGAACCGGGGTGACATACGCGTGGGAGGTACCGAGCTCTCCGTGCATCTCCCAGAGCAGGTCCACGAGGTCATCGTGGCTGCCGAGGTTGTCTACCAGGGGCCGGTAGCGGGCATGCACGCCTTCCCAGTCCAGGCCGCCCATGTCCGGGGCCCAGAAGAAGTCGCGCTGCAACCGCCAGGCCTCGTCGAAGGCCTGGCCCCAGACCTTGACCGGATCAATGCGTACGCGGATGCGGTCCAGATCCACACGGATGTTTTCCGCGGAATCCTCCTCCACCCGGGAAGCGGCGGGAACTACCCGGACACCGCCTTCGTGGCGTAAAACCACCTTGCTGCCGTCGCCGCTGACCTCGTAGCCTTCGAGGGCCGGCACCAGGACGGACAGATCCTTGGTCAGCAGGTCGAACCGCTCCAGCCGGGCGGCCGGATCCCGGTCGGTCGCTGTGGCCCGGCCATCGCCGGTGACGCCGTAGATGTCATTTGCCTGCCAGAGCAGGGCCGAATCGGCGGCCCGGAGTTTGGTGTAGCGGCCCTGCGGCACCGGAACGGCGATGATCCGGTCCCCGATCCGCTCGGCATCCACCTGCACGTCAGGGACTGTTTTCTTCGACGTTCCGCCCTCCGCTGCTTCTGCGGCCACGGGAACCGAACCGCCGGAGACCGACGGGCCGAATGGTGACGGCGTGCCCGCCGCCAGCGCCACCAGGAAGGGCTTGGTGGAGGAAGGGAAGCTCAGATCGAAGCGGTGCGTGTCATAGACGGGGTCGAAGCTGCGCTCCGAGAGGAATGCCAGGTAGCGGCCGTCCCGGGTGAAGGAGGGATCGTGATCGGCGAAACGGCCATCCGTAACGTCGATGACCGGTGCGGAGGCGTCGACGGCGGAGCGCAGGCGGATCCTGGTCCGGCCCTCCCCCGTGGTCGGTTCCGCCCAGGCAAGCCACTGCGAGTCCGGTGAGAACGCCAGCTGGTCCACTGCACCGAATTCGGATGCGGCAACCGGGCTCAGTTGCGCGGTGGAGGTTTCAAGGATGAACACTTCCCCGTATTCCGTGGCCACCCCTACGCGCTGTCCGTCCGGGCTCGGAACCAGTTCGCTCACGCGGGTGGGCCGGTCGAATCCGATGCGTACGGTGCCGCTTTCCGTGGCGGGAACAGCCGGAGATGCTCCGGCAGCGGTGTCCTGCGCTTCGGTCTGAGCTGCGGGTACTGCAGCGCGGTCCTGCGGTCCCCGGGATCCGTGGGTGGTGGTGCTGGAGGCAGAGACGGGGCTGGGAAGGACCAGCCCGGTGTCCGCAGCCTGCTCGTTCGCCGGGCTGCCGGCGGGCAGCCCGGCGTCCCGGGCGGAGCCGCCGGAAGCGGTGTCCACATCGGCAAAGACCTTCCGGATGTAGATTGCTTCCTCGCCCTGGCTGTCCGAGACGAAGACGGCGTGGGTCTCTCCCAGCGGACGGCCCAGGCGGGCACGCACGGCGGAGTCTGCCTCGATGACGCGGGAGGGGCCGTCGCGGTGTGTCAACCAGTGCAGGGTGCCGTGGGTTTCCACCACGCTCGCGGTCCCGGTGGCATCCGGGACGGCTGCGGCCAGGTGCCTGGCAACGTTGAGCGGTCGGGGGCGCCGCGCGGTACCGGCGGACCCAAGCGAAATCTCCAGCGGCTGCGCATCAGCGTCCAGTGATGCCAGGAGCCAGATGCGTCCTGCGGATTCAAAGACAATCCGGGTGCCGTCCGACGAGGCGTGCCGGACGTAGAAGCCTTCAAAATCAGTGTGGCGGCGCAGATCGGTGCCCTGGGGGGTGACCGAATACAGGTTTCCGTAACCCTCATGGTCGGAGAGGAAAACGACTCTCCCGTCAATCCACATGGGGTCGGACAGGTTGCCGTCAAGCTCGGGGACGAGCCGGACGAATTCGCCGTTGCCGTCCGCGTCGATCCACAGCTTTCCGGCAGTGCCGCCCCGGTAGCGCTTCCACCAGGCCTGTTCGCGGGTCAGCATGCTGCCGATCACCATTGGGCGTTCGTCGCCGACTGCGGGGCCTTCGGCGATGGTTTCCACCGGCCCGTAGGGCAGTTTGACCGGGGCGGTGCCGTCGAGCGGGACGGTGTAGGCCCACCGGAGCCGGTTGTCTTCCTGCTCCACGGAACTGGTGGCGATAACGTCTCCGGCTGAGTTGAAGCCCTTGAGCCGCGTGCTTTGGCTGCCCCAGAAGGTCAGCTGACGGAAATCCCCGCCCTGGACATCTGCCGTGACAATCTCCGGAGCACCGCCCTGGACCACCTGCCAGGCCAGCCGGGTGCCGTCCGGTGAAAACTTGGGGCTGCGTGCCGGCAGTTGCATCGAGGAGATACGCCAGGCCCGGCCGCCGGATACAGGTGCCATCCACACGTCGTCTTCAGCCACGAAGGTGACAAGGTCGCCGTGCAGATCGGGGTAACGAAGGTAAGCAGTTGGACTCATGGAACGATCCTATCTTTCGGTACCGGCTTCCCCGTGTAGGACCATGCCTTCGCCCGCTGCGAGAATCCGGCTGATTTTCCATGCTCCGTCGCTGCGCAGCAACACCAGCTGTACCTGTTGCTGCTGCCCGTCGGCCTGATGCACCACGCTGCCTTCCGCGTCCACCTGTTCGTAGGCGGAGACCTCCAGCCGTACAGTGAGCCCGGCCGTCTCCCCGGGGGCGTCCCCTGTTGCCGCCCGTTGCCCGTCCCCGCCGTCCGCCGTGGCCAGGACCGCCGCCTGCATGTCCAGTCCGCGGAGGGTATGGCCGTCACGTGCAAGCCGGCTGATCTGCTGCTGGTCCTCCCGCAGGGCCTGGGACCCCGGGGCATTAACGAGGTGCAGCAGCTCGGGATCGGCTGTGGCGAACGCCCGAGCCCGCAGTTCTGCGAGCGCGGGCAGGGCCTGTGCCGGGTCCGGAACGGAAGCCTCCGCCAGCAGGGTTTCCACCGGCTGGGCCTGTTTCACCGGGCCGCCCGTTCCGGGAGCCTCTCCGGGCGGTGGCGTCAGCTGCCCGGAACCGGCAGGCGGTTCGCCAGCCGCCGGGCGGAGCACCTCGGGAGCAGCAAGGGCGACGCCGGCGAGCACCAGTACCGCAAGCACCAGCGCGGTGGCGGCGGCGGGCCACAGCGTACTGCGGCCACCGCGGCGCCGCCGCCGTGGCCGCCTGTCCCCCTCAGTACCCGCAGGGCTGCGTCCATCGCCCGCCGTTCCCGGCCGGTTCCGGCTCCGCCTGCCGAACCGTTCAGCTCCCGACCCGCCCGGCTCGGCGGCAGTCCGCCTCCGGTCCCGGGCGGGTGCTCCCGCGTTCCTCCCCCTCCTCCCGGCATCCCATCCTGACCTCCCGGCCCTGCGCCGGCGGATACCCGTACCGCCCCGGTCCGCCCCGCGGCTGCCGGCGCGCCTGTTCGTGCCGGCCCGTCTCAGGCCGAACCTGCGTCTTTCCTGCCCGGTTGCCGAGCGGGTCCGCCGGGTCAGCAGTTCCGGCAGGACCTCCGGGTGCACTGATGCCGCCAGATCCACAGGCAGGGCCGGCGTGCTGCGGTAGGCCGCTGCGGCAAATTCGTCTGCGGACGGCCGCTGGTCCGGTTCCTCGTGGAGTCCCGCTTCCAGCAGGGCCGGCAGCAACCTCCCCACACCGGGCACCAGGATGGACAGCGGCGGGCGTTCCCGGAACGGCGGCGGAGCCTTTCCGGTGAGGAGGAACCAGCCCACGGCCGAGAGCGCAAAAATATCCCCCGCGGTGCCCAGCCTTGCGCCCCGGTTTCCGGTGTTCTCCGGCGGCTCATAGCCAGGGGTGCCGAGCCGTTCCTCCCCCGGTGCCCCCAACAGCCGTGCCTGCCCGAAATCCCCCAGCAGCGGTTTGCCGTCGGCGGCGAAAAGGATGTTGCCCGGTGAAATGTCTCCGTGGGCTGCTCCCCGTGCGTGCAGGTAGCCAAGCGCAGCGGCCAGGCCAACAAGTATGCTCACTGCCTCGCCGGGAGCCACCGGGCCCCGGGCGGCCACGAGTGCCGCGACGCTGCCTCCCGGCGCATAGGTGCTGAGCAACCCGGCCCCCCGGTCCGTTTCCGCAACTGCGTGCAGCTGCAGCAGGTTCGGGTGCTCCAGACGCGCCAGGACGTTCGCTTCCCTCCGAAGCTCAAAGGCATTCGGCGGCCGGTCTCCTGCGCCCCGGACAACCTTGAGCGCAAACGGCTCTCCGGCGTCATTGCGAACCAGCCAGACTGCCCCGCTGCCGCCCACCCCCAGCAACCGGACTGCGGTATAGCCCGGCAGCACCGGCGCCGGTCCGGCCGCCTCCCGGGCGTCCTGTTCCGCACCCCGGGCTGCGGTGTTTCGCACTCCGGCGTCACCCGCTCCGGCGTTCCCCGCACCGGTGTCCCCCATACCGATGTTCCCTGCCCCGGTGCCCTCTGCTGCGGTTTCCGCTCTGTTCTCCATGGCACCCCAGTCTGGAACGCCATTGTCCTGCAGGACCGGTTATCCACAAGGTAGTCGGCACCCCGCCGGACGGCCTGTCAGAGTGTGGTCCACATTACGTCGCAGGGGGATTAGGCTAGCCCCATGGCTTTGGAGTTCACCCGCGTAGGCCTGGCTCCGCACTACGTGGATTATTTGGCAGGCTGGGACCTCCAGCGGCAGCTTCACCGGGCAGTTCTTGAGGACAATGCACCCAACAGAGTCCTGCTCCTGGAGCATCATCCGGTGTACACGGCAGGACGCCGCACCGAGCCGCATGAGCGTCCCTTCGACGGGACACCCGTGGTCAATGTCGACCGCGGCGGAAAGCTCACGTGGCACGGGCCGGGACAGCTGGTGGGCTACCCCATCCTCAAGCTGGCTGATCCGGCCCACATCAGGGCTTATGTAGACGCACTGGAGGCTGCAGTGATCGCTGTACTGCGCGACTACGGGCTGGCCGGAACCCGCATCGAGGGGCGCTCCGGCGTCTGGCTCCCAGGGGACGGGCAGCCGTTCGGCGTCCCGGACCGGAAGATAGCCGCCGTGGGCATCCGGGTGGACCACGGAGTCACCATGCACGGCTTCTCACTGAACTGCAGCAACGACCTCGCCCCCTACAGCCAGATCATCGCCTGCGGGATTACCGACGCCGGCACCACCTCCATCAGCGCAGAGACCGGCCGGACGGTTACGCCGGCCGACGTCGTCGCCCGGGTGGAGGAAGAGCTCACCGCCCGGGAAGCAGACCTGACCGGCACCACCACCGTGAAAATCACCCCCGGCTCCGGCGCCATCCCTGCCGCCAGCCGGCCGAAAGGAGCCCTGCTGTGACCCTCGCCCCTGAAGGACGACGCCTGCTGCGCATCGAACAGCGCAATGCAGCCGTTCCCGTGGAACGCAAGCCTGAGTGGATCAAGGCCAAAGTGAACATGGGGCCTGAGTTCGTGGAGCTGAAAAAGCAGGTGAAGAAAGAAGGCCTGCACACGGTCTGCGAAGAGGCCGGCTGCCCCAACATCTTTGAATGCTGGGAAGACCGCGAAGCCACGTTCCTGATTGGCGGCTCGGAGTGCACGCGGCGGTGCGACTTCTGCCAGATCGACACCGGCAAGCCGTCCCCGCTTGACCGGCTGGAACCCACCAAGGTGGCCCGTTCGGTCCAGCAGATGAACCTGCGCTACGCCACCGTCACCGGCGTGGCCCGCGACGACCTTGAGGATGAGGGTGTCTGGCTCTACGCCGAGACCATCAGGAAGATCCATGAGCTGAACCCCGGCACCGGCGTCGAAATCCTCATTCCCGATTTTTCCGGGAAGGTTGAGCACATTATCGACATCTGCGAAGCGCAGCCCGAGGTTTTCGCGCACAACGTGGAAACGGTTCCCCGCCTGTTTAAGCGGATCCGGCCTGCCTTCCGGTACGAGCGCTCACTTGATGTCATCACCCAGGGACAGAACATGGGCATGGTCACCAAGTCCAACCTGATCCTCGGTATGGGTGAGACACGTGAAGAGGTGTCCGGTGCACTGAAGGACCTGCGCGACGCCGGCTGCGACCTGCTCACCATCACGCAGTACCTGCGGCCCAGCGAACGGCACCTGCCGGTTGACCGGTGGGTCAAGCCGCAGGAGTTCGTGGACATCAGCACCGAGGCCGAGGAACTGGGTTTCCTGGGGGTGATGAGCGGGCCCCTGGTCCGTTCCTCCTACCGTGCCGGCCGTCTGTGGGCCACAGCCATGCGCCGCAAGGGCCGGGAACTGCCTCCGCAGTTGGCGCACATCGAGGATTCCGGCAGTACGCTGCAGGAAGCCTCGTCCATCCTCGCCCGCGGCTGATCCCTTCCGGCAGCAGCCGGCAGCCCTGAACGGGCCGGGCGTCCCGGCATGCCCCATGCCCGCAGTCCCCCAGTCCCTCAGTCCCCCAGTCCCTCAGTCCCGCACGCGAACGGGCGCCGTCACAACCGGAGCGCCTTCCTCACCGCACGCCCGCATCACGTAGAATTGACTCACTATGGCCAAAAGCACTGATCCCGACGCACCCCAGAGCGCCCGCAAGGGTCTCTTCTCCCGCAAGCCGAAGGGGGAAAAGAAGCCCAAAAAGCAAGGGCGCCTAAAGCAGATCGCCGAAGTCTTCAGGATGACGCGGCGGAATGATCCGAACGTCGTCTGGCTGATGGTGGGCGCGTTCTTCGGCATCATTGCCGTGGGGCTGCTGATCGGCCTGCTGATTGACAACTGGATCACCATGCTGATCGTTGCCATCCCGATCGGCCTGCTGGCAGCCATGTTCATTCTCTCCCGCCGTGCTGAGCGGGCCGCTTTCTCGCAGATCGAAGGCCAGCCCGGGGCATCCGGCGCCGCCCTGAGCGTGCTGCGCCGCGGCTGGATCCTGGAGGAACAGCCGGTTGCCGTGAATCCGCGCACCCAGGAAGCCGTGTTCCGCGCCATCGGCCGTCCCGGCATCATCCTGGTGACCGAAGGAGCCCCCGCACGTGCCCGGGCACTGGCCGACGGCGAACGCCGCCGGATGAACCGCATTGCCCCCAAGGTTCCGGTCCACATCATCCAGACCGGCCGCGGCGAGGGCCAGGTTCCGCTGGCGAAGGTAGCCACCACGGCAAAGAAACTCCCCAAGGAACTGACCAAGCAGGAAGTTGCCGCGGTCAATAAGCGCCTGTCCGCACTGGGCACCCGGCTGCCGATCCCCAAGGGCATTGACCCGTACCGCGCCCGTCCGGACCGCAAGGCCACCCGCGGACGTTAGCCGTTTTCTGCATAAGGGCTCCTTTCGAGGGGCCCTTTTGTTTTGCCCTGCTTTGTTTTTCCCTTTGTGTCAGCCAGCGCGGCCGCCTCATCGAGCCGGCCCAGCAACTCCTGCTCTTCCTCGCGGGTGAGGCCGGCACCGCGGGGACGGTCGACGCCGGCCGCTTCCTCCCAGGCGAGTGTGTCGGCCAGGGTTTCGGCCAGGGGGCGCAGGCTAAGACCCGCCTGCGCCGCGCGCAGGTTCGACCGCGCATTCATCCCGTGCCACTGCGGGTCAGCCAGCCATAGCGGCAGCGAGCGGGGTCCGGACCATTCATGAACCCCCTGTCCAAGGAGCCATGCTTCCTGCGCCGGCACGGACGCCGCCGCCTCGTTCCCTGCTGCGGCCTCCTGTGCAACGGCGGCGGCCGTTTCAAGATGGCGCCCGAGCGGCATCTGTTCCCCGCCTGCGTTGAAGACCCCCGGCTTTTGTTCTCGGGCCAGCTCCACCAGCCATTGGGCGAGGTCGCGGACGTCGATGAGCTGCGTGGGCTGTGTGCCGGCGTCGGGTACCAGGACCCTGCCGCCGGCGTCGGCTGGATGCGCGAAGCGCAGCGGCCAGTATCCGCTGCGGCCGGATGTGTCACCGGGGCCTCCAATCAGCCCGGACCGCACGATCGCCCGGTTCGATACGCCGAACCCGGAGGTTACCGCCTGCTCGCAGGCCACCTTCGCCGGGCCGTAGCTCTCCATGGTTTCCATGATGTCGGACGCAAGCGGTGCCAGCAGCGAAGCGTCTTCATCCTGCCCGTGCCCGCTTTGTCCGGCATAGACGTTGCCGGTGGAGACAAACAGGTAGAAATCACTCACCGCGGACAGATCCCGGACGGCCCGCCGGACCTGCCCGGGCTGGCGGGACACATCGATCACCGCATCCCAGTGTTCGGTGGCCAGCCCCGCCAGGCCGTCGTCGGCATCCCGGTCCGTTTGATGGAACCTGATGCCCGACGGCGGGGTCCCCGATGTGCCGCGCGCAGCGCACGTCACCAGGTGTCCCCCGGCGGCAGCCGCCTGCGCAGTGTGGTATCCCAGCCAGGCGGTACCGCCAAGAATAAGCAGCTTCATGCCCCGAGCCTGCCCGAAAGGGCAGGGAAAGCAAACCCTAGTATTTAACCTTCACCAGGACCGTGCCCATGGCGCGGTCGTGCAGGCCGCGCTGGTCGGCGTCGAACACAACAGGCGGAATCACCAGGCACAACAGCACTGCGCGCACAATGGCAGCGGGAATACCGGCCGGCAGCCCGTTCATTTTCTGTACCTGCAGGCTGAAGACGCGATGCCCGATGCTGTAGCCAAGGATTCCGATCATCACGATCTGCTCGGCCGCGAAGACGGCCAGGATCGCAAAGTCATCGCCGCCGAACAGCCAGTAGGCAATCAGCGAGGCAACGGCCCAGTCGATGAGCAGCGCGCCCAGGCGCGGGCCAACCCGCGCTATCGAACCGGGGCCCGTTTTGGGCCGGCCGAGGCGCTTGCCGGGCCAGGTGCTCTCATCGGAGGGAGGGCCTTCCAGCCAGGAACCTAAATCGCTTCTATCGACCACCCTTAAAGACTACCCGGACCTGCAGAAGGGAAATAAACCCCCCATTATCACCACCCTTAGTGGTTGCGGATAGGGTAGGAGAGAGACCATCGACTGCGTAACGTGCCGGAAACACACGTGTCACCGCCGGGAAACCGGGCCCGGTTAGGGTCAAGGTGTCGCGCCGGACGGACGCGAGACCCGGCTCCAGCCGGGTCGGGGCAGCCCGAGGTCTTCCACCCAAACAGTTGTATAGGAGCACAGAAACGATGTTCAAGAACGCGGACGAGGTCCTCAAGTTCATCGCTGACGAGCAAGTGAAGTTCGTCGACATCCGATTCACCGACGTTCCCGGAGTGCAGCAGCACTTCAACGTGCCGGCCAAAACCGTCGATGCCGATTTCTTCGTCAACGGTCAGCTGTTCGACGGCTCATCCATCCGCGGCTTCCAGGGCATCGCCGAGTCCGACATGCAGCTGATCCCGGACGTCACCACGGCGTTCATCGATCCCTTCCGCATGGAGAAGACGCTGGCGCTTAACTTCTCCATCGTGAACCCCCGCACCGGCGAGCCGTACCACCGCGATCCCCGCGGCGTGGCCGAGCGTGCCGAGGCATACCTGGCCTCCACCGGCATCGCCGACACGGCCTTCTTCGGCTCCGAGGCCGAGTTCTACATCTTCGACAACGTCCAGTACGAGTCCTCCCCCAAGGGAAGCTTCTACAAGGTGGACTCGATCGAAGCCCCGTGGAACAGCGGCCGCGAGGAAGAGGGCGGCAACCTGGGCAACAAGACCCCGTACAAGGGCGGCTACTTCCCCGTGGCGCCGGTGGACAAGCAGGCTGACCTGCGCGACGCCATCAGCGTTGAGCTGGACAATGTGGGCCTCGAAGTTGAGCGCGCCCACCACGAGGTCGGCGGCGCCGGCCAGGCCGAGATCAACTACAAGTTCACCACCCTGACCCACGCTGCGGATGACCTGCAGAAGTTCAAGTACATCGTGAAGAACGTTGCCGACGCCTGGGGCAAGTCCGCCACCTTTATGCCGAAACCGATCTTCGGTGACAACGGTTCGGGCATGCACTGCCACCAGTCGCTGTGGAACGGGGGCGAGCCGCTGTTCTATGACGAGAAGGGCTACGCCGGCCTTTCGGACCTGGCCCGCTGGTACATTGGCGGCCTGCTCAAGCACGCCTCCGCCGTGCTGGCCTTCACCAACCCGACGGTGAACTCCTACCGCCGCCTGGTCAAGGGCTTCGAGGCTCCGGTGAACATGGTCTACTCGCAGGGCAACCGCTCGGCTGCCATCCGCATTCCGATCACCGGTTCCAACCCGAAGGCCAAGCGCCTCGAATTCCGTGCACCGGATCCCTCCTCCAACCCGTACCTGGCGTTCTCCGCCCAGCTGATGGCCGGCCTGGACGGCATCAAGAACCGCATTGAGCCTGCCGACCCGATCGACAAGGACCTTTACGAGCTGCCGCCCGAAGAGGCACAGCACATCCAGAAGGCTCCGGGCTCCCTCGAAGAGGCTCTCGTTGCCCTGGAAAACGACAACGAGTTCCTCCAGGCAGGCGGCGTGTTCACCCAGGACATGATCGACAGCTGGATCGCGTACAAGCGCGAGTTCGAAATCCTGCCGCTGGCCATGCGCCCGAACCCGTTCGAGTTCGAGCTCTACTACGGCGTCTAGGCCCTTACGGCTTCCAGGACCTCACCGGCAGGGCCGCACCTTCTTTCTGAAGGTGCGGCCCTGCCGCCGTCCGGATGCGTTGGCGAGTCCGGCACCTACAGTGTCACGCCGTCGGGCAGCTCCGGCGCATCGAACTTCTGCCGTTCACATTCGGCTTTCAGCTGCGGGTAGGTGTCTGCAATCAGGTCCAGGATCCGGTTACGGACCACCAGATAGGCCTCACCGACGCCCACCACGCCTTTAAACTCCTTCAGTTCCTCTTCGTAGGAGGTCTGCTGGTGGCGGAGGTAGTTCACAGTGAGCCGGTTCAGCCGCGACGGTGCGGTCGAGAGGCCGGCCGGTGACTGTTTGCCGCGCAGCCGGCCGTTGAAGTGGGCTATCGCCTTCTGCAGGACGGTGTCCCACGGCTCGGGAGTAATTCGCAGGTCCAGGGATTCGGCGACGGCGACGGCCGCCTTCTTCTTCACCAGGGCACGTTCGCGGGCCGCCAGCTGCCGGTTCCGGGAAGCTTCGCGGGCCCTGCGGTACTCCGGCGTCGCCTCGATGGCTTCCACCCGCTCGAGGGAATACAGCTTCATGGGCGCGGCCTTGCGGGAGAACGGATTACGGGCGGTTTTGTCCGGTTCCGGCAGGAAGGTCTTGATCTGCCCGTCGGTCCAGCCGCGTTCCTTCTTCAGGTCATTGGCAATAAGCACGCCCTCGCTGTTGGCGGGCTTGGGGCGCGGCGGATGGTGTTTGCCTCTGGGCACGGTGCTCCTGCGGAAATTGAAATGATGGGTTCTCCATTCTATGGAGGCGGTACAGCGCCCGCCCAACCCGCCCCGGACGCAAAAACGCCGCCATTCCCTCGAACGGGAACGACGGCGGAGACTTTCTTTTCGCTGCTAGGCGTTGGCTTCGGCGACAACCGGGCCAGGGGCCGGTGCTGCGTTCAGCATCGCGATTTCGGCTGCTGATACTCCCCCGGCAACCAGCGCACATCCTGCAGCGATAGCAGCGATCTGTGCGGTCAATCGTGAGTTGGTGGTTCTGGTACGCGTTACAGCGACGTGCTTCAACATATAGCTGGTGCTCCCTTCAAGAGGCATGGAGGAACTCCGGGCACACCGAAAGTCGGTGGGTTCCAAGGTGGTATGGCTTCAGTGCCGGAGTGATCATTCGGTTCGTCGCCCGAGGCGGACCGCGGGGATCAGGAGAGACTGCGCTTCAAACTCGCGCCGGCATCAGGTGATTTACATGCCTGGCCTTCAGATCCTGTCCACTTCCCAGTCTAAGGCGATCAGCGGATGCCCTCAAGGAGCGGCCCCCCGATACTGCAGTATGTTTGAACACATGCCCGTTACGTCCGAACAGCTGTCCCTTCGCGTCGGTGAGGCAACGGTCTCCGCAGAGTTCTCACGCCCCGCCGAGCCTGCCGCCGTCGTCGTGGTGGCGCACGGAGCGGGCACCGGCATGGAGCATCCGTTCCTGACCGGGTTTTCGGATGCCCTGAACCATGCCGGCCTGGCGACCCTGCGGTTCAACTTTCCCTACCGGGAGGCCGGCCGGAAGTTCCCGGACAAGGCACCGGTTGCTGTTGAGACGTGGAGAACAGCCATGGAGGCTGCGCTGACCCGCAGCGGGGATACGCCGGTGTGCGCCTGTGGGAAATCGTTCGGCGGTCGGATGGCTTCCATGGCCGTTGCCGATGGCATGCCGGCGGCCGGACTGGTGTACCTGGGCTATCCGCTGCATCCCCCGGGCAAACCGGAAAAGCTGCGGGATGCACACCTGTACGGAATCACCGTGCCCATGCTGTTCCTGCAGGGCACCCGCGATCCGTTTGCACTGCCGGGTGAACTGGAACCAATAGCCGGCCGGATCGGGACGAATGCGCGTATTCAGTACGTCGACGGCGGGAACCATTCCTTTGAAGTCCGGGGGCAGAAGCGTCCGGCAGAGGTGATCGGTGCAGCGCTGGCGGACCCGGCGGCTCAATTCGTCCTCCTCAGTCCGAACGCAGGCCGTAGGTAAGCAGGGCATTGCCGGAGGACGTGACCTGGGAGTTTTTCAGCTCCAGCCGGGTGGTGGGGTCTTCGGGCCGGAAGAGCCGCTGCCCGCTGCCGGCGACCACGGGATGCACCATCAGGGTGAGCTCATCCAGCAGGCCGGCAAAAAGCAGTTGCCGGACAACCGAGATGCTGCCCTGGACCCCGATGGTGCCGCCTTCGGTGGTGCGGAGGTCTGCGACAAAATCCTCCAGATCCCCGTCGATCAGGGAAGAGTTCTCCCATTCCAGCGGTCCCTCGAGGGTGCGGGAAGCCACGTATTTGCGGACGGGATTGATGAACAGTCCGAACTCGTCGTCGTGCGCCGGGTCCGGCCAGTAATCGGCCCACTGCTCGTAGGTGGAGCGGCCCATCAGCACCGTATCCATGCCGGAGAGCGCCGCTTCCATGGCCGGGCCCATCTCCTCGTCGAAGTGGTCGAACTGCCAAAGGTTCGGTGATTCCACGACGCCGTCAACCGAACTGAAAAGTGCTGAGGTTACCTTGCGCATGCCAACAGGTTCCGGGGTCCGGCCAGCCCTGTCAACGGGTGCGGAGGTGCCCCGGTGTGCCGCGCGCAGATCACCGGAATACCCGCATAGTCTTCGGTCAGGTTTTCCGTTGCGAGGGAGGGTGTCCAATTGGCGAGTGTGCCCATGCGGCTTCTGGTCCCCTATCTGCGGCTGACCCGGAAACCCCTGACCGCAACGGTGCGGCGTGCGCGGCAGCGGCTCGCCGCAGATAAGCACCCGGCGCCTCCTCCGCGTCGGCTGCGGGGCAGGTACGGAGTTCAGGAACGCACGGTCAACGGTTTCACCTGCTGGTCCGTGTTTCCGCGGACCCCGCGGCCCTCCCCCGCACCGGTGGTGATGTATCTGCACGGCGGGGCCTACACCAGCCCGATCACCGGCTGGCACTGGCGTTTTATCGCCCGTCTTGCCGCCGCTGGGTACCGCGTGGAGGTGCCGCTGTACGGTTTGGCGCCGAAGTTTAACCACCGGGATGCGACGCCGTTCCTTACTGCCGTGTACCGCAAAATCCTGTCAGAGTGCCCGCCGGGTGCGGTGGCCTTTATGGGTGATTCCTCCGGGGGCGGACTGGCCCTGGCCTTTGCGCAACAACTGGCCGGCCTGTCCCTCCCGCCGCCGGGCCGGCTGGTGCTGCTCTCTCCCTGGGTGGACCTGGCCATGCAGAACCCGGAACTTGCGGAAGTGGAAGCGCGTGATCCCTGGCTGAGCCGAACCGGGCTTCGGGTGTCCGCGGAGGCGTGGGCCGCCGGCGACCCTCTGAATGATCCCCGGGTTAGTCCGCTGAACGGCAGCTTCTCCGGACTGCCGGCCACTGAGCTGTTTTCCGGCACCAGCGATCTGCCGTACCCGGACATCCTGCGCCTCGAGAAGGCAATGCTGGCGGGCGGGTGCCGGGTAAACCTGCATATAGCGGAGGGCGGCGTCCACGTGTATCCGCTGCTTCCGGTTCCGGAGGGCCGGGCTGCCCGGAACCGGATCCTGGCGGTACTCGGCCGTGCGCGGCGCACCTGTCTGCGTAGCGAATCTCCGGACGAGGAGCATCGATAAAGGGTGTACGGCAGAACGCTTGGCATTAGGACACAGTAATGTTGCGTAATTAGGGCGCACTTAGGTTACGCTAACTGTTGTTGCGGCGAGCACTCCCGCAACTCCAGCCACTTCTGCCTAGCATCCGGACCGCACCAGCACGGAAACGCCGGCTCCTCACGGAACGGCTGCTTTCACCGCGAGCAGCGTAGCGCCCCGGACGGGCAGCCCACCTAGGAGTCATTTTGAGCTTCGCCCTGCCCAAAACAGGTCTTCCCACCCCGCTTGCGAAACGCCGCAACCATAACTCCTCCGGGTCCATCCCGCGGCGAACATTCACTAGGGGCATTGCCCTTGCCGCTTCGGCTGCTCTTTCCCTTTCCCTGGCTGCCTGCACCACCGCTGCCGAATCGGAGACCCCGCTGGAGGGCACCGGCGCCTCGGGTGAGTGGCCTCGCACCGTCACCCACGAGGCGGGCGAAACAACCATCGATGCGATGCCGGAGAGGATCGTTTCCACCACCCTGTCCGTCACCGGCACACTGTTGGCCATCGACGCCCCGGTAACGGCGACGGCCTTTACCCCCGCCCAGGGCGGCACCGCGGATGAAAACGGCTTCTTTACCCAATGGGCCGACGTCGCCGTCCAGCGCAACGTGGAGCCCCTGTACCCGGTTGGTGAATTTGACCTGGAAGCGGTTATTGCCCAGGAACCGGACCTGATTGTTGTCTCGACGTCCGGCAATGACTCCGTGCTGGACCAATATGAGACCCTCAGCGGCATTGCCCCCACCGTTGTGGTGAACTACGGTGACCAATCCTGGCAGGACCTGGCCGAAGAGCTGGGCGAAGCAACGGGACACGAACAGGATGCAGCGGACGTCGTCGAAGAGTTCGATGCGAAGGTGGCTGAAACTGCTGAAACCCTACGCATTGAAGAGGGCGCCACCGCCTCGATTGTCAGCTACAACCCTGGCAGGCCGTCCCCGGTTGGGAAAACCATCGGCCCGCACGCCCAGCTGCTGCAGACACTGGGCTTCAGCATCGCCGAACCCGATGAACAGTACGACACCTCGGTCCAGAAGCGCGAGGATTTCTCTTTCAGCTCCTATGAGGGCCTGGCCGAGTCCGTGACCGGCAGCTACACCTTCCTCATCAGCGCAGACGAGAAGAAGGTTGACGCATTCACGGCCGATCCCACACTGGCCAACGTCCCCGCAGTCGTTAACAACAAGGTGTATCCCCTGGGCTTGGCCTCATTCCGCCTGGACTACTACAGCTCTACTGAAATCGTGGACTGGTTCGGGGAGACTTTCGGTAAGTAAACCACCACAACCATGCAGCACAAACACCGTCAGGGGCAGGGCTGGGCCGTAGGACTGGTCCTGCTCCTGTTCCTCACTTTCGCCAGCCTGACCATGGGGAGCCGCCCTATTCCGCTCCCCGATACCTGGGCAGCCATGGCCCGCTTTGATCCGAGCCAAAACACCCACCTGCTGGTGCGGGAACTGCGCCTCCCGCGCACCCTGCTGGCCGTCGCAGTGGGTGCTGCCCTCGGCTTGGCAGGGGCACTGATGCAGGCACTAACGAGGAACCCGCTGGCCGAACCTGGCATTCTGGGAGTCAACGCGGGCGCGGCATTCGCCGTCGCAACCGGTCTGACTATGTTCTCGGCTACCAGCCCCCAGGAGTACATGTTCTTCGGTTTCACCGGAGCGGCTGCCACCTCCCTCGTGGTCTACCTGCTGGGCAGGGCGCACGACGCCGGCACCAACCCCGTCCGCCTGGTCCTAGCCGGTGCGGGACTGTCGGTTATGCTCGGCGCCGCTACATCGATCCTCCTGCTGTCTGGCAGCGAGGAAACCTACAGTTCCTACGCCAACTGGGCCACCGGTTCGCTGCAGGGCCGCGGGTATGACGTGCTGCCCTGGGTTCTGGGCGCGGGCGCTGCCGCAGCGGCCATGGCGCTGCCGTCCGCCCGCAGCTTGGACTCCCTGTCCCTGGGTGCAGACCTGGGCCGGAGCCTGGGCGTGCGCGTGCGCACCACCTGGATCATCGGGACCGCTGCCATCCTCTTACTCGCGGGCGCCGCCACAGCCGCAGCGGGACCTATCGGCTTCCTGGGTCTGGCTGCACCCCACACCGCTCGGCTGATCGTGGGACCCGCCCATCGCCGACTCCTGCCCTTTTCCATGCTGCTGGGGGCGGTCCTGCTGCTCTGTGCGGATGTGCTGGGCCGGCTCGTGGCCGCCCCGGACGAAATCGGTGCCGGTGTGATGAGCGCACTGGTGGGCGCACCGTTCTTTATCGCCCTCGCCCGGCGGCGGAAGCTGGCGAGGCTGTGAGGGGAACCAAAAGCACGGCACTGGCGGTGAAAAGCCGCCGTTGGCAGCGCAGGGCATTGGGCCGCAGCCGCACGGCAGCCGTCGGCACGCTGCTGGCCTTCACGGCCACCATGCTGGGTGTCGCGGCCATGCAGACCGGGAGCATTTCACTGCCGTTCAGTGATGTGCTTGCTGCAGTTTTTGGCCTCAGTGAGGAGCCGCGGACCACCGCGGTGGTGCACCGTATCCGCTTGCCCCGGGCGGTGACGGCCCTGGCTGTGGGCGCCTGTCTTGGCGCAGCCGGTGCCGTTTTCCAATCCGTATCCCGCAACGCCCTGGGATCACCGGACATCATCGGCTTCACCACCGGCGCGGCTACCGGTGCGGTGGCCCAGATCATCCTGTTCGACGCCGGCGCTGCCGCCACTGCACTGTGGGCAGTGGGAGGTGGCCTGCTCGCTGCGGCACTGGTCTACTTATTGTCCCTGCAGGGCGGACTAACCGGCGGGTACCGGCTGGTCCTGATCGGCATAGGTGTAGGCGCCGTGCTCTCGGCGCTGAACTCGGTCCTTCTGGCCAAGGGAGATGCGGACCTTGCGGCCCAGGCACACCTGTGGCTGTCCGGATCCCTTGCCGCACGGACCTGGGAACACGCCGTACCGGTCCTGTGCGCATTGGTCCTGCTGCTGCCGGTCCTGCTCGTCCTGGGACGGTCGCTCACCCTGATGGAAATGGGTGACGACGCTGCCCGCGCCTTGGGCGTCCGTGTGGAACAGACGCGGATTACGTCGATGGCTGCGGCCGTCGGCCTGACCGCCGTGGCGACGGCCGCCGTCGGCCCCCTTGCTTTTGTGGCGCTGGCCGCACCGCAGCTTGCCGCAAGGCTGACCCGCTCCCCCGCCATTCCGATTGGCACAGGGGCCCTGATGGGTGCAGTGCTCGTGACCGGCGCTGATCTGCTGTCGCAGCAGCTGCCAGTCCGCGCAGCGCTGCCAATCGGCCTGATGACCGGTCTGGTGGGCGGCGTCTACCTGCTCTGGCTCCTGACCCGCAGCAGGCAGGTCTGACTATGCGAACTCCCACCGAAAGAGGCGCTATGCCCGCTCAACATGTTCTCTCCGGCGCTGGTCTCACCCTGGGCTACGAGGGCCGGACCATCTCCGAGTATCTGAACGTGAACATTCCGCCCGGTTCATTTACTGCCATTATCGGGCCGAATGCATGCGGCAAGTCCACGCTGCTGCGTGCCCTCTCACGGCTCCTCAAGCCGGTTGCCGGACAGGTCTTCCTGCACGGACAGGACATCGCCGGCTACCCCACCCGGGAGGTGGCCCGGCGGCTGGCGCTTCTGCCGCAGTCGTCCACGGCGCCGGACGGCATCACCGTAGCGGATCTGGTGGCCCGGGGACGGTTCCCGCATCAGGGCCTGTTGCGCCCTTGGTCCGACGCCGACCGGCAGGCGGTTGATGCGGCCATGGCTGCCACCGGAGTGACGGACCTGGCCGGCCGGACCGTAGGCGAGCTTTCCGGCGGTCAACGGCAACGGGTCTGGCTTGCCCTGGTGCTGGCACAGGACACCCCCGTGCTGCTTCTGGATGAACCCACCACGTTCCTGGACATTTCCCATCAGCTGGACGTACTGCGCCTGTGCCGGAATCTGCACCGCAGTGGCGACTACACCCTGGTCACCGTGCTTCACGAACTGAGCCTGGCCTTCCGGTTTGCGGACCACATCATTGCCATGAAGGACGGCCGCGTGCTGGCGCAGGGCCCTCCGGAGCAGATCGCCACGCCGAAACTGATGAAGGAAATCTACGGAATCGATGCCGTGATCATCCCGGATCCGGCCACCGGAGGGCCGCTGGTGGTGCCTCTCGAGCCTGAAGATGCGGTGCGATGAGTGGGGAACCGAGGCATACAACCGAGTCGGCAGCCAGCAGTTTTCCCGATCCACGTGTCCCCGTTCCGCCTGAGCCGGCACCGATTCAGGTCCTGCAGGGACACTTCGAGCGTTTGTGGAGCCGGTTGGGCGCTGCAGGACAGGCGGATTTCCTTGCACGTTGGGACACGTTGGTACTTCCCTTGGTGGAAGCGGACCCGCAGGGCTGTCCGGAGTTCCGTGCCGCCACATTCCTGTATCGCGAGGATGGGCCCGGTGCACCCCCTGAGGCAGTGATTCTCGCGGCCAATGCCCTGGTGGACCACCGGAACCCGGCAGCAACGGAGTTCACTCCTCTATCCGGCAGTGCCGCCACCAGAGCCGGGCTATGGGCCTTGACCCTGCGGATGCCGCAGGATTGGGAAGCGAGCTACCGCATCACGTCCTCACCGGCCGGTCTGCCGGTACCCTGGCGGACCGCCGCAGACCGCCGCACCGTCCGGATAGCTGCCAACGCCGGGGGCAGGGATTCGCGGAATCCCCACGTTGGAGCGGCAATGGACGGCACACCGACGTCGGTGCTCCGGTTACCCGGGGCACCCGCGGCACCGTGGCTTGCTGCACCGACGCCGGGCCATACCGGGCCAGTTCCACGGCTTCAGGAGCTGTGGGTTCCGGATACCCTTGCGGGACGGATGCGGAAAGTCTGGCTGTATGCGCCGCCGGCCACGGGCGGCAGCGTCCAAGGCCTTCCGCTGGTCCTGCTGCATGACGGGCAGGTCTGGGCCAGGTACCAGAACCTGCAGGCGACCCTTGACTCTGCGATCCGTTGCGGAGCGCTCCCGCCAGTATGTGTGGCACTGATCGATTCGGCAGACGTGGAAACCCGGTCCCGGGAACTGTCCGGGCCGGTTGGCACAGTCGATTTCCTGGGGCGGGATCTCCTGCCGGTCCTGCGCGGCAGGCTGCCGGTGAGCCCGCGGGCCGAAGACACAGTGGTTTCAGGGGCCAGCTACGGCGGACTGGCGGCCCTGTGGCAGGTGGCCCGCTACCCGGACCTGATAGGCAAGGCGCTCGCCCAGTCGCCGTCGTTGTGGCGGTATGACCTTGCGGCCTACCTGATGCCGGTCAAAGACCGGGTCCGGATCCGCATGCAGGCCGGACGATATGAGTCCACCGTGCATGAGCCGGCCGCCCACCTCGCGCAGGTCCTTGGGGAGGCGGGAGCGGACGTCGGTTTCCGATCCATCACCGGAGGGCACGACTGGGCCTGGTGGTCTCCCTGGCTGATCCGCGGGTTGGCGGAGGTCCTGGAGGACGGCAACTGACCCATCGGCTGATGTGTGCGGCGCTGGCCGGCCGCCGGGTCGCCGTGAACCCGTTACCCCGGCTGCATTCCCCGGCAGCGTTCCCGTGCGCTCTAGGCCCGGCCGTGTGGCGAAGCAGCCAGGACCACCGCACGGGCAGCCCGGTTTGCCTTCACCGCAGCCGCCAGTATGAGGCCCAGAACCAGCAGGGAACCGCTGATGATGGCCGCGCCCGAAGTGCTTTCAGCACCACAGAAAACCAGCGCAAAAATTCCCAGTGCGGCAAATACGCCGGCAGCGGCATGAGTCAGCGGGCGGGCAGCTCGGTGCCCGGCGCGCCAGGCGGGCTCCGACACCGTTACGTATCCCACCCGGATACCCACCAGCGAGTTGATGCCCATCCGGCCGCTCGCCGTGGCTTCAGCCGCCCAGGAAAGCCCCGCGCCGCAGATTATCAAAAGTACCCCGGTGATCCCCATGTGCAGTACTCTAGCCGCCGGCTCCCCGGAGAAGCGTCAGGCCGTCCCGAAGACCGTCCGGTCCAGGAAGGGATTGCGGAACTTCCCCTCGGGGTCCATGCGTCCGGCCAGGGCCTTGAAATCGTCGAACCGGGGGTAGAGCGGTGCAAGCGCAGCGGCGCCCGCTGTAAACAGTTTCCCCCAGTGCGGACGGGCCGAGGACGGAGCCAGGGCGGCCTCGATGTCCGGCAGGACGGCCTCGACCGCCGCCTGCTGCGGCTTCCAGGTGAAGTGCAGGCCAATTCCGTCCCGGTGGTAGTTGCTGCTGAGCCACAGCCTGTCGGCTGCCATCGAGCGCACCTCGGACACCAGCAGCAGGGGCGTGATCTTCGGCGCAAGTGCGCGGACCGCCTGAATCGCTGCAACCGCGTGTTCACGTCCTACGAGATACTCCGACTGCAGCTCGTCGCCGTTGCTGGGCGTGAAGGCGAGGCGGAAGTGCGCCAGCCGGTCCGACCACGGGCCGGGAACGCCGAGCTGCCGGGTACAGTGATCCGCAGCCACGCCCGGCACCGGGTGCAGCGCACGGTCCGCCGGGGTCCCACCGTAGAACACCTCCGGCACACCCCGTGCATCATCCATGCGGCTCTTGAGCCATGCCTGCCCAATGCTGCCTTCGGTCCAGTCAGTGAACAGACTGACACTGTAGGCAGCGGACATGGCGGCGTCGAAGTCGGCCAGCACCGCGTCCCACGCCACCCCGGTGAAGATGTCCTGGCGCACGTTGAAGGCCGGCTCAACGCGCAGGGTCACACGGTGCACCACGCCGAGGGCACCGAGTCCCACCACCAGACCCTCGAAATCGCTGTCGCCCTTTCGTACGGTCCGAACCTCGCCATCGGCAGTGACAATTTCCAGGCCGACGACGGCGGTGGCGAGGTTCCCGTTGCCGTTACCGGAGCCGTGGGTGGCGGTCGCGATGGCGCCGCCGACCGAGATATGGGGCAGGGATGCCAGGTTGTGGAGGGCAAAACCGCGTCGCTGCAGGTGCTCTGCAAGTATCCCGTAGCGGACGGCGGCGCCGACGGTGACGGTGCGCGCATCCGTGTCGAGATCGATCCCCGGGGGCAGCGCCTCCAGCGACACCAGGGTCCCGGCACTATCGGCAATGCCGTTGAAGGAGTGCCGCGAGCCAAGGACGCCGACCTGCCGGGCACCGGCCACCGTCTGCTGCAGTTCGGCAAGCGACGCCGGCACCACAATCTGCCGGGCCGCGTACTCATAATTACCTGCCCAGTTGAGCCTGTCGCGTACCTGTTCCTCGAGCATGGGCGTCCTTAGTCTGGCCGGTGCCGCGGCAGCAGGACTGGAAGCTGCCGCGGCGTCATCCGGAAGGGTGACCGCCAGCCTACAACTTGCAGACCCGCATTATGTGGTGGATACACCAAGCCGGGCCGGCGCGTGGGCGTGGTGCCGGACATCCCCGTCCGCCGGCTCAGGGGGTTCGCTCGTAGTGCCAGTGCGTCCCGTCCATCACGAGGCGGTGGCGGGAGAGGGAAAGTGCCGGGCCGCCGGATACCGCGCCGTCGTACTCCGCGTCGCCCTCCCAGGCGAACACGGTGGCCGGTTCATATCCGTCCAGCCGCCGGGTCCGGAAGGTCTCCGGTACGGTGTCCGCGATTTGGGCAAGGGCGGCCCCGGCACCATTGGCCCCGCCGCACAGGGTGTACAGGGTGACCCACGTGGGTGTCACCAGCTGCATCAGGCCGTTGCGGTGGCGCTCCAGGGCATTCTCCGGGGTCAGCCAGAGGTAGTTGAGCAGTTCCCCCGGGTTCAGCCGGATCGTGCCCGCGGGAGCGGCGGCGGCAAAGAACCACGTCTGGTAGCGGCGCGGGATGTTCTCCGGCGGGATCCAGCAGGACAGCGGCACCAGCGCATCGGGAAGCAGGGTCAGTCCGGTTTCTTCAGCGGTTTCCCGAACCCCTGCCAGCCGGGCCGCCTCTGCTTCGGAGGGCGTGTCCCGGCGGTCTTCGGGATCTACCCGGCCGCCGGGAAACACCCAGGCCCCGCCAAAGGATCCGGCCGTCGGCCGCTCCAACAGCAGCACCTCGGGACCGGCGTCGGAGTCCCGGAGAAGCACAACGGTGGCCGCCGTACCGGTAAGTTCGCTCATGCCCTGAGCATAGCGAAATCCGGGGGCGGCCACCGGTGGGAGGCTCTTTCGGGTCTAGAGGACCTTGGCCAGGAAGTCCTGCAGGCGCGGAGCCTGCGGGGCACCGAACAGCTGCTCCGGGGAGTTTTCCTCCACAATGTAACCATCCGCCATAAAGATCACGCGGTCGGCCACTTCACGGGCGAAGCCCATCTCATGCGTAACCACCACCATGGTCATGCCCTGCTCCGCCAGGTCGCGGATGACCTGCAGCACTTCGCCCACCATCTCGGGGTCCAGCGCCGACGTCGCTTCATCAAAGAGCATGACGTCAGGCTTCATGGCCAGGGCACGGGCAATGGCCACACGCTGCTTCTGGCCGCCGGAGAGCTGGGCCGGGCGTGCGTGCGCCTTATCGGCCAGGCCAACCCGGTCCAGCAGTGCCAGCGCGGTCTTGCGGACCTCTTCCTTTGACGCCTTCTTGAGCTGCACCGGCGCCAGCATGATGTTCTCCAGCACGGTCATGTGCGGGAAGAGGTTGAAGTGCTGGAAGACCATACCGATGTGCTGGCGCACCTCGTTGAGGTTCACCTTCGGATCGGTGAGGTCAATACCGTTGACCTTGACCGTTCCTCCGCTGATGTCCTCCAGCTTGTTCAGGCACCGCAGGAAGGTGGACTTTCCGGAACCGGACGGGCCGATAACGCAGACCACTTCCCCTTCGGCAACGCTGACGTCCAGGCCCTTGAGGACCTCGTTGGACCCGTAGGACTTCCGCAGTCCGATGGTTTGGATCTTGCTCACTTGTTGAACCTCTTATCCAGGACGTCCGCCAGCTTGGTCAGCAGCGTAATGACGATGAAGTACAGGGCGGCCACAATGATCAGCACCTCCGCGGTGCGGAAGTTCACGGCGTAGACCTGCTGGCCCTGGTAGGTCAGCTCCGCGAAGCCGATGACGGCCAGCAGGGACGTGTCCTTGAGCGTGATGACGAACTGGTTGATGAAGGACGGCGTCATGATCTTGATGGCCTGCGGAATGATGACCTTCTGCATGGTCTTGCCGTAGCCAAGGCCCAGGCTCCGTGCCGCTTCCATCTGCCCGGGGTCCACGGACTGGATGCCGCCGCGGACAATTTCGGTCATGTAGGCGCCGGCATTCAGGCTCAGGGTCAGCACGCCGGCGGTCAGCACGTCCACGGGCTGGCCAATAATCTGCGGCAGGCCGAAGTAGAAGAAGAAGGCCTGCACCAGCACCGGGGTGCCGCGGAAGATGCTCACGTAAATGGTGGCAAGGCCGCGGAGTACCTTGATGCTGCTGACCTTCAGGAACCCGAAGAACACGCCCAGGATCAGGGCGAAGAACAGCGAGAGCGCGGTGGCCAGCAGGGTCAGGCCCAGGCCCTTGGCGAACGCCGGGGCGTTATCGGTCACCAGGGCCCAGAAGCTGGAGTCCGTGGCGCCGGCTTCAAGGTAGGTATCCAGGATTTCCTGGTACTGCCCGTTGTCCTTCAGCTCGGTCAAACCCTCGTTGAAAGCGGCGAGAAGCTCAGGGTTGGTGCCCTTGTTCACGGCGAATCCGTAGGAGCTGCCGGCTTCCTTGTCGGTGACGGTCTTCAGCCCGTTGCCGGACTTCACACCGTAGGCGAGCACGGGGTAGTCATCAAAGACCGCCACCGAACCGCCGGCCTTGACGTCGTCGTACATCTGGGCGGACTGGGCGAAGGCAACCACTTCGAAGCCGTACTCGTCCTTTATGGACTCCGCGAAGGTCTGGCCTTCGGTACCGGTCTTGACGGCTACACGCTTGCCGCGCAGGTCTTCGTAGGACTTGACGTCATCATTGTTCTCGGCGACGGCCATCTGGATGCCGGACTCGAAGTACGGGTCCGAGAAGTCGAACACCTGCCGCCGCTCGTCCGTGATGGACATCCCGGCAATAACACCGTCCACCTGGTTGGACTGCAGGGACTGCAGCGCCGCATCAAAGCCGAGGGACTGGATTTCAACATCGAAACCCTCCTCCTCCGCGATGGCGTTGATCAGGTCCATGTCGATGCCGACGAGTTCGCCGTTTTCACGGAACTCGAAAGGCGCGAACGTGGTGTCGGTTCCGATAACGAAGGTTTCACCCTCCACGCCGTCCGCCGCGAAGGCCCCGGCCGCAGGTACCCCAAGCAGCAAAGCCAGGGTTGCGAGGAAGGCGGTCAGCGGTGCGGCCAGTCTGGCCAACCCCTTTGTAGCCCGTTTGCCACTAAGCAAAATAAACGTCTCCTAGCTCTTTCACTGCGGCTGGCGCCGCAAATGCCCCCATAGAGACTACCTAGAGCAGTGGCAATGCAACGAACCGGAGGGGCCCGTGGAAACGTGAGCTACGTCCCGTAGCCGTAGAAATACCGTTCGATAACAGCCCGGGCATGCCGGGTGTCGCGCAGGTAGTCCTCCTCCAAAACCCCGCCCTGGCCTGCACCGTAGCCGCACCAGCGGGCCACGGCGTCCAGTTCCCGCCGCGAGGCAGGGAGCACATCGGGGTTGCGTCCGCCGCGGATAACATTTGCGCTTCGGATCCTGCTGGCCAGCAGCCAGGCGTGGCGCAGGATGGACACATCGGCGGCCGGAAGCAGCCCCGCCGCCTCGATGGCGTCCAGCGCCGGCAGGGTCGCCGTGGTCCGAAGTTCGGGGATGGCATGGGCGTGCTGCAGCTGGAGCAGCTGGACCAGCCACTCGACGTCGCTGAGGCCTCCGCGTCCCAGCTTGAGCTGGCGGGACGGATCCGCACCACGGGGCAGGCGTTCGGCTTCCACCCGGGCCTTGATCCGCCGGACTTCCCGGATGTCCTTTGGCGAGACGTCCTGTGGGTAGCGCACCGGGTCGATGAGGGCCATAAAATCCTTGGCCAGGGCATCGCTGCCGGCCATGGGACGCGCCCGCAGCAGCGCCTGAGCCTCCCAGATCAGGGACCACCGCTCGTAGTAGCCCCGGTAGGACTCGAGACTGCGCACCAGCGGCCCCTGCCTGCCTTCAGGCCGCAGCCCCGCGTCAAGAACCAGAGTGCGTTCGGCAAGGACCGCCGGGGTGCAGGGCTGCTGCAGGAACGTGGATATCTGGGCTACGATCTTCTCCGCCTGGGCCTGGGCGGCTGCCGGATCCGCACCCGGCAGCGGACGGTGAACGTACATCACGTCGGCGTCCGAACCGTAGCCGATTTCCCGGCCGCCCTGCCTGCCCATGGCCACCACCAGCAGTTCGGTGAGTTTTTCGCTGCCGGCAAATACTTCGCCCTCTGCCACATGCAGGGCGCCAAGCACCGCGGCGCGGTCCGCGTCGGCCAGCGCACGGCCGACCTCCTGCTGGCTGAGCAGGCCGGCACTGTCAGCGATGGCGATGCGCAGCATCTCCCGGCGCCGGATCAGCCGGATCAGCCGCATTGCTTCACCGGCGCGCGGATGGCGGGACATCTTGGACTGGATTTCCTGCCACTGCGCCTCGAAGGGAACCGGAACCAGATCCTTGTCGGAGCCGAGCCAGGCAGTGGATTCAGGGGAAACCTCCAGCAGGTCGGTGATGAACCGGCTGGAGGAAAGAATGGAGCACAGCCGCTCCCCCGCGGCAGAGGAATCGCGGAGCATCCCCAGGTACCAGTGGGTATCCCCCAGGGACTCGCTGAGCCGCCGGAAGCCGAGCAGGCCGGCGTCGGGGTCCACGCCGTCGGCAAGCCATGCCAGCAGCACCGGCAGCAGCTGGCGCTGCAGTGCGGCCCGCCGGCTGACGCCCACCGTCAGGGCCTCTATGTGGCGCATGGCACCGCGCGGGTCCGCGTAGCCCAGGGCCGCGAGCCGGGCCTGGGCGGCCTCCGGGCTGAGCCGGACCTCATCCGCACTGAGGTTGGCCGCCGTGCTGAGCAGCGGGCGGTAGAAAATGCTTTCATGGAGTCCGCGCACCAGCCGCTTGGTCCGCTGCCACTGCTCACGCAGCCGGTCGGCGCCGGGGCGTCCGGGCGCCAGTGCACCGGCGCTGGCCTTGGCCAGGGCCCGCAGCGCCGCGTCGTTTTCCGGCATCAGGTGGGTACGGCGCATGTGCACCATCTGAATGCGGTGTTCGAGCACCCGCAGGTACCGGTAGGACTCGTCCAGCTCCCGGGCATCGGCGCGCCCGATATAACCGGCGTCGCTGAGTGCGGCGATGGCAGCCGTGGTGCCGCGTACGCGCAGGGACTCATCAATGCGGCCGTGGACCAACTGCAGCAGCTGCACCGTGAACTCCACGTCCCGCAGTCCGCCGCTGCCCAGTTTGAGCTGGCGGGCCTCTTCGCTGGCCGGAATGTTCTCGGTGACCCGACGGCGCATGGCCTGCACCGATTCCACGAAACCGTCACGTTCCGAGCTGGTCCAGATCAGGGGCGCCACTGCCTCCTCGTAGCGCCGCCCCAGTTCCGGGTCCCCGGCCATGGCCCGTGCCTTCAGCAGTGCCTGGAACTCCCAGCTGTGTGCCCACCGCTGGTAGTAGTTCATGTGTGAGTCCAGGGTGCGGACCAGCGGACCGTCCTTGCCCTCCGGCCGGAGGTTGGTATCCACTTCCCAAAGCGGCGGCTCCGGTGCGGCGGTGTTGATGGCCCGCGAAATCCCCGCCGCGAGGGCCGTACCGATGGTGGAGGCCCGCTGCTCCGGCAAACCTGAGGCTTCAATAACGTAGATGACGTCCACGTCGGAGATGTAGTTCAGTTCCCGGGCGCCGGCCTTGCCCATGCCAATGACGGCGAGCTTCACTGCCGAGATTTCCTCTGCCGGGTAGCTGGCCGCCAGTTCCGCGCGCGAGACGGCCAGGGCAGCTTCCAGCGCGGCGCCGGCCAGGTCGGCAAGTTCCCGGCCAGCGGAAGGGAGATAATCCGTGGGCGAGGCGGCGCCCAGATCCCGGACCGCAAGATCCAGCAGGTGGCGCCGGTAGCGGGCACGCAGGGCAACATACGCCTCGGTGCCCGTCAGCCGCGCCACCGGTGCCGGACCGCTGCCGGCCCGGACGGCGTCCAGCAGTGAGGCGCGCAGCTCGCCCGCCCCGGTGCTGCCCGGTTCCGCGCGCAGCGGACGGTGGAGCAGATCCATGTTTTCGGGGTGGCGCATCAGGAATTCCGCCAGCGCCTCCGAAGCGCCCAGCAGCCGGAACAGTGCCTCATTCCGCTCATCCGCGGCGTTGACCAGCTCCACGACCTCCGGGATCCGGCCGATCAGCCGCACCAGTGACTGCAGGGCCAGGTCCGGATCCGCGGAATTGTTGAACCCGCCAAAAAGGGCGTCCTCATCCACCCGTTCCAGTTCGGAGGCCGCCAGGAAGCGTGCGCTCTTCTCAAGATCCTGGAAACCTGTGGCAATCATCCGCCGGGTCAGGCTCATGGGTACCGGCCCTCCGTTAGAGAATGCCCAGGTTCTTCTGCAGCTCGAACCGGGTCACGTGCTGGCGGTACTCGTTCCAGTCCGCGCGCTTGTTGCGCAGGAAGTTCTCGAACACCTGCTCGCCGAGGATTTCGGCGACCAGCTCGGAGTCCTCCATGACCCGCACGGCGTCATGCAGGGATGCGGGCAGCGGGTCGTGCCCCATGGCGCGGCGTTCGGCGGCGCTCAGGCTTTCAATATCGTCCTCGGCACCGGGCGGCAGGTCATAGCCCTCTTCAATGCCCTTCAGGCCGGCGCCTAGCAGCACCGCGTAGGACAGGTAGGGGTTGGCCGCCGAGTCGATGCCGCGGTATTCAATGCGCGCGGACTGTCCCTTGTTCGGCTTGTACAGCGGAACCCGGAGCAGAGCCGAGCGGTTGTTGTGGCCCCAGGAGAGGTAGCTCGGTGCTTCGCCGCCGCCCCAGAGCCGCTTGTAGGAGTTCACGAACTGGTTGGTGACGGCGGTGAACTCCGGGGCGTGGCGCAGGATGCCGGCCATGAACTGCCGGGCGGTCTTGGACAGCTGGAATTCGGCGCCGGCCTCGAAGAACGCGTTGCTGTCGCCCTCGAACAGGGAGAAGTGGGTGTGCATGCCGGAGCCGGGGTGGTGCGAGAACGGCTTCGGCATAAAGCTGGCGTAGCAGTCCGTCATCAGGGCAACTTCCTTGACGACGGTGCGGAAGGTCATGATGTTATCCGCGGTCTGCAGGGCGTCGGCGTAGCGCAGGTCGATCTCGTTCTGGCCCGGACCGGCCTCATGGTGGCTGAACTCCACGGAAATGCCCACCGCTTCCAGCATGGACACGGCGGTGCGGCGGAAATCCTGGGCAACGCCGCCGGGAACGTGGTCGAAGTATCCGGCCTGGTCCACCGGAACCGGCTCGCCGTCATCCCCCAGCTGGTCCGACTTCAGCAGGTAGAACTCGATCTCCGGATGGGTGTAGCAGGTGAAGCCCATGTCCGCGGCCTTGGCCAGCTGGCGCTTGAGCACGTTGCGCGGGTCCGCAGCGGAGGGCTGGCCGTCCGGGGTGAGGATGTCGCAGAACATCCGGGAGGTCTGCTCTTCGTCGCCGCGCCAGGGCAGGATCTGGAACGTGGACGGATCAGGCTGGGCCAGCATGTCGGACTCGAAAATCCGCGCCAGGCCTTCAATGGACGAGCCGTCGAATCCCAGCCCCTCCTCGAACGCGCCTTCCACTTCCGCCGGGGCCAGTGCCACCGACTTCAGTGAGCCCACGACGTCGGTGAACCACAACCGCACAAACCGGACATCGCGCTCCTCGATGGTGCGCAGAACGAATTCCTGCTGGCGGTTCATCCTTACCTTCTTTCCTGTTCCCGTTTTGAGACTTGTGAAGCCTTCTTCACTCTACCTACGTACGCGCCATTTCCACCTCAGCGCGTTCTTCGAGCCGTTGCGTTACGGCACCGCCGACGGCGGGACGGCGGGTTCCCCGTCCCCGTTCTTTAGTAGGCTCGATACATGACCAGTGCCGAACAGCCTTCCCCGTACGCCGCCGCCCCCGGGACGCCCGCCGCCTCAGCGGCCCCGGCGCTGAAGAAAATCCGTATCTCGCACCTGCAGCAGCTCAAGGACAACGGCGGCAGATTCGCGATGCTGACCGCCTATGACCAGTACGCCGCCGGCATTTTCGATGAAGCCGGCATTGAGGTGCTGCTGGTGGGCGACTCCGCGGCCAACAACGTGATGGGACACGCGACTACCCTGCCCATCACCATGGACGAAATGATCGTTTTTGCCCGCTCGGTGACCGCCGGGGCAAGCCACGCACTGGTGGTCTGCGACCTGCCTTTCGGCTCCTACGAGGTCTCCCCCGCCCAGGCCATCGAATCCTCCGTGCGGCTGATGAAGGAAGGTCTGGTCCACGCCGTCAAGATGGAAGGCGGGCGTCACTACGTGGACCATGTCCGGGCCATGACGGCCGCCGGCATCCCGGTGATGGCGCATGTGGGCTTCACGCCCCAGGCCGAACACGCCCTGGGCGGCTACAAGGTCCAGGGCCGCGGCGAAGCCGGTGCGGAAGTGGTGGCGGATGCCGTAGCGCTTGCCGAGGCCGGTGCGTTCTGCGTGCTGATGGAAATGGTGCCTGCGGACATCGCAGCCGAGGTCGACGCCGCGGTGCGGGTGCCCACCATCGGGATCGGTGCGGGCAACGCGACCACCGGGCAGGTGCTGGTGTGGCAGGACATGGCCGGACTGCGCGGCGGACGGCAGCCGCGCTTCGTCAAGGCGTTCGCGGACCTGCGCACCGAGCTGTCCCGGGCGGCGAAGGAATACGCGGACGAGGTCCGCAGCGGCTCCTTCCCCGGCCCGGAGCACAGCTTCTAGTCAGTCTTCCTCCGCGTCCCAGGCCTTGTTCCTGGCCTGGACCTTCTGCAGTGCCAGTTCGGCTTCTTCACGCGTGGGGTAGGGTCCGAGCAGCTTCGTCCAGTCGGACTGCGGACCTTCCTCGACCTCATGCGTCACAACGTTGAACCAGTAATCGGCCATTGGTGTCCTCCTGTTGACTGTGCGCCCGGCGGTACCGGCCGCCGGTGCGTTTGGTACTTCCCCGTCCCCTGTCCGGGCACGCTGGCGATAAGATCGATGGTATGCCCCAGAATCTTGCCACTGCACCTGTTGGACACCTCTCGCCCGGGATTGTGAGCCCCCGGCTGCGGGTACCGGCGTCGATCCCCCGCCCCGAATATGTGGACCGGGAGGCACCGGCACCGTTCACCGGGTCCGAGGTCAAGTCTGCGGAGACCATCGAAAAGATCCGGATTGCCAGCCGGATCGCTGCCCAGGCCATCGTCGAGGTGGGCAGGCACATTGCTCCGGGCGTCACCACCGATGAGCTGGACCGGGTGGGCCACGAGTTCCTGCTGGATCACCATGCCTACCCCTCCACGCTGGGTTACCGGGGCTTCCCCAAGTCCCTGTGCTCCTCCATCAATGAGGTCATCTGCCACGGCATCCCGGACAGCACGGTGCTCGCCGACGGCGACATCATCAACATCGACATCACTGCCTATATCAACGGCGTGCACGGCGATACCAACTGGACCTTCCTTGTGGGCGACGTGGACGAGGATTCCCGTCTGCTGGTGGAACGCACCCAGGAGTCCCTGCGCCGGGCAATCAAGGCCGTCGCGCCGGGACGTGAAATCAACGTCATCGGCCGTACCATCGAGTCTTACGCCAAGCGCTTCGGCTACGGCGTGGTCCGGGACTTCACCGGCCACGGCGTGGGCGAGGCGTTCCACACCGGCCTGATCATCCCGCATTACGACGCCGCACCGGCGTACAGCAGGCTGATTGAACCGGGAATGGTGTTTACGATTGAACCTATGCTCACTCTGGGAACCATTGAGTGGGACATGTGGGATGACAACTGGACCGTCCTGACCAAGGACCGCAAACGGACCGCGCAGTTCGAGCACACCCTGCTCGTCACTGATACCGGTGCCGAAGTTCTGACCCTTCCCTAATCCGCGTAAGCCCGAGCTCAGAACTACTACTGGAGAACCATGGCCAAGAAGCATAAGTCCGACAAGCACGTCGACGCCGTCATTGGAATTGATATCGGCGGCACCGGCATCAAGGGCGGCGTCGTCGACCTGTCCAAGGGCAAGCTGATTGGCGACCGGTTCCGTATTCCCACCCCGCAGCCGGCCACCCCTGAAGCCGTAGCCGGCGTCGTCGGGCAGATCGTGGCGGAGCTGTCCTCGCGCCCCGAGGGCCCGGGTCCCGATGTGCCCGTGGGCGTCACCTTCCCGGCCATCATCCAGCACGGCGTTGCCCGTTCCGCGGCCAACGTGGACAACAGCTGGGTGGACACCGACGTCGACGCCCTGCTCACCAAGGCGCTGGGCCGGGATGTGCAGGTCATGAACGACGCCGACGCCGCCGGGCTGGCCGAGGCACGCTACGGCGCCGGGCGCGGCGTGGAGGGCACGGTGCTGGTCATCACCCTCGGCACCGGCATCGGCTCGGCGCTGATCCACCAGGGTGTCCTGGTTCCCAACGCCGAGCTGGGCCACCTGGAGATTGACGGCCACGACGCGGAGTCCAAGGCGTCCGCCTCGGCACGGGAGCGTGACGGCATCGGCTGGGAGGAGTATGCCCAGCGGCTGCAGCGCTACTTCTCCCACGTGGAGTTCCTCTTCTCCCCCGACCTGTTCGTGATCGGCGGGGGCATCTCCAAGCGCAGCGAGGACTTCCTGCCCATGCTGGATCTGCGGACCCCCATGGTCACGGCCAACCTGAAGAACAACGCAGGCATTGTGGGCGCGGCCCTGCAGGCAGCCCTGCATTTCAAGTACATCAAGTAGGCCCGCAGCCTCCGCCGCGCCCAGTGCAGGCGGGCGGACGGCAGAAAGGCGGCGGAAGGGATTTCCCTTCCGCCGCCTTTTTCGTGTTTGTGCGGGCTACTGCGCCGTAATTGGACGGGGACGTAAGCGGGCTACTGCGCCGTAAGCGGACGCTGGGCGCCGGAGGGCACCCTGCCCGCACTGTCCCGGCCCTCGGTCCGCAGCTTCTCGATGGCGGTCTCGAAATCCTCCAGCGATTCGAAGGACTGGTAGACGCTGGCGAAGCGCAGGTAGGCCACCTGGTCCAGCTTCTGCAGCGGCGTCAGGATGGCCAGGCCTACTTCGTGGGCATCAATCTCCGCCACGCCGCTGGCGCGGATGGATTCCTCGACTTCCTGCGCCAGCATGGCCAGATCATCTTCACTGACCGGCCGGCCCTGGCAGGCCTTGCGTACGCCGTTAATGACCTTGCTGCGGCTGAAGGGCTCCCCCACGCCGGAGCGCTTGATCACGCTGAGGCTGGTGGTTTCCACCGTGGAGAACCGGCGTCCGCACTGGGGGCACTGCCGGCGGCGGCGGATTGCCGAACCGTCATCCGCCAGGCGGCTGTCCACGACGCGGGAATCAGCGTTGCGGCAAAACGGACAGTACATGTCCCGTCCTTTCGCGATGGGCCTTATGGTGCTCTCACTATAGGGCGCACGCACCTTCGGCACCAAGTGGGACCACCACATGTAGTGGTTGGTTCCACTACATGTGGCGGGTGGGAGAGAAAGAGCGGCTTAGCTGAACCGGACGGTGACCGCGTCGCCGTGGGCGGGCAGATCTTCGGCGACCGAGAGGGCCACAATGTCCGCGCTTACCTCCTGCAGTGCCTCACGGTTGTAGTTGATCACCTGGATGGCCCGCATAAAGGTGGTGACGTTCAGGCCGGAGGAGAACGCTGCAGTGCCGCCGGTGGGCAGCACGTGGTTGGAACCGGCGCAGTAGTCCCCCAGGCTGACGGGGCTGTAATCCCCAACGAAGATGGCACCCGCGCTGCGGATCCGCGCTGCCACCGCCTCGGCGTCGGCAGTCTGGATCTCGAGGTGTTCAGCTGCATAGGCATCACAGACCGCGATCCCCTGTTCCAGGCCATCCACCAGGATCACACCGGACTGCGCGCCGGACAGGGCGGTCCGCACCCGGTCGCCGTGCTTTGTGGTGCCGGCCTGGCGGGCGAGTTCGGCCCGGACCTTCCCGGCAAGTTCCTCGGAAGCGGTCACCAGGACCGAGCCGGCGTTGGGATCGTGCTCGGCCTGGCTGATGAGGTCAGCTGCCACCAGCCGGGGGTTGGCTGTGTCATCCGCCAGGACCATAATCTCGGTGGGTCCGGCTTCGGAGTCAATACCCACCACGCCCTTGACCAGGCGCTTGGCGGTCGCGACAAACACGTTGCCCGGGCCGGTCACTACGTCCACGGGAAGAAGTTCGCCGTTGTTCGCATCGGCGGGAACCCCGTAGGCGAAGGCGGCGATGGCCTGCGCCCCGCCCACTGCGTAGACCTCGGTGATGCCCAGGAGTTTGGCGGCGGCCAGGATGGTGGGGTGGGGCAGTCCGCCGAATTCCTTCTGCGGCGGGGATGCCAGGGCCAGGGATTGGACGCCTGCCGCCTGCGCCGGGACAACGTTCATGATCACCGAAGACGGGTAGACGGCCAGACCGCCGGGCACGTAGAGCCCCACCCGGGACACCGGAACCCATTTGTGCGTGAGGACGGCACCGGGGCGGATTTCGACCTCCGCATCCGCAGGGCACTGGGCTTTGGCGAAGGTCCGGGTCCGGTCAATCGCGGTTTCCAGGGCGGAACGGACCGCGGGGTCCAGCTGCTCCAGTGCGGTGTCCAGTGCTTCGTCCGGAACCCGCACCGAATGCTGCTCCACGCCGTCGAAGCGCTGCGCCAGGTCCGTCAGGGCCGCAAATCCACGCGTGCGGACATCGGTGATGATGGCGGCAACCGCGTCGGAGGCGGCGTCGAACGTGGTTTCGGCGCGCGGCATGGCACCCTTGAGCTCTGCGGGGCTCAGGTGCTTCCCGCGCAGGTCAATGGTGCGGAATGAATCAAAGGCTGC
This sequence comes from Arthrobacter sp. YD2, assembly GCF_030410475.1. Lineage (NCBI taxonomy): Bacteria > Bacillati > Actinomycetota > Actinomycetes > Micrococcales > Micrococcaceae > Arthrobacter > Arthrobacter sp. YD2. Next base: position 872,988 of record NZ_JAUHHB010000002.1, read on the forward strand.
TTCGGGGCTGGAAGAGATCACGCCTTTTATTCTACCCAGCCCCGGCGGCCCGGCACCGCTGCGCGTCGCCGCACTACGGGCCATCCCTCCTGTTCGTCGGGCGCCTGCTAGCTGTCCAGGCAGGCCGGGCCGAGCAGCACCTTCAGGTCACCGAACAGCGACGGCGTGGGGTTCACGCGCATGTCGACTCCCAGCTTCATGACTTCCACGGTGCGGGAACCGTTGAGCCGGATCTGCACCTCCGATGTGCCCGGGTGCGTGCGCAGCACGTCGCCCAGCTGCGACACCACTGTTTCGGTGGCTTTATAGGTCGCCATGGAAATCACCACGGGGCCGGAATGGCCTTCGCTGAGGTCCGGAACGGTCAGTTCCTGGGCGTTGAGGGTGACGGCGCCGTCGTCGCGGCGCTGCAGCCGGCCACGAACCACCACAATCAGGTCCTCGGCCAGCACCGCCGCAATCGGGCCGTACACCTGCCCGAAGAACATCACTTCCATGGACCCGGCAAGGTCCTCAATCTCGCAGCGGGCATAGGCGTTGCCGCTGTTCTTCGCGATGCGCCGCTGCAGCGAGGTGATCATGCCGGCGATGGTGACGATGGCGCCGTCGGGCGGGCCTTCCTCCCCCACGATGTTCGTGATGGTGGAGTCCGCGTGCTGGCTCAGAATGCCTTCCAGGCCCTGCAGCGGATGGTCCGAAACGTAGAGCCCGAGCATGTCCCGTTCAAAGGAGAGTTTGTCCTTCTTCTCCCATTCGGGCAGGTCCGGAATATCGATGCTGATCGAGTCTTCCGGCTCCTGGTCGCTGATCGCGGCGAAGAGGTCAAACTGTCCCACGGCCTCGTTGCGCTTGAGCACCACCACCGAGTCGATGGCTTCTTCATGGATCATCGCCAGTGGCCGGCGGGCATGGCCCATGGAGTCGAAGGCGCCGGCCTTGATGAGGGATTCGATGGTGCGCTTGTTGCAGACCACCGCCGGGACCTTCATCAGGAAGTCCTTGAAGTTGGTGTAGGCACCCTTCTCCTCACGGGCGGCCACCATGGCCTGGACCACGTTGGTGCCCACGTTGCGGATGGCGCCCATGCCGAAGCGGATGTCCTTGCCCACAGGGGTGAAGTTCACCGAGGACTCGTTGACGTCCGGCGGCAGCACCGTGATGCCCATTTTGCGGCACTCGTTCAGGTACAGGGCGAGCTTGTCCTTGTCGTCACCGACGGAGGTGAGCAGGGCAGCCATGTACTCGGACGGGTAGTGCGCCTTGAGGTAGGCGGTCCAGTAGGAGACCAGGCCGTAGGCAGCGGAGTGGGCTTTGTTGAAGGCGTAGTCGGAGAAGGGAAGCAGGATGTCCCAGAGGGCCTTGATGGCCGCCTCCGAGTAGCCGCGGTCCACCATGCCCTGGTGGAAGCCGGCGTACTGCTTGTCCAGCTCGGACTTCTTCTTTTTGCCCATGGCGCGGCGGAGGATATCTGCCTGGCCGAGCGTGAAGCCGGCGACCTTCTGGGCGATGGCCATGACCTGCTCCTGATACACAATCAGGCCGTAGGTGGTGTCCAGGATTTCCCGCAGCGGCTCTTCCAGCTCGGGATGGATCGGGGTGATTTCCTGGACGCCGGTCTTGCGCAGGGCGTAGTTGGTGTGCGAGTTGGCGCCCATGGGACCGGGCCGGTACAGCGCGATGACAGCGGAGATGTCTTCGAAGTTATCCGGGCGCATGAGCTTGAGCAGGGACCGCATGGGCCCGCCGTCGAGCTGGAACACGCCCAGGGTGTCACCGCTTGCCAGCAGGTCGTAGGAGCCCTTGTCATCGAGTTCAAGCTGCTCCAGGTCCAGGTCAATGTCCTGGTTGAGCTTTATGTTCTCAATGGCGTCGGAAATGATCGTCAGGTTCCTCAGGCCGAGGAAGTCCATCTTGATCAGGCCCAGGCCTTCGCAGGTGGGGTAATCGAACTGGGTGATTACCTGCCCGTCCTGCTCGCGCTTCATGATCGGGATAATGTCGATCAGCGGGTCCGAGGACATGATGACGCCGGCGGCGTGCACGCCCCACTGGCGCTTCAGCCCCTCCAGGCCCAGTGCGGTGTCAAAGACCCGCTGGGAATCCGGATCGGTCTTGAGCAGCTCGCGCAGCTCGTCGGCTTCGCCGTACCGCTTGGCTTCCTTGTTGTGCACGTCCTGCAGGGACAGGCCCTTGCCCATCACGTCCGGCGGCATGGCCTTGGTGAGCCGCTCGCCCACGGAGAACGGGTAGCCCATCACGCGGGAGGAGTCCTTCAGGGCCTGCTTGGCCTTGATGGTGCCGTAGGTGACGATCATGGAGACGCGGTCCGCGCCGTACTTCTCGGTGACGTAGTGGATCACTTCGGAGCGGCGCCGATCATCGAAGTCGACGTCGAAGTCAGGCATGGACACACGGTCCGGGTTCAGGAAGCGTTCGAAGATCAGCCCGTGGTTCAGCGGGTTCAGGTCGGTGATGCGCATGGCGTAGGCCACCATGGAACCGGCGCCGGAGCCGCGGCCGGGGCCCACCCGGATGCCGTTGTTCTTGGCCCAGTTGATGAAGTCGGCCACCACCAGGAAGTAGCCCGGGAAGCCCATCTGGGTGATGATGCCGATTTCGTATTCGGCCTGCTTGCGGACATCGTCCGGAATGCCCTTCGGGAACCGGTAGTGCAGCCCGGTTTCCACTTCCTTGATGAACCAGGATTCCTCGTTTTCCCCGGGCGGGCAGGGGAAACGGGGCATGTAGGAGGCTTTGGTGTTGAATTCGACGTCGCACCGCTCGGCAATGAGCAGGGTGTTGTCGCAGGCGTCCGGGTGGTCGCGGAAGATGGCCCGCATTTCATCCGGGGACTTCAGGTAGAACTCGTCGGCGTCGAACTTGAAGCGCTTGGGGTCAGCCAGCGACGAGCCGGACTGGACGCAGAGCAGGGCCGCGTGGGCGGAGGCATCCTCGGCGTGGGTGTAGTGCAGGTCATTGGTGGCCACCAGGGGCAGCTGCAGTTCCCGCGCCAGCTTGATCAGGTCCGCCTGGACGTTGCGTTCAATGTCCAGGCCGTGGTCCATCAGCTCGCAGAAGAAGTTCTCCTTGCCGAAGATGTCCCGGAAGTCCGAGGCTGCCTGCACGGCTTCCTTGTAGAGTCCCAGGCGCAGCTTGGTCTGCACTTCGCCGGAGGGGCAGCCGGTGGTGGCAATGAGGCCCTTGCCGTAGGTCTGCAGCAGGTCCCGGTCCATGCGGGGCTTGTAGAGGTAGCCCTCGAGGGAGGCGAGGGAGGACATGCGGAACAGGTTGTGCATGCCTTCGGTGCTTTCGGCCCACATGGTCATGTGGGTGTAGGCACCGGCGCCGGAAACGTCGTTGCGGCCGCCGTCGCCCCACTTCACACGGGTTTTGTCCGCCCGGGCGGTGCCGGGGGTGAGATAGGCCTCCACACCCACAATGGGTTTGATGCCTGCGCTGCGGGCCTTGTTCCAGAAATCAAAGGCGCCGAACACGAATCCGTGGTCGGTGGTCGCCAGGGCATTCATGCCCAGTTCGTCGGCGTGGCTGAACAGGTCGGTCAGCCTCGCGGCACCGTCCAGCATCGAGTATTCAGTGTGGTTGTGAAGATGGACAAACGATTTCGACGTACTAGTTGCTGAAGCCACCAGTACATTCTAGGCCCCGGCGCGCGGGGGATTTACCCCCGCCGCGCCGCTGCGCCGGATGTCACTTCCGGCTAGATCAGCCCGCTGCGCAGTGCGTCCACGGCATACTGCAGATCCTGCGGGTACTCGCTGACAAACTCCACGTATTCACCGGAACCCGGATGGGTGAAGCCCAGCTTCCGGGCGTGCAGCCACTGTCGGGTCAGGCCCAGCTCGGCGGCAAGTTTGGCGTCAGCCCCGTAGGTCAGGTCGCCGGCACAAGGGTGTCGCAGTGCGGAGAAATGGACGCGGATCTGATGCGTGCGTCCGGTTTCCAGGTGCACCTCCACCAGGGACGCCTTGCCAAAGGCTTCCAGGACCTCGTAATGGGTGACTGAGGGCCGTCCTCCTTCGACAACGGCGAAGCGCCAGTCGTAGCCCGGGTGCCGGCCGATGGGTGCGTCAATGGTGCCCTTCAGCGGATCCGGCAGCCCCTGGACCACGGCGTGGTACATCTTGTCCACGGTGCGGTCCTTAAAGGCCTGTTTCAGCAGCGTGTAGGCGTGCTCGGTCTTGGCCACCACCATCACGCCGGAGGTGCCGACGTCGAGCCGGTGGACGATGCCCTGGCGCTCGGGCGCACCGGAGGTGGAAATCCGGTAGCCGGCGGCTGCCAGGGCACCCACCACTGTGGGGCCGACCCATCCCGGCGAGGGGTGGGCTGCCACGCCTACCGGCTTGTCAATCACCACGAAGTGCTCGTCATCGCCCAGGATCTTCAAGTCCTCCACGGGTTCGACGACGACGGCGAGCGGGTCGCGCTGTTCCGGCACGTCGGCGGTGATTTCCTGGCCTGCCTTCAGCTTGTCCGATTTGGAGAGTACCCGGCCGCCGGAGCTGAAGTAGCCGTCGGTGCACCAGGTCGCTGCCACTGAACGGGATACTTCGAGCAGGGACGCGACCACCGCGTCCGCGCGCTTTCCATCGGCTTCTTCCGGAACGCTAAAAACTGCATGCAGCTCGTTCACCGCTCGTCCTCCCGCTCGCTGAGCCTGCTTCCGCTGCGCTCCCCCGCGTCGGAGCCGGGCGCCGCAGCACCGGGTTCGCCACTGCGGGGTTCCTCGGCGCCGTGCCCGGCAGCGGCACCTTTTTTTCCGGCACGGGTCCCGGCGCTGTCCACGCTGCGCGTGCCATCCAGGTCGATCCCGCGCAGGGTCAGCAGGCACACGAGAATGACACCGCTGACCACGCAGGAATCGGCGATATTGAAGATCGCGAAGTTGGGGAAGGCGATGAAGTCCACCACATGGCCCTGCCCGAACGAGGGTTCGCGGAAGAGACGGTCCATCAGGTTGCCCATGGCACCGCCGAGCACCAGGCCCAGCGCCGTCGCCCAGCCCAGCGACCGGACCCGGAACATCAGGTAGATGAGGAAGGCGGAGACCAGCACCATGATGATGGTAAAGACCCAGGTGTAGTCGGTGCCGATGGAGAACGCGGCGCCAGGATTGCGGATGAAGTGCCAGCGCAGCAGCGGGGCGGCCACATCGGTGATCTGCCCTTCGGTCATGGTGCGCACAACCCACAGCTTGGTGAGCTGGTCAAACGCCAGCGCGGCAGCCGCGAGGAGCAGCATCAGCAGCCCTGCCCGACGCTTCCGGCCGGTGCTGTGCCCAAGTCCTGTTTGGCCGGGGGTCTCCGGTGAGGATGTTGTCATGATGCTTTCGTTGTTTAAGGATGAGGGACATCGGAAACGACACGGGCCGGCGGCCGGGGTTACCCGGCCGCCGGCCCGTGGCAGGTTCTGCCGTTGCCTTCAGTTTAACCGATCCCCACGGGACCGGGACTGGCAGGAATTATGCGTCGGCGGTTTCCGAAGCAACCGAACCGCGTGCATCCAGATCACGCAGCTGGCCTTCGATGTAAGCCTTCAGGCGGGAGCGGTAATCGCGCTCGAAGCCGCGCAGCTGCTCAACCTTGCGCTCAAGCACGGCCTTCTGCTGCTCGAGGGTGCTGAGGATCTTGCGGCTCTTCTCCTGGGCGTCCGTGACGAGGCCGCTGGCCTCGATCTGCGCTTCGGCGATGATCTTGTCGCGCTGCTCAACACCGGCGCTGACGTAGTCGTCGTGCATCTTCTGGGCCATGGCCAGGATGCCGGCGGCGGTCTCGGTGTTGTTGGCAGCGGCAGGAGCGGCGGCGGGAGCCGGGGCGGGCTCGGGCTTGGTCTCGACCGGTGCCGGCTTCTCTTCAGCCTTCGGAGCTTCGACCTTGGGTTCGGGCTTGGGCTCTTCGGCGACCTGCTCGGTCTTGGAGGCTGCAGCGACCGGCGCGGGAACCGAGCTGGACGAACCGCCGGCAACGGCCTCGGCCAGCTGGCGGCGGAGGTCTTCGTTTTCGGCGTTCAGCCGGCGCAGCTCCACCACGATCTCGTCGAGGAAGTCATCGACTTCGTCCTGGTCATAGCCTTCCCGGAACTTGGTCGGCTGGAACCGCTTGTTGACAACATCTTCTGGCGTCAGAGCCATCTGGTCACCTCATACTGGATTATAAGATTCGCCTGCGTGTCAGGCAGGCGGTTCTACGTAGAGAATTACGGACATACAAAATCTGGGGTTGTATCAATTTTCACAGTATATCTTTTGGGGGCTGAAAACTAACCGGCCCCGGGCATCGTCCAAGGTCAGACGGCTATGCCCACTACCACCTGGGTCAGGATTGAGACAAGGATAAAGAGCACCAGGAAGGCCAGGTCCAGCGAAATCCCGCCCAGCCGCAGCGGCGGAATGACCCTGCGCAGGAGCTTCAGCGGCGGGTCGGTTGCACCGTAAACACCGGTGGCCACCACCAGGGCGGGGCCCTTGGGACGCCACTGCCGCGCAAACATTTGCACGGCGTCGTACACGATCCGCAGGATCAGCGCGAGCTGGAACAGGACCAGCACCAGGTACACCAGGGGAAGAATGATATTCACGCGCAGGGTTTCATTTCTTGGTCGGCCGCCCAGGCATCCCGTCGGTGCGGGAGCGGGCTAGCTCTGGTTGAAGAATGTGGAAGAGGATTCGCTGACCTTCTTGTCATCGCCCAGGACCTCGACGTACGACGGCGAAAGCAGGAAAACCTTGTTGGTCACACGTTCGATGCTACCGCGCAGGCCAAAGACCAGGCCCGCAGAGAAGTCGACGAGCCGCTTGGCATCGGCTTCCCCCATGTCGGTGACGTTCATGATCACGGGGATGCCGTCACGGAAGCTCTCTCCGATGATCTTGGCATCATTGTAGGAGCGCGGGTGGACGGTGGTGATCTGCCGCAGGCCGGCAACGTCCTCACGGGATGAGGGGGCACGCTTGATGGGTGTCACGGGTGCGCGGTACTCCTCCACTGCATTGCGGACAACCGGGGCGGGGGCCGGCTCCGGCGCCACTTCCTCGGCTTCCTGGACCGGGGCAAACTCTTCTTCCCTGGCGGGAGCTTCCCTCAGGTTTCGCTGTTCCGACTCGTAGTGCTCGTCACCGTCGGCGAGCCCAAGGTAGATCATTGTCTTGCGCATTGCGCCAGCCATGGTTGCTCCTCTAATCCTTCAACGCCGTAGTTGCCCGTGGGGTTTCTGCTGTGCCGTACGGCGGCTGTGTGGTGTTCGTACTTCGACGCTACCGTACCGGCGGGCGCGCGCCCAGAACATCGGAGCCGATTCTCAGGTGTGTCGCCCCGTTGGCGAGTGCCGCTTCGAGGTCCCCGCTCATGCCCGCGGAAATGCTGCGTGCCTGCGGGTGATTCTGCTGCAGCTGCAGGGACAGGCTGTTCAGACGGCCAAAGGCGGCATCCGGATCCTCCCCCAGCGGGGCCACGGCCATCAGCCCGGCCAGCCTCAGTCCCGTGGTGCCCGCAACGGCATCGGCCAGGCCGGCAACGTCCTCCGGGGCCGCTCCCCCGCGTCCCGGATCCGCTTCCCGTGCCGGGCCGGGGCGCAGGTCCACCTGGATGAAACAGGAGAGGTCGGGGCGCTGCGGCACTCCGCCGTCCGCCCGGCGGCGCTGCTCGGCGCCCATCGCCTTGCCCAGCGCGGAGACCAGGGACAGCCGGTCCACCGAATGAACCGAGGCGGCGTAGCGCACCACAGACTTGGCCTTGTTGGACTGCAGCTGGCCAATGAAGTGCCAGTTCAGCTCCGGATCCGCCAGTTCCGCCGCCTTGGCTGCTGCTTCCTGGTCCTTGTTCTCGCCGACATCCCGGACTCCAAGATCTCTCAGGATCCGGACGTCGGAGGCGGGGAAGTACTTGGTGACCACAATCAGGTGCGGCTCATTCTGCCCGTCCGGCGCGGTGGCCGCGGCAATCCGGTTGCGTACGCTCCGGAGCCGGTGTGCCAGCTCCCGGGCGCGGGAGGACTGCTCAGGGGTCATTGTCATGGTCTTTCCATTCTCACTCCGCCGGCCGGCCTGTCCCGGCACCGTGCGCCGGAGGGTTTTAGGGCCGGCGCCAGATCACGCCGGCAATACGTCCGGTGCCCGGGTCCCGCCGGTGGGAGTACAGCTCGGCGTTCTCCCGGGTACACCCCTCGATGCGTTCCACGTCTACACCCAGATCCTCCAGCTGCATCTGCGCTCCGGCAGGAAGGTCCAGGGCAGGGGTGCCCTCACGGGTGCTCGCGGCGGCTGCGGGCAGCACTGCCGCCGCATCTGCCCGCATGGCTGCGGGGACTTCGTAGCAGGATCCGCAGATGCACGGGCCGATCCAGGCGCGGATGCTCCCGGCACCGGCGGCGCGCATGCGCTCCACGGACACCGGCAGGATACCGTCGAGCAGGCCGCGGCGCCCGGCGTGGACAGCTGCGGTTACGGCCGTGCCCGCCGTCGTCCGCCCTGCCAACAGGACGGGGACGCAGTCGGCAACCATAACCGCCAGGGGTGCCAGGCCGTCCGTGCTGATCAGCCCGTCGGCGGTCGGCGCGGCTTCGCCTGCCTCCTGCGCGTGGAGGACTGTGGCGGAATGCACCTGGTTCATAAACCGCAGGCTCGCCGGCGCCACACCCATTGCTGCTTCGAGATCCGCCCGGCGCCGCAGGACGGCCTCCGGGTCATCCCCCACATGCAAAGCGAGGTTGCCCGCGGAAGCGTCGGTGAATCCCACCCACAGGTTTTCTTCAACCTGCCGGTGCCACCAGAACATCCGGGGCAACCCCGCTGCAGTGCTCAGTTCGACTACTTCAGGAAGTCCGGAACATCCAGATCATCCGGGCGGCCCGTGGACAGATCCGATTCCACTACGGCGGGCAGGTCGATGTCGAAGCCGGCGTCGGCGGGGACATCACTGTGCTGGTGCGACCGCTGCGACCAGGCGGAGAGCCCGGCGGATGCCGGAGCGGCAGCTGCGAAGCTTCCGCCGGCAGGTGCCGCAGACGGCGGGGTGGCCGGCTCTGCGGGCTTATGCGAAGCGGGCTGGGAAGTCACGTCAACCTGATCGAAGCCGGCTGCGATAACCGTAACGCGTGCTTCGTCACCCAGGGCGTCGTCAATGACGGCACCGAAGATGATGTTGGCTTCGGGGTGGGCCACTTCCTGGACCAGGCGGGCTGCTTCGTTGATTTCGAACAGGCCAAGGTCGGAGCCACCCTGGATGGAGAGCAGCACGCCGTGGGCGCCGTCGATGGAGGCTTCGAGCAGCGGTGACGCTATGGCCAGCTCGGCTGCCTTGACCGCGCGGTCCTCACCGCGTGCGGAGCCGATGCCCATAAGGGCCGAACCGGCACCCTGCATCACGGACTTGACGTCCGCGAAGTCGAGGTTGATCAGGCCCGGGGTGGTGATCAGGTCGGTGATGCCCTGGACACCGGACAGCAGCACCTGGTCGGCGGAGCGGAATGCGTCCAGCATGGACACGTTGCGGTCGCTGATGGAGAGCAGGCGGTCGTTCGGGATGACGATGAGGGTATCGACCTCATCGCGCAGGGTGTCGATGCCCGATTCGGCCTGGTTGGAGCGCCGGCGTCCTTCGAACGTGAACGGCCGGGTGACAACGCCGATGGTCAGCGCACCGAGCGAACGGGCAATACGGGCGACGACGGGAGCGCCGCCGGTGCCGGTGCCGCCACCTTCGCCGGCGGTAACGAAGACCATGTCCGCGCCGCGCAGGACCTCTTCGATTTCCTCTGCATGATCCTCGGCAGCCTTCCGGCCGACTTCGGGATCCGCACCGGCGCCCAGGCCGCGGGTGAGTTCGCGTCCGACGTCGAGCTTGACGTCGGCGTCACTCATCAGCAGAGCCTGCGCATCGGTATTGATGGCGATGAACTCCACGCCGCGGAGGCCAACATCAATCATTCGGTTTACGGCGTTCACGCCACCGCCGCCGATGCCGACGACCTTGATGACGGCCAAGTAATTCTGCGGTGCTGCCACGTCCTGTGTCCCTTGTTCGAATCTCTGCAACTTATGTTTTTCTGCGGCTGCCTGGGTGCTGCAGCTGCGTGTCTCTTCGGGCCGGCCGGAGCCGGCCCCGGCCGCCAACAGCCGCGCTCCTCCACCGGCACAATGCCTGTGGGTTTCGCGCGGTCCGTCCGGCCGAAAACCTTGAACCGACAAACTCTTACCTTCAACTTGAAGGTTAGAGTTATGTCAAGTAACCCTGTACTTGAGACGCTATGGGGCCGGCGGTGCATGTGCAATTACCGGGCCCGCGTGTCGGAGGAAACTTTCGCCACTCCCGCGTAGCGCTCACCTGGTCACCGGCCTGTCCGGCGCGCTGACGTCATAGACCTCAACCGGCGGATCGGTGGGCGCCATTTTCAACAGCGCTTCCAGCACCCGGGCTTTGGCCGCGCTGGCGTCGGCGCTCCCCCAGAATACCGTTTGGCCGCTGTTGAGTTTCAGTTCAACGGAATCCACGGTCTGCGCCGAGGCACTCTCCAACCGGCCCAGGACCTCCGCCGGCAGTGCCGCCAGCACCGAGGTGATGCTGGGGAATACCTCTGCGTTGACCGCCTCGGTTCCGCCCGCAATCAGGGGCAGGGGGACGGCGGCCCGGTCAGCGGCAACCGCCAGCCGGCGGCCCTCTTCATCAATGAGAACGTGCTGGGCGCCGTCCTGCAGGACGGCAACGGGCATCCGCTCGGTGACTGTGACCAGCAGCGTGGAGGGCGGCTGCGCGGCCACCTTCAGCGATTCGATTTCCGGCCGGTCCGCCAGCAGGCTCTCCACGTCTGCATCCGAGATGGAGGGCAGGGTCCGGCCTTTGAGCGGCTCCAGCGCTGCCTCTGCCTGTTCGCGCGGCAGCAGCTGGGTTCCCTCCACCACCACGGTTTTCAGTGCCAGGGCAGGGGAGAAAAACAGGAACGCGAAGAACAGTCCGGTCAGCAGCAGGGCCGACACGGCGGCAATCCAGGCATTGCGCCTGCGTTTGCGCCGGGGCGGCTCCGGGAAGGCCAGGACGGTTGCGGGCGGCTTACGGCCTGCTTCCGGGGTTGGAGTCCGGCCCCGGGTACGGGCCGGATCCGGAGCGGAACCCGTTGCCCGGTTCCCGGCCGGGTTCCCTGAAGCCTTTCCGGCAGGGTTCCCCGAAGTGGTCCCGGAGGTGGTCCCGGCAGCCGTGCGTGCAGCAGCGGGTTCACGCTGGCCGGCAGCTCTGCCTGCTGCTTCCGGACGTGGGGTTTTCGCGGACCTGGCGGCGGAGGCCTTGGCCGCGAGCGTACGCCCGCCCGACTTCATGCCGGCTGATCCCGCCCGTGTACCGGCAGACGCCGGTGTCCGCGCGGACGGTCCGCGGGCGGCCGGACCCGACGGGTCCGCCCCGTCCCCGGCGCCGGGCAGCGCCTTGGTGGCCGTAATGGTTTCCTCATCCTTCGTGCGGCGCTTCCTACCGGCCATCAGGGGTTTTCCCTGCCGTGGCGTCCGCGGCATCCCCGCCGTTGCGGGCGGCCAGGCGGGCCACCAGATCGGCGCCGAGGCGGGTGACGTCCCCGGCACCCACGGTGAGGATGACGTCGCCGTCCCGGGCGCCGTCGGCCACCCGTTCCACGGCGGCTTGTGGATCCTCCACGTACCCGCCCGGGACACTGAGCCGGGAGGTGATCAGCTCGCTGGTGACCCCTTCAATCGGGTCCTCGCGGGCAGGATAAATGTCCAGCACGGTGGCAGTGTCCGCCAGATCCAGTGCCTGCGCGAATTCGGCGGCAAAGTTCCGTGTGCGGCTGAACAGGTGCGGCTGGAAGAGCACGTGGACGCGGTGTCCGTCCGCGACGGTTCGGGCTGCCTTCAGGGCGGCATTCACTTCCGTCGGGTGATGGGCGTAGTCATCGTAGACCCGCACTCCCCTGGACGCTCCGCGGGACTCGAAGCGCCGCGCGGCACCGGAAAACGTGCCCAGGCCCGCCGCGGCAACGTTCGGGTCAACCCCGAGTTCCAGGGCCACGGCAAAGGCTGCCGCAGCGTTGAGGATGTTGTGGGCCCCCGGCACCTGAAGATCAAGCCGGACCTGGCAGGCCTGGCCGTCCGCAGTGTAGGTCAGGGTGCTGGAGGAGCCGGATCCCTGCGGCCTGGTGTCCGAAATTCGGATATCCGCGTTCTCCGCGTACCCGTAGGTCGCAGCCCGCACCCCTTCGTTGCGCCGGAGGAGGGCGGCTGCCCCGGCGTCGTCGGCACAGGCGACGAGCAGGCCGTCGGAGGGCAGGAGGGAGGTAAACGCATCGAACGCCGCAAAAACGGCGTCCTCGGTTCCGTAGTGGTCCAGGTGGTCCGCCTCAACGTTCGTCACCACGATGATCTGCGGTGTGTAGTTGAGGAAGGAACCGTCGGACTCATCGGCTTCGGCCACGAACACGGGACCGGATCCGGAGGCGGCATTAACGCCAAGGGCCGCGACGTCTCCGCCGATGGCAAAGGACGGGTCCAGGCCGGCTTCGCGCAGCATCACGGTGACCATGGCGGTAGTGGTGGTTTTGCCGTGCGTTCCGGCCACCGCAACCAGGTCCTTATCGCCCATGGCGGCCGAAAGCGCCACGGAGCGGTGGATGACCCGCAGCCCGAGGCGCCGGGCCTCGGCCAGCTCAGGGTTCTGCTCACGGATGGCGGTGGAAACCACCACGGTATCGGCCTCGGCCACATGCGCGGCGTCGTGGCCCACGAAGGTCCTGGCGCCGAGGGCGCCGAGGGCACGCAGTCCGGGGGAATCCTTCGCGTCGGAACCGGACACGGGAATTCCCTGCGCGAGCAGTACCCGGGCCACGGCGGACATGCCGGCGCCGCCCAGTCCGATGAAGTGCACCCGGCCCAGTTCGGACGGATTCAGTCTGCTGATCATGCCTTGGACCTGCCGCTCGTTTCGAGGATGAAGCCAGCCATGCGGCGGTCCGCGTCACGGATACCGAGGGAGGCGGAGGCTTTGGACATTGCGTCCAGCGCCGCAGGGTCAGCCAGCAAAGGTATCAGCCTGCCGGAAATCCAGTCGGCTGTGAAGAGTGAATCCGCAACAGTGAGCGCTCCCCCGGCGGCTACCAGGGATTCGGCGTTCAGGGCCTGTTCGCCGTTGCCGTGCGGCAGCGGAACCAGTACGGCCGGCAGACCCACGGCACTGATTTCGCAGACCGTACCGGCTCCGGCGCGGGCCAGCAGCAGGTCCGCGGCGGCGTAGGCGGTTTCCATGCCGTCCACGTATTCCACCTGGGTGTAGCCGGGTGCGGCAAGCCGCTGCCCCGCGGAGTCGGTCAGGGATTTGCCCCGGCCGGTGATGTGCAGCGTCTGGATGCCGGCTGCCGCCAGTGCCGGAAGAGCGGCCTCCACGGCCCGGTTGATGCTGGCTGCGCCGGAGGAGCCGCCGGTCACCACCAGGGTGGGCGTCTCCGCGGCCAGGCCAAGTGCCTGCCGGGCTGCGGCCCGGGCCGCGCTTCGGTCCAGCCCGGAGATTTCCCGGCGCATCGGCATCCCTACGTGGACGGCGCCGGGCAGCTGGGTCTGTGCGAAGGCCACGCCGGTGACGGCTGCGAACCGGGCGCCCACCCGGTTGGCGAGGCCCGGGCGCGCATTGGCTTCATGAACGATCACAGGGATCGAACGCCGGCGGGCCGCAAGGTACACGGGGGTGGAGACATACCCGCCCACACCCACAACGACGTCGGCCGCGGCCTGGTCCAGGATGGCGCCGGCCTGCTGGACCGCGCGGACCAGCCGTACCGGAAGCTTGACCAGGTCACCGCTGGGACGGCGCGGCATGGGGACACGGTCGATGGTCGCCAGCTCGTAGCCGGCCGCCGGTACCAGTCGGGTTTCCATGCCGGATGCCGTTCCCACCACGGTGATGCGGGTGTCTGGACGTTCTGCCCTGAGGGCATCGGCAATGGCCAGCAACGGGCTGATGTGCCCGGCTGTGCCGCCTCCGGCCAGGACTACGGACAAGGGATGCTGCGTCATGGAGCTGTTGGTTCACTTTCGGGGATTTTTCGGGCAAAGGAAAGCAGGACGCCGACAGCGGCGAGGGTGAAGGTCAGCGAGGAGCCGCCGTAGGAAATAAAGGGCAGGGGGACGCCGATGACGGGCAGCAGGCCCGTGACCATGGCAATGTTCACGAATGCCTGGCCCACAATCCATACCAGGATGCTGCCGCAGACAATGCGGATGAACGGGTCGGTATGGCGCATGGTGACGCGCACTGTAGCCACGGCGAGCACCGCGAACAGGCTGACCACCACCAGGGTGCCCACCAGGCCGAACTCCTCGCCGATGATCGCGAAGATAAAGTCGTTATGCGCTTCCGGTATCCAGTTCCATTTCTGCCGGCTCTGGCCGATTCCCACGCCCAGCCAGCCGCCGGAGGCCAAGGCATACATGCCGGCGTTGGACTGGTCGCAGAGACCGGTGCTGCAGTCGAGTTTCAGCCAGGCGCTGATGCGGTTGGAACGGTTGCTGCTGACCACCGACATCAGCAGGGCACCTGCAGACGCCACAGCGAAAAGGGCGCCCAGGAAACGCATGGGTGATCCGGCGAAAAACAACGCCGCCAGCATGATCATTCCCATGATGATCACGGTGCCAAGGTCGCTTCCCGCCATGACCAGGATGATCAGGAGGCCGCCGCCGGGCACAACCGGAATCAGGGCGTGCTTCCATTCCGTGACCAGCGCTCCCTTGCGGGAGAGCACCGCGGCGAACCAGATGGCCATCGCCAGCTTGACTGCTTCCGAGGGCTGGCCGGTAACCGGTCCGATCTCGATCCAGTTTTTGTTGCCGTTGACTTCCTTGCCGATGACCAGCACGAGGCCCAGAAGGATAACGCCCACGAAATACAGCGGCCAGGCGAACCAGCGGTATTGCCGCGGCCCGAGCCGCGACAGGCCCAGCATCGCCACGACGCCGGCGGCAGCGAACATGGACTGCTTCAGGAACAGGTCAAAGGTGGTTGCGGCACCGGCGTCGCTTCCCGCGGCAGCGGCGATGGATTCCACCGACGACGCCGAGAGCACCATCATCAGGCCGATGGCCGTCAGGGCCAGGGTGGCACCGAGGATGGTGTAGTAGCTGGAACCGGTGGCGCTTCGGCCGCTGCCTTCCAGGAAGACCAGGAAACGCTCCCTCCGGGGCACGCGTTTGGTACCGGTGCCGGAGGTACTGTCCTTGCCGGGCGACCGTCCGTTGCCCGCTGTGTCGGGTCCGGTCACCGCGCCCTTGCCTGTTCCGGCGATGTCCGCAGGGCTCCGGCGCAGTGCCGGTTTGCGTTTGCTGCCGGTGGGCGTGGTGACCACTCTAGGGCTCCTTCGGGGTCTGTGCCTGTCCCGGTTCCTGTGCCTGTTCCGGTCCCTCTTCCGGTTCCTGCGCCTGCCGTTCGCCCACGTACCCTGCCACGGCTTCGATAAAAGCCTCGCCGCGGTGGGCGTAGGAGGTGAACTGGTCCATGGACGCCGCTGCCGGCGCCATCAGGACCGTGTCCCCGGCTTCCGCCACGGCGGCGGCTGCCGCCACGGCACGGGCCATGACTTCCTCGGCGCTGGTCACGGGTTCTTCCTGCTCACCAGTCTGCGCCGGGAGTGCCTCTATCACCGGGACATCGGGGGCGTGTCTTGCCAGTGATGCCCGCAGGTCCTCGGTCTGCACACCGATCAGGACCACTGCCTTGAGGCGGCCCCGGTGGGCGGACACCAGATCGTCATATCCGACGCCCTTGGACAGTCCGCCGGCAATCCACACCACACTGCTGAAGGCGGCCAGTGAGGCAGCGGCAGCATGCGGGTTGGTGGCCTTGGAGTCATTGACCCACAGGATGTCTTCCAACCGGGCCACCGGCTGGATCCGGTGGTCGCCGGGCGAGTAGGCGCGCAGTCCGTCGCGGACGGCTACAGGCTCAACGCCATAGGCCCGTACCAGTGCGGCGGCGGCCAGGGCGTTGGCCACCATGTGGCGCGGCGCGTACTCACCCAGGTCAGCCATGGACGCGAGCTCGGCTGCGGAGTCCTTGCGCTGCTCAATGAACGCACGGTCCACCAGCAGTCCTTCAACCACACCGACCATGCTCACGGCCGGCACGCCCGTGGTGAATCCGACGGCCCGGCAGCCCTCCACAACGTCCGCCTCTTCGACCATGGACTCGGTCTCGTGCTGCTCGGCGTTGTAGATGCAGGCAACCTGCGTATTTTCGTAGATTTTTGCCTTCGCGTCCCGGTAGGCAGCGTAGGAGCCATGCCAGTCCACGTGGTCTTCGGCCAGGTTCAGGCACACGCTGGCCAGCGGTGAGATGGAATGCGTCCAGTGCAGCTGGAAGCTGGAGAGCTCCACTGCGATGGCGTCGTAGCCTTCCGGATCCCGGATGGCATCCAGGATGGGGGTACCCACGTTGCCGGCGGCGATGGCGCGCAGCCCCGCAGCGCGGAGCATGCTCTCGGTCATGGAGACGGTGGTGGTCTTGCCGTTGGTTCCGGTAATGGCCAGCCACTGGGCAGTCTTGCGGCCTTCACGGATACGCACCCGCCAGGCCAGCTCGACGTCGCCCCAGACGGGGATATCCGCGGCTTCGGCTGCCAGCAGCACAGGGTGCGTTGGCCGGAAGCCCGGTGAGGTGACCACAAGCTCGGCTGCTTCGCCTTCGACCTGTGGCAGGCCGGCAACGGCGTCCGCGCCGAGCAGCACGTCAACCGCTCCCACAATGCGCAAGGTGTCCGCCTTGGCACGGTTCTCCTCCGTGTCGCGCGCGTCCACCACGACGACGCGGGCGCCAAGCTCAATGAGGGTGTCCGCTGCGGAAAAACCGGAGAGGCCGATGCCGGTGACCACTACGCGCAGTCCGCTCCAGTCGGCATCCCAGGTTGTCAGTTCGGAAAGGGGCGCGCTCAATGTCCTACCACCCATTCTGCGTAGAAGATGCCCAGGGCCACCGCGACGCACAGGCCGGCAATGATCCAGAACCGGACCACCACGGTCACTTCAGCCCAGCCTTTGAGTTCAAAGTGGTGCTGCAGCGGAGCCATCTTGAACACGCGCTTGCCGCCGCTGATCTTGAAGTACCCCACCTGGATGATGACCGAAAGGGTGATGATCACGAACAGGCCCGCCAGGATCACCAGCAGCAGTTCCGTCCTGGACAGGATGGCGAAAGCGGCAATAGCACCGCCGATGGCCAGCGAGCCGGTGTCCCCCATGAAGATCTTCGCCGGAGCGGTATTCCACCACAGGAAGCCGATCAGGGCGCCGGCCATGGCACCTGCGAGCAGGGCAAGGTCCATGGGGTCGCGGACCTCGTAACAGACGGCACCGGCCGTCGGGGAACCGCAGCTTTGGTTGTACTGCCAGATGCCGATGAGGAAGTAGGCCCCGAACACCAGCACCGATGCACCGGCGGCGAGGCCGTCCAGGCCGTCGGCCAGGTTCACGCCGTTGGTGGTGCCTGTGGTGATAAGCAGTGACCAGAGGACGAACAGGATCGCACCAATAATGGTGCCGGCAAAGGCCAGGTCAACACCCGTATCGCGGACAAAGGAGATGGCCGTGGACGCCGGGGTGCGGCCCTGTTCGTTGGGGAACTGCAGGGCGAGAACGGCGAAGGCTATGCCGACGGCGGCCTGCAGGATGATCTTCGCGGTGGCGTTGAGGCCGAGGCTTCGCTGCTTGGAAATCTTGGTGTAGTCGTCAATAAAACCGACCATGCCCATGCCCACCGTAAGCAGCAGGACCAGCAGGCCGGACGCCGTCGGGCTGTACGAGCCGAAGCCGAGCATGCCGCTGATCAGGTGGGTAATGAAATACGCAGCCACCACCGAGGCCACAATGACGGCGCCGCCCATGGTGGGGGTGCCGCGTTTGGTGTGGTGCGAGGTGGGGCCGTCATCGCGAACGAACTGGCCGTATCCCTTGCGCACCAGGAACCGGATGAAAAGGGGTGTGCCGGCAAAGGCGAAGACCAGGGCCAGCGATGACCCGACAAGCAGGGAAATCACTTCGTGTCGCCTCCGGTCCCGTCGGTACGGACCGGCGGGACAGCCGAATCGGTGGAAGTCAGTGGTGCAGAGGTCAAGGCTATCCGATCGCCGAGGAAGCGCAGTGCGGCCCCGTTGGAGGATTTGAACAGGACAATATCGCCGGGGGCCAGGGATTCCTCGAGGATGCGTTCAGCGTCTTCGGCCGTTTCCACAAAGGTGGACTCATCCCCCCAGGAACCCTCCATCACGGCGCCGGTGTGCATGGCACGGGCGCCGGTGCCAACAACAATGAGTTTGGAGATGTTCAGCCGAACGGCATACCGCCCGATGGCATCGTGCTCGGTGACGGAATCATCACCCAGCTCCAGCATTTCGCCCAGCACCGCCCAGGTACGGCGTTCCCGTCCGAGTTCGGCCAGGGTGCGCAGGGCTGCGCGCATGGATTCAGGGTTGGCGTTGTAGGCGTCATTAATGACGGTGACGCCGTCAGCCCGGTCGGTGCGTTCCATCCGCCAGCGGCTGGCAGCGGCACGCCCGTTGAGCCCGGCGGCAATCTGCTCTCCGGGGATGCCCGCGGCATAGGCGGCAGCCGCCGCAGCCAGCAGGTTGGCCGTGTGGTGTGCGCCGATCAGGCCCGAGCGGATGCCGTACCGGCCGCCGTCGGGCAGGAGCAGGGTGAAAACCGGCCGTCCCTCGGCGTCGGTGCCGGTGTCCACCGCACGGACGGCGTTCTTGGTGCCATGCGCTTCCTCCGGCGATGAGGTGAAGTACAGCACCGGTGCCTGGGTGCGGGAGGCCATGGCGGCCACCCGGACGTCGTCGGCGTTGAGGATGGCGGTGCCGGTGGCGGGCAGGGCCTCGACCAGTTCACCCTTGGCGACGGCGATGTTCTCCACGCCGCCAAACTCGCCGGCGTGTGCCGAGCCCACGAACAGCACAACCCCGATGTCGGGCTTGACGATGTCCGCCAGGTAGCGAATGTGCCCGATGCCGGTGGCACCCATTTCCATCACGAGATACCGGGTGTCGTAATCGGCGGTGAAGACGGTCAGCGGCAGTCCCACTTCACCGTTGTAGGAACCCACGGGGGCCACCGTGGGGCCTGCGGAGGCCAGTACGCCGGCCAGCAGGTCCTTCGTGGTGGTCTTGCCTGCCGAGCCGGTGATGCCGATGACGGTCAACTCGCCGTTTTCACGCAGGCGGCGGATGATCTCCGCTGCCATGGCGCCCATGGCGAGGACAACGTCAGGCACCATGACTGCCGGGAAGAGGTTGCCGGCGTCGTCCGTAACCGGCCGTTCCACCAGGGCGAGCTGCGCTCCCTGGTCAAAGGCTGCCCCCACAAAGAGGTGGCCGTCGGAATTCTCTCCGGGCTTGGCTATGAAAAGCGAACCCTGCGTGGCTTCACGCGAATCCGTTGTGGCGGAAGTCACGGCAAAACCGGTGCCCTGCGCAGCGGGCCCAATGAGCTCGCCGCCTGTAATAGCCGCTATTTCGGCTGCATTAAGTTCAATCATAACGATTTAGGACTCTACCCCGTCGCTAGTCAGGGCACTGAATCCGTATCTTGTCAAAGCATGGCGCAGTTCCACCCGGTCATCGAGGGCCAGGTTCTCGCCCATGACCTCCTGCCACACCTCGTGTCCGCGGCCGGCAACAAGCACGGTGTCCTGCGGCCGGGCGAGTTCAACGGCGCGGTCGATGGCCGCTGCCCGGGGGGCCACCTCTTCAATCACGCAGTCGAGCCCCTCGTCCGTCGCGGCAGCGTCCGCCCCGCGGCGCACATCTGCCCGGATGGCTCCCGCGTCTTCTCCGTGCGGGTCATCGTCGGTGACTATAACGACGTCGGCGAGCCGCGCTGCGATGGCACCCATCAGCGGGCGTTTGGTCTGGTCCCGCTCACCTGTGGCACCAAACACCACAATGACCCGGGCGTCAGCGTCCGGACGGCGGACGGACGCCAAGGTGCGGGTCAGCGCATCCGGGTTGTGCGCGAAGTCGACAATGGCAGCCGGAGCCTCACCGATCAGCTGCATCCGGCCCGGGACCTCAACGGTGAACGGATCATGCGCTGCCAGGGCCTCCTGCAGGTCCGCGGCCGGGACCCCTGCTGCCCGCACCATAACGGTCGCCAGCGCGGCGTTCGAAACGTTGAATCCGCCGGGCAGGGCGGTGGAGACGCGCAGCTTCTCCCCCGCCGGTCCGCGCAGCACGAAGGAGTGGCCGAGGCCGCGCGGTTCCACATCGGTGACGTTCCAGTCCGCGCCGTGATCGGCGCCGTCGGTGGCCAGGGTCAGCACGGGAACACCTGCCGAGGCTGCCATCCGCGCACCCCATTCGTCATCCACGGTGATGACGGCCTGCCGCGAGCGGTCTGGCTGGAACAGTGCGGCTTTGGCAGCGAAGTACTCCTCCATCGACCCGTGCAGGTCCAAATGGTCCTGGGTCAGGTTGGTAAACCCGGCGACATCGAAGCGCACACCGTCCACCCGGCGGTAGGCAATCGCGTGGGATGAAACCTCCATGGTGGCGGCGTCGAGTCCGCGTTCGCGCATCAGGGCAAGCAGCCCGTGCACCTGCGGGGATTCCGGGGTGGTCAGGACGCTGGGAATGGATTCGGCGCCGGCCTGGATCTCGATGGTGCCGATAAGGCCGGTGGTACGCCCGAGGGCCTGCAGGAGCGAGTTCAGGAAGTAGGACGTGGTGGTTTTGCCGTTCGTGCCGGTGATGCCGAACAGGGCGGGGCGGCGGCCTTGGGCGGGAACGCTGTCAAAGACGGCGGCGGCAAGCGGGCCAACCAGCCGTCGGACATCCCCTGCCACGAAGACCGGGATGCCGGGGCTGCCCATTTCGGCGAGCCCGGCAGCATCGGTCAGCACCGCAGCTGCTCCGGCTGCTTCCGCTGCCTGCGCGAAGCGGGCACCGTGATGGCGTGCACCTGCCACTCCCACGTAGAGGTCCCCGGGGCGCACCTCGCGGGAATTGATGGTCAGTCCCGTCAACTCGGTGGCCCAGGCCCCGTCCGCGGTGCCGGGGGCTGCCGCGACGTCACGAAGAGCCGCCGGCAGGCGGTCTACGGCGGCACGCACGGTGACGGGCTGGACCGCTGCAGGACGCAGCCCTGATCCGGCCAGCTGGTTTTCACTTGTTGGCACTTCGTTGCTCTCCGATTTAGTACTCAATGGGGTAGGTCTCCGGCTTTCCCGTGGAGGGCGGTACGTTGCTGCTGACGAGCGCCTGCTCCATGACCTTCTGGAAGGACTGCCCCGGAATAATGTAGTAAAGGTCGCCCTGCGGCCGCTGAAGGGTCACCACAACCACGTACTTGGGATCCTCCAAAGGCGCAATACCAGCATAGGAGAGCGTGGAGCCGCTGTAGCCGCCGTTGGGACCGGGAGCCTCGGCAGTACCCGTTTTGGACCCCACCCGGTACTGCTCCAGGGCGCCCGTGGCGCCGGAACCGTCCACCGTGACGGTCTCCAGCATGCGCCGGACCTCCCCGGCTGTCTCCTTGGACACAACGCGGGTTGCCTCAGGTTTTTCAACCGGCTTCTCGGTGCCGTCCTCATCGATCACGGAGTCGATGATGCTGGGCGGAATCCGCACGCCGTCGTTGGCAATGGTCTGGTAGACACTGGCAGTGTGCAGGGCTGTCTGTGTCAGCCCCTGGCCGAAGAGCACTGTGTACTGCTGCCGGGTGTCCCATTCGTCGGGATCGGAGAGTATGCCCGAGGTTTCCCCGTTCAGCCCCACGTTCAGGGGCTGGCCGATGCCGAACTTCCGCAGCCAGTCGTAGCGTTCGCGCGGCGTGAGCTGCTGCCCGATCATCACGGTTCCGGTGTTCAGGGACTTCGCCAGCACCCCTGAGGCCGTCATCCGGAGGTCGCCGTGCGGTGCGGCGTCCTTGAATGTCTGACCGTCCACGGTGTAGTTCGGGCCGATGGCGAACTGCGATTCCGGGGTGATCAGGCCCTCTTCGATTGCGGCAGCCATAGTAATGACCTTGGTGGTGGATCCCGGTTCGAAGGAATCCGTCACGGTCCGCGCCTTGCGGGACTCGGCGGGGGTGGCACCCGGGTTGTTGGGGTCCACGGTGGTGGACTCGGCGAGGGCAACCACCCTGCCCGTTTCCGCCTCCATCACAACGATATTGCCCCACTCGGCGTTGTATTCCTCCACCTGGGCGGAGATGGTCTGCTGTGAGAACCACTGCAGGTCCTGGTCAATGCTGAGCTTGATGGACTGCCCGTCCTGCACGGGCTCATCCTCGTTGGTGGCGTACGGAATCCGGATGCCGTCCCCGCCGATTTCATAGGTTTTGCTGCCGGCTTTACCCGCGAGGATCTCATCCTGCGTCAGTTCAAGGCCTTCCTGGGCGCCTTCAGTGCCCAGGAAACCCACGATGGACCCGGCAACCGCACCGGAGGGATAGGTGCGCAGCGTGGTCCGGTCCGCGTAGATGCCGGGGAATTTGACTGCCAGGACCTTCTCCTTGATTTCCGGGGTGACGGTCTTGGCAACGAAGTTGAATCCCTTCTCCCCCAGTACCGAGGAACGCAGGGTCCCGGTGTCCTGGCCCAGGATCGCCGCGAGCTCCTCGAAACCCTGGTCAAAGGTAATGTCCTGCAGCACGCCTTCGGAGTCCCGGCGTTGGAAGACCTCGTCCTCGGCGTAGGGCTGTGACAGCCGCTGATCCACCACAATGTCGAAGCGTTCCACACTGCGGGCCAGATAGTTGCCGTTGGCGTCGAGGATGCTTCCGCGGAGGGCCGGGACACTAACGGTGGTGAGCCGGTTGGCGACGGCGTCTTCGGCCATGCCGGCCGGATCCAGGGCCTGGACATGGAAAAGCCGGAGCCCCAGGACGGTCAGGAGAACGAGGGCCGCGACCAGTCCTATCCGCAGCCGCTTGGCAACGAGGGCCACCCTGTGGTTGTTCGGGCCGGATGTCTGTGCCACAACGTGTCCTCGTTAATACCTAAAGTTGATGCCTGCCGGCCTGTTTCAGTTTCCGCTTCTCTGGACCGGAGCAGGAATGGTTCCGCCGTTCAGGTCCGCTTCGACAACAGCGTCGGGTGCCGGTTCCGGCCCGGCCTCCGCGGCCGCTGCGGCGGCAGCGGCCTCCTGCGCGGCTGCCTCTTCCTTTGCCTCGGCTGCCCTCACAGTATCCGGCGCCGGTTCCGGATTCACGGAAGGCGCCGGGGTGATCGGCTGGGTCAGGACGCTGGGCGCGCCGATCTGCGCGGGTGCCGGATCGCCGTCCTTGGCCGGTTCGGGGGTTCCGGTGACGGTGAGCGTCTGCAGGTCAATGGTGCCGAAGGACGGCGAGGAGACCATACCGAGTTCCCCTGCCGCTGCGGCAAGGACCTGGGGTGCCTGATGGTTCTCGATTTCCTGCGTCAGCGCCTCGTTGCGCTGGGTAAGTTCGGTTTTCTGGCTTTGCAGCTCCACCAGTTCGTACTGGCCGCTGGATACGGAGATGTTGAGCAGCAGCACGGAGGCGAGACCAAGCACCAGGGCAGCGAAGCAGAAAACGGCAAATGGAGCCCGTTTCCTCCCGGCAGCAGCGGGAACCAGGGAGAGCGGCGTGCGGCGTCTGGGCGCCGGCTCAGACGCCGGGGCTGTATCCCAGTCAAGGGCACGTGCCGTATTGCCTACTACGGCATTCGCGGCAGAAGTACGGTATCGGGCCGTTGGCCGACGTTCACTCATTTTTCCCAGGCCCCGTCCATGGATTCGCGAATACGTTCTACTGCCCGCAGCTTGGCGGAGGCTGCACGGGGATTCTCCGCGATCTCCTCCTCCGTAGGCACTTCGGTGCCCTTGGTCAGCCGCTTGAGCTGGGCTTTGTGCTGTTCAAGTTCAACGGGGAAGCCCTTGGGTGCCGAGGAGCGTGCCCCTGCCGCAAATACTCCCTTGACGATCTTGTCCTCGAGGGAGTGGTAGGACATCACCACCACACGTCCGCCAAGGTTCAGTACGGAAAGCGCGGCAGGAATGGCGCGTTCAAGCACGTCCAGTTCCTCGTTGACTTCGATGCGCAGCGCCTGGAAGGTCCGTTTGGCCGGGTGGCCTCCCGTGCGTGCAGCACCGGCCGGCACCACACCCCGGATGGCCTCAACCAGTTCGCCGGTGGTGGTAAACGGCTTGACCGCCCGTGTGGCAGCAATTGCCGAGGCGATACGCCCGGCAAACTTCTCTTCACCCCACTTGCGGATG
This sequence comes from Arthrobacter sp. YD2, assembly GCF_030410475.1. Taxonomy (NCBI): domain Bacteria; kingdom Bacillati; phylum Actinomycetota; class Actinomycetes; order Micrococcales; family Micrococcaceae; genus Arthrobacter; species Arthrobacter sp. YD2. The sequence continues at coordinate 897,222 of NZ_JAUHHB010000002.1, forward strand.
ATGCGTACGAGTTCCGCTTCGCTGTAAGTGTTGACGACGTCGGCCGCGGTCTGTCCGCGGGTGGTGTCCATCCGCATGTCCAGCGGCGCGTCGTAGGAGTAGGCGAAACCACGGTCTCGTTCGTCAAGCTGCAGGGACGAGACACCCAGGTCAAACAGTGCCCCGTCGATCCCGTCGAAGCCAAGATCGAGAACCACCTCGGCTACCTCGTCATAGACCGCGTGCACCAGGTCGATCCGGTCGGCGAACGGCTCCAGCCGCTTGCCTGCCAGGGCCAGTGCCTGCTGGTCACGGTCGATTCCGATCAGGTGGAGCTGCGGAAAACGCTGCAGCATTGCCTCGCTGTGCCCGCCCATGCCCAGGGTTGCGTCGACGACGACGGCCCTGCCGTGGTCCGCGACGGCACGTTCAATGGAGGGGGCAAGGAGATTGATGCAGCGGTCGCGCAGCACCGGAACATGCCGTTCCTCGGTGGGGCGCTCTTCGCTCATCTGGGGCTTCCTTAGGTTGTGGTGGTGCCGGTGTGTTCTAAAAGCAGGTGGCGGGTAACCGGCGGTTCTTGAACCAGACCCCCATCCGCGCCTCACCTGCCGGCCGCCTGGCTCCGGGGAAGGGAAGCCAGGTGGGCGGCGGTGGGGCGGCTGGAGATCTCATTCAAGATCCGACCGGTGCCTGCCGGTGGGTCCGGTACTGCTAGAAGATTCCGGGAATCGCGTCCTCGTCGGTTTCCGAGAATGCGGTCTCCTGTTCTTCCAGGTAGTTCTGCCAGGCACCCGCATCCCAGATCTCGGCCCGCGTGCCTGCGCCAATGACGGCCAGTTCGCGTCCGAGTCCTGCGTACGTCCGCAGTGCCGGCGGAATGGTGACCCGGCCCTGCTTGTCTGGTACTTCGTCGGAGGCTCCGGACAGAAAGACCCGAATGTAGTCACGCGCCTGGCGGGAGGAAAGTGGAGCTTCCCTCATCTGGTCGTGGACCCGTTCGAATTCCTTCTGGCTGAAGACGTAGATGCAGCGTTCCTGACCTCTGGTCAGGACGAGGCCGTCAGCCAGTTCCTCGCGGAACTTGGCTGGCAGGATCAGCCGCCCCTTCTCATCCAGACGTGGCGAATGTGTTCCCAGGAACATCAGTCACCACCCCGTCTGATTGGGGGCAAACCCCTCGAGTACCGCCCCTACCCTCTTATGTCCCCCACTTTACTCCACTTCCCTCCACAGTCAACGCTCTGGCGTGTTGGATTCCGGGCGCGTCGGATTCAAAAATCCGCGAAATTCCGCGGATAGCCGCCGGTGGAGCGAGGTGGAGGGAATTCAACACGGTGTACGCGTCCGGGGCATAAAAAAGACCCGCCGTAGCGGGTCTTTTTCCGGGATCAGCGCTTCGGCCCAGGGGCCTGGCCGGTACGGCCGCTTACGGCTGGTCGCGCTTGCGCTCGTCCCATTTATTTTCGAGGTTGTTCATGAACCCGCGCTGCGCAGTGGGTTCCCGTTCCTTGCGGCCATCTGTGGCTTTTGGCGGGTTCTTCCGTCCGCGCGTGGTCGCGTAATAGACCCCGGCACCCATGACGAGGAATCCGACCACCCCCACGGCAATGCCGGCTTCAGTAATGCCCAGCAACAGTACCGCCAGTCCCACAACCGCTAACAAGGCACCAAGCACGATGCGCCTGGTCGAGATACCCCGCCCGGCCGACGTCGCCATCGAATTCGCGAATTTCGGGTCCTCGGCGTGTAATTGCTGCTCCAGTTGATCCAGCAAGCGCTGCTCGTGTTCCGAGAGTGCCATTGCTGCCTCCTTGCCGTCCGATTTTGCCCCTGTAAACCAGCCAACGAACGTGTGGCGCCGGATGTTCCCTGCGCAGGCCCGCTGCTGCTTTGCACTTATTCCAAGGATAGGGTGCAACGGGTCGCCACGAAAGCGGCGCATGTACCTATTCGGTCCAGGGTAGGTCGCCAGCAGTCAACGCCCACCGCTCAGGCCCCGGATCCGCCCGCCGGGGACGCTCCCCCGCCGTCCGGCGTGCGCGGCCGGGCCGGGGCAATCAGCCGGGCCGGGACTACGCCCATTTCACCGAACCGCCGGTTGATGCGGTCGAGCGCGTCCTCCGTGGCACGCCAGTTGTCTTCCCGCCCGTCCAGGGTCAGCTGCATGGCCGCACCCTGCGCCGGCTCCAGCTGCTCGGCCCGGAGTCCGATGAGGCGCACGCTTTGCGGCCGCTTCCCCAAGGCGGCGAGCAGGCCCCTTGCCGCCTCGTAAATCATCTGCGCACTGTCCACCGGCTCGGTCAGGGTGCGGCTGCGGGTCAGCGTGGTGAAATCCGTGTACCGAAGCTTCAGGGATACCGCCCGGCACTGCAGGCCGGCGGCACGCAGCCGGACGGCGCTGCGGTGGGCCAGGCGCAGCAGCTCGGTTCGCAGCACCTCGTCATCACTTACGTCCCGGGCGAAGGTTTCCTCTGCACCGATGCTTTTTTCCTTCCGGACAGGGGTCACCTGACGGGCATCCCGCCCCCAGGAAAGTTCGTACACGTGATCACCCACCGCGCCGAGCAGACGGCGGAGAACACTCGGCGGGGTATTGGCCACGTCAGCAACAGTGGCAATACCAACCCGGGCCAGCACCTCGCGCGTCTTGGCTCCCACTCCCCACAGCGCGGAGACGTCCAGAGTGTGCAGGAAGTCCACGGTCTGCTCTTTGGGAACCAGGAGCAGCCCGTTGGGTTTGCACCGTGTGGAGGCGATTTTGGCAACGAATTTCGTGGCGGCAATACCGACACTTGCCGTCATCCCCATCTCAGCTGCCACCCGTTCGCGAATCAGCTCGCCAATCTCCCTTGGCGCACCCAGTCTGCGCATGGATCCGGAGATGTCCAGGAAAGCCTCATCGACACTGAGCTGTTCCACCTGCGGGGTAATGGATTCGAAAATCTCCATCAGCTTCCTGCTGAAGGAGCGGTAGACCTCCTGGTGCGGTTCCAGCACTGTGGCCTGCGGGCACTGGCGCCGTGCCACGGCCATCGGCATGGCCGAACGCACACCATAGCGCCGTGCCTCATAGGACGCGGAAAGGACCACGGACCGGCCGCCCAATCCGCCAACGATCACGGGCTTGCCAACGAGGTCGGGGCGCTTCAGCAATTCCACGGACACATAAAAGGCATCCATGTCCACATGCAGGATGGTGCAGTCGCGGTTGCCGCTGCCGCCGTCGGGGCCAGTACTCACCCCTTCATGGTAGCTATCGGCACCCCCGGTCCGCCTTCCTGCCCAGCTGCGGCGGTCACCTAGACTTGGGTGCAGGACCCTGCCCCCCACCGAGTGGAAATCAATGAAAAAGTCCCTGACTGCGCTCTCTGCCGTTGCTCTTCTCCTGGTTGCTGCCGGGTGCACCGAGGAAGGCGGCACGGACTCCCCCGCCTCGGCGGCCGCAAGCCAAACCGCCGGCGCCTCCCTGCCGGCACAGTCCGGACCCGCCTCCACCCCGAGCGCCTCCGCGTCGCCGGTCGCCCTGGCGGACGGCTTCCCCGCCGCGCTGATCCCTGTGATGGACGGTGCCGAGATCCGTTCCAGCACCGTGGACCGGACCGGCACGCAGGTCAGTGCCGTGCTGGTGGAAACCACAACGGCGCCGGCCGCCGACGTCTTCGCCTTTTATGACAAGGCGCTCACGGCTCAGGGGTTCACTGCCGCCGAGTCCGCGGCCGGCGCCCCGGCATCGCGTGATTACATCCGCACCGGCGCAGCTGAACCGGAAACCGTAAACGTGACTGTGACCGCCCGGACCGGTGAGCCGTCCACGGTGACCGTCGGTGCCACCGTCCTCACCGAGTCGGTGGAATAATTTATGGCTAACATCCCGTCCACCCCCGCCCCCCGCAGCCAGGACATCTCCACCGCGGAGCAGGAGCAGGCCGCCTACCGCACCCTGCTCGCCGGGGAACTCGAAGACTTCCTGGCAACGCAGCATGCGGTCCTTTCCGATGTATCCGAGGAAGCACTGCCGCTGCTGGAGGCGGTACACAACCTGTCCCGCGGCGGCAAACGCCTCCGCGCCCTGTTGGCGTACTGGGGCTGGCGGGGAGCGGGCGGAGCACCGCTGGATACCGCCGCCGTACGCGCAGGGGTGGCCCTGGAACTCTTCCAGAGTGCGGCCCTGATCCATGACGACATCATTGACCGGTCCGACACGCGCCGCGGCGGCCCAAGCGTGCACCGCACGTTTTCGCTCGCGCACCGGGACGCCAACTGGCACCTGGACGGATCACACTTCGGTTCTTCCGCGGGCATCCTCGCCGGAGATCTCTGCCTCGCGCTCAGCGAGGAAATGTTCTCGGCGGTCGGGGTACCTGCGGCGCACGGCACCACCGCCCGCCGCATTTTCAACCGGATGCGCACCGAGGTGATGGCCGGCCAGTATCTGGACATCCTTGAAGAGGTGGTCGGTCCCAGCCACGAGCCTGAACGCGCCGTCGTCCGGGCCCGGAACATCCTGCGTTACAAGGCCGCCAAGTACACCACCGAACATCCCCTGGCCCTGGGCGGCGCACTGGCCGGTGCCAATGAGGAACTGCTGGCGGCATACTCACGCTTCGCCCTCCCCCTCGGCGAAGCCTTCCAGCTTCGCGACGACGTTCTCGGTGTCTTCGGCGATCCGCAGACAACAGGGAAACCTGCGGGCGATGACCTGCGCGAAGGCAAGCGCACAGTGCTGATTGCCTATGCCCTGTCCGGAGGCGGGGAGACTGCGCGCCGGGAGATCACCCTCCGGCTGGGGGACCCGGGCCTGGATGACGACGGCGTGCAGGTCCTTCGCAGCATCATCGAGGACAGCGGGGCCCTGGCGGCCACCGAAGCCCTGATCAGCAGCCACACCGAAGCTGCATTCGCCGCACTGGAGGCCCTGCCCGTGGACGAAGTGTCCCGGGCGGCGCTGGCGGCACTCGCCCACTCCGCGGTCAGGCGCAGTTCCTAAGGAACGGACCGGTCCCGACAGTTCCCGCCGGCTCCGGGGATGCCGGCAGGAACTGCCGCCTCGACAGGAACGGCCCCGCCCGAAGGCGGGGCCGTTCCTGTCTGATCCGTCTATAGGGCTTCGTGTAGGGGTTGCCTATATACCGTCATATATGCGGACAGATATATGACACAGGACCCCCGCAGCCGCGGGTGTACAGCCAGTTACCAGGCCAATGCCTGGGCCCGGCGGCGGATCTCCGTCTTACGCCCCTCACGCAGGGCATCCACGGGGCGGCCCGGAAGGGTGTCATCCGCAGTGAAAAGCCAGCGGATCATCTCGTCGTCGTGGAAGCCGGCGTCATTGAGCACCGAGATAGTGCCCTTGAGGCTATCCAGGATGGCGCCGTCATTGATAAAGGCAGCGGGAACGCTGCGGATTTTCCGCTCCCCCAGGCGCACGGCCACAAGGGCGCGCTCCTCCAGGAGGCTATGCACCTTGTTAATGGGCAGGTCGAGTTGTTCAGCCACATCGGGCAGGGTCAGCCAGTCGGAAACAAGTTCCTCGAGTTCATTCACCCTTCAAGGGTGCCATGTCCTCTGATTCCGGGCCACTTGGCCATTCCGACGCGTAAAAGAAACCTTAAATCCGATACTCAGGTATTGTCCCCGAGCCTGCTTGGTGTAAATTCACATGAGTACCAGAAATCACATGTGTAACCTAAGCAACATTAGTCACATAAGCCACAGGCACCTTACCTGTTGCACTACTTGTTTTTGTCCCACGGATTTGCGGTAAAGGCCGCGGCCATCACAGATGAGGAAACAGCAACCCTATGAACGCTGAGTCGACAACGGGAACGCCAGCCACGCGCCCCGCTGCAACCGGAATGCCGCGCAAATTAAGTGTTGCCGTGACAACCGCCGCGATTCCTGCAGTGATGATGTCCGCACTGGCTCTGGCGGAGCCCGCTGCCGCCGCACCCGTTTCGCCGCAGAACACGCTTTTCCCCCAGCTTCCGCTGCAGGCCATCAAGAACCTGAACACCGGCGCAGTGACCGGCGTCGCCGCTTCCCAGCTGGCCACCCAGGTCCCCGCCACGCTGGCCGCCGAGTCTTCCGTGCCCGCCACCCACCGGATTGCCGCCGGTGACACCGTGACCTCCATCGCCGCCCGGTACGGCCTGTCAGTGTCCGAGGTACTCCGGGTCAACAACCTGCAGCCGACCTCCCTGATCTTTGCCGGTAAAGAGCTCCGCCTGACCGGCACCGCAGCCGCCCCGGCCGCCCCGGAGAAGAAGGCAGCTCCGGCATCGGGCACCTACAAGGTCGTTTCCGGTGACACGCTCAGCGCCATCGCAGCCCGGCACGGCGTTGCGCTGTCCAGCATTCTCGCTGCAAACAACCTCACCCTCACCTCCGTGATTTACCCGGGCCAGTCCATCGTGGTGAACGGATCGACGCCGTCAGCGCCGCCTGCAGCACCCGCAGCGCCGGCCGCCCCGGCTCCTGCCGAGGTCCAGGCTGCAGCTGGCACCTACACGGTGAAGCCCGGCGATACGCTCGGTGCCATCGCGGCCGAACACGGCGTAAGCCTGTCGAGCGTCCTTGCCGCCAACGGCCTGAACCCCTCCTCCGTCATCCGGCCGGGGCAGCAGATTAGCGTCAGCGGCGTCGGGACCGTGAGCATCGCCTCCTCGGCACCGGTAGCTGCCGCACCGACGGACGCAGCACCGACGGACCTGGTCCCCAGCACGTTCCTGCACTACACCTACCCCGCGCATGTGGTGGCCGGTGCCAACCTGAACAAGCAGACCCTGAATTCCCTGCCCGTGCCCAGCCGGGCCCAGATGCAGCAGATTGTTGCCGATACCGCTGCGCAGATGGGTGTTGATCCGGCACTCGCCCAGGCCTTCGCCCTGCAGGAGTCCGGCTTCGATCAGCGCGCCGTCTCCCCTGCCAATGCCATTGGCACCATGCAGGTCATCCCGTCTTCGGGCGAGTGGGCTTCCCAGCTGGTGGGCCGCGAGCTGAACCTGCTGGACCCGTATGACAACGCTACAGCCGGTGTGGCCATTATCAGCGCCCTGATCCGCACCAGTGACAGCCTGGAAAACGCCATTGCGTCCTACTACCAGGGGCAGTATTCGGTGACGACCAACGGTATGTTCTCCGACACGCGCAGCTACGTCAGCTCCGTGCTGGCCCACCGGGCCTCCTTCCAGTAACCGGAAGAGCCGCAGTGCAGCGGAAGGGTCCGGATCGGGTGTCGATCCGGGCCCTTCCCGCTGTCCCCACTAGGATCGAAGAGTGCATGATCCCGTGAAAGACTCCCTCGTAGACACGCTGGTGGATGACCGCTACTTCGTCAGGTCACTGATCGCGCGCGGCGGCATGTCCAGCGTCTACCTCGCCACCGACCGCCGGCTGGACCGCGACGTAGCGCTGAAAGTGCTGTTCCCGCATCTGGCCGCCGACCGTGGTTTCCTGCGGCGTTTCGAGAGCGAAGCCAAGTCCGCGGCACGCCTTTCGCACCCCCATGTGGTGGGCGTGCTGGATCAGGGCATTACCGACTCCCTCGCCTATCTGGTGATGGAGTATGTTCCCGGACGGACCCTTCGCGGGCTGCTGGACGAGCGCCATGCCCTGTCTCCCCGGCTTGCGCTGGCACTGATGGACGCGGTGGTCGAGGGCCTGGCCGCGGCCCACGACGCCGGGCTGGTCCACCGTGACGTCAAACCCGAGAACGTGCTGCTGGCAGACAACGGCCGGATTAAGATCGCCGACTTTGGCCTGGCCCGCGCCGTCTCAACCAGCACCAACACCGGAACCCTGGTCGGAACCGTCGCCTACCTGGCCCCGGAGCTGGTGACCGGCGACGGCGGAGATGAACGCAGCGACGTCTATTCAGCCGGCATCCTGCTTTATGAAATGCTGACCGGACGCCAGCCCTTCACCGGCGACTCGCCTATCCAGGTCGCCTTTGCCCACGTGCATTCGGCAGTGCCGGCCCCCTCCACCCTGTGCCCCGGCCTCGCAGAGGACCTGGACGAGCTGGTGCGCTGGTGCACGGCACGGGACCCCGAAGAACGTCCGGTCAACGGGCGTGCGCTGCTGGGTGAGCTCCGGCATATCCGCACCACCCTCACTGACGAGGAACTGGACTTCCGGTGCACCACCGGTTCCGCGTCCGGTGACATGCCCACAGAGGCTCTTTCCCGCTCCGGAGCCGCTGCCGGTGCCACGGAGGTCATTGGGGCATCCGATCCCACCAGCATCATTGACGCCTCCGCCCTGGACCAGGATCCCCACGGTTCCGATACCGGGCGGGACGCGAACCACACCGAAGTGCTCAGCCGCAGCGAACACGCCACCACGGTTTTCCCCGGCGGACTCGGAACGGCCGGCGATGACGGAGACGGCACTGCGGACGGTTATCCTCACGACGGCTTTGAGGATGGTGAGGACGATGAGGGCGACGACGGCACCGGTAATGAGCAGGCAGGCACCCGTGCGCAGCGCAGGCTCGCCAGGCGCGCTGACCGCAACCGGCTCCGCGACAGTGACCGCCAGGCACACCGGCCGCAGGTAGGTCTGCGCAGCGGCAGGAGCGGGCGCCGGGGAGTGCTGCTGGCCCTGCTGCTGACGGTGCTGCTTTGCGCTGCGGCCTTTGCCGGCTGGTTCTTCGGGGCCGGCCCGGGCGCGCTGGTGTCCATTCCCGATGTCAGCAATGCCTCCGTTGACGAGGCAGGCGACCAGCTCGGCGGCGCCGGCCTGAACTTCACCACCACCGAGGTCTATGACGAAGTAGTCGCCGCCGGATTCGCCGTCGGCACCGACCCGGCAGCTCCCGGGGAAGTCCGCCGCTACCGGCCCGTCACACTGCTGGTGTCCAAAGGGCCCCAGCTCTTCGCGGTACCCAACATCGTCCAGCGCAGCCTGGATGCCGCGGAATCGGACCTGGCAGACGCCGAACTGGCCCTCGGTGGCGTCACGGAAGAATACAGCGAAACAGTATCCGCCGGTGCGATTATCAGCCAGCGGCCCATCCCGGACACCATGCTCCGGCTCGGTGCCACGGTGGATGTCACGGTCTCCAAGGGTCCGGCCCCCGTGGAGGTTCCGTCGGTGACCGGTCAGAGCGAGGAAGCCGCGGTCAAGGCCATTGAGGATTCAGGCCTCACGGCCGCCGTTGCCCCGGATAAGGTCAACAGTGCCACTGTGCCGGCCGGCGCCGTCGTCTCCCAGACTCCCGAAGCCGGCCTGCTCGAGAGGGGCCAGAGCGTAACCCTGACCATCTCGCTGGGACCGCGGATGGTCGAAGTACCGAACTATGTGGGCCGCCGTGCCGAAGAAGCACGAGCGGACCTCGAAGGCCGGGGATTCAATGTGCAGGTGGAAAACCTGCTCGGCGGCCTCCTGGGCCTGGTCCGGGACCAGGACCCCGGCGCCGGAACGGCACCCGAGGGGTCCACCGTGATCCTCAAGGTCGTCTAGCGCCTGCGCCCGGACAAACACACCAAACAGGCAAAGCAACCGGACAGGCAAACAGGCCGGACAGACAAGGGAGGGCTGCAGGAGATCCCGGATCTCCTGCAGCCCTCCCTTGCAGTTTTTGAAACTAGCTCCGGCGCGAAAGAGCTCCGGCAACCAGGAACGCCATTTCCAGGGACTGCATGTGGTTCAGGCGCGGATCGCAGACCGATTCGTAGCCCTCGACAAAGGCATCCTGATCAACCGGATCTGCTCCGCCGAGGCACTCGGCCACGTCGTCACCGGTCATTTCCACGTGCAGTCCGCCGGGGAAGGTGCCCAGCGAATCATGCACTTCAAAGAAGCCGCGGACTTCGTCCATAACGTCATCGAAGTTCCTGGTCTTGTAGCCGTTCGGTGACGTCACGGTATTTCCGTGCATCGGGTCGGTTACCCACAGGACCTTCGCGCCGGACGCGGTGACCTTCTCCACCAGCGGGGGCAGCTTCTCCCGGATGTTGTTGGCTCCCATCCGGGTGATAAAGGTCAGCCGGCCCGGTTCACGGTTCGGATCCAGCTTGTCAATCAGGGCAAGGGCATCCTCGGGGCTGGTCTTGGGGCCAAGCTTCACGCCAATGGGATTGCGCACCTTGGAGAGGAAGTCCACATGGGCGGCGTCAAGATCCCTCGTCCGCTCCCCGATCCAGAGGAAGTGCCCGGAGGTGTCGTAGGGCTGGCCGGTGCGGGAATCCACGCGGGTCAGGGCGCGCTCGTAATCCAGCAGCAGCGCTTCATGGCTGGCAAAGAACTCCACCCGTTTCAGGGCCTCGAAGTCTGCGCCGCAGGCATCCATAAAGCGGACGGCCCGGTCAATCTCGCGGGCCAGGGACTCGTACCGGGAGTGCGCGGGGTTTGAGGTGAACCCCTTGTTCCAGTGGTGCACCAGCCGCAGGTCGGCAAACCCGCCCTGGGTAAAGGCGCGGATCAGGTTCAACGTGGAAGCGGAGGTATGGTACGCCCGCACCATCCGTGCCGGGTTGTGCCGGCGGGACTCCGGGGTGAACTCGAAGCCGTTGACCATATCGCCACGGTAGGCAGGCAGGGTGACACCGTTGCGGGTTTCGTCATTGGAGGAGCGGGGCTTGGCGAACTGGCCAGCCATCCGGCCCATCTTGATCACCGGCACCGAGGCGCCATAGGTGAGCACCACAGCCATCTGCAGCAGCGTGCGCACACGGGCACTGATCTTGTCCGCAGTGGCGGCCTCGAAGGTCTCGGCGCAGTCCCCGCCCTGGAGGAGGAATGCCTTGCCCTGCGCGGCCTCGGCCAGACGGGAACGGAGCACGTCCACTTCACCGGCAAAGACCAGCGGCGGGACCATGGAAAGTTCCGCGATTGCCGCGCTATACCCGGGATCGTCCTGCCAGGTGGGCTGCTGGGCAATCGGCAGGGAACGCCAGTTATCCAGTTCCGGATGGCTGGCAGCAGTAGCGGCCGCACCGGAGAGCGTGGTTGGAAGGGAATCGCTGTTTACGGGTGTGTTGGTCACGGCTTAAGCCTACTGGCTGCCCGCCCGGAACAAATAAGCGCGTCATATTCGCCGGATGCCGTGCAACGTAAACAGGGCCGGGAAGAACAGGACTACGCCGAGTGCGGCCTGCGGTCCTGTGCGGCGGGTGCGCTGCCGTTGTCGGCATCGGAGGCCCCGTCCGCGCCGGACGTCTTGTCCGCGCTGGACGTCTTGTCCGCACCGGAGCCGGTGATGTCCGCGGCGAGCTGGGATGTACGGCGCTTTCCGGCACGCGCACCGCGTGCTGCCTTCTTTCCCTTACGGTCCGCCGTCACGTCTTTAGGCGCCTCATCCGAACCGGCGGCCTTGGACCCGATCACGGTTACCGTGCCGGGCAGCTTTTCGCCGTCCTCCACGGGCACATCGCCGGCGGAAGTGTCCTGAGTGGTACGGGCGTCGGTTCCCGCCGGAGCAGTCCCGAGACGGACCGCGGCGCCGCGGGCCTCGGCAGCCTTGCCGCCTTTCCGTGCGGCGTTCTTTTCCTTGACGGTGCTGGCGTATACGTCTACGTATTCCTGGCCGGACAGGCGCATGAGTTCATACATGATCTCGTCGGTTACCGAACGCTGGATAAAGCGGTCATTCTCCAGCCCGGCATACCGGGAGAAATCCAGCGGCTCGCCGACAATGATGCCGATACGGCGGATGTTGGGGATCCGGCGTCCAATCGGCTGGACCTTATCGGTACCGATCATGGCAACCGGGATCACCGGGACACCGGTGGAGAGGACCAGCTTGGCCACCCCGGTTTTGCCGCGGTAGAGGCGTCCGTCAGGGCTGCGCGTGCCCTCGGGGTAGATACCCAGCAGTCCGCCGTTTTCCAGCACGTCCACCCCGGCTTTCAGGGAGCTCGCGGAGGCTGCACCACCGGAACGGTCCATGGGCAGCTGGTTGGCGAGCCGGAAGAACGCCGCAGTGAGCTTGCCCTTGATGCCCTTGCCGTTGAAGTAGTCGCTCTTCGCCAGGAAGCTCACCGGGCGGGGCACAGCCAGCGGCAGGAAGATCGAGTCGGAGAAGGAGAGGTGGTTACTCACCAGGACGGCCGGACCGGACTCGGGAATGTTGTTCATCCCCTTCACCCAGGGCCTGAAGAGAAGATTTACCACCGGCCCGATGAATATCGTCTTCATCACCCAATAGAACACGCGGCCTGATCTCCCGTCCGGACAAACAAAACTAGGGAACCTGTTGGTTCCGCAGACTCTACTGTATGCGGGCTGCGCGCCGCAGGTGAATTTCCGGCGTGCGCGCCCCCTAATAGTTTGCTCCCTGCGGGGTGGAAAATGCTCCCCGCAATGCAACCATAGAGATATGACTTCCCTCCCGGGCGCTGACGCCTTTCACTATGCGGGACACGGCCCCAATGCCGGCGTGGGCGTGCTCCTGAGCCACGGCTTCACCGGCTCCCCGGTGAGCCTGGCCGCCTGGGCCCGGCACCTGGCGGATCAGGGCTACGCGGTCAGCCTGCCGCTGCTGCCCGGACACGGCACCACCTGGCAGGAACTGGCAAGGACACCCTGGCAGCGGTGGTACGGGGAATATGAGCAGGCCTACTACTCCCTGCGGGAGCGGACCGGAACCGTCGTTTCGGCAGGACTGTCGATGGGAGGCGCGCTGGCACTGCGGCTGGCGGCGAAGCAACCGGTGGCGGGCGTCGTCGTCGTTAACCCCGGCCTGACCATCGGCGACCCGCGGGCACGCTATTCGGGGTTGCTCAAATACGTGCTGCGATCCGTTCCGGCCATCGGCAACGACATCCGGCTGGAGGGGCAGGACGAAGGGGCATACCCGCGGACTCCGGTAGCGGCGGTACAGCAGTTGGGACGGCTTTTCCGCGACACCACTGCTTCGCTGCCGGAGGTGACCGCACCGGTCCTCGCCTTCCGGTCCCGGGTGGATGCGATTGTCCCCGAGTCCAGCATGGATGTGCTGCGCGCCGGGCTTGTCAACGCGGACCTTGAGGTGGTGCCGCTGGAGAACAGCTACCACGTGGCCACCATGGATCATGATGCACCGCTGATCTTCGAACAGTCCCAGAGTTTCATCCAACGGGTGAGCACCGGAGTCCGCTCATGAGCGACCGCGAACCGGAGCACAATGAATCCACCGACGAGGAAGTCTGGCGGGACCTGGTCGCCCGGCTGGAGCACATGGATGCCGGCGAAACCAGCCGCGACGGCGGCGACCGGGAATCCCCTGCTCCGCAGGAGGACCCCGGCCCCGGACAACAGGCCGGCGTTCCCGGTCCGGGCCGGGCCGGCTCACCCGCCGAGCGAACCCGGGCCATTTTCGAGAACCAGCCGCTCCCGATGACCGGCCCGCGGGACTACGCGGCGCCGGAGGAGGACGAGGACGACGGCGGGTTCACTCCCCCGGAACCACCACCCCTGGGCAGCGGCGAACCGCTGGTGGTGCTGGCCTGGATCGGCGCACTGGGCGGGCCGCTGATGCTTCTGCTATTCGCGATGCTCTGGCGCGGGGCGCCGCTGGCCGTTGTGCTGGGGACCATCGCCGTCTTCGCCGGCTCGGCGGCGTACCTGCTGTTCCGGCTCCCCTCGCATCGCGACGAGAACGACGACGGCGCCGAGGTCTAGGCGGTCCGGCCGGGTCCGCGTCCGGCCTAGCGGCGTGTGGCGATCCGCGAGAGGTCCGCGGCACCGATCATTCCTGCTGCCGGACCCATCGCGGCGCGTTCCATCCTCGCTGCGGGCCGGAAACCCCGGCCGGTCAGGTTCCGGGCAAAGGATCGGCGTGCAGGTTCAAGGAGCAGATCCCCGGCGTCGCTCAGTCCGCCGCCAATAACGAACATTCCCGGGTCCAGGGCGGCTGCCAGGTTCGCCAGGCCAAGTCCCAGCCATTGGCCCACCTCATCCAGCAGCTCAATGCTCGCCGCATCACCTTCCAATGCCAGGCGGGTCACTACGGCCCCCGTCACCGCGTCCGTATTGCCGTCCACGGCACGGAGAAGCTCCTGCGCCACCGGTGAGTTGGCGGCCGCAAGTTCACGTGCCTCTCTGCCCAGCGCGTTGCCCGAGGCGTACTGCTCCCAGCAGCCGCGGTTTCCGCATTCGCAGCGGTGCCCGCCCGGCATGATGATCTGGTGGCCAAACTCCCCCGCCACCCCAAACCGGCCGCGCTCCAGCCGCCCGTCCAGCACCATGGCACCGCCGATCCCTGTTCCCAGGGTCACGCAGACCAGCCGGGACTCACCGGCACCCGCACCGAAGCGGTACTCCGCCCAGGCAGCACCGTCGGCGTCGTTGACAAGGAAAACCCGGCGGCGCAGCAGCCGCTCGAGATTCTCGCGCAGCGGCTCATTGCGCCAGGCCAGGTGCGGGCTGAACAGGACCGTGCTGCCGGCCAGATCCATCCAGCCGGCCGCGCCGATGCCCACCGACCATACGTGGTGCTCCGCGGAGAGTTCACGGACCAGGTCCACAATCACGGCCTCGACCTCCCGGGGGTCATGACCGGGAGTGGAGCGGCGTGCCTGTTTCAGAACTCTGCCGTTCCCGTCCACCAGGCCGGCCGCTACCTTGGTTCCGCCGATGTCGATGCCGATGGCCAGGCCGCGCCGCCGCATCCGGTTGTGCAGCCGCATGGGCCGGCCGCCCCGGAAGGGCTCGGCAGGGCCGAGACGGCGCTGCAGGGGTGTGGGAACGGAACGGGGCACGGAAACTGGCGTTAAGGGAGGCATCAGAAACCTATTCTAAGGAAACAGCAAGAGCGGTGACGCAAAAGTTATAGATCCGCAAGGTTACCGACGGGTACAAGAGTGTGATCTAGGTTATAGGCTGACAGTGCCTACGGGCCCACCCGGATATCAAAGGAGCTATCGTGCGAGAATTCAGCGTTCCCGTCCTAGCGGAATCCCCGCCGCAGACAAACATCACCAACATGCTGCTGGACCAGGCAGCAAAGCCGAGCAATCCGGCACTTTTTGCCGTACGGGACGGGCAGGGTGAGTGGCAGCGGATCAGCGCCACGGAGTTCACCAAGGATGTCAGCGCCCTCGCGAAGGGCTTTATGGCCTCCGGCGTGAAGGCAGGCGACCGGGTCGCCATTATGTCCCGCACCCGGTACGAGTGGACCCTGGTGGACTTCGCCCTCTGGTTCGCCGGAGCCGTCTCCGTTCCGGTGTACGAGACCTCCTCCCCTTCACAGGTCGCCTGGATCCTCAGCGACTCCGGTGCCGTCGGCATTGTGGTGGAAGCTCCGCGGCACGAGAACATTGTCCGTCAGGCTGCAGCCGACGAGGACCTCTCAGGGGTTGCCAACGTCTGGCAGATCGACGGCGGCGGCCTCGACACACTGCGGACTGCAGGCGCCTCGATCAGTGACGAGGATCTCGACGCCCGCCGGGCCACGGCACACATGGATGACCTCGCCACCATCATCTACACCTCCGGCACCACGGGTAAGCCCAAGGGCTGCGAGCTCACCCACGGCAACTTCGTGAACCTGTCCAAAAACTCCGAGCTCGCCGAGCCCGAAGTGGCCCGCGAAGGGTCCCAGACCATCATGTTCCTCCCGCTGGCACACGTGCTGGCCCGGTTCATTTCGGTGCTTAGCGTGGCCACCGGCGCCACGGTGGCGCATACACCGGACGTCAAGAACCTGCTCCCCGATCTGCAGAGTTTCAAACCGACCTTCATCCTGGTGGTCCCCCGCGTACTGGAAAAGGTCTTCAACGCTTCCATGCTCAAGGCCGAGGACGGCGGCAAGGGCAAGATCTTCCATGCCGGCGTTGCCACCGCCGTGGAATGGTCCAAGGCCAAGCAGGAAGGAAAGGTGCCGCTGGGCCTGAAGCTCAAGCACGCCCTGTTCGACCGGCTGCTGTATGGAAAGATCCGCGAGGCCATGGGCGGCCGGGTGGAGTACGCCGTCTCCGGCGGAGCGCCCCTGGGTGAGCGGCTGGGACACTTCTTCCATGGCATCGGGCTGCTGGTCCTGGAAGGCTACGGCCTTACCGAGACCACTGCCCCGCTGACCACCAACACCCCGCAGCTGGTCAAGCTGGGCACGGTGGGTGCCCCGCTTCCCGGCAACAGTGTCCGGATCGCCGACGATGGTGAGATCCTCGCCAAGGGCATCAGCGTTATGAAGGGCTACTACAAGCGCCCCGACCTCATGGGTGAAACCTTCACCGACGGCTGGTTCCACACCGGCGATATCGGCGAGCTTGATGCCGACGGCTTCCTGAAGATCACCGGCCGCAAGAAGGAAATCATCGTGACGGCCGGCGGCAAGAACGTAGTGCCGTCCCAGCTGGAGGATTCCATCCGGTCCAGCGCCATCGTCTCCCAGTGTGTGGTGGTGGGTGATGCCAAGCCGTTCATCTCCGCACTGATCACCATCGATGAAGAGGCACTTCCGGGCTGGCTGGAACGGAACAAGCTGCGCGCCGGCATGACGGTGAGCGAGGTTGCCGCCACTGACGAACTGCAGACGGAACTGCAGGGCATTGTGGACCGGGCCAACAAGAAGGTCTCCCAGGCTGAGGCCATCAAGGTCTTCCGGGTAGTGCCCACCGACTTCACCGAGACCAGCGGGCACCTGACCCCGTCCCTGAAGATCAAGCGCGCCCAGGTGCTGCGGGACTTCTCGGAGGTTATCGACGACATCTACAGCGGTCAGCGCGTCTGATCCTGCACGGCTTGAAGCCGGGCAGCGGCCCCTCGACTAGAGGCGGTTCCTGCCCGGCTTTTCCGTTGTCTTCAGGGACAGCAAGGCGTTTTCCACTACCTCGGTCAGTGCCGGGTGAATCCAGTACTGGCCCCGGGCCATGGTGGCCGCGTCCAGACCGAACTCCATGGCCTGGATGAGCGGCTGGATCAGCATGGACGCCTCGTGGCCCATGATGTGCGCGCCGAGCAGGCGGCCGCTCTCCTTCTCCGCCAGCAGTTTCACGAAACCGGTGGAGTCCTCCATGGCCCAGCCATACGCCGTCGAGCCGTATTCCTGCACGGCCAGCGCCAGTTCCACGCCGCGGGCCTCAGTATCGGTGCAGGCCTCTTCCTCCGTCATTCCCACACTGGCAATCTGCGGGCTGCTGAAGACGGCGGCCGGGACAAAGCGGTGATCCGCCTTCCGCAGGTCATCCGGATGGACCAGGTTATGTGAAACCACCCGTGCCTCATGGTTGGCAACGTGCTTGAGCTGGTAGTCGCTGCTGACATCCCCCAGCGCCCAGACACCGGGGACCGGGGCGCCGGAGGACAGCACCCGGCCGTACCCGTCCACGGCCAGCCGGCCGTCCTCCCGGGTATCGAAACCGGCTGCAGCTACGTCCAGCCTGTCCGTATTGGGCACCCGTCCGGTGGCGGCAAGCACCAGGTCCACGTCGAGTTCCTGCGTTCCTGCCGGCCCGGAAAGCACCACGTGCACGGAACCGTCAGCGTTTTCCTTGAGCGAGTCCACCGTGGTGTTCAACTGCAGGTTCCACTGCTTGGCCGCTTCGGCGGTGAAGCGCTCGGATACTGTCTCGTCCAGTGAACGCAGCATCGCCCCCGAACGGACTGCAACGGTCACCTCCGTACCGAAGGCAGCGAAGACGAACCCGAACTCCGCGGCGATGTACCCGCCGCCGATGATGAGCACCCGGCGGGGCAGCTCATCCACACGCATGACGGTATCGGAGGTGTGCACCTGTGGCAGGTCCATGCCCGGGGTATCGGGCAGGACCGGGCGTGAGCCGGCAGCCACCACTATATGATCGGCGGTGATTTTCTCACCGGTAGCGGTGACCAGGGAATGCGGCGAAGTGAAGCGGACGTATTCGCTGTACAGCGTGACGTTCTCCAGCTCTTCGGCCCGGTAACGCCTGCCACCCTCCGAGATGGCGTCTATGCGGGTAAAAATCCGGTCCCGGATATCGCGCCAGCGCACCCCGGCCAGCGGCGCATCCACGCCCAGCCGGGCGCCGTCGGTCACGGCGGCCGCCAGCTGGGCGGGATACACAAACATCTTGGTGGGAATGCACCCGACGTTCAGGCAGGTACCCCCGAACGTTCCTCCGTCGATGACTGCCACCCGCTTGCCGTCCCAGTCAGGGGTGATCAGTGAATTGCCGGAGCCTGAGCCGATGATGGCGAGATCAAAATGGGTCACGCCATCAGTCTACTCAGCCTGGGGATTTCCCTTAGGGGTGATCACCAGCAGCAAATCACCGCCCTGGACCTGTTCCACCTGCGAAATGGCCACCCGTTCGATGGTGCCGGCGATCGGTGCCGTAATGGAGGCCTCCATCTTCATGGCCTCAATGGTGGCAACCGTCTCGCCCGCAGCAACTTCGGTGCCCTCCTTGACCGTGACAGTCACCGCGCCGGCGAACGGCGCTGCGACATGTCCGGGCTCGGCCGGATCCGCCCGCTCCGCTGATTTCTCCGAGGTCTCAATGCTGCGGTCCCGCACCAGGACCGGGCGCATCTGCCCGTTCAGCGTGGTCATGACCGTCCGCATGCCCTTCTCATCCGGTTCAGATACGGCGTCGAGCGTGGCTATCAGGCGCACGCCCTTTTCGAGTTCAATAACGTGCTCTTCCCCACGGCGCAGCCCGTACAGGTAGTCACGTGTTTCCAGCACGGACACGTCGCCGTAGGTTTCCCGGACAGTGGCGAACTCCTTGGCGGGGCCGGCGAAAAGCAGGCGGTTGAGCGTTTCCTGCCGGGTTGCCGAATCCGCGTTCAGTCCCGCCCTGTCCACCTCGGTGAGTTCGACGTCGCGTGCCCTGACCTTGCGACCCTGCAGCGCCTTGGTCCGGAAGGGTTCCGGCCAGCCTCCGGGAGGGTCGCCCAGTTCGCCGCTCAGGAAGCCGATCACCGAATCGGGAATGTCGTAATTCTGCGGGTTCTCTTCAAAGTCCTCCGGGGAGACGTTCGATCCGACCAGCTGCAGGGCCAGATCCCCCACTACCTTCGAGGAGGGCGTGACCTTCACCAGGCGGCCGAGAATGCGGTCCGCGGCAGTGTACATATCCTCGATGGCTTCGAACCGCTCCCCCAGTCCCAGGGCAATGGCCTGCTGGCGGAGGTTGGACAGCTGGCCGCCGGGGATTTCGTGCCGGTACACCCGCCCGGTGGGGCCGGCCAGACCGGACTCGAAGGGTGAGTACACCCGGCGGACGGCTTCCCAGTACGGTTCCAAGGCGCCCACCGCGTCCAGGCTGATACCGGTGTCCCTGTCGGTATTGGTCAGTGATGCCACCAGCGAGGACATGGAGGGCTGGCTGGTGGTTCCGGCCAGCGGGGCGCTGGCCACGTCCACGGCGTCCACACCGGCGTCCGCTGCCGCCAGCAGGGTGGCCAGCTGGCCGCCTGCGGTGTCATGGGTATGCAGGTGTACCGGCAGGTCAAAGCGTTCCCGCAGGGCGGAGACAAGCTTGGCGGCAGCAGCCGGGCGCAGCAGGCCGGCCATGTCCTTGATAGCCAGGATGTGGGCGCCGGCGTCGACCATGCGCTGGGCCAGATCCAGATAGTAGTCCAGCGTGTAGAGCTCTTCCTTGGGGTCCAGAAGGTCACCGGTGTAGCAGAGGGCAACCTCGGCTACCGCGGTTCCCGTGTTCCGCACCGCCCGGATGGCCGGTTCCATCTGCGAGACGTCATTGAGCGCATCGAAGATCCGGAAGATATCAACACCGGTGGCGGCTGCCTCTTCCACGAAAGCCTCGGTGACTTCCGTGGGGTAGGGCGTGTAGCCCACCGTGTTCCGTCCGCGCAGCAGCATCTGGATGCAGACGTTGGGCAGTTCGTGGCGCAGCGCGGCCAAACGTTCCCACGGGTCTTCGCCGAGGAAGCGGAGCGCAACATCGTAAGTGGCACCGCCCCAGGCTTCCACGGAGAACAGTTCGGGCGTCAGGGCAGCTACCGCCGGAGCTGCTGCGGTCAGGTCCCGGGTACGGACCCGGGTGGCGAGCAGGGACTGGTGGGCGTCCCGGAATGTGGTGTCCGTGACCGCCAGGGCCGTGCGCTGCCGAAGGTCTGCGGCGAAGCCCTCCGGCCCCAGTTCAAGCAGCCGCTGCCGTGAGCCCGGCCGTACTTCCGGCAGGTCGTCGGGAAGCTTCTCCGCCGGGTCGCTGTGCAGCACTGCTTCTCCATGCGGCTTATTAACTGTGACGTCAGCAAGCCAGTTCAGCAGCTTGGTACCGCGATCTGCTGAACCGCGGGCATTAAGCAGTTCCGGGCGCTCCTCGATGAAGGACGTAGCCACATCCCCGGCAACAAAATCCGGATCGTCCAGCACGGCCTGCAGGAAGGAGATATTGGTGGCGACACCGCGGATCCGGAACTCCGCAAGTGCCCGGCGGGCACGGTTCACGGCCACCGGGTAGGTCCGGCCACGGCACGTCAGTTTCACCAGCATGGAGTCAAAGTGCGGACTGATTTCCGCACCGGCGTATACGGTGCCGCCGTCGAGCCGCACCCCGGCGCCACCGGCTGAGCGGTAGGCGCTGATCCGGCCGACGTCGGGCCGGAACCCGTTGGCGGGGTCCTCGGTGGTGATGCGGCACTGCAGGGCGGCCCCGCGGATCTGCAGCTCATCCTGGAACAGGCCCAGATCAGCCAGCGTTTCCCCGGCTGCGATGCGCAGCTGGGACTGGACAATATCGACGTCGGTGATTTCCTCGGTGACGGTGTGTTCCACCTGCACGCGCGGGTTCATTTCAATGAACACGTGCTGGCCGGCCCGCTCGCCCACCGTATCCACGAGGAACTCCACGGTGCCCGCATTCACGTATTTCAGCGCCTTGGCGAACTTCACCGCATCCCGGTACAGAGCCTGGCGGATGTTCTCGTCCAGGTTCGGTGCGGGGGCAATTTCCACCACCTTCTGGTGCCGGCGCTGCAGTGAGCAGTCCCGCTCGAACAGGTGAACGATGTTGCCTTCAGCATCCGCGAGGATCTGAACCTCAATGTGCCGGGGCCGAAGGACTGCCTGCTCGAGGAACACCGTGGGGTCGCCGAAGGCGGTTTCCGCCTCCCGCATCGCCGCGGCGAGGGCTTCGGGCAGCTTGTCCTTGCTGTCCACCCGCCGCATGCCGCGTCCGCCGCCGCCGGCCACGGCCTTGACGAAGATCGGGAAACCGATGGCGTCAGCCTCCGCCAGCAGCTCGTCGGGGTCTGCGCTCGGCGCCGTGGACCGCAGAACCGGGATGCCGGCTTCCCTGGCGGCGTTCAGTGCGTGCACCTTATGCCCGGCCAGCTCCAGAATGTCCGCCGCCGGCCCCACAAAGGTGATGCCGGCGTCGGCTGCAGCCCGGGCCAGATGCGAGTTCTCGGACAGGAAGCCGTACCCGGGATAGATCGCGTCGCAGCCGGATTCCTTGGCCACCCGGATAATTTCATCCACATCCAGGTACGCCCGGACCGGGTGGCCCTCCTCGCCGATCAGGTAGGCCTCGTCGGCCTTCTGCCGGTGAATGGAGTTCCGGTCCTCGTGGGGAAACACGGCCACCGTCTTCGCACCGAGCTCATATGCGGCACGGAACGCCCGAATGGCGATTTCGCCCCGGTTCGCTACCAATATCTTCGAGAACATGGGTCTCCTGCATCGTTGCGGTGGGGCACCAGGACAGTACCGCCATTAACGGATTTTACCCACGGCAGTTGCTGGCAAGCGTGAAAAATACCGGTTGCAGCCGGTAGGCGCAGCACGGAACCGCCGTGGTGGATATCACAGTGTGCCACCAGTGTAAGCGCCACCCCTGCAAAAGGGCGCTGCCAAGGTAACAGGCGTCCGTCACATAGAATGAGGGTGCAGCCTCCAGTGATCCCTAGACACGTTAGGTTTTGGTTCAACAAGTGCAAGTAGTGAGCATCAGCAGCCTGAAGGGCGGCGTCGGTAAAACCTCCGTCACGCTGGGCCTGGCATCCGCCGCGCTGGCCGCAGGCATTCCGACGCTCGTCGTGGACCTGGACCCGCATGCAGATGCGACCACCGGCCTGGGTGTCAGCGCCGGCAGCCAGCTTGGCATCGGCGAAATGCTTCGCAACCCCCGCCGGGTGCAGCTGGCCGACCAGGTGGTACCCAGCGGCTGGGTGGAAAACGCCCGCCGGCTCGCCAAGAACCCGGCCGGCCGGAAACCTGTCCTGGACGTAGCCATGGGTTCCGCCTACTCGGGGATCTATGACCGCCCCGACCTCGGCAAACGCGACCTTCGGCGCCTGACAAACCTGCTGTCCCGGGTCACCGGCTACGGTCTGGTCCTGATCGACTGCCCGCCGTCACTGAACGGCCTGACCCGGATGGCGTGGACGGCCAGCAACCGCGTCCTGCTTGTTGCCGAGCCCGGCCTCTTCTCAGTAGCAGGCACCGAACGCACCATGCGTGCCCTGGACCTGTTCAGGGAGGAGTTCGCACCGAACCTGGCCCCCGCTGGCATCATCGCCAACCGGGTGCGGCCCAGTTCCAACGAGCATGTGTTCCGTCTGGCCGAGATGAAGCAGATGTTCGGCGATCTCCTGCTGAGCCCGACCATCGCCGAACAGGCCAACTGGCAGCAGATCCAGGGTGCCGCGCATTCGGTCCACCACTGGCCGGGCGAATCCGCCAAGCAGGCTGCGGGCACTTTTGATGCCCTGGTCAAGAACCTGATGGATACCGGCAGCGTCCGCAACCGCGTGATGCGCCGGCCCGTGGGCTAACAGCTGCGCAGACTGACAAACGGAAGGGCACCCCGCGGGGTGCCCTTCCTTTTGTCTAAGGCTTCTGTGGCCGGTTCTTTCCCTGGCTAGCTGATTTTGCGGGCGATACGCCGCTGGCTCAGTTCGTCTCCGGGAAACTCGTTGACGTGCTCGCTGGGCAGCTGGGCGAGGCTGCCCTCCACTTCACGCCAGACACGGCCCACGGCAATGCCGAATACGCCCTGGCCGCCCTGCACCAGGTCAATGACTTCATCTGCGGAGGTGCACTCGTACACGCTTGCACCGTCACTCATCAGGGTGATCTGGGCCAGGTCCTCGACGCCGCGTTCCCGCAGGTGTTCCACGGCGGTACGGATCTGCTGGAGGGACACCCCGGTATCCAGGAGGCGCTTAACCACCTTCAGGACAAGAATGTCCCGGAAGCTGTAGAGGCGCTGGGTGCCGGAGCCTGCGGCACCCCGCACGGCCGGCTCAACGAGTCCCGTCCGCGCCCAGTAATCCAGCTGGCGGTAGGTGATGCCGGCCGCCTTGCAGGCTGTAGGGCCGCGGTACCCGGCGTCCTCGTCCAGGACGGGAAGGTCTTCGGTGAACAGCAAGCCCTGGGCACTGTGGGGCGGGATGCTCCCTGGTACACCGGCACGCTCGCCGGCGTCGCCTTTCGGACTCACGTGTGCCTCCTAATAACGGTTCCCCTGGGGGTCGGCACGGGCCGGAGCAATCGGGGTTTTCAGTCTCCCCCGAGAACTCCCCCGATGCAATGGGAACTCTATGCTTCGACGTTAGAACCGACTGGCACCAAGGTCAAAGACGCAGGGGTTTTTGCCGCGGCGTGTCGGAGCCGGGCAGGTAATCCGTTAGTGCTCGAAGTCCTCGGGTTCAACATCGGCCAGGAATTCACGGAACTGCCGCATCTCCTGTTCCGCGTTGTCCTGCTCTTCTTCGCTGGCCTCGGACTCGTCGGTCTCCGCAATCCGCACTCCGGCCTCGTCAAGCACTGCATCCGCGCAGTAGATCGGGCAGGGCACCCGCAGCGCAACGGCTATGGCGTCCGAAGCCCGGGAATTCACTGCCGTGCCGTCCTCAAAAACAATCTCCGCGTGGAAGACGGTGTCCTCCACCGAGATCAGCCGGACCTGGGTGACGGTGCGCTTCAGGGCCCGGATCAGGTTCACGAGCAGGTCATGGGTCATCGGCCGCGGTGGAACTATCCCCTGCTGCACAAAGGCGATCGCGCTGGCCTCGGGTGCTCCGATCCAGATGGGCAGGTGCCGTTCCCCGTTGACTTCCTTCAGGAGGACCAGCGGCTGGTTGGATGGCAGTTCAATCCGCACGCCCACTACTTCGATTTCCTGCATGGGTTAGGCCTCCATCCGGGCGATTTGGCCCTGGACCAGAGCGCTGTGCAGGCTCAGGCACAGGTCACTGATCTCGCGGGCTGTTTCAGCGGCACGTGCCTTGGACGCCACGTCGCGGCGGGAGGCAACGGGGGCGACCACGCGTTCCACCAGTCCCAGCTCACGGTCGGCGGCCGCCCGGAATGGGCGCAGGTGGCGGGGCTCGATGCCGTGGGCCTCAAGCTGGACGCAGGCCTTCGCCACCTTGAGCGCATGTTCGTCATAGCGTTCATCCGTGGCATTAATCAGCCCGTAGCTGGCGAGGCTGTGCACAAGGTCACTGCTGGCGCCGGATTCCCGGACCAGTTCCGCGAAGGTCAGTGTCCGGGCACGGGCGCGTGCCGCAAGTTCTCCGGCCAGCTGGTCCGACACCGCACGCGGGGCAAGGGACATTCCGCCGGGCAGCGACTCGGGACGTTCACCCCGGTCGATGGCGTCAAGATAGTCCTTGATGACCTTCAACGGCAGGTACTGGTCCCGCTGAAGCGCCAGGACAAACCGGAGCCGTTCAACGTCCGCCGTGGTGTACTTGCGGTAGCCAGCCGCGGTGCGCTGGGGCGTTACCAGGCCCTTTTCCTCCAGGAAACGGATCTTGGACGCACTGATGGCCGGAAAATCACCGCTCAGCTCGCCGAGGACCTCGCCAATGTTCAGCACCCTGCCGCGCAGCCGCTCCGGTCCGGGGGTACGCCTGACGGACTGTGATGCTGACATGTCTACTACCTTATCTGCCCTGCGCCCGGAGCTACGCCTGGGTCCGGGCAGATGCCGGCCGTGCAGCATAAAAAGTCAGCCGGAATTTCCCGATCTGCACTTCGCTGCCCGTGCGCAGCAGCACACTGTCCACCCGGTCATTGTTGACGTACGTACCGTTCAGGCTCATTGAATCGACCACCCGGAATCCTTCCGGTGTACGGCGGAACTCGACATGCTTGCGGGAGACGGTGACGTCATCGAGGAACACATCTGCATTGGGATGCCGGCCGGCGGTGGTCACATCCTGGTCCAGCAGGAAGCGGGCACCGGCGTTGGGTCCGCTGTGGGCAATCAGCAAGGCTGATCCTGCCGGAAGAGCGGCGACGGCGGCGCGCTCGTCCGGGGTCAGCTTCGGCTCCACCGATGTGGAGTCGGAAATCGGGGGAAGACTGATGGATGTGGTGTCTTCTCCGCCTGGTGCCTGTCGGTTGTCCGCTCGTTCGGCACTGTACTGCTCGCCCGCCATGTGCAAATCCTCCCCAAAATGAAAACTGATCAGCCGGGGTATCCCTGGCTGATCCGGTTCCAGCGACTGTTTCTGCCTTACCTGCTGTATTAGCCTACCCGCTGCAGGCCCTTGGCGGCACTGGCGATTCCGCTGGGGAAAACTATATGTCCTTGTCCGGGCGTTCCTCCGGCAGCCGCCGCGGTCCGTCCGCACCCTACTCACCCCGGTTCGGGCGTCTGCTGGTGGTGGATCAGTTCAGCCCGTCCATCGCGGACAATGTAGCCGGACAGCATTACAGCCGAATATTCCTCCCCGTCCCGACTGCCCGTGAACCGGTAGGCCAGGGTCGCCGTATCAGCGGTGACCCAGTGCCGGAAAGGGTCCATCCGGACGGTGTCCCAGGGAGCCGCGGCCGTGATCGCGGCAACACACTCCCCTTTGTTCAGCACCGCACCCGGAACTATCACCACGGCGTCCGGGTGCAGGAGTTCCCGGTAGGCGGGCGCGCCCTCAACCGCGAGTCTGCGCTCCAGCCGAAGGAGCTCCTCACGGGCCAGCTCCGGCGGAACGGCCCTGCCTTCACCGGGACCGGCCACCCATTGGACCATTTGGATGATCAGGCCGTTCGGATCCCGGTACTGGGCAAAGCGTTCACCCCACGGCTCGGTTTCCGGTGGCGTGACCACTTCCGCCCCGGCGTCCCGCAGTTGCGCATGGGCTGCGTCGAGATTGTCCACCTCGTGCACCAGCAGTAGGCCCTCGCGGGCACGGCCGGCGGCTTCGGCGGGCTTGAAGGTGGGCAGCCCGGTGCGGAGGAAAATGATGTTGGACCCGCCGTCGGGGTGGCGAAGGGAGAAAAACCCGTCATCTTCCATGTCCACGGCGTAGCCCAAGTGCTCTATCAGGAATCGGGCGGAGGCTTCGGGGTCCGGAACGTTGAGCGAAACGGCAAACGAAGAGATTTTTTCCGGCATGGCTGTCCTTCCAGTTTCTTGTCGGGCTCGCTCCGGGACGCCAGCAGCCCGCACGGGGGCCGGTCAGCAGACAGATGTAAGGCTAGGCTTCCGGGGGCGGCGCGGGAAGAGCGGCACAGAGCGTGCCGGAACGGAAGCCGGTCGCGGCCTGGATGAAGAGGGCCTGCCTACAGCTTTAATCCGGCGGCTCCATGCGCAGTATGCGGTCATCATCGGGACCTGGCTTTCCGCGGCCATCGGTGTTGTTTGTCAGCACCCACAGGCTGCCGTCGGGAGCATTCACCACATCGCGCAACCGGCCGTGTTCGCCGGTGAAGTAGTCCGTGGACGTCCCGGGGCCCGCCAGCGGCACCTGCCGGAGACGTTCCCCGCGCAGGTTGGCGATGTAGGCGGATTCCTTCACGACGGCGATGCCGCTCGGGCTGGCAACATCGGGAGCCCACTGCTGCACCGGGTCGATGAAGCCTGCCTCACCTGCCATGCCTTCCACCTCCGGCCATCCGTAGTTGCCGCCGGGCTCAATCACGTTGAGCTCGTCCCAGGTGTCCTGACCGAACTCACTGGCGTAAAGAATGCCGTCGGCATCCCAGCCAATCCCCTGCGGATTGCGGTGCCCGTAGCTGTAGACGAGGGACCCGGGCAACGGATTGTCCGCAGGGACTGTGCCGTCGGCCGCCATCCGCAGGATCTTGCCAGCCAACGATTCCAGGTCCTGGGCGCTGTCCCGGTCTCCGGCGTCGCCCGTGGTGGCATACAGCATGCCGTCGGGACCGAACGCGAGGCGCCCGCCGTTATGGACCCGGCCTGCGGGAATGCCCTCCACTACGGTCGCCGGGGGCCCCAAACCCCAAGACCCGGCGTCCCCGCTTAGTTCCCGCCGGTCAATCCGGTTCTCCTCCCCGGCGGTCAGGTACGTAAAGAGGACGCCATCCTGCACGGCAATCCCGAGGAGCCCGCCTTCTCGGCTGCCGGCTGATTCGGCAATACTGCCCACCTCGTAGGTAGTCCCGTCAGGGTTCACCGACAGGATGCGGCCGGTATCCCGCTCGCTGATCAGCGCGGTGCTGCCGGCGAACGCAACGGACCACGGAGCGTCGAGTCCGGTGGCGATGGTTTCAGCTGTGGCGGCACCGGCGGACGATTCGTCGGTGGACAGTCCACCGGCGCCGTCCGGGCCGGCGGTACAGGCAGCAGCGGCCAGGACAGTGAGCACCATCGCGGCCGGGCGGAGGTAACGGCGTCGGAGTGTGCGTCCGGGTACGTTCCGGTCTGCCGTCCCGGGTCCACCGTTCATCCCGGGCGTACCTGGGAACTGTAGCCGCGTCATTGTCCGAACCTAACCGGGCGGGGAGCCCTCCGGAAGGCCGGCAGACGGAAAGCCGCCTTGCCCCGGCGACTGTGCGCATCTGGCGGAGTGCCCCGGAGGCGCGGAGAATCGGTCCTAGGGTTTTTGGCGGGCCGCTGGAGCGCCCGACGGCGGAGCGTGGTGAGCGGGCGCCCAGCCCCTACCTCTCTCCCCCAGCCATACGAACCCGCTCCCAACAAACATTGGAGCCAAGATGGAGATTCTCTTCGTCCATGGTGCCGGCGGATGGATGGATGACCAGCCGTTGGCAGCGGAACTGCGTAACCGGCTGAACGTCCCCGTGGTTATGCCCGAATTTCCCGAAGAGGACATGTCCGCTGCCCAGTGGCGCCGCGAATTGGAGCGCTGGCTCACGTCGATGGAACCGGGTGCGGTGGTGGTGGGGCACTCCTTCGGTGCGTCCATGGCCCTGCTGCACTATGCGGATGAGAGCGGGGCCGAAGAAGGCGGGGCCGACGATGGCTTGGCCGATAATGACAGGGCGCCCGCTCCCCTGGGCCTGGTGCTCCTGGCGACGCCGGCATGGGGCACCGAAGGATGGCAGGCCGAGTACGCACTGCCGCCAGCGGCGCAGCTGCGGCTTCCCGTCCGGCTGCATCACTGCCGTGACGACGACGTGGTGCCCTTTGCCCACCTTGAGCGGCTCGCTGAGCGAATACCCCATGCCGCCGTTCGCAGGCACGCAACCGGTGGCCACCAGTTTGAGGGCCGCATGGGTGCCATTGCCGAGGACGTGGCGGCGCTGGGGAACCTGTGATCCGGCACGGCCCGTCGGTACGCCGCTGACCGACAGATGTCGCTAAACGGCAGGCCGTTTAACGACAAAAGCCCGGCAGAACTCTCGTTCCGCCAGGCTATCTGTCGGGTTGACAGGATTTGAACCTGCGACCCCTTGACCCCCAGTCAAGTGCGCTACCAAGCTGCGCCACAACCCGTTACCCGCCCGGTTTATTTCCGGCCGAACCAACTCGAATACTCTACATCATAAGCAGCGAAAGTCCCGAATCGGGTCCGCCGCCGCGACGGAACCCGGTTCATAGTGCAGGTACTGCTCCCCCAAAGGGTGCCGGAGGACGCGTACTGCGCAATGAAAGCCCAGACTCCCCGGGATACGGAAACGGGCCTGTCCCCTAGGGAAAAGCCCGTTACCGTATCGGCGGTGAAATTAGCGCCGGCTGTTCTTGCCGCGCTTTTCGCGCACACGCATGGACACCTCAATGGGTGTTCCTTCGAAGCCGAAGGTTTCGCGCAGGCGGCGGGTAATGAAGCGGCGGTACCCCGGGTCCAGGAAACCTGTGGTGAACAGGACGAACTTCGGCGGGCGGGAGGATGCCTGGGTGCCGAAGAGGATACGGGGCTGCTTGCCGCCGCGGACAGGGTGCGGGTGCGCCGCCACCAGCTCGCCCAGGAAGGCGTTGAGCTTGCCGGTGGGGATGCGCTTGTCCCAGCTTTCCAGGGCGGTGTCCAGTGCGGGCACCAGCTTGTCCTTGTGCCAGCCGGTCTTGGCCGAGATGTTCACGTGCGGGGCCCACTCCACGTGGGCCAGGTCGCGCTCGATCTCCGTCTTGAGGTAGCGGCGGCGGTCGTCGTCGAGCAGGTCCCACTTGTTGAAGGCCAGGACCAGTGCGCGGCCGGATTCGATCGCCAGCTGCAGGATACGGACATCCTGTTCGCTAAGGACCTCATCGACGGCCAGGAGCACCACGGCAACCTCGGCCTTTTCCAGGGCAGCCTGCGTACGCAGCGAAGCATAGAAATCCGCACCCTGGGCCATGTGCTGGCGGCGGCGGATGCCGGCGGTATCCACGAAGCGCCAGGTGCGCCCGCCGAGTTCAACCATTTCATCCACCGGGTCGCGGGTGGTCCCGGCCAGGTCATCAACGACGACGCGTTCGGAGCCTGCCAGCTTGTTCAGCAGCGAGGACTTGCCCACGTTCGGGCGTCCGATCAGGGCGATGCGGCGGGGACCGCCGGAGCGGTCCAATCCGCCGTAGGCCGAGTACTCGGGCAGGACGTCCATCACGGCATCAAGCATGTCGCCCGTGCCGCGGCCGTGCAGGGCCGAGACCGGGTACGGTTCGCCGAAGCCCAGTGCCCAGAGAGCAGACGCGTCGGCTTCGTTCTGGATGTCATCAACCTTGTTGGCAACAACAATGACCGGCTTCTTCTTGCCGCGCAGCATCCGCACCACGGCTTCATCGGTGGCGGTGATGCCTACTGTTGCATCCACCACCAGCATGACGGCGTCGGCGTGGTCGACGGCGATCTCGGCCTGGTCCGCCACCCGGGCGTGGATGCCGCGGGCATCATGCTCCCAGCCGCCCGTGTCCACCAGGGTGAAGTTCACGCCGTTCCAGGTCGCCGGGTAGGACACCCGGTCACGGGTAACGCCCGGAGTATCTTCCACCACCGCTTCGCGGCGGCCCAGGATGCGGTTGACCAGCGTGGACTTGCCGACATTCGGCCGTCCCACAATGGCTACGACCGGATCCTGGCGCAGGGGCGCGTCTTCGTCGTATTCCTCAAAGCCGCCGGCAAGCAGGGCGGCGTCTTCCTCGTCGAGTTCGTAGTCCTCAAGGCCGGCCCGGAGGGAGCGGGCGCGGATCTCCGCCTCGTCGTCGTCCATTGCCGCCAGGCGCTCGTTGATCGAGTCTTCTCCTACGGGGATGTATTCATCCGTGGAGGTCCC
The DNA here is from genome assembly GCF_030410475.1 of Arthrobacter sp. YD2. Lineage (NCBI taxonomy): Bacteria > Bacillati > Actinomycetota > Actinomycetes > Micrococcales > Micrococcaceae > Arthrobacter > Arthrobacter sp. YD2. Next base: position 927,481 of record NZ_JAUHHB010000002.1, read on the forward strand.
GTCACCGGCGGTGTCGTCGTTGAGAGGTTTGCCGTTCATAGAATTGCTTTCTTTCCGTTGAGGTCTGCAGCACTGTGCATACAGGCCGTCTCCGGACGTTCAGCCCGGTAAGTGCAGGGGAAGATCCGTGCGGCATTGCCGCAGGGACCCACCTCCCATTGAAACACGGGCCGGAGCCCGCGGGTGCTGCCGGGGTTCCCGGCGTCGGTGTTAGTGGGTGCTGCTGAAAACGACGTCGAGCACGGCCGCGACCGTCTCTTCGAAATCCAGGTCCGAGGAGTCGATGGTGGTGACGCCGTCGGCTGCCTGCTGGAAATCCACCACCGTGGAATCCTTGGCGTCGCGGACCAGCACCTGTTCCTTCAGTGCAGCCGCGCTCTGGGTCCCCCCGAGCTGGATGCCGCGACGGCGGAGCCGGGCTTCCTCGCTGGCGGTGAGGAGGATGCGCACTTCGGCGTGGGGTGCCACCACAGTGGTAATGTCGCGGCCTTCGGCCACAATCCGCAGACCGGAGTCCCGGATCAGCTGCTGCTGGCGGCGGACCAGTTCGGCCCTGGCGCCCAGCGTCGTGGCCACGGCGCTGACGGAGGAGGAGACCGAGGGTTCGCGGATGGCGTCAGTGACGTCACGGCCGCTGACCCGGACCCATTCCTCGTTCGGGGACATGCTCAGGGCAATATCGGCTGTCTCCGCAGCGGCTTCCACAGCCACGGAGTCGGTCAGGTCGATACCCGCTTCCATGCAGGAGAGCGTGACGGCGCGGTACATGGCACCGGTGTCGAGGTAGGCGGCGTGCAGCCGGCGGGCCACTTCACGGCTGATGCTGGACTTGCCGGAGCCGGACGGGCCGTCAATGGCCACCACCAGGGGCTTGCCCTGCCGGAACTGGGCCGGATCAATATTCGAACTCACTGCACTACCTTCCACCCGCGGGCGCTTAATTCAGAAACCAGATCATTTACCCGGCCGGGGAGCACGGAGATTTCCGCCCGCCCCACCTGCCGACCGGAGGAATGCTCCAGCCGCAGATCCTCCAGGTTGACGCCGATCTCCCCAATCTCGGTAAGGAGGCGGGCAATCTGACCCGGGGTGTCATCCACCAGGACCGTGAAGGAGACAAAGGACTGGGCCGGCCCGCCGTGCTTGCCCGGAATCCGGGCCTGGCCCACGTTGCCCTCGGCGATGAGCTGCGCCATGTCCAGCCGGGCACCGTCCGCCACCGGATCCTCCAGCGTGCGGATCAGCCGGTTCAGGTCCTCCCGCACGCCGTGCAGGATGGGTACCAGCCGCCCGGCGTTGCCGCTGAGGATCTGCACCCACAGGTTTGGATCGCTGGCCGCTATCCGGGTCACGTCCCGCAGGCCGTTGCCGGACAGGGCCAGGGACTGCGAGGGGGTTTCCTGCAGCCGGCTGGCGACCAGGGACGCCATCACCTGGGGCAGGTGCGAGGTCAGCGCCACGGAGGCATCATGGTCCTCCGCCGACATCCGCGACACTACGGCTCCCAGGTCATAGGCCATGGCCTCGGCCCTGCGCACCGCATTCGGGGTTGCTTCCTCCGGCGCGCAGATAACCCACGGCATCCCGTTGAACAGTTCAGCCCGTGCAGCCACCGGCCCGGATTTCTCCCGGCCGGCCATGGGATGGGTGCCAACGTAACGGCTCAGGTCCGCGCCGCTGGAGCGCAGATCGGTCAGCACAGCAGACTTCACACTCGCAATATCAACAACGACGGCGTCAGGCCAGTCCTTCAACGCGGCCGCAGCCAGCGAAGCGGTGACATCCGGCGGAGCGGCAACCACTACGAGAGAGGGCGCAAAGGCGGCCTCTACGGAACGCAGCAGGCGCCCGGCGCCAATGTCCCGGGCAACGGCTTCAGTGGAGGGCGAGAGGTCCGAGAGGACAACGTCGAGGTCCCGGGCACGGAGCCCCAGGCCGATGCTCGTGCCCAGCAGTCCCGTACCGATAATCAGTACGGATCCGGACAGGTGTGTGCCCCCGTCAGCGGCGTCGGCCATGTCCCTAGAGCCCTACGGAAGCGAGCAGGTGTCCCACCTCGCCGCGGCCGAGAACGCGGATGCTGCCCTGACGCTGGTCCCCCAGGCTGATCGGGCCGATCTTGGTGCGGACCAGGCGCTCCACCGGGTGCCCGACGGCGTCGAACAGCCGGCGGACAATACGGTTACGGCCCGAGTGCAGTACCACCTCTACCAGGATGTGCCCGGGCGTGGAGTCGACCAGTTTGAAGGAGTCCACCTTCTGGAAACCGTCCTCCAGCTCGATGCCTTCGCGCATCTGGGCTCCCACGCCCTGCCCCATCGGGCCGCGGACCTGGACCAGGTACGTCTTGGGCACCTCGAAGGACGGGTGGGTCAGACGGTTGGTGAGCTCGCCGTCATTGGTCAGCAGCAGCAGACCCTCGGTCTCGTTGTCCAGGCGGCCCACATGGAAGAGGCGCTCATGCTTGCTGCTGGGCTTCAGGTAATCGCTGATGCAGGGACGGCCTTCGGGATCCTCCATGGTGGAGATGACGCCGCGGGGCTTGTTGAAGACGTAGTACTTCAGGTTTTCGTCCAGCTGCAGGCGCATGCCGTCCACATGGATGGCCACCGTGGCGGGATCAACGCGGACGCCAAGCTCGGTGACGACTTCGCCGTCCACCTCCACGCGGCCTTCCGCGATCATTTCCTCGCACACGCGGCGGGAGGCGACGCCGGCGCTGGCCATTACCTTCTGCAGGCGGATGCCCTCGGGGTTGTGGTGCTCGGAGATTACCGGTGCGGCGGGACGCCGCGTGGTGGAACGGCGGACCGGGCCCAGGTTCTGGCCGAATCGCTCGTTGCGGAAGGCACGGTCACCGCTCTTGCGCTGACCGGCCTGGGGGCCGCCGAACTTGCCGGCACCGGACTTGGCACCGCCGGAACGGGCACCCGCACCGGACTTCGGCGCACCGGACTTGGGGGCAGATTTGCCGGGCGTCGGGCCGAAGGCCTTTACGGCGTCGGACTTGAACTTCTCGGGCCGCACCTCGGGTGCGGGACGGTAGCCGTTGGCGCGCTCTTCGCCCTTTTTCAGGCCGGAGGCGGAGCGGGGGCCGCCGGAGCGCGGCGAAGCGGGCTTGGAGCCGCGGCCGAAGCCCTTGCCGCCGGCGGGACCACCGGCACTGCGTCCGCCGCCGCGCGGGGTATTGCGGCCGGATCCGGAACGGGGTGCTGGTGTCATGAGTAAGTCCTTTGGGTGTAGCGGTTAATAAGTAGTGTCTTCATATTCGGCCAGGTTTTCCAGCCCGGGCAGGTGCGGTGCAATCTGCGGAAGTTCGTCGAGGCTGCCCAGACCGAGCCGTTCCAGGAAGTACGGCGTAGTGCGGTACAGCAGCGAACCGGTTTCCGGTTCGGTGCCGGCATCGACGATCAATCCACGCTGTACCAGCGTGCGGACCACCGAATCGACGTTTACTCCCCGGATCGCGGAGACCCGGGCCCGGGAGACGGGCTGCCGATAGGCAATAACCGCCAATGTTTCCAGTGCGGCCTGCGACAGCCGTGCACTCTGGCCTTCCAGTACAAACTTCGACACAACGGGCGCATAGTCAGCGCGGGAAAAAATCCGCCATCCGCCTGCAACATCGCGGAGTTCAAAACCACGCGGTGCGCCCTCGGGTCCATCCCCAGTATAGCCGTCATACTCACGGCGCAGTTCCTCCAGTGCCCGGAGCACCTCAGCCTCCGGCACCTCGAGCACCGCGGCCAGTTCAGCAGGCGCCACCGGTTCGTCCACCACCATCAGCACCGCTTCCACCGCCGGCTTCACTCCGCCGGGCAGCGCAGCCCCGTCCGGGGCGTCGCCGGGAACGGTGCGTGCTGCCGAATCATGCTGCTCTGCCGTCATGTCAGAATCCTTTCACTACCGGCACTGCTCTCGCCGGTGCCGGCGTATTCATCAGCCGGAACCAAGGCAACCGCGGATTCCGGGTCTCCGCCGGTCCAGGTGATCCGCAGCTCTCCCAGCGGAGCATCCTGGTCAAAGCTGACCGCTCCGTCCCGGAACAGCTCCAGCAGCGCCAGGAACCGGGCCACCGCCACAGGCCCGTCGGCATCCGAGACCAGCTCGGCAAACGTAGCCGCGCCCTGGTCAAACAGCCTGCCGGCCAGGATGCGGCTCTGCTCCCGGACGCTGGTTTTAGGCGCGTGCAGATGATCCAGGCCCACCGTTGGGGGCTGCTCGTCCCGGGGCTGGAGGGCACGGGCGGCAAGCTCGGCGAACTGCTGCGGTGTGGTGCGCCAGATCAGTTCGGGCAGCATGGCCGCAAAACGGGGTTCCAGGCTTACCTGACGGGGGAAGCGCCTGGCTTCCTCGGTGAGCCGCTCCCCCATCAACCGCGCCATTTCCCGAAACGCCTTGTACTGCAGCAGGCGAGCGAAGAGCAGGTCGCGGGCCTCGAGCAGGGCAACGTCTTCTTCGTCTTCGACATCTCCGGCCGGCAGCAGGCGCGCAGCCTTGAGGTCCAGAAGCGTGGCTGCGATGACGAGGAATTCGCTCGCCTCGTCCAGCGCCACCTCCGGGCCGGTGCCGAAAAGCTCGCGGATGTAGCCCAGGAACTCATCCGTGACCGCGGCGAGGGCTATCTCGGTGATGTCCAGCTCGTGCTTGGAGATCAGCCCCAGCAGCACATCGAAGGGCCCGGTGAAGTTTGTCAGGCGTACTTCAAAGCCACCTCGTTCGGACGCCCTCTGCTGCGGAGCGTCGTCGGGCGCGGCAGCAGGCCCGGCCGGCTTAGGGCGCGCCGCCGCGGGCAATCAGTTCCTTGGCCAGACGGCGGTACGAGTCGGCGCCCGGGTGGTTCCCTGCGTAGGAGGTGATCGGCTCGGCGGCCACGGTGGCGTCGGCAAACTTGATGGTCCGCTTGATGACCGTTTCGAAGACCTTGTCACCGAAGGCTTCCACCAGCCGGGAAATGACCTCGCGGCTGTGCAGGGTGCGGGCGTCATACATGGTGGCCAGGACACCGTCCACCTGCAGGCCCGGGTTGAGGCGGTCCTGCACCTTTTCAATGGTCTCCACCAGCAGCGCAACCGCGCGGAGGGCGAAGAATTCGCAGATCAGCGGAATGATCACGCCGTGCGCCGCGGTCAGTGCGTTGACGGTAAGCAGGCCCAGGGAGGGCTGGCAGTCGATGAGGATGACGTCGTACTCGTCACTCACGCGGCGAAGCGCACGTTCGAGCACCTGCTCGCGGGCCACTTCGTTCACCAGCTGGACCTCTGCCGCGGACAGGTCAATGTTGGCCGGCAGCAGGTGGATGTTTTCGATCGCGGTTTCATGGATGGCCTCGCGGATATCCACCTTGCGGTCCATCAGCACGTTGTAGACGGTGAGATCCAGCTCGTGGGGGTTGGCTCCGAGACCCGCGGACAGGGCTCCCTGCGGGTCAAAGTCCACCAGCAGAACGCGGCGGCCGGCCTCGGCCAGCGCGGCCCCGAGGTTGATGGTGGAGGTGGTCTTGCCGACCCCGCCCTTCTGGTTCACCATCGCGATGATCCGCGCAGGGCCATGTGAGGTGAGGACGGGAGGTTCCGGGAATTCCGTGACGGGACGTCCGGTGGGACCCATCGCCGTATCGGTTGCGGTTGCGTCCTGCAGAGTCGACGAACTCTGATCGCTGCTCACGTATAAATCCACGCTTCCGTATCTAGCTGTCCTGCGGGCTGTCTGTGTCAAGGTTACAGCCGGGCCACGGCCATACCGTGAATCGTCGCCCCGAACACCGGCGAGCCTTGACGCTCAAGTAGAACTCGAACCTTGCGGGTTCACCGCAGCGTGAAGGTGCATGTCATGCCAGCCGTCCTGGTGCCGCAGTCCGCTGCGCCGGATCCCCTCCAAGGCATAACCGGCCTTCCGTGCCACCGCACAGGACGCCTCATTGCGGACCGAGTGGGACAGCTGAAGCCGTTTCAGCCCCAGGGCGCTGAAACTCCATTGGCTAAGCGCTTCCACGGCGCGGGCCGCCACACCTTTTCCCCGCTCCGCTTCCATCACCCAATACCCGAGCTCGCCCTCGCCTTCGTACAGGTTGAGGCGGCTCAGCGCCACACGGCCCACAACGTCTCCGCCGCCGCTGCACACGGCCCAGTTTGCCCCGGATTCGTCCTGCCAACGGGCGGACCAGCTGGTGATCCATCCCCGCGCTTCGGCTTCGCCATCCATGGTGCGGCGGTTGTAAAAGGCTATTTCCGGCTGGCTGTAGGCGGTGACCAGTACCGCGGCGTCATCCACGGTCCAGGGCCGCAGGACCAGCCCGTCGGCGGCCAGGGACGGCTGCGCCGAGGCATTGAGCGATCCGCGCCGCAGATAGGGGCCAAGAGCCGTCATGATCTTCCTCCCGTGCCGGACACGCCCATTATGCCGGTTTCACGGGCAGTCGGTCCGGGGCGCGCGGGCAGCGCGAAAGAGCACGGCACAGCAAAACGCCCCGCCCCGGATATACCGGGGCGGGGCGTTCGTAGGCAGATGGGCGTCAGTGCCGGGGGGCAGCCGGCGCGCTTCCGGCAGGGCCGGGAACGGTTTCGGCCAGTTCACGGGACTCTTCTGTCTCGCGCGGCTCGTCGGTGCCTGCATCGATGTTCATGCTGGCCTCGTCGAAGGGACGCTCGCGGTCCAGCACTGCGGTGACCTGTTCCTTGTCGATTTCCTTGGTCCAGGTGCCGATCAGCACGGTGGCAACGGCATTGCCGGTGAAGTTGGTCAGTGCACGGGCCTCGGACATAAACCGGTCGATGCCCACGATCAGGCCTACGCCGTCGATGAGGTCGGGGCGGTGCGACTGCAGCCCGCCGGCCAGGGTGGCCAGGCCAGCGCCGGTAACCCCGGCGGCACCCTTGGACGCAATGATCATAAAGACCAGCAGCGAGATCTGCTCACCGAGCTCCAGCGGCTTGCCCATGGCTGAGGCAACAAAAAGTGCCGCCATGGTCAGGTAGATGGCCGTGCCGTCCAGGTTGAAGGAGTAGCCGGTGGGAACCGTCACTCCCACCACCGGCTTGGAGATACCCAGGTGCTCCATCTTGGCGATCAGGCGGGGCAGTGCCACCTCGGAGGAGGACGTGGAGAAGATCAGCAGGTATTCGCGGCCGAGGTAGCGCATGAGCTTGAAAATGTTCACGCCGGTGACCAGCTTCAGGATGCTGCCCAGGACCACCACGATGAAGAGGATGCAGGTGAGGTAGAAGGCGACCATCAGGGTGGCCATGCTGACAATGGCCTGAATGCCGGTCTCGCCGACGACGGCGGCAATGGCGCCGAACGCACCGATCGGTGCCAGCCACATGATCATCATGAGGATCCGGAACACGAGTGCCTGGATGTAGCCGATGCCCTTGAGCACGGGGGCGCCGGCGGTGCCCATCTTCTGCAGCGCGAAGCCCACGAGCAGGGCAACAAAGAGGGTCTGCAGGATGCTTTCACCGGTCAGGGAAGCCAGCAGCGTGGTGGGAATAATGCTGAGCAGGAAGCCCGTCATTCCCTCTTCGTCTTCCGCGGCGGCCGGCGCGGCATCCGAGGACGCGGCGATATCCAGGCCCTCACCCGGATGGATGAAGTTTCCCACCACCAGGCCGATGGCCAGGGCGAAGGTGGACATGATGATGAAGTAGCCCAGCGCCAGGCCGCCGACCTTGCCAACCGTGGCTGCTTTGGCGATTGAACCGATGCCTAGGACAATGGTGCAGAAGATGACCGGGGCGATCATCATCTTGATGAGGCTGATGAACCCGGTCCCGAGCGGTTTCAGGGACTTGGCGAACTCGGGTGCGGCCAGGCCGATGACGGCACCGAGCACCACCGCCGCGATGACGGCGATGTAAAGGAAATGTGTTCTGTCCGGCCGGCGGCTCTTCTGTGAACCGGCGGCCGGGGAAGCGGCAGCTGCCATGGCGGTACTCCTAGTTGCTTTTGATCGGCTCCCATCTTCTGCCCCTGTGTGACCACAGTCACCCTTGTGTTCATACTGTTCTCGACAGATTTCCCAACTAATACCCATTTCCGGCAGACGTAAGGACGAACGTGCATCAGTGGAGCCTGGCCCGCCGCTTCCTGCTGGCGCAGCTGGCATTCATCCTCTGCGTCTCCGGCGGCATCGGCTGGGGGCTGTACAACCAGGCCGAAGAAAACACGTATGCGGAGACCGGTCAGCGGATGCTGGCGGTTGCAGGCACCGTAGCCGCAAGCGGCACCGTGCGCACCGCCGTCGAATCGTCCGAGCCCGAGGTCCTGCAGGTGTACGCCCGGGATGTCATGGACCGGGTAGGCGTGGATTTCGTGACCATCATGGACACGGACCGCACCCGGCTTACGCACCGGAATCCCGACCAGATAGGCAAGCCCTACATCGGCTCAGTGGACCAGGCGCTCGCCGGCGAGAGCTTCACCGAAACCTACACCGGCACCCTGGGGCCGTCGGTCCGCGCCATTACACCGGTACGGGATGACGACGGGAACATCATTGCCCTTGTGGCTGCCGGCATCACCGTGGACCGCGTGGGCATTGCCCGCGATGCCCGCCTGCCCGAACTGTTCGCCATCGATGCCCTGGCCCTGGCGGTCGGAGCGGTGGCCGCGTACCTGCTCAGCCGCTACCTGCGCCGGGTTACCCATGACCTGCGCCCCGGCGAACTGGCCCATATGTTCACTTTTTACGACTCCGCCCTGCACTCGGTCCGTGACGGACTGCTGCTGCACAACAACCGGGGGCAGCTGGTGCTGTACAACGACGAGGCTGCCGGACTCCTGGGCCTGCCGCCCGGCGGATCCGGGCCGCAGCAGCTCCCTCCCCTTCCGGGACCGCTGACGGAACTGCTTCGTTCAGGGCGGGACGCGCGGGAGGAAATCCACCTCACCGGCGAGCGCGTCCTGGTGGTCAACCAGTCCGCTGCCGTCTCCGCAGCCCCGCAGCGCCGCCGCTACGGCACGGTGACCACACTGCGTGACCATACGGACGTCGAATCACTGACCGGCGAGCTGGCATCCCTGCGCACCCTGGCGGATGCCCTCAGTGCGCAGACCCACGAACACGCCAACCGGGTGCATACCCTTGTCTCGCTCATTGAGCTGGGCCGGTCCGGGGAAGCGGTCCGGTTTGCCACTGCCGACCTGGAGCAGTCCCAGCAGCTCAATGACGAGGTCCTGGCGGGTGTCGAAGAGCCGGCTGTCACGGCCCTGCTGATGGGCAAGGCCGCCCAGGCCCGCGAGCGCGGCATTGACCTGCACATCGAGGTGACGCAGACGTGCGGCCGGTTCACCGGCGGCGGCGTGGAACCCGTGGAACTGGTGACCATCATCGGAAATCTGCTGGATAACGCCTTTGATGCCGCGGACGGGTCCGTTTCCCTGCTTCTGGATACCGAGGAAACCCACGTGCTGATCGAAGTGCAGGATGACGGGCCCGGCGTCGCGCCCACCATACTCGAACATATATTCGAACAGGGGTTCAGCACCAAGGAGCCCGGCGACGGCCGTGCACTGGCAGGACGGGGCATAGGACTTGCGCTGGTCCGGCAGGCGGTGACCCGCCTGGACGGTGATATCCGCGTTTTATCGGAACCCGGCGCCTGCTTCAGTGTGCAGCTGCCCGTTCCCGCCCCGAAGCAAACGCCGGCGGCCCTGACGGATGTGGCCCCGTGACGGTGACGCAGTCCCCCATCGGCGTCCTGGTGGTGGAAGATGAGCAGATCCCGGCCGAGGCCCATGCCGAGTACGTCCGGCGCATCCCCGGGTTCCGGCTCGCGGGGATCGCGCGTACCGGCACGGAGGCGCTGAATATGCTCAAGGACGCGGGTCGGATGGCGGAGGAACCGGGTATTGACCTGGTGCTGCTGGATATGAACCTGCCCGATCTGCACGGGCTGGACCTGCTGCGGCGGATCCGGGGCGCGGGGCTGCCCGTTGACGTCATTGCCATCACCGCCGTCCGGGATCTGGCCGTAGTGCGCAGTGCCATGTCCGGCGGGATCGTCGGATACCTGATCAAACCGTTTACCTTCTCTGCGTTCAGCACCAAGCTCACCACCTATGCCGAGTACCGGCGCCGGATGGGAGAGCAGGCAACCGCCACCACCCAGAGCGAAGTGGACAGTGCCTTTGCCGCGCTCCGGCCGGCTGTGGCAGCCGTACTGCCCAAGGGCCTCTCGGGAGAAACACTGGCCGCCGTCGGTGACCTGCTGAAGCGTGCCCCGTCCCCTCTGTCCGCCACGGAGGTGGCAGTGCAGCTGGAAATGTCCCGGATTACCGCCCGGCGCTATCTGGAGCACCTGGCCGATCAGGGTGCCGTGCTGCGTGCCCCGAGGTACGGCACTCGCGGCCGCCCGGAACTTGAATACAGCTGGCGGCGGTAACCGGCGACGTTACCCCCGGGATCCGCCCGGCCGCAGCAACGGCGTCAGGGCCTCGATCACTGCCGGATCCTCGATGGTGGAGGGGACGGTGTGCGGGACCCCGTCAGCAATCTGGCGCATGGTTTTGCGCAGCACCTTTCCGGAGCGGGTCTTTGGCAGGGCATCCACCACTTGGACCTCTTTGAAGTCCGCCACCGCCCCGATCCGCGAGCGCACACGTTCCACGAGTTCGCGCTGCAGCTGCGCCGCGTCCGTCTCGGCGCCACTCTTGAGCACCACGTAGGCGCAGGGACGCTGGCCCTTGAGCGGGTCCGCGACCCCGATCACCGCACACTCGGCGACTGCGGGATGGGAGCCCACCGCTTCCTCCATGGCGCCGGTGGAGAGGCGGTGTCCGGAGACGTTGATGACGTCATCCGTGCGGCCCATCACGTAGAGGTAGCCGTCCTCATCCAGATAGCCGGAGTCCCCCGTGGCGTAATACCCCTCAAAGACCTCCAAGTAGGCGTTCCGGTACCGCTCATCACTGCCCCACAGCGTGCGCAGCGTGCCCGGGGGCAGCGGCAGGCGCAGGGCAATGTTCCCTTCCGTTCCCGGCGGCACCTCGGCGCCGGCGCCGTCCAGGATGCGGACGGTGAAACCGGGAACCGGGACGGTGGGTGAGCCCGGTTTGACCGGCAGCTCATCCAGGCCCACGGGGTTGGCGCAGATAGCCCAGCCGGTTTCGGTCTGCCACCAGTGGTCAATGACCGGAACATCCAGCGCGGCGCCCGCCCACTCCAAGGTGGCCGGGTCCAGGCGCTCGCCGGCGGAAAACAGGTGCCGCAGCCGGGACAGGTCGTACCGGCCGGGTTCGACGGCGTCCGGGTCGGCCTTGCGGATCGCACGGAGGGCGGTAGGGGCGGTGAACAGCACGTCCACTCCATGCTCGGCGGCAACCCGCCAGAAAGCGCCGGCGTCAGGGGTTCCCACCGGTTTGCCCTCATACAGGACCGTCGCTGCCCCGGCGATCAGCGGCGCATAGACAATGTAGGAGTGGCCCACCACCCAGCCGACGTCCGACGCCGTCCACATCACCTGCCCCGGGCCGACGCCGTAGATGTTGCTCATCGACCAGGCCATGGCCACGGCGTGGGAACCGTTATCCCGCACCACTCCCTTGGGTGATCCCGTGGTGCCGGAGGTGTAAAGGATGTACAGCGGGTCACCGGCGGCCACGGAGACCGGTCCGGCCGGTTCGGCGGCAGCGGCAAGTTCCGCCCAGTCCTGCCAGGAGGCTCCGCCCGCGCCGTTGAAGTCGGCGCGGGACGAGCTGAACCCCTTGCGTTCGGCAACGACGACGGCGTCCACCCGGTGCCCGGCTGTCTCCAGCGCCTCGGCCACGGCCGGCAGGTACTCCACCCTGCGCTTGGGCTCCACCCCGCCGCTGGCAGTCACGATGACCTTCGGGCCGGCGTCGTCAATCCGTGCCGCCAGCTCCCGCGGTGCGAATCCGCCGAACACCACGGAGTGCACCGCACCCAGCCGGGCGGTGGCCAGCATGGCAATCACCGCTTCGGGAATCATGGGCAGGTAAATGATCACCCGGTCCCCCGCCTCCACCCCGAGTCCGCGCAGCACACCGGCGAAGGTTTCCACCTCGGCCAGCAGCTCACGGTAGGAATAGGTCCGCTGCACCCCCAGCATGGCCGAATCGTAGATCAGTGCGTCGGCATCCCCGCGGCCGGCCGCCACATGCCGGTCCAGGGCGTTGTAGCTGGTGTTCAGCCGCCCGTCCGGGAACCACGCATACAGGGGCGCGGCAGAGGACTCGAGTGCGAGCGCAGGCGGAACGTCCCAGTCCACCATGGACGCCGCCTCCAGCCAGAAGCCTTCGGGGTCTGCCGTGCTCCGGGCGTAGGTCCGGGCGTAGGTGTCGCGCTCTGCCATGAATCCTCCTCGATCCGCTGCGGTACGCGCCATGCTACTAGCGGCGCGGCAGTGACGGCGCAAGACCGTGCCGGTCCGGGCCGGGACGGCTTCATTCGGAAAGGCATCTGTATACACAGCCGGGATCCAGACTGCACTTTGTGAGCCCGGATACGTAAATTGCGCTCTCATGTATACACTGTGGTGAACGTGACGCAGGTATCAGACGTGAGGAGGCGCACCATGCGGGCCAGTGACCGTGCTTATGCCGCCTTGCGCCAGGACATTGTCAATTGGGAGCTGCCGCCGGGCACCGTGCTGGGCGAAGTGGAACAGTCCGCCCGGCTGGGCGTCTCCCGCACGCCCCTGCGCGAAGCACTCAGCCGTCTCACCGCGGACGGCCTGGCGGCCCCGCACAGCGGACGCGGCGTCGTGGTTACCGGCATATCGCTGGATACCGTTGCGGACCTGTTCGAGCTGCGGCAGGCGCTGGAATGCAAGGCAGCGGCACTCGCCGCGGTCCGCGGACCGGCGCCGGCCTTCCACGCGCTGGCGTCCCGTTTCCGCTCCGCCGGGGAAGTGATCGGTTCGGCCGACGGCGACCGCACCGGCTACTACTCGCTGGTGGCCGAACTGGATGCCGCCATCGACGCGGCCGCCGCCAATGCCTATCTGACCCAGGCGCTGGGCAACGTGCGGCTGCATCTGGCCCGTGTCCGCCGGCTGGCCAAGGACAACCCGGAGCGGCTGTTCGAAACCGCCGGCGAGCATGCCACCATCGCCGACGCCGTGGCCTCCGGCAACCCGGAGCTGGCGGCTGCCGCCGTCGCCGTCCACCTGCATAAAAGCCTCAACCATCTTCGGTCCGCCCGGACCGGTTCCCCTGAGATCACCACCCCTGAGATAAGGACACACCGTGAACCTGCATAAAGTGCGCGTCTACCGCAGCGACGAGAAGCTGGCCCGTGAGGATCAGCTCGCCTACAAAATTGCCCGGGTTGCCGCCGACCCCGTGGATGTCACCGCCGACGTCACGGATATGGTCATCAACCGCATCATCGATAACGCTTCCGTAGCCGTGGCATCCCTGAACCGCGGTCCCATTGTCGCCGCCCGCGCCCAGGCCCTCTCCTTCTCCCCCTCGGCGCACGGCAAGGGCGCCTCCGTCTTCGGTGTGCTCGCCAAGACCAGCCCCGAGTGGGCCGCCTGGGCCAACGGCGTGGCCGTGCGTGAACTCGACTACCATGACACCTTCCTGGCCGCCGAGTACTCCCACCCCGGCGACAACATCCCGCCGGTCCTCGCCGTCGCCCAGCACACCGGGGCCTCCGGCAAGGACCTGGTCCGCGGCATCGCCACCGGCTACGAAATCCAGGTCAACCTGGCCAAGGCCATTTGCCTGCACAAGCACAAGATCGACCATGTGGCCCACCTCGGCCCCTCCGCGGCCGCCGGCATCGGCACGCTGCTGGGGCTCGACGTCGACACCATCTTCCAGGCCGTGGGCCAGGCCCTGCACACCACCACCGCCACGCGCCAGTCCCGCAAGGGCGAGATCTCCACCTGGAAGGCCCACGCTCCGGCCTTCGCCGGCAAGATGGCCGTCGAGGCAGTGGACCGTGCAATGCGCGGCCAGACTTCCCCCACGCCCATCTATGAAGGTGAAGACGGCGTCATCGCCTGGATGCTGGACGGACCCGACGCCGCCTACGAGGTTCCGCTGCCCGAGGAAGGCGAAGCCAAGCGCGCCATCCTGGACACGTACACCAAGGAACACTCTGCGGAGTACCAGGCCCAGGCCTGGATTGACCTGGCCCGCAAGATCCACGGCGAACACCCCGAAGCCGCCGATCCGGCCAACGTGGAGAGCGTCCTGATCGCCACCTCGCACCACACCCACTACGTCATTGGCTCCGGCGCGAACGATCCGCAGAAGTACGATCCCACCGCCTCGCGCGAAACCCTGGACCACTCCATCCCGTACATCTTCACCGTGGCCCTGCAGGACGGATCCTGGCACCACGTGGATTCCTACTCCCCCGAACGCGCCGGCCGGCCGGACACCGTGGAACTGTGGCACAAGGTCACCACGGTGGAGGATCCGGAGTGGACCCGCCGCTACCACTCGCTGGACATCAGCGAGAAGGCCTTCGGCGGCAAGGTCACCATCGTGCTGACCGACGGCACCGTGATCACCGACGAAATTGCCGTTGCAGACGCCCACCCGCTGGGCGCCAAGCCGTTTGCCCGTGAGCAGTACATCAACAAGTTCCGCACCCTGGCCCGCGGCCTGGTGTCCGAGGAAGAGATCGAGCGCTTCCTGGCCACCGTGCAGCGCCTGCCCGAGCTGGCCGCCGGCGAGCTGGACCAGCTGAACATCACCGCCGCCGACGGCGTCATCACCCCGGCCGCCGCACCGAAGGGACTCTTCTAAATGCTGTACTCCTCCGTAACCCCCGAAGCCAAGCGGATTGCCTTCCGTGAAGGACTGGCCTCCGGCACCCTGCAGCAGTTCCCGGGCGCCTTCAACCCGCTCTCGGCCCGCCTGATCGAGGAAAAGGGCTTCCACGGCGTCTACATTTCCGGCGCCGTCCTGGCCAATGACCTGGGCCTGCCGGACATCGGGCTGACCACCCTCACCGAGGTGGCCACGCGTGCCGGGCAGATCGCCCGGATGACCGACCTGCCGGCCATCGTCGACGCCGACACCGGCTTCGGCGAGCCGATGAACGTGGCACGCACCATCCAGGAACTCGAGAACGCCGGCCTGGCGGGCTGCCACATCGAGGACCAGTTCAACCCCAAGCGCTGCGGCCACCTGGACGGCAAGAACGTGGTGGACACCGAAACCGCGGTCAAGCGCATCCGTGCCGCCGCGGACGCGCGCCGGGACCCGAACTTCCTGATCATGGCCCGCACGGACATCCGCGCCGTGGACGGACTCGAAGCCGCCCAGGACCGCGCCCGGGCGCTGGTGGAGGCCGGCGCCGATGCCATCTTCCCCGAAGCGATGAAGTCCCTCGAGGAATTCGCGGCCATCCGCGCCGCCGTCGACGTGCCGATCCTGGCCAACATGACGGAGTTCGGCAAGAGCGAGCTGTTCACCTACGAGGAGCTCTCGTCCGTGGGCGTGAACATGGTGATCTACCCCGTCACGCTGCTGCGCAGCGCCATGGGTGCGGCCGAGCGGACACTGGAAACCATCAAGGCGCACGGCACGCAGGAGTCCGATGTGCCCAACATGCTCACACGTGCACGTTTGTACGATCTGGTGGATTATGAGGCGTACAACCACTTCGACACGTCCGTTTTCAACTTCCAGGTTCCGGGCACCCACTAGACCCGGCCAGGCATTAACCGCACGACGAAGGAGTCAGCACCAATGACAGATCCCCAGATCCACAAGGGCCTGGCGGGGGTACTCGTAGACACCACCCGCATCTCCAAGGTCAACCCAGAGACCAACTCCCTGCTCTACCGCGGCTATCCGGTCCAGGAGCTCGCCGCCCGGTGCAGCTTCGAAGAAGTGGCCTACCTGCTCTGGAACGGCGAGCTGCCCACCGAGGCGGAACTGGCCGAGTTCACCGACCGGGAACGCGCCCAGCGTGCCCTCACCCCCGAGCTGAAGGCCGTCATCGACGCGCTGCCGGTCACCTGTCACCCGATGGACGTCTGCCGCACCGCGGCCTCCGTCCTGGGCGCCTCGCATGAGCTGGCCGAGGATTCATCGGTACAGGCCAACATGGACAAGGCCGTGGGCCTGTTCGCGGCCATGCCCGCCGTCGTCGCCTATGACCAGCGCCGCCGCCGCGGCCAGGACGTCGTGGAGCCCCGGGATGACCTGGGCTACTCGGCGAACTTCCTCTGGATGACGTTCGGTGAGGAAGCCGCCCCCGAGGTGGTGGAGGCCTTCAACGTCTCGATGATCCTGTACGCAGAGCACTCCTTCAACGCGTCCACCTTCACCGGGCGTGTCATCACCTCCACGCTCTCGGACCTGCACTCGGCAGTCACCGGAGCCATCGGTGCGCTGAAGGGCCCGCTGCACGGCGGCGCCAACGAAGCCGTGATGCACACGTTCGAGGAAATCGCGCAGAGTGCGGGCGACGGCGACGTCGCGGCCCACGCTGCAGCGTGGCTGGACGAGGCGCTGGAACAGAAGAAGAAGATCATGGGCTTCGGCCACCGGGTCTACAAGAACGGCGATTCCCGGGTGCCGACCATGAAGGCATCCCTGGACAACATGGTCAAACACTATGACCGCCCTGACCTGGGGGACCTGTACACGGCGCTGGAATCGGCCATGGGTGAGCGCAAGAACATCCTGCCGAACCTGGACTACCCGGCAGGCCCGGCCTACCACCTGATGGGCTTTGATACGCCCACGTTCACGCCGCTGTTTGTTGCGGCGCGGATTACCGGGTGGACGGCGCACATCATGGAGCAGCTTGAAGCCAACTCCCTGATCCGTCCGCTGAGCGAGTACAACGGAGCCGAGGAGCGGCACCTGCCGTAGGGTTCACTTTCGTCCCGGCATCGGGGGTCCGGAACGGCGGCAACGAAATTCCCTGCTCGCAGAGCTCGCAGGGAATATTAAAGCCGCCTTATCCGGGCCCCCTTTTGCGTCTGCCGTGCCCTCGCCCGGCGACCCGTCCAGGCCTTTGTGCCGTCCGGAGCCCCCGTCCTATCACTGGGTTTGCTGGCCGCAGCTAGGAAAAAACGATGCTTGCGACATTGACGTTGTCGTCGGCGATGGTGACGACGGCGTCGAAGTATTCGCCGGCCAGCAGGCGGGGCATCCAGTGGGCGGAGTCCGGCCACATCCTGGCATAGGGCATCTCCCCCGCCGGATACCAGGCCGGGCGGATCTCCTCCGTCTCCACAGGATCGCCCTCCCAGCGCTGTGCCCGAAACAGGACGGTGGACATGTCCAGGGCCGGTGCGGCGGGGAAGATCCATTCGATGGTGCCGGCCCGTTGCAGGTCCGCTTCGGCGACGACGACGCCGGACTCTTCCTCCACCTCGCGGATTGCTGCCTGTTCGGGAGTCTCCCCCGCCTCGATGTGTCCGCCAAGGGTGACAACCCGGCCGAGGCCGAAGCCGGTCTTCTTCAGGCCCATCAGGACCTGCGGACCGTCCTGTGTGGTCCGGAACAGGAAACAGAGGACCACCGGGGACGCCCGGAAGGCCGGCACCCCGCCCGCAGGCATCACAGTGCCCGGGGGTGGGCTGCGGCGTAGACCTCGCGCAGGGTCTCTGCGGTGACCAGGGTGTAGACCTGCGTGGTCGTGACCGAGGCATGCCCCAGCAGTTCCTGGACCACGCGGACGTCGGCACCGCCTTCGAGCAGGTGCGTCGCGAAGGAGTGGCGGAGGGTGTGCGGCGAGACGTCACGGCCGATGTTGGCCTTCTCAGCGGCGTTTTTAAGAATGGTCCAGGCACTCTGCCGGGACAGCCTGCCGCCTCTGGCGTTGAGGAAGAGCGCCGGAGTGCCTTTGCCCTTGGCCGAGGCCGCGGGCCGGCCGCGCACCAGATAGTCATCCAGCGCCCGGGCAGCATAGGAACCCAGTGGGACCAGGCGTTCCTTGGACCCCTTGCCGAAAAGCCGCACCACGTCCGGACCCTTCGCCGGAATCCGTTCCAGGGACAGGTCATCCACGTCCAGGCCCACGGCTTCACTGATGCGGGCACCGGTCGAGTACAGGAACTCGAGCAGGGCACGGTCGCGCAGGCCGGACGGGGTGTCCAGCGAGACGGCTTCGAGGATGCGCGTGACTTCGCTGACGCTGATGGCCTTGGGCAGGCGTTTGCCCGGCATGGGCGGATGCACATCGGACGCAGGATCGGCGGCGGTCATTCCTTCCAGCGCCCAGAAGCGGTGCAGTCCGCGCACCGCAACAATGGTCCGGGCCGCCGAGCGCACGCTCAGTGCAGACGCACCGTCGGATCCTTCGGAGATGGACTGGGCGAAGGCCGTGACATCGTGCCGCGAAATACGGGTAATGTCCTCCACTCCCCTCGCGGCCAGGAAGCGGGCGTAACGCAGCAGGTCGCGGCGGTAGGCGTCCAGCGTATTGACCGCCAGGCCGCGTTCCACGGCCATGTGCTGCAGGTAGGCTCCGATGGCCCGGCCGGCCGGGGTGGAGCGGAGCTCTTCGGCAGCCGAGTGCGACGTAGCGGCACGCGACCTGGCAGGCGCCTTGGCCGGGGTATTACCCGCCTGGGCGGCGCCGGTCCGGGTCTTGGGTTCCCCGGCCGGTCCCGCATCGTCTGCGGGCGCTGCCGTGCGGGATGCGTTGGAGGGACCGGTGCGGTCCAGCTCGGCCAGATCAGCGTCCCGCAGGCGCCGGGCAGCTTCGGAATCCAGATCCAGTTTGAGTGTGGGGTTCAGGGACCCGCTCAGGTTGATGGCTACGGTGTCGTTGCTGTTCCCCGGTGAGGCGTCAGCGGTGGTCATGCTTGGTTCCTAGCTAGCGAACCGGGCCGTTGGGCCAGGTGGAGTGCTGCGAGTGGTGCTCGGGCCACGGTGCGTCGGCCGGACGCAGATCCCGGAAACCGTTGCCGCGTGCGACGGCGGCTGCAAGGACCGCGGCGACGGCAGAGGGGCTGTGCATTCTCCCCTGCAGGGCTGCCTGCACGGCATCATCCAGGTCCACCCATTCGGCCTTGATCTCGGCTTCCTCGTGGGTCCTGGTGTGACGCTCCGCAGCCGGGACTTCGGAAATACCGCGGGCCAGGTAGATCCGCAATGCCTCGCGGGAGGAACCCGGCGAGAGGAACAGATCGGTCAGGACCTGCCATTCCGAAGCCACCAGGTCTGCTTCCTCCGCCAGTTCGCGGGCGGCGCCGACCTGGAAGTCCTCGCCGTCCACGTCCAGCAGGCCGGCCGGAATTTCCCACAGGGTCATCCTCACCGGATGCCGGTACTGGTTGATCAGCAGCACCTGGCCGGCGTCATTCATGGCCAGGATGGCCACGGCGCCGGGGTGGGTGATGTAGTCACGGACGAGGGGCTCGCCGTCGTCGGTCAGGGTGAACTTCTCCTTGACCACGTCCCACACCTGACCGCTGTACACCGTTTCCGATGCCAGCAGCCGCCGCGGGCTTTGTTCGTCAGCGAACCCCTGCGTCCCTGTCATGGTGCTAGGCCTTGGCTTTCTGGTGGGCCAGGGCAGCCTTGACGAGTCCGGCGAAGAGCGGGTGCGGACGCGTCGGGCGGGAGCTGAGCTCCGGGTGAGCCTGCGTGGAGACGTAGTACGGGTGGACGTCGGCGGGAAGCTCGACGAACTCCACCAGGCCGCCGTCGGTGGTGGTTCCGGAGAACACCAGGCCGGCGTCGGCGATCTGGTCACGGTACTGGTTGTTGACCTCGTAGCGGTGGCGGTGACGTTCGGCCACCTCCGTCTTGCCGTAGGTCTTGGCAACCACGGACTCCGGTTCCAGCTTGGCGTCCCAGAGGCCCAGGCGCATGGTGCCGCCCATGTCGCCGCCGCCGGCAACAATGTCCTTCTGCTCGGCCATCGTGGCGATAACCGGGTACTGCGTATCCGGTTCGAACTCGGACGAGGAGGCACCCTCAAGGCCCACCACGTTGCGGGCGTATTCAATGACCATGCACTGCAGGCCAAGGCACAGGCCCAGCGTCGGGAGTTTGTTCTCCCGGGCATAGGTCAGGGCGCCGAGCTTGCCTTCGAGGCCGCGGATGCCGAAGCCGCCGGGCACACAGATGGCGTCGGCGCCGGCCAGCGCCTTCGCGGCACCTTCGGGGGTGTCGCAGTCATCGGAGGGAACCCAGCGGATGTTGACCTTGGCCTTGTTCGCGAAACCGCCGGCGCGCAGCGCTTCGGTCACGGAAAGGTAGGCGTCCGGCAGGTCCACGTACTTGCCCACCAGGGCAATATCCACGTGGTGCTTGGGGTTGTGCACGGCTTCAAGCAGGCGGTCCCACTTGGTCCAGTTGACGTCCTTGAACTTCAGGTCCAGGTGCTGGACGATGTACGCGTCCAGGCCCTGGGAGTGAAGGGTCTTGGGGATGTCGTAGATGCTCGGGGCATCCGGGCAGCCGATCACTGCGTCAACGTCGACGTCGCACATGCGGCCAATCTTGTTGCGCATGGCATCCGGCACCGGGCGGTCCGAGCGGATGACGATGGCGTCCGGCTGGATGCCGATGGAGCGCAGGGCAGCCACGGAGTGCTGCGTCGGCTTGGTCTTCAGTTCCTGGGACGGGCCGATGTACGGCACCAGGGACACGTGCAGGAAAAAGACGTTGTTGCGGCCGATGTCCTGGCGCACCTGGCGGGCTGCCTCGAGGAACGGCTGGGACTCGATGTCGCCGACAGTGCCGCCGATTTCGGTGATGATGACGTCGGGGGTCTTCTTCGCCTCGGAGGGCAGGCGCATGCGGCGCTTGATCTCGTCGGTGATGTGCGGGATGACCTGCACCGTGTCGCCGAGGTATTCGCCGCGGCGTTCCTTGGCAATAACGGTGGAGTACACCTGTCCGGTGGTCACGTTGGCAGAACCGTCGAGGCTCTCATCAAGGAACCGCTCGTAGTGTCCAATGTCGAGGTCCGTCTCGGCACCGTCATCGGTCACGAAGACCTCGCCGTGCTGGAAGGGGTTCATTGTGCCCGGATCCACATTCAAGTAGGGATCGAGCTTCTGCATGGTCACCGCTATGCCGCGCGACCTCAACAAATGGCCGAGACTTGACGCTGTCAGTCCCTTACCGAGTGAGGACGCCACGCCACCGGTGACGAAGATGTGTTTGGTCGTAGAAGACGACTTGGGAAACCTGGAATTTGATCGCTGCACCACGGAGTTCGAGCCTATCACCTTTTGTCGTTTCGGGTTTGACCTGCACTGGAATTCTGACCGGCGGCGCCGCCCTGCGGGGTTCCCGCATGAGTTGGCCGGGTCATTGGAGATGTCCCGCTGAGCCCAGCAGCTCCTCGGCGTGGGCACGTGCCGATGCCGAGTCTTCCTGGCCCGCAAGCATGCGGGCAAGTTCCTTGATCCGCTCCTCCTGGCCCAGTACCCGCACGTCGCTTGCGGTGACACCGGAGCCGTCGTCGGCAGCGGTTGAGGTCTTAATCACGCGGATGTGATGATCGGCGAAGGCTGCCACCTGTGGAAGGTGGGTCACCACGATCACCTGGACGTGCTTTGCCAGCATGGCCAGGCGCCGCCCGATTTCGACGGCGGCCTTACCGCCCACGCCGGCGTCAACCTCATCGAAGATGAAGGTGGGCACCGGGTCCACGGCGGCGAGGACCACTTCGATGGCGAGCATGACGCGCGAGAGTTCGCCGCCGGAAGCTCCCTTCCCCAGCGGGCGGGCGGGCGCCCCGGGGTGGGGTGCCAGCAGGAACGCAATGGTGTCCGCACCGTACGGCCCGGGCTCCCCCGCAGGTTCAACCTCAATGACCAGGTTGGCGTCCTTCATGGCCAGGGCCGTCAGCTCGTCGCTGACCCGCCGGGACAGTTCCGCTGCGGCGTCGGTGCGTAGCTTGGTCAGCGCCGCACCCCTGGTTTCCAGCCGTTCGCCGAGCGACGTGATTTCCGCCTCGAGGGCTTCTATCCGGGTGTCGTCGGAGCTGAGCTCAGCGAGCCGTTTGGCGCTTTCCGCGCCCCATTCCAGTACGCCGTCGATGGAGGGCGCGTACTTGCGGACCAGGCCGGCCAGTTCTGCGCGCCGGGATTCCACCTCTGCCAGCCGTTCAGGTCCCTCTGAATCCAGAGATGCGCCGTAGCTGGCCAGTTCCGTTGCGATGTCCGCCAGAATATAGCCGACTTCCGCCAGCCGCTGGGCTGCCGAGGCAAGGGCCGGGTCATGCTCGCCCGCGGATTCGAGCTGGCGTTTGGCGGCGTCCACCAGCGAGGTGGCATCACCGCCGTCAGCGAAGTCGTCCGCGATCAGGGCCGCATGGGCACCGGCGGCCGCGGTCCGCAGTTCCTCCAGGTTGCCCAGGCGCATGGCTTCGGATTTGAGGGTTTCATCCTCCCCTGGCTGCGGGTCCACCGCCTCGATTTCCTCCAGCGAAGCGGTCAGGTATTCGGCCTCGCGCAGCCGGTCCCTCGCCTGGTCCCGGAGTTCGGCCAGTTCCTTGGCGGCGGCGCGCCAGCGGGCATAGTCCTCCCGGTAGGATCCGAGCTCGGCGGCCAGCGGAGCGCCGGCGTACTTGTCCAGAGCCTCCCGCTGCGCGGCGGCACTCTTCAGTCTCAGCTGGTCGGTCTGCCCGTGGACCACTACAAGGTGCTCCCCGACCTGGGCCAGCACCCCCACCGGAGCGGACCGTCCCCCTACGTGGGCACGGCTGCGCCCGTCGGCGTTGACGGTGCGGACCAGGGTGAGTTCGGCGGCGCCGTCGTAGTCCTCCAGTTCGGCACCAGCCTCGGCAGCTCGGAGGGCTGCCGGACTCTGCGGGTCAACGTGGACGAGCGCCTCAGCGACGGCGGACTTGGCACCAATGCGTACCGCGCCTGCATCGGAACGGGCGCCAAGCAACAGGCCCAGTGCGGTGATGACCATGGTTTTACCGGCACCGGTCTCGCCGGTGACCACGGTAAAACCGGGCCCCAGGTTCAAGGTGGCATCGGTGATGACACCGAGGTCCCTGATCCGGATTTCCTCAATCATTCGACGAAGCCTCCGCGGTCGGTAACTGCCTGGTCTGTAGCCGCGGTGTCTGCATCTGCACTCTCCCGGCTGCCCTCTGCCGCACCGGCGGCTTCCCGGAGGCCTGCATCCCTGCGGCTGGGGCTCAGGTCGGTTCCCGCCGGCGGAGCGGCTGCGGGCCCGCGCCAGCCATGGGTCGGAAGCTGGAATTTGCGGACCAGGCGTTCAGAGAAGGGGGTCAGGTGGGTCCGTGCCAGCCGCACCGGGGTTTGGGAACGTGTGACCTCCACCCGGGAGCCCGGGGGAAGGTCCAGGCTGCGCCTGCCGTCGCACCAGAGCACACCGGATGCGTCCGTGCGGGTCAGGATTTCCACGGCAAGCACGGAGGTGGGTGCCACGACCAGCGGCTTGGCGAACAGGGCGTGCGCGCTGATCGGGGCCAGCAGCAGTGCCTCGACTTCGGGCCACACCACGGGACCGCCGGCGGAAAAAGCGTAAGCCGTGGAACCGGTGGGGGTTGCCAGCACCACGCCGTCGCATCCGAAGGAGCTGATCGGGCGGGCATCGACTTCGATAACCACCTCCAGCATGCGCTGCCGGTCGGCTTTTTCCACGGCCGCTTCGTTGAGCGCCCAGGTATGCGCAATCAGGGTGTTGCTGTGCCAGACCTTCACGTCAATGGTCATGCGTTCTTCGACCGTGTAGGCCCGTTCCACCACCCAGTGCACGGTCTGGGCCAGGTCCGCTCGTTCGCTTTCCGCAAGGAAGCCAACATGGCCCAGGTTCACGCCCAGCAGCGGTACGTTGGTGCCCCGGACCAGTTCCGCGGCGCGGAGGATGGTGCCGTCTCCGCCAAGCACCATGCCCAGGTCAACATCGGTCAGTGCCACGTCTTCGTCGAGTATTTCGGTGGGGGCGGTCAGGACGCCGTATTCGGCCTGGATATCCTCCAGGTCCCGGCGGCGCATGACGGGGATCAGGCCCGACGAATGCAGCTGGGTGCAGGCCTCCTGGGCAGCGGTCATGGCGGCCCGCCGTCCCGTGTGGGCCAAAACCAGTATCCGTCTGCTCATCTGCGCCTTCATCCTCTTCGTTGCCGGTGTCTTATGGCACGTCCATCCGTCAGTCTTCTACGGCAGACTCCCCCACCGCAAACCCGGTGAAGCCAGCGAATGCCTCATCCACCACCCGCTCCGCGGCTGTATCAGCCGGGCCGGCGGGGACGGCTTCAGCACGTTCCGGAACCTGCAGCCACATAAAGAACTCAACATTCCCGTCCTGGCCGGGCAGCGGACTGGGCGCTATGCCGCCGATCCGAAGCCCTGCCGCCATGGCAGCGGCCGCCACACGGGTCACTGCCTGCCGGTGCCTGGCGGGATCCGTGACCACGCCGGTGCGGTTCAGGTTCTCCCGGCCCACCTCGAACTGCGGTTTGACCATCAGCAGCAGGCTGCCGCCGGGGCGGGTGGCAGCTGCCAGCGGTCCCATCACCATGGTCAGGGAGATAAAGGACAGATCAGCGACGGTGAGGTCCACGGAACCCCCGATATCTGCCGGAGAAAGGTAGCGCACGTTCATGCCCTCGTAGACGCTGACCCGCGGATCCGTCCGGATCTGTTCCACCAGCTGGCCGTGGCCAACGTCCACGGCCGCGATGTGCGCGGCCCCGGAGCGCAGCAGCACATCAGTGAATCCTCCGGTGGAGGCACCCGCATCCAGGCAGCGCGCCCCCTGGGCACGGACGGCCGGAAAGGCCGCCAGGGCACCCGCCAGCTTGTGTCCGGCACGGCTGACATAGTCCGGCAAACCATCATCGAGCACATCGAGCCGGTCTCCCGGCCCCACCGGCGCTGATGCCTTGCCTGCCGGCTGGCCCGCACGCAACACCCGGCCCGCTGCAATGAGCTTTGCCGCCTGGGTCCGCGACCGCGCCAGTCCGCGGGTCACCAGTTCCTGATCCAGTCTGGGCATGCTTAGCGTGCATCCTTCGCTGGTCCCGGCGCCGGCGCGTGCGGCGGCGTGTTCCCTTCGGCGTTTAATGCTGCCAGCAGCCCCTCATGGAGCGCGGAGTACGTTGCGCCGTGCGAGGAAACCGGGGCATCGTCCAGGGCCCGGAGTTCGTCCAGCAGCGAATCCACATCAGTATCGCCGGTGGGGACCGGGGACTGCGGCCGCGATTCTGATGCTGCAGGCATCATCGAGTCCGGCAAGGCTGATTCGGACAACGCTGATTCAGACAACCCAGATTCAGACAATGCTGATTCAGACAATGGGGCTTCCTCCTGCGACTGCGGTAGAACGGATAGAACTGCTGGCACAAGACTAGCTGCGGGGTGTGACACTCCAGCGGATCTCCGGTGCCACCGCTGCTTCGACTTCCGGGTAGGCCGCCCACCACGCCGCGCACGCAGCGCGCCAGCTGTCCAGATCGGAAGAGTCTCCGGTGATCACCACAACGGACCCGTCCACCCGGGCGCTGGCGGCTCCGCAGCTGTAACTCTCGCCGTCCCATACCGGCTGCCGGTACGGGACGAAAAGCGCAGCAAGATTTTCGATGATGTACACCGGCCGTTCCGGCGTGCGCGCCGCGAGGGCGGTCATGGGCGTATCGACGCCGGTCAGCACCAGTGCGGTGTCAAAGCCGGCGTTGGTCCCACCCAGGATGTCGGTGTCCAGCCGGTCCCCCACCACAAGCGGGCGTTCAACGCCCAGGTGACGTGCCGCCGTCGTAAACAGCGGTGCCTCCGGTTTGCCGGCCACGAAGGGTACGCGTCCCGTGGCAGCGCCGACGGCGGCCACGAGCGTGCCGTTGCCGGGAGCAATGCCTCGGGCCTGCGGAATGGACATGTCGGTATTGGTGGCTACCCAGACGGCGCCCCTGCCGACGGCGAAGGCGGCCTCCGCAAGGTCCTTCCATCCCAGCCCGGGGTCGAACCCCTGAATGACGGCATCCGGTTCATCCTCGGCTGAGTCAACGCACACCAGCCCCTGGGCTTCCACGGCCGCCCGCAGCGTGGCACTGCCCGTCACCAGGACGCTGGCACCGGCCTGCACCTTGGCAGCAAGCAGTTCGGCCCCGGCCTGCGCGGACCCGAAGACGTTGGCCGCCGTAGCCGGTGCTCCGAGTTCGCGCAGGTGGGCCGCCACGGTCTCCGAAGAGCGTGAGGCGTTGTTGGTGATGTAGGCAAGCCGGACCGGGGAGTCCGCCACCCTGCCCAGTGCCTCTACGGCACCCGGGATGGCGTGCGGGCCGGCATAGACCACCCCGTCCAGGTCCGAAAAGACCGCGTCATAACCCGAGACCAGCGAAGAATCAGTCATCGATACGCGACTGTTCCGTCTCGTCGGCGTCTTCGCGTGCGGTGTCCTCATCCTCGTCGTCGTCCATGTTGAAGTCGCTCACCACAACCTCGACGTCCTCATCCACGTCGCCGTCCTCGGTCAGCAGGCCTTCCTGCTCGTCGCTTGGCAGTGCATCGGCGTCCTCTGCCGGTTCGACCACCGAGTTGTCCTTGGGCGCGGACTCCTCATCTGCTGCAAAGTAGGCCCCGGAGCGGTCCTCGCGGCGTTCGGAACGGCGTTCCTTGCGTTCTTCCTCCGGTGCCAGGTCAAAGATCTCGGGTTCGGCGAAATCGCCCATACCCAGTGCGCTGTCGGCACGCAGTGCCTGCTTACGCCAGGTCTCGGCTTCCTCATTCCGGCCGGCCAGCTCCAGTGCATCAGCGTAGGCACGGAACAGGCGCGGGCTGAAGGAGAAGGCCCGGTTACGGTCCAGCTGCGGAATCTCCAGGGCGCTGACGGCGGCCTCGAACTGCCCCATGTCCATGCGCGCACCGGAGGCAACAATGGCCAGGTCCACCTGACCTGCGGTATCCAGATCCTTGGCGTCCTCGGACCGGACTAGATCCAGTGCCCGCTCCGGATGACCCAGGCCGCGTTCGCAGTCGGCCATCATGGGCAGGTAGTCATTGGAACCGCTGATGCGACGGTAGGTACGGAACTCGCGGAGGGCCTCACCGAAGTGCTCGGCGGCATAGGCGGTCAGGCCCACGGCCTCGCGGACAACGGCCATGCGTCCGCCGCGCCGGCTGGCAGCGAGGGCGTGCTGGAATGCCAGCTCCGGTTCGTCGTCGATCAGGCGTCCGGCCATCACCAGGTGCTTGGCAACCCATTCGCCGTTGACCTCTTCGAGGTTGCGAAGCTGGGCGCGGGTTACCTTGTCCAGCTCCTGTCCGGTGATGTCCTCGTCGATCTCGGGCGAACGCTCACGGTCCGGCCGGTTGGCGCTGCGCAGGTCCTTCGCATTGCGGGGCCGGGGCGCAGCCGGGGCTTCGTCCCGGCCAAATGCGGGACGGCCCGCTCCCTGCGAGGGACGGTCACCGCGCGGCGGACGACTATCCCGCTGGGGGCGATCATCACGACTGAAAGGCTTACGCTCACCATCGCGCTGCGGACGGTCATCACGGCTGAACGGCTTACGGCCGCCAGCGGATGCACCGCGGTCGCCGAAGGAGCGACGCTCACCATCACGCGGCGGACGACTATCCCGCTGCGGGCGATCATCACGACTGAAAGGCTTACGCTCACCATCACGCTGCGGACGATCATCACGGCTGAACGGTTTACGGCCGCCAGCGGATGCACCGCGGTCGCCGAAGGAGCGACGCTCACCATCACGCGGCGGACGACTATCCCGCTGCGGGCGATCATCACGGCTGAAAGGCTTACGCTCACCATCACGCTGCGGACGATCATCACGGCTGAACGGCTTACGCTCGTCACGGTTGAACGGCTTACGCTCACCATCACGAGCAGGACGGTCATCACGCGAGAACGGCTTACGCTCGTCACGGTTGAAAGGCTTACGCTCGCCATCACGAGCAGGGCGGTCATCGCGGGAGAACGGCTTACGGCCAGCGGAAGCACCGCGGTCACCGAAGGAGCGACGCTCACCATCACGCTGCGGACGATCATCACGGCTGAACGGCTTACGCTCGTCACGGTTGAAAGGCTTACGCTCGCCATCACGAGCAGGGCGGTCATCGCGGGAGAACGGCTTACGGCCGCCAGCGGATGCACCGCGGTCGCCGAAGGAGCGACGCTCACCATCACGCTGCGGGCGGCTATCCCGCTGCGGGCGATCATCGCGGCTGAACGGCTTACGCTCACCATCACGAGCAGGACGGTCATCACGCGAGAACGGCTTACGCTCATTGGAACCGGAGCGCTGACCGCCGCCAGTGGGCTTCCGGTCTTCCCAGCGCTTAGGGGCATTACGGTCATTGGTGGCGGGGCGGCCCTGGGCGTCCCGGCGCGGAGCGCCGCTTCGGTTCTGGTCCCTGTTGTTCTGCTCTGACATGCTGGCTAGTTCCTCTCGTCGTGAGCCGACCAACGGAATTTACTGCAGTCGCTCGTCACTATGTACCTGTAATGGAGATGTAAAAGTTTAGGGAGACGCTTAACGCCTCAGGGTAATTCTAGTCCAGTGCACCGTCCGACACCGATTCGCCGGCCCTCGCTGCGTACCCAATCGAGGTGATACTCAGCACCAGGACCGCAGATACGGTGACCTGTGCCGGCATCCCTCGTGGCGGGTTAAACAGGTGAGGCCCGTACCAACACTGGTACGGGCCTCACCCTTCACAATTTGTCCGGCGGTGACCTACTCTCCCACATCCTCCCGGATGCAGTACCATCGGCGCTGTGGGTCTTAG